>CAWDQK010000018.1:0-97548 GCA_963804395.1 uncultured Verrucomicrobiae bacterium | reverse complement strand
CGTGAACGGCCAGACGCTGCACGGGGTGACGCCGCGGCGGTGACTGGGGGCTCCGTCCTGGAACTTGTCGCTGCGAAGCCGGCCCAGATTCTCCTTTTCGATCTCAACTGACCATCATCCATTGCTTGGACGGTTCCCAGGGAGCACGACGCTTCAGCCCGCACTCTCTTCGCTCGGTCGCGCGGGCCAAAGCTCCGCGCGACGCCCGGCCCGGTCCGGCCCCTTCAGCGGGGAATACTCAACAGAAAGAAACACGAATCATGTCTTCCACCCCAACCATCGGCCGTCCGCTGCCGGCAGATTCGCAGGTCCGAATCGGGCATATTCATCTGAAGGTGGCCAATCTGGAACGTTCACTGGCCTTTTATCGCGACGTGCTCGGTTTTGCCGTCACGCAGCGCTACGGCTCCCAGGCGGTGTTTCTGTCGGCTGGCAGCTACCATCATCACATCGGCCTCAATACTTGGGAAAGCGCGGGTGGCCAGCCGCCGCCGCCCGGCGCGACCGGATTGTACCACGTCGCCATCCTGTATCCGACCTGCGCGGAACTGGCCGATGCCTTGCGCCGCGTCCTGCAGGCAGGCCTGCCGCTCGAGGGCGCGGCCGACCACGGCGTCAGCGAGGCCATCTATCTCCGCGATCCCGACAACAACGGCGTGGAGCTCTATCGGGACAGGCCTCCGGACCAATGGCCGCGATCCGCGGCCGGCGACCTCGCCATGGGCACCCACCCGCTCGACCTCGACGAACTCCTGTCGGCCGCCCCGGACCCGTCTTCGCCACAGGGAAAGAGATAAAGCGGCTGACTCTGAACTGTAGCCGCAAACGCAAACGTAGCTGCGAGCGTGAGCGAGCGGAAAGTTCGTTCACTCGCCCGTTCGACAAAAACCCCGAGCCGTTTCGACAGGCTCAAGGCCCCGAGTCCCGAAGTCGGGGGACAGGCGATTCAGAGGCTACAATCGCGAGCAGGCTCGCTCCCACAACTGCATAATCCTGGCTTAGAACGCCACCGGTCACCTGACCTCCAGGTTGAAGCTCTCCGAGTGGCTGTTGAACTCCGGCGCGTACATGCACTGGATTTCGGCGATGCCGGTCTGGTAGCTTCCCTTGAGCTGGACGCGGGTCGGGTACTCGAACACGTAGACGCCCTTTGGCAGGTAATCGATGAAGAAGTGGCTGGCGGTGTCGCGGGTGCTTTCGTAATAGGCGAGGCCGTCCTGGAATCGGTAGCCGCTCAAGACGTTCACCGGTTCGGTGCCGCTACCGCGCTGGTCCTTCAGGTGGACGAATTCCATGTCGCGATCGGTGCGCAGTTCGATGCGTACCACCAGCTCGTCGCCAACTGCCAGCGGGCCGGTCACGGGCTTCAGAACCTGGCCCTTCGCCGTCGTCTCCTTCACGAAAAGCGTCTTCTTCAGCTTCAATGGCGTGCCCTCGTGCGGCGTCACCTTGCTCATGTCTTCAAGATACTGCCAGTGGACACTGCCCCAACTGACGCCGTCGTCGGTCTTCCGTACGGTGATCTCGCCCAGCGCGGGCTTGATCTCGTTGCGGATGAACTTCTGCTCGTAGAAGCCGGTGCCGGATTCCACCTTCTCGCGGCTTGATCGTTTCACTGCCCAGCGAGACCTCCACAAGCGCGTCGCTGGAGAGAAGGTTGTCGCCCTGCAACAACAGGCCGTAGATGGCGTCGGCGGTGGCCTTGGTGGTCTTCCAATCCTGCGTCTGCTTCTGCTTCAGGAGCCAGACCTTGCAGTCCTCAACCGACTGCGCGTCGTTGGCCACCTCGGCAAAAGCCTCGATCATCATCGCCTGCGCCTCGATCGGGGCGCGATACCACCACCAGCTCAATTCATCGTCGCGCCAGTACCTGCCGAGTTCCTCGTCGCTGACGCTGCGTTCCTTGAGCGACTTCATGATGTCTTGTGGTGTCTCCTTGTCGCCGAATCGCTGCAGCGCAATCGCGAGTTGGGCCTGGCACATCCGGCACTCGGTCCGCAGCCAGAATTTGCGCGATTGCCCGAGGAAGAAGTCCACGGCCTCGCGATGCTCCGCTGCGATTGGCTGGTCCGGCAAAAAGAAACTGCGGGCATAAAGGTAGATCGCGTCGAGGTGCCCCGGGATGTAGTCGCCCGGGTCCGGCCGCCGCCGGATCTCGCGGTAGCGGTCGGTCATCCACGCATCGAGACCGCCGAGCGCCTTGATCGCGGGCGCCACGTCCACCTCCGCACCGAGGTGGCGCAACCGGCCGAAGCCGGTGACGATGTAAAGGCTGATGTAGTCGCTGGGCGGACCGCCGGGGAACCAGGACCAGAGGCCGTCGCTGAGCTGCCGGTCGGAGAGTTCCCGGAGCGTCCGCGCCGATCTCTTCGTCGAGCCGGCTGGCATCGAACAACAGACCTACGTTCCGGCGGGCCTGGCTTTCATCCATCGCCTGGCGGAGCCACGGCGTTTCCTCCAGCATCACCGACTTCAGGTCCTGGTTCTTCTCCAGCGGACTGTCGAGCGCCGGCGTGCCCTTCCAGAGATCGAAGATGCGGCGGATCTTCGGGTCGGAATTGGCGACGTGGCGGGCGAGCGCGTTGGCGTAGAG
Source organism: uncultured Verrucomicrobiae bacterium (assembly GCA_963804395.1). GTDB lineage: Bacteria > Verrucomicrobiota > Verrucomicrobiia > Opitutales > Opitutaceae > Fen-1467. The sequence continues at coordinate 94,955 of CAWDQK010000018.1, read as the reverse complement.
CCGGTTGAAGATCTGCTCGCTGCATTCGTACGGGTACTCCATCAGGTACGGCAGCGACATCACCGCATACCACGCGGGCTGCGACACCATTTGTACCGTCAGCGACTGGCTGCGCAGCGTGTCGGATTTGCCGGAGTCGAGGAGCTTCTTGAACTCGAATTCGTTTCGTCGTCTTGCCGCGGACCGGCAGCGGCAGCGACTCCGTCACCAGTATCCGGCGGCTCAATACCGGAAGAAACCCCTCCTCGCCATCGCTGGCCTGCGCGGTCGCGCCGACGGCCTTGTAGGTGATGAAGCCCAGGCCGTCGGGCACGGCGATCCGCCAAAAGTAGCTCCGCGATTGCTTCGCGGGCAGGTCGAAGGGCTGTTCGGTGACGCGATTGCCGAGCGCATCGTCCACCGGCTGCAGCGTCGCGGCGTCGGCAAACGTGAGTCTCACGGTTCCGGCCTGCGGCTGGTCGGTCTGATTGCTGACCTTGACGGTGAACTCGATCGCGTCGCCTTCGCGCACGAACCGCGGCGGGTTCGGCTCGACTATCAGATCCTTGGTTGTGACAACCTTGTCGCTCAGAAAACCGGCGCGGAGCTTGTTGTCGTGGGCGAAACCGAGGAATCTCCATTCGGTCAGCGCCTCCGGCATCGTGAACGTCATCTTCACGACCCCATTGTCGTCGGCGAGCAGCTGGGGAAAGAAGAACGCGGTTTCGTTGAGGTTCTTGCGCGCGGCGACCTTGGTGAGATCGGGCTTGGGCGCGGGCGCGGAGGCATCTTCTTGGTCGCTAAATCCAAGTTTGTATTTCGCCAATTCCTCCACCTCGGCCCTGCTCCCATACTTGCCGCCAGCCAGGGTGGACGTCGCCTTGTAACTTATCCGGTCTTCACTGGCATCAACTACGAACGGGCTCAGGGCCACAACCTCCTCGCTTAATCTGGCGGCGCCCGGAGCGGGCAGGTAGCCGTAGCCCCAGAGGTTGGCGATGATATCGGGTGGGAAAGCTCGATAATCCCAATACACAGGGCTCGGCTGCGGCTGGCTCCAACTCTGCACATTCTGGAAATTAAACCTGCCATTCTCAAACTCCGCGTATACCCGGTCTTTCTCGTGCCGGAACACGCTGAACGACTGCGGCCAGCTGTGCGGCAGGTATTGATCTAACGAAGCATCGTAAAGCGTCGCGACCATTTCCGCGGCAGTGCGCGTGGCGTCGGGGCCGGTCACGACGGCCGTCCAAGTCTCTTTCTGCCCAGGCAGGAGCTTAGATCGGAAGCTCTCCCATTTCACGGTGAGCTGCTTGTTCGACCACGGCACAGCCACGACGTGTTCGTTGAAGTAGGCGCGATTCTCGCGGACGTAGGTGACCCGCAATGTCAACCCGCCGCGCATCTCCTCAGTGACGGGCTGTTCGATGAGTTCCTGCGTCCGGTTGGACGCCGTCCAATAGCTCTTCAGCGGCTGGCCGTCGCACTCCAGCTCAACAAAGGCACGGCCCGTGTCGTAGCCGGTGCCCCAGAGCGCGGAGAGCTTTTCGCCTGGCTCGACCGACCACTTCGGCGACGCGAAATGATTCGGCAGCTTGACGCCATAATGCGGTTCACGCGGATCAACCACCTGCACGGTCATCCGCGCGGTAACCTTCTTGCCGAACCGGTCCTTCGTCTCCAGCGACGCGCGGTAGATTCCCGCCTTCAGCGGCGCAGCGACCTGCGTCTTCCCGGTGGCATCAGTTGTAAACGCTCGTTCGGCCACGGCCTCGCCGGGCTCCCAGGAATCGGGATTCGTCGGATCGGACTTCGGCTCCCCGGCGTTAAAGCTCCACCAGAAGCGTTCGCGCTGCAGCGGCGCGCGCTCGACCGCCGCCGGTTGTTTCAGCGCGCAAATCGTAAGGGTGCCGTCCGCCGGCTGCGGATCGCCGTCGAGCGAATTCGCCTCGACGGTGAACTCGACGGGCTTGTCCGGTGTCTGCCACTCGCCAGCAGCCAGCGACGCCCGCAAGGCCGTGTAGCCGGCCCAGACTGCACGATCGTCCGAACGCGTTTCGCCGGTGGTGTCCGTCACGTCGGCATGGACGCTGAATTCAAATACCGGTTCGTTGGCCGCGGAAACAGCGCGGTCTGCCTCGGCCGCGAAATCGATCTTGAAGGTGCCGTCTGCTTCAGTGACCGCGGAGCCGTGGGAGATCGCCTTGGAGGGGGGCGCAATCCACCACCAGCACCAGTATGGGAGCTGCACGTCCCGCTCGACGCGCCATTTCACTTTTGCGCCGCCGACGGCGGCGCCGGTGTACGCCGTGGCCTTGCCCGTCAGCACAACCGGCGCATCAAGCTTTGCGGCGTCGGCGGGCGCGTTGAGTTCACCTGGAACTTCGGGCGTTTGTACTCCTCGACACTGAACGTGGTCCCCGGCTGCCCGCCACCTGAATCGTCATCCGACCGGTCAATCGGTCGCGGGGCGCCGTGAAGACGCCGCGGAACGATCCATAGTCGTTGGTCGTGTGGGTTGCGCGCGCGATCTCCTTGCCGTTGGGGTCATTGAAAACCACCGTGACTCTGGTGTCGGCGTCCACGGAATACCGTCCCTCTCCCTGGTTGTAGCGGACGGACACGCCCTTGTAGCTAATTGTCTGGCCGGGCCTGTAGATCGCCCGGTCTGTAAAGAAGACCGTCTGCGTTCGGGAGCGGTCTCCGGCGCCGTTCGCGTCGTAGAAGATTTCGCGCCGCTGGAGACGGCCTGGCCGTCGTGCTCCGCAAGCACGACCACCCCCTGGTTCTTACATGAGAAGCTGAAGCTGCCGTTCTCGTCAGTCTTGACGGATTCAACCATCTTGAAACGGCCTGTGTTCTCGCGCTGCCAGATCCGAACGGTCGCGCCGTTCACCGGCTCGCCACTCTCCGCCTTGAGGACAAGCCGCTATGCAACTCCCTGTCGTAGCGGTTTCGAAGGATCAGCGCGAGGTCGCTGACCCAGACCGGTGCAACGGTGACCTGGTCGTCGCTTCCGCCGAACGTGTTGTTGTGGCTTGCGACGATGAAGTAGAATCCGGGCTTGAGCGTTGAGGGCGCCGGGAGCCGCTCGGTGCGTTCCTTGTAGTCCTTTGTAGGCGGCAGTTCTGAGTCCCACTGGAGCGCGGGCGTTGAGCCGAGCAGTTCTCGCGGTCCTGGCGTTGACGCCTCCGCAAAATTCCACTTCCTGCGCGCGATGTAGTCGTCGAAACTGACGCTGACCGCCCTGAAGTAGACCTTTGTCACGTTGCGGTAGGTGATATTGAGGGTCGGCCAGGGCGCATTCCAGACGCGCTCGGTGTCCAGCCGTGCCGACTTTGCCTCGATCTTCTGGATGAGGTTGAAACACATGGCTCCGCCGGCGGATGCGGGAATGCGCCGAGGCCGCGCTCGGCCTCGTGGGCCAGGGCCGGCTCGCCCTCCGAGTCGATCTGCGCGGCCAGTTCGGCTAGGGCGCGGGCCGAGATCTCGTGCCCGGAGGTGACATCGATGAATCGCCGGAGCGCAGCCTTGTAGCGTTGTCCTTCTTCTCGCCGACGGCGATGTTGTGGCCAAAGGTGATGCGGCCGAGATCGGCGTCGTAGAAGGCGGACCGGTCCGCATCAGACCGGTGGAAGGTCAGGAGGCCTTGGTAAAGGCGGACCGCCTTCAGCGTCGGCGAAGCCTCGTCCGTGGTCGCCGGCTTCCGTGAGCGATGTCGAACGGCCCGCCGTGAGCGGTGTCGAACGGCCCGCCGTGAGCAGTGTCGAACGGCTTGCCGTGAGCGCCGTCGAACGGCTGCCACGCCACAAACTCGGCCGCATCGGCAAAAATCGGACTGGCCGCGTCGAACTCAAATTCGTCCTCGCCTTTGACCGCGGCCTGCTCGCCGGCCTGATAGAACTTCAGCGCATCATTCGCGAGGAAATCGAACATTGTTGGCCGGTAGCTGTCGGGTACGCTGCCCTTTGCAGCAGGTCGTTGTAATCGCCCACCGGCGTAGCCTTCAGCACCCCCTCGTTTGCGAGCGCCGCGGTGAAGTGCCTGTCGATCTCCGCGAGGATGCGCGCGAAGTCCCAGGTCTGGATGTCCGGCCCGGCGCGTCCGCGGTCTGCGTCCGCTGCATGAACCGCCAGCGGTTCTCCTGGAAATACTGCCAGTACCAATGCGCGAGGATCGCCTCCATCACTGGCCTCATCTCAGCGGGCGCCTTTCCGACTCGCCTGCATCCGCAGGATCTTCTCCTCCGCCTTGTTGCCCTGGATTCTGCCTTCGAGCGCGATCTTGAGCCCGATGGCCTTGATCGCCTCGGCGTCGCATGTCCGCCAGAGCCCCGGGATGATGAGCTCGAGCTCTCAATCGCAGTCTTGGGCAGGCCCTTGCCAGCATGCTGGCGGGGCCGCGCGACGCGCAGTGGCGGAAAGTTGAAGAGTCGGCAGGCAAGGGGCTGCCGAAGACGGCGATTGAGCAATTGGAGCCGATCATCGCCGACGCGCTGGCCGACCATGCGTACGCCGAGGCGATCAAGGCCATCGCGCGCAAGATTGTGCTCGAAGGCAGCATCCAGGGGAACAAGCCGGAGGAAAAGGTTCTCCGCATGCAGGCCGAACTGGAGAAGGCGCCCGCCGAGATGAAGCCGGCGATGGAAGCCATCCTCGCCCATTGGTATTGGAGATATTTTCAGCAGAACCGCTGGCGGTTCATGCAGCGGACCCAGACCGCCGAGGCGTCCGGGCCGGACATCCAGACCTGGGACTTGGCGCGCATCCTCGCCGAGATCGACAAACACTTCACCGCCGCGCTCGCTGACGAGAAAGTGCTCAAGGCCACGTCGGTCAGCGATTACGACGCCCTCCTGGAGAAGGGCAGCGTGCCGGACAGCTACCGGCCAACATTGTTCGATTTCCTCGCGTACGATGCGCTGAAGTTCTACCAGGCCGGCGAGCAGGCCGCGGTCAAAGCCGAGGACGAATTTGAATTCGACGCGGCCAGTCCGATTTTTGCCGATGCGGCCGAGTTTGTGGCGTGGCAGCCGTTCGACGGCGCTCACGGCAAGCCGTTCGACACTGCTCACGGCGGGCCGTTCGACACCGCTCACGGCGGGCCGTTCGACATCGCTCACGGCAAGCCGGCGACCACTGACGAGACTTCGCCGACGCTGAAGGCGATCCGGCTTTATCAGAATCTCCTGAAGTTCCACCAGGCTGATGCGGACCGGTCCGCCTTCTTCGATGCCGATCTTGCCCGTCTTGCTTTCGGCCACAACGCCGCCGTCGGCGAGAACAAGGACAAACGCTACGAGGCCGCGCTCGAACGATTCATTGAGGTTACGGCCAAGCACGAGGTCTCCGCCCGCGCACTCGCCGCGCTGGCTGCGCGGGCCAACGAGGACGGCGAGCCAGCCAGGGCGCACGAGCTGGCCAGGCGCGGCCTCGACGCCTTTCCGCAGAGCGCGGGCGGTGCGATGTGTTTCAATCTGATCCAGCAGATTGAGGCCAAGTCTGCCCAACTGGACACCGAGCGAGTCTGGAACGCGCCATGGCCCACGCTCAACGTCACCTACCGGAACGTGACGAAGGTCTATTTCCGTGCCGTGGCGGTCGATTTCGATGACTGCGTCACGCGGGCCCGCTGGGGTTTTGCCGGGATCAACGAGGACCAGGGCAAAAGGTTGCTCGCCGCGGCGCCCGCGCTCGAGTGGAACGCCGATCTGCCGGCGACCACGGACTACAAGCCGCGCACGGAGAAGTTGCCCGCGCCGGCGACGTTGAAGCCGGGATTCTATTTCATCTTCGCCGGCCACGAACCCACGTTCCGCGCCGCGGACACCCAGGTCAGCGCCTCCACGGTATGGGTCAGCGACCTCGCGCTGGTGATGCAGTTTCGCAACGACGGCAAGTCGATTGGCGGCTTCGTCTTGCGAGCCCGCAGCGGCGAGCCGGTCGCCGGCGCAACCGTCCGCATCTGGCAGCGCGACCGCGAAGGCTGGTTCAAGCCGGAAGTGCCCGTCAGAACCGACGAAAACGGCCGGTTCAGATTGTCGGCTGGTGAAAGCGACAACATCCTGCTCGCCGAACACGATGGCCAGGCGGTCTCCAGCGGTCGCGAGTTTTGGAACCGGAGCAACTTCTCCCGCGACCACGCCGGCGCGGAAACGGTGTTCTTCACCGACCGCGCCCTCTACCGGCCCGGCCAGACGATCAATTACAAGGGCATCTGCATCCGTTACGACCGCCCTGGCGGCAACTACGAGACGATCGCCGGCCAGTGGCTCACCGTGTTATTCCGCGATCCCAACGGAAAGGAATCGCCCGCGCGACCCAGACGACCAACGACTACGGTTCGTTCAGCGGTGTGTTCACGGCGCCGCGCGACCGACTGACGGGTCGTATGACCCTGCTGGTGGAGGGCAGTCCGGGGACCACCAGTATCAGTGTCGAGGAGTACAAACGCCCGAAGTTCCAGGTGACACTCAACGCGCCCGCCGACGCCGCAAAGCTTGATGCGCCGGTTCAGCTGACGGGCAAGGCCACAGCGTACACCGGCGCCGCCGTCGGTGGCGCCAAAGTGAAATGGCGCGTCGAGCGGGATGTGCAGCTCCCATACTGGTGCTGGTGGTGGATTGCACCCCCCTCCAAGGCGATCTCCCACGGCTCCGCGGTCACTGAAGCAGACGGCACCTTCAAGATCGATTTCGCGGCCGAGGCAGACCGCGCTGTTTCCGCGGCCAACGAACCGGCATTTGAATTCAGCGTCCATGCCGACGTGACGGACACCACCGGCGAAACGCGTTCGGACGATCGTGCAGTCTGGGCCGGCTACACGGCGCTTGCGGGCGTCGCTGGCTGCCGACGAGTGGCAGACGCCGGACAAGCCGTCGAGTTCACCGTCGAGACCGAATTCGCTCGACGGCGAACCGCAGCCGGCGCGAGGGCACCCTTAAGTTTGCGCGCTGAAACAACCGGCGGCGGTCGAGCGCGCGCCGTGAGCGCGAACGCTTCGGTGGAGCTTTAACGCCGGGGAGCCGAAGCCCGATCCGACGAATCCCGATTCCTGGGAGCTGGGCGAGGCCGTGGCCGAACGGGCGTTCACCACCGATGCCACCGGGAAGCGCAGGTCGCTGCGCCGCTGAAGGCGGGCATCTACCGCGCGTCGTTGGAGACGAAGGACCGGTTCGGCAAGAAAGTCACCGCGCGGATGACCGTGCAGGTGCTGGATCCGCGCGAACCGCATTATGGCGTCAAGATGCCGAATCTTTTCGCGGCGCCGAAGTGGTCGGTCGAGCCAGGCGAAGAGCTCTCGCGCTCTGGGGCACCGGCTACGACACGGGCCGTGCGTTTGTTGAGCTGGAGTCGACGGCCAGCCGCTGAAGAGCTACTGGACGGAGCCGGCCGGACCCAGGAGCCCATCGAGCAGCCCGTCAACGAAGCGATGCGCGGCGGGTTCACGTTGCGCGTCACCTACGTTCGCGAGAACCGCGCCTACCTCGAACGCAGCACAAGTCGACGTGCCCTGGACGAACAAGGATCTACGGTGAAGTGGGAGCATTTTGTCTAAGCTCGAGCCCGGGCCAGAAAGAGACGTGGACGCGCCGTCATCAGCGGCCCCGACGCGAAGCGCACGGCGCCGGAGATGGTGGCGGCGCTGTACGACGATCGCTCGACGTACTGCCGCACAACTGGATGCAGGTTTCGGCGTGTTCCGCCAGGATTAGACCTTGCAATTCACGAGTTTGAGAATTGGCAAGCGAAATTTCCAAAATGTGCAGAGGTTGGCAGCCAGCCGAACAGAGCCCGTGGACCGGCACTATCGCGGTTTCCCGGGCGATCTGACGCCGACTCTGGGGTTACGGATACTTAGGCGAGGGCGGCGGCAGATGCATGCGGTGGAGGCAGTGTGGGAGAGCGCCATTCGGAGTCGATGCCAATGGAGACTCGGATGGCGATAAGGCGACGTCCACCGCTGGCGGCGGCATCATGGCGAGTAGGGCCGAGGGGAGGAATCTGACGAAGGACAAAGCACGGGTTTAGCGGGCAGAGCCAGCCCGCGCCCGCGGCCCGCCCGATCTCAACAAATCGCGGCCCGCAAGAATCTGAACGAGACGGCCTTCTTCTTCCCGCATCTCGTTTCCGACGACAAGGCATCGTGAAGCATGCGTTCACGATGCCCGAAGCGCTGACCGAGTGGAAGTTCCTCGGCTTCGCCCACGACAAGGAGCTCCGCGCCGGGTTCCTAGCGACAAAGTCGTCACCGCCAAGGATCTGATGGTCCAGCCGAACCCGCCGCGGTTCGTGCGCGAAGGCGACGTGATCGAGTTCACCGTCAAGGTCTGCAATCAGATCCGACCAGCCGCAGCACGGCACCGTGCGGCTCACGTTTGCCGACGCCGCGCACGCGCAGCCGGTGGACGATGCGCTCGGCAATCGCCAGTCACCGACAGGCTTCGACGTGCCCGCGAAGCAATCGCGGACCTTCGCCTGGCGGATCAAGTTCCCGACGGCATCGGCCCATGATCTACAAGGCCGTCGGCGCGACCGAGCAGGCCTCTCCGATGGCGAGGAAGGCGTATCTTGCCGGTGCTGTCGCGGCCGGTGCTGGTCACCGAATCGCTGCCGCTGCCGATCCGCGGCACGACGACGAAGACCTTCGACTTCGCCAAGCTCCGCGAGTCGGGCAACTCCGCAACGTGCAGAACCAGTCCTCACGGTGCAGATGGTGTCGCAGCCCGCCTGGTACGCGGTGATGGCGCTGCCCTACCTGATGGAGTACCCGTACGAGTGCAGCGAGCAGACCTTCAACCGCCTCTATGCCAACGCGCTCGCCCGCCACATCGCCAACTCCGACCCGAAGATCCGCCGCATTTTCGATCAATGGAAGGGCACGCCGGCGCTCGACAGCCCGCTGGAGAAGAACCAGGACCTGAAGTCGGTGATGCTGGAAGAAACGCCGTGGCTCCGCCAGGCGGTCAGACGAAAGCCAGGCCCGCCGGAACGTCGGCATCCTCTTCGACGACAACCGGCTCGACAACGAGACGGCGCGGATGCTCCGAGAAGCTGGCCGACATGCAGCACGGCGACGGCCTCTGGCCCTGGTTCCCGGCGGCCGCGGCAACGACTACATCACGCCTCTACATCACCACCGGCTTCGGCCGGCTGCGCCACCTCGGCGTGGAGGTGGACGTCGCGCCCGGCGATCAAAGCGCTCGGCGGTCTCGATGCCTGGATGACCGACCGCTACCACGAGATCCGGCGACGGCCAGACCCGGAAGAAACCATCCCGCGCACCTCGACGCCCTCTATCTCTATGGCCGCAGTTTCTTCCTGACGGACCAGCCGATCGCAGCGGAGCACAAGCGAGGCCGTCGATTACTTCCTCGGCCAGTCGCGGAAGTTCTGGCTGCGAACCGGCGTACCGGCAGTCGCAGGCCCATCTCGCCTGGCGCTGAAGCGCTTCGGCGACAAGGAGACGCCGCAAGGCATCATGAAGTCGATCAAGGAACGCCGTCAGCGACGAGGAAATGGGCATGTTCTGGCGCGACACTGAACGAGCTGGTGGTGGTATCGCGCCCCGATCGAGACGCAGGCGATGATGATCGAGGCCTTCGACGAAGTGACCAACGACGCGCAGTCGGTCGAGGACTGCAAAGTCTGGCTGCTCAAGCAGAAGCAGACGCAGGATTGGAAGACCACCAAGGCCACCGCCGACGCCGTCTACGGCCTGTTGCTGCGGGGCGACAACCTGCTCTCCAGCGACGCCCTGGTCGAGGTCGTCGCTGGGCAGACGAAAGATCAAGCCCGAGAAGGTGGAAGTCCGGCACCGGCTTCTACGAGCAGAAGTTCATCCGCGGCGAGATCAAGCCCGCGCTGGGCAAGATCACAGTCGAAGAAGACCGACGACGGCGTCGCTTGGGGCAGTGTCCACTGGCAGTATCTGGAAGACATGAGCAAGGTCACGCCGCACGAGGGCACGCCGTTGAAGCTGACGAAGACGCTTTTCGTGAAGGAGTACGACGAAGAAGGGCCAGGTTCTGGAGCCCGTGACCGGCCCGCTGGCAGGTGGGCGACGAGCTGGTGGTACGCGTCGAACTGCGCACCGATCGCGACATGGAATACGTCCATCTGAAGGACCAGCGCGGCAGCGGCACCGAACCGGTGAACGTGCTTTAGCGGCTACCGATTCCAGGACGGCCTGGCCTATTACGAAAGCACCCGCGACACCGCCAGCCACTTCTTCATCGATTACCTGCCCAAGGGCGTCTACGTGTTCGAGTACCCGACCCGCGTCCAGCTCAAGGGAAGCTACCAGACCGGCATCGCCGAAATCCAGTGCATGTACGCGCCGGAGTTCAACAGCCACTCGGAGAGCTTCAACCTGGAGGTCAGGTGACCGGTGGCGTTCTAAGCCAGGATTATGCAGTTGTGGGAGCGAGCCTGCTCGCGATTGTAGCCTCTGAATCGCCTGTCCCCCGACTTCGGGACTCGGGGCCTTGAGCCTGTCGAAACGGCTCGGGGTTTTTGTCGAACGGGCGAGTGAACGAACTTTCCGCTCGCTCACGCTCGCAGCTACGTTTGCGTTTGCGGCTACAGTTCAGAGTCAGCCGCTTTATCTCTTTCCCTGTGGCGAAGACGGGTCCGGGGCGGCCGACAGGAGTTCGTCGAGGTCGAGCGGGTGGGTGCCCATGGCGAGGTCGCCGGCCGCGGATCGCGGCCATTGGTCCGGAGGCCTGTCCCGATAGAGCTCCACGCCGTTGTTGTCGGGATCGCGGAGATAGATGGCCTCGCTGACGCCGTGGTCGGCCGCGCCCTCGAGCGGCAGGCCTGCCTGCAGGACGCGGCGCAAGGCATCGGCCAGTTCCGCGCGGGTCGGATACAGGATGGCGACGTGGTACAATCCGGTCGCGCCGGGCGGCGGCGGCTGGCCACCCGCGCTTTCCCAAGTATTGAGGCCGATGTGATGATGGTAGCTGCCAGCCGACAGAAACACCGCCTGGGAGCCGTAGCGCTGCGTGACGGCAAAACCGAGCACGTCGCGATAAAAGGCCAGTGAACGTTCCAGATTGGCCACCTTCAGATGAATATGCCCGATTCGGACCTGCGAATCTGCCGGCAGCGGACGGCCGATGGTTGGGGTGGAAGACATGATTCGTGTTTCTTTCTGTTGAGTATTCCCCGCTGAAGGGGCCGGACCGGGCCGGGCGTCGCGCGGAGCTTTGGCCCGCGCGACCGAGCGAAGAGAGTGCGGGCTGAAGCGTCGTGCTCCCTGGGAACCGTCCAAGCAATGGATGATGGTCAGTTGAGATCGAAAAGGAGAATCTGGGCCGGCTTCGCAGCGACAAGTTCCAGGACGGCGCCCCCAGTCACCGCCGCGGCGTCACCACCGTGCAGCGTCTGGCCGTTCACGGTTGCTTCACCTTCGGCGACATGGACCCAGGCATTGCGACCGGCGTCGAGATGGTGTGCAACGCGCTGGCCCGCCTCGAGTTTGGCCAACCAAAGATCGGCGTCCTGGTGAATGGCAATGGACCCATCGCGCCCCGTCTTGCTGGTGACGAGATGAAAAACTCCCGTGGGCGCCTGAGCGAAGGACTTTTCCCCATAGCGCGGCGTCACGCCCATGGTGTCCGGCTGAATCCAGATTTGCAGCAGGTGCACCGCCTCGTCGTCGGAAGGATTGAACTCGCTGTGCCGCACGCCTGTGCCCGCGGCCATGTATTGAACGTCGCCGGCGCGGATGACGCGACCATTGCCCATCGAATCCTTGTGCTCCAGGGCGCCGCTTAGAATGTAGGTGACAATCTCCATGTCGCGGTGCGGATGCTGGCCGAAGCCCTCGCCGGGCATCACCAGGTCGTCGTTGATGACGCGGAGGCTGTGGAATCCCATCCAGCGCGGGTCATGGTAGTTGGCGAAACTGAAGGTGTGATAGGTGTCGAGCCATCCGTGACTGACGTGGCCCCGTTCGTTGGCTCTGCGGATCTTCATCATGCCTCAATGTGCCACAGAAACGTCCGGTTTGCGAAAGACCATGTTTCTTGCCTCAGCATAACCAATAGGCATGCTAACCGGCGCATCATGGAACTGCGCCATCTCCGATACTTCGTGGCGGTGGCGGAGACTGAAAACGTCTCTCTCGCCGCGCTCCGGCTGCACCTCTCCCAGCCGGCGCTGAGCCGACAGATTCGCGATCTGGAGGACGAACTCGGTTTCCTGCTGCTCGCGCGAACCGCCAAATCCGTGCGCCTGACCGAGGCGGGCCGCACATTTCTGACGGAGGTGCGCGCCGCGTTGTTGCGCGTCGAAGAGGCGGTCAAGGCGGCGCGGGCGGTTGCCACCGGCCGGCATGGAGAACTCCATATCGGCTACGCTCCGTCGCCGACCGTGCGCATCCTGCCACCGGCGTTGCGTGCCTTCCACGCTGCGCTGCCGGAGGTGCGGGTAAAACTGCACGACTGGTCCACCGAGGAAATGCTCGCCGGCCTGCGCAATGGCACGCTGCAAATCGCCTTCCTCGTGCGGCCAACGCGCGCGATGCTGCGGGGGTTGCATTTCGAGGAGGTGGCGCGCGAGGAACTGCGCCTGGCGGTCCCGCCCGGTCATGTCTTAGCCCGCCTTCGCTCGGTCCCGATCGGCCGGGCGGCACAGGAGCCGCTGGTGGCCTACAGCCGCAGCGAGTTTCCCGAATACCACGAAACCCTGGCGGCCGTATTCGCCGCCGCCCGTTGCCGGCCACGCATCGTGGAGGAGCACGAAAGCGGCGCCAGCATGGTCGCCGCCGTCGAGGCCGGCTCCGGCCTGGCGATTGTCCCACAATCACTGGAGTGTTCGATCGGTACGCGCCTCAGGCTCATCCCGCTCTCGCCCGCACCGGCGCCGCTGGTCATCGGCGCGGTCTGGCCCAAGGACGGACTGACTGCCGCGGCCGAACAGTTTCTGCGCTGCGCGAGGGATGCCGGCAATCGCGGCCCAACCTGAAAACAGGACTGTTGATCGGGCAACCTGCCTGGCGAACCAGAACGCAGCCGCACGTTCACTCATGGCAGCGGCCTTGGCCCAGGGCCAAGATCAAACAGCTCTGAACCGGGGAAGACCGTGACGCCAAGCGCCTCGGTCGCGTGAATGATCTGCTCTTCAATTGTGCGGCTGGTGCCGTCGGGAATGCTCATCTTCGTCACCGGCTCTGATTCCACGGCTTGCGTGATGGGATTGGTCGCCACTTTGGCTTGCACCTCCTGACCTGGGCGTACGGGAAGAGGAACGCCCAGCAGAGGCAGGAAAATCACTGTGCCGCTGGTCACTCCAAGTTCAAAGAGAGATTGGCCGTTATCTGCCGGCCGGTATCCGAGGCGGAATGTTGTGCCGCTAACAAAAGCCATGCCGGCAGGGGTCTGTACGCTGAGCGTCGATGGTCCCTTAAGGTTCTTTATGTTTCCAACCAGTTCACCGTAGGGCAGCGTCAGCTTCAAATGTGAAGTCGCCGGTTCTTCCCTGGCATCCGCCAATGTCACCTCCGCGGGAAATGGATCCTGGGTGAACTCGTCGATCACTACCTTCGAGTCCGGTTCGATGGAAACAGTCGAGCCGCTGGAAAACACCAGAATTGCACTGGATCCTTTTGCCGTGGTCACGACCACGCCGTGAAGCAACGAATCGTTGCTGTGTAACGCCACAGAGATTCCCTGTGCTTGGGTTGCTGTCACCGTCCCGACGACCCCTGCCACTTTGATCTGAGCCTGAATCCACCTGGCGGCTGCAGATTGCTGTCCGCCCGCGCGGGAATGGACGCAGAGTACGGCGACTCCAAGGACGGTCAGGAAGAAGACACGAGTTCTTATGAATCGAAGCAAAGGGAGCAGCTAATGCTACTGGTCTCCAGCGTTTTTCTTGTCCAAGGGTTGCCGGCCCTAAGAGAAAGATCCGGAATGGTCGCCGACGTGATTTGGGCGCCGTCCAGACTACTTCGATCAACCCCGGGGACCAGTGTTATATTGCGTTGTGCATGTACACGTCCAGCGCGAGCGTTCCCATGTTCAACAAGCCGATGACCAGAAAGATGGGCGGCGGCCCTTGACCTGTTTCGCCCTCGCATCTGTGCTGACGGTCGCATGCCGTCATTTGATGATCCCGCTGTCGTCCGCGGACAGGCTTGGCACCGGCAAGGGAATCTCCCCGGGGCGCGGCGTTGCTTTGAAGAGGCCTTGGAAAAGAATCCCCATCAGCCGGCGGCCCTGCGCAGATTGGGGGTCGTGCTGCTTGAGTCCGGCGAGGTTAAGGAGGCGCTGGCGCGACTGGAGGAATCGCTGCGGTTGAATCCCGACTCGCCGGAGGCGCTGCTTGCATTGGCCGCAGCGCACATCAAGGCCGGCGACTTTGCCAGGGCCGGGGAGGCGATCGAACGTGCGAGCAGCCTGGCTCCCCCGGGTGCGTCCAGTCAACCCCAGGACGCGGCCCTGTCCGATGTGCCCGCATGGTCCGGCGCGGCGGCAGAGTCCGTGCGCGGGATCGTGGAGATTCTCATCCGGCTGGGAAGCTCCCTCTATGCGTTGAACCGGTTGACGGAGGCGGCCGCCGCTTACGAGGCGGCTTTGGCGGCGGAGCCCGAGAATCCCCGGATCATCACGCATCTGGCCAACGTCCTCCTGGCTGAGAACGAACTGTCCGGGGCGATCGCGGGCTATGAACGCGCCCTGGCGCTTCGCCCCGGCGATCCCTGGATCCGCTACTGCCTTGGTCTGGCGTATTTGACTGCTGGAGACTACGGCCGCGGCTGGCAGTTTTTTGAGGCCCGCCTCGACCGCCAGCCGCGGTGGCGGGAGTTCAATCGGAGGCGTTGGCCGGGGGTGCCGTCGAGTCCGCCCGGAAGATCGATGCTCCTCCTGACCGAGCAGGGTCTGGGCGACGTGCTGCATTTCATCCGGTACGTCCCGGCGGTGGTGGCGATGGGCTTCCGGGTGAGTGTCCTGGCCGACGCCCAGCTCAAGCCGCTTCTCGCCGCGCAGCCTTGGCTCTTTGCGGTTTACGACAAGCAGGACCGGCGCCCGGACTTTGACGAATACTGCGCCTTGCTGAGCCTGCCGTGGATTCTCAGCCATGAAGCCCGCGCCATGCCGGCCGCGGTGCCGTACCTGCGCGTGCCGGCGGAGCGCGCCATGCAGGCGCGCGGGCGGCTGGCCGCGTTTGCGGGCGCGAGGATCGGCTTGGTTTGGGCGGGCAATCCGAAGCACGAAAGGGACCGGATGCGTTCCTTGTCCTTGAAGCGCCTCGCCGCCATCTTGCCGAAAGAAGGTGTTTCGCTGTTCAGCCTGCAAAAGCGGTGCCCGGAGGCGGATCGCGGCGCGCTGGAAGGCTGGCCCGGGCTCCACGATTTGTCGGAAGAACTGGTGGACTTCGCCGCAACCGCCGCCTTTGTCAGCCAGCTCGATCTGGTGGTGAGCGTGGACACATCCGTCGCGCATCTGGCCGGGGCGCTGGGAGTGCCGGTGTGGATCCTGCTTCCATTCGCTCCCGACTGGCGCTGGCAGTTGGAGCGGTCCGACACTCCCTGGTATCCGACCGCGCGGTTGTACCGCCAGCCTGCGCCGGACGACTGGGATTCAGTGCTCGGCCGGGTGGTGCGGGACTTGGCTGAGTTTGCCCGACGCCATCCGGGGCGGGGGCCGGGTGGCTGACGATTGCCGGTCAAGGTCCGTCGCTGCGGCTGGTCACTGCGGTGCCTTGATTGCGCACGTTGTGACGGGCGACTGCCACGTCCGTCGAGTCTCCCTGCCGGTTCCTGAAGCGGGGGCGCCCCCGCCGCCGAATCACGCCGTCCAAATTGCAAACGCGCTATCGCAGAGTGGGGAAGCCGGACCGTCGCTGGAAAATGCGGGCCACGGCCAGCAAAAGCAGCGCAGCAAAGGACCACGTGCTCGGTGCGCCGCCACCCCCTCCGCCAGCCCCGCCGGACTGTCCATCGCCACCCCCACCGCCGCCGCCGGCTGGATTAACCGTCAGTGTTGCCGCGGTGCTGGTCACGCTGCCCATCACACTGGAGACCACGACGGTGTAATTCCCGGCATTGGCGGACTGAGCATTCGAAAGACTGTACGTGCCGCTCGTCGCCCCGCTGATCGGAGTGCTGCCGAAGTACCATTGGTAGGTTACCGCCGGCCGCCCTGAGGCAGTGACAGAGAACTGCACGCTGCCGCCCGCGGTCACGGTCTGGCTTTGTGGCGGCGTTTGAATGGCCGGAGCCATCGCCAACAGCCCCACGCGGATCGTGTCATTATCGGTGTCGGCCAGATAAAGATTCTTGCTGCCGTCCACCGCAATGCCGGCTGGATGGAAGAACCGGACCGCCGATCCCAATCCGTCCGTACTTCCGCTGGTTCCGGCCAGGCCGGCGAGGGTGTTTACGGCGTTGGTCAAGGATGCGATTTCTCGGATCGTGAAGTTATCGGTGTCGGCGACGTAGACGTTTCCGGATGAATCCACCGCCAGGTCGGACGGCGAGTTGAAGCGGGCCCCGCTTCCCGTGCCGTCGGCGCCGCCGGAGTAGCCCGCCAAACCGGCAAGCGTGGTGACCTGGCCGGAGGGCGATATCATGCGGATCGTGTGGTTGCCGGTGTCCGCGACGTAGACGTTGCCCGACCAGTCAACCGCGACTCCCGCGGGGAAATTGAAGCGGGCCGCGCTGCCCAGGCCATCGACACTTCCCGAGTTGCCGGCCAGGCCCGCCAGGGTGGTCACCGCCCCGGTCGAGGGCACGAGTTTGCGGATCGTGTGGTTGTTCGCGTCGGCTACAAAGAGGTTGCCACCAATGTCGATCGCCAAACCTTGGGGACCCTGGAACAAGGCGCCACTCCCGGTGCCATCGGTGCTGCCAGCGGTCCCCGGCGACCCGGCGAGCGTTCTGACTGCGCCCGACGCCGTGATCAACCGCAGGGTGTTGTTCAGGGTGTCAGTCACATAAACATTGCCGGAACCGTCAACTGCCACCCCGGCGGGATTATTGAAGCGGGCATCGCTGCCGGTGCCGTCTGCAGCGCCGGCGCTCCCGGCCAGCCCGGCCAGGGTGTTTGCCGCGCCGGTCGAGACGACAATCTTGCGGATCGTGTCGTTGTCGGTGTCTGCGACGTAGAGATTTCCGGCGCCGTCCGCAGTGATGCCGGACGGGTAGTGGAACCGCGCGCTAGCGCCGTCGGCGCCGCCACTGCTCAGGGGTTCGCCGGCGAGCGTGCTGACCGTCAATGGTGTCGTGATCGCGATGACGGCACTTGTTGTCACCATGATGGTGCTCGAGTTGGACCCGGTGGCGGCGCTGTTGTACGGGCGGATCCGGTAATAGTAGGTCGTGTCTGCGCTCAGGCCGCTGACGACAACGCTCGTGACGTCGCCGACATCCAAATTCTGGTAGCCGGCGACAAAACTGCTGAATGAACCGTTGGTCAACACGTCCAGGCGATAGCCGGTCGCTCCGCCGACGCCGTTCCAGACGGCGTTGAATTCGTTGGTGATAACGTCCTCTCCCCCGGGGACAACCGCCAACAGGACGGCAACAAAGGATGGCACGTTGCTCTCGGCGCGGTTCGAGGCCAGGCAGTGGTACTGGCAGCCGTTCATTGACGCCGGGACGCCAGTGATCGTCAGCCTGGCGGTCATGGTGCCGCTGTAGGGCGCTGTGTCGGCGAGGTTGTTCCAGGTGGTCCCTGCGTCGGGCGACACCTGCCACTGGTAGGTCGGAGCGGGAGAACCCGTCGTCGCCACGGTGAAGCTGGCATTGCCGCCGGCGGTCACGGTCTCGCCAGCCGGTTGAAGCGTGAACGCGGGTACCGTGTCCACCGTCAGGATGGCAGCATTGCTGGCGACATTCTTCTCAACCGAGTTCGTAGCGAGGCACTGGTACTGGTAGTTGTTCATCGCCACCGTGCCGCCGGTGATGGTCAGAGTTTCGGTGGTTGTTCCGCTGTACGGAGCCGCTTCGGGCAAGCTCGTCCAGGTGGTCCCGCCGTCGGTCGATACCAGCCATTGGTAGGTCGGCGCCGGCGTGCCCGAGGCCGACGCGGTAAAGCTGACCTTGCCGCCGTCGGTCACAAATTGATTGGCGGGCTGGCCATTCGCAAACGACGGGGCGGGCCCGGGTGCGCTCACCTCCAAGGTGGCGGCGTTGCTGGCGACGTTGCTTTGAACGGAGTTCGAGGCCAGGCAGCGGTACTGGTAGCTATTGATTGCCGTCGTGACGCCCGTGATCGTCAACGCCGCGGTCGCCCTCCCGCTGTACGGCGCGGCCTCGGTCAGGTTTGCCCAGGTACTCCCGCTGTCGGTCGATAGCTGCCATTGATAGGTCGGCACCGGACTGCCGGAGGCGGTGACCGTGAACGTCGCGGTGCCGCCGACTGTCAGTGTCAGGGTCGTGGGCTGCATTGTGAACGCCGGCGCGCTGTCGGTTGCAGACAGCTGCACCGAATCGATGATCTGGCGCATCGATGTCACCCCGGCAACTGGATCCAGGCCCGCCTCTGAATACAGGACCTGCCACTGCTTCATTCCGGCGCCGTTGGGCAGGCCATTGATGATGACCAGGGTCGGAATGGAGCCCGTCAGGTCATTCTCGGCCCATGCCTTGCCCTGGAGATCGTTTCCTACCAACTCGAGCCCGGCGTTGGCGATGAACGCATTGGTGGCCGTGGGGTTGCTCTGGTCGATGTTGATGCTCAGCAGTTGCACGGGCACCTTGGCGGGATTGCCGCCCGGTGCTGCGTAATACTGCTGAATCTGGGTCTCCATGATCGGGCTGGCATACTGGCAGGGTCCGCACCAGTAGGCGAAAAAATCGAGCACGACGACCTTGCCGGCGAAATCGCTCAGATGGATCGGCGCGCCGGTGGCGTTGTTGACGACGGTGAAGTTGCTTTCGGTCCCGCCGACGGGAACCGCCTGGCCGCGGGCGGCGGTCGCCAATTCTAGCAGCAGAACAATCACGGATGAGATTCGGAGGCGCCTGGTCATTGGGGCAGGGCGGTCGCCATGGCTCAAAACTTCCAACTGGCGGTGCATTGCAAGCGGTGCCAGTTCCGGTCCTCGTAAAGGCGCGCGAATTGCGCGGAATCCAGCGCAACCGCCTCGTACCGCGTCCGGAAAGGACCGCCTTCCAGCCGCACCGCCAGGCGCTCGCCCTGCCAGCGAAGGCTTGCGGCGGCGCTGATGGTGCGCAGGGCCGGGGCGGCATCGGAAACGATGAGTGGGTCAACCACTTCGCCGTTGTCGCGGTACCCGCGCACGGACAGGCCGGCGAACCAGCGCGCGTTCCAATCGCGCTCCAGCGACAGTGAGGCCGATTCCGCGTTGAAGGCCGGTTGCTCGTGCACGCCGGCCACCACGGCGCGCAAGGTCAGCGTGTCGCTGACGGCCCAGTTCAACGATTCCTGGAGGGAGCAGCGCATCCCGCGCCCGGTAGTGTTTGTGGCGCCGGCCTCCAACAGCGAGCGCAGGGCGGACGTCAGGACATTCTCCGTTGAAACACGCAACGCGGTCGTTCGCAGGTAATCGCGTCCGCGGAGGAGCGGGGCGCCGATCTGCGGTTCGTAGCCGGGCGAGACCGTGTCGCCCTGCTGCAACAGGGTGGCCTGCAGGATCGCGCTTCCCGGCACGTACGACCACCGCGCACCGGCCATGGCGTGCCAGCCCTGGGGTGAAACCCGGGCGTAACCCGGCACTCCGGTGAACAACTGCCGGTAATATTCGTCGAGCCACACGGAACGGAAATCAGTAAAACCACGGTAGCTGCCCGCGCCGGCAACTGGAACGAAGTCCGCGTCAGTGCCAAAGCGCGCGTTCAGCTCCGCCGCGGTGCGGTCCGCCACGCGGTGGGCCGGCTGGCTTACGATGTCGTACCGGGCCGGCGCGTAGTCGATGTCGATCCGGCCTTCGGTCGCCGAAAGAACGTATTGGTTTCTCGAAGGCGACGCATCCGCCTGCAGATTCATTTCCTGCAGATGAATGTCGCCGCAACTGAGTGCCTCCACCGCCAGCGTCGCATCAGCGCCTGGCAGTTCGGCCTGCACCGGCGCAACTCCGACTCCAGCCAGCGCCAGCATCCCCGCGCCAATTGCGATGCGCATCAGCCGGGTCATTTGCATGCCGTGCAACCCGCGGCGGTGGCGCCCCCGTTGTCGGCCGAACCGGACTCGATCTGGGCGTTGAGGCGCGGCCCGTAGACGAAGGCGCCGCGATCGTTAAATACCATGTTGGGCTTGGAAACCCGTCCCTGTTGCCAGACCGGGACATTGGTACAGCCCGCCAACAGCGCTGCACCGGCCGCCGCGATTCCCGCGATGGCAAAACGACCAACAGCATGGTGGCGGCTTCGCCTACTCATGGGCAAAGGAGAGCCGGACGGCACGCAACCGGAGGGAAGTATTGCGGGTGACCGATCGGCGGCAATCCGGTCGGCGTCCGGCACGGCTGAATTCGACCGCGACATGAGGCATGATCGGGGTAAGACAACATCGCTGATAACGCAGCCGAAATCCACCGCGATCAGTTGTGGAATCCAATGTGCCTTGATTACCGATCCTCACCGGAGGCCAGAGTCGGCGTGGCGTGGAATTCTCGGGTGGAGATTGGAGGGCCATGTTGAAGGGGGCGGCATGCGGGGCGAATGGAGCGGCCTGTTGGAACATCGAATTGCAGTACCTGTGCCAGTTTGACTGCACTTGTGCTAAATAGCGTGATGGAAACGTCTTGTTTTTTTGGCTTCAACGCCCGGCCGGGCGTGGCCCGCCGAAATGGTTGCCCACAACCTTTGCAGCGGGAACGATGCTGCAGAAGTGGTTGCATTCATCCACGGCGTGGCAAAGCCACCGGGGCCCGCCGTGGTTGATGGCAGCTGATGTTCAGTGGCGTACATCCACGTGGCGCGGAGCTTCAGCCCGCGCTCGCTACGCAAGTTCTGCCGGCCGGCCGGGTGTCCTGCCGCCTGGATCCTGCTCGGGCCGGCCACTTGGCAGTTGCCCCTCCTCCGACCGCGACTACGGTGCGGTTTTTGATTCAACGCCGGTCAGCCTCTTCCACCGATGTCACAAACCGTCTCTTTCATGTCCGCCAATTTCGTCGCCCGCGAGCTGGGTTATCACATGACGGAAGGCTGGGGCCAGGGCGACCAGGCGACCCAGAGTCATTTCCGACCGGTCGCGACCTTTGCGGAGCGTTTCGGCGCGGTGCTCGCCGAGGTGAAGGAGCTTGGGTTCAGCGCGATCGATTTGTGGGGCGCGCATCTGCACTATTCGTGGGCGACGCCGGAACACGTGGCGCTCGCGAAATTGCTCCTCGCGAATCACGGCCTGTGGGTGGCGAGCTACGCCGGATGGGTGCCGGGCGGGGAGAGGGAACTCCGGGCCGCCTGCCGGCTATGCAGCGAGCTCGGCATCCCGGTGTTCGGCGGATTCATCGAACTGGTCAACAAGGATCGGAAGGTCGCCGTGCAGGTGCTGCGGGAGTTTGGTGTGGCCTACGGATACGAAAACCATGCCGACCGGACGCCGGCGGAAGTTTTGGCGAAGTTGGGCGACGGAGACGGGGATGTGATCGGGGTGGCGCTCGACACCGGCTGGTGCGGCAGCAATGGCATGGATGCCGTGCGGGCGGTCGAGAAACTCGCGGGCCGTCTGAAGATCGTGCACTTGAAGGACGTCAAGCCACCCCGGCCGGCGAAGACGGGTTTCCCGCTCATCGATGCGGGCCACGAAACCTGCCGCCTGGGAACTGGCGTCGTGCCGGTCGAGGCGATCGTGAAGTTGTTTCCGGCGGTTGGGTATCGCGGTCCAATTTCCATCGAACACGAACCGGAGGACTTTGATCCCCGGGAGGACTGTCGGGCAGGCTTGGCCGACGTGCGCCGCTGGCTCGCAAGCGATCGCGCGACGGTGCCGGGAGGGACGGTTCAATCCGGGACGATCGGTGACACTTAGTCCGGGCTGAAGACCTGGCGAAGGCCGGCCTCAGCGCGGCCGGCTACAACTTTCCAGCGGCGTTGGACACTGGGCTCCAGCCGCCGCCAAGAGCCTTGATGAGCAGCACGGTGGCGGCGAGGCGCTGGTTCTGGGTCTGCGCGGCGGCAATCTCGTTGGCCAACAGCGTCTGGTCCGCATTGATCACCTGGAGATACGTTGCCAGACCCTGTTTGTACTGCAGCTGGGTAAGCCGCAGATACTCGCGGGCGGAAACGAGCGTGGTGTCGAGCGACTGGGCTTCGTCGGCGAGAAAATGCAGGTCCGAAAGCTGGTCCTCGACGTCCTGGAACGCCGTCAGCACTGCGGTTTGATAGGCCGCCAGGAGCGCCGCGTAGTTGGCCCGGGCTCCGGCCAGCGCCGCGGTGAGCTTGCCGCCTTCAAAGATGGGCAGGTTCAACCCGGCGCCAACGGACCACACGCGGTTTTTCCAGTCGGTCAGGTGCTGGAAGCTTGTGCTTTCGAACCCGGCCGAGCCAGTCAGGTTGATGCTGGGAAAGAAGTTGGCCACGGCCATTCCGATCTCGGCATTGGCGGCGGCGAGCGTGTGCTCCGCATTGGCGACATCGGGCCGGCGGCTGAGCAGGTTCGACGGCAGCCCGGCGGGCACCACCGGGATCGTGGTCGGAAGCGGGCGGGCTTCGAGGGCGAACTCCGACGGCGGAAGGCCGAGCAGGATTGCGATGGCGTGTTCCTCCTTGGCCCGAAAACGCCGGACCTCGATCAGCTGGTTGGTCGCCGTATTGGCCTGGGTCTCGGCCTGCAACACGTCGGTCTGCAACGCCAGGCCGGCCTTGAACTTGGTGGTCGTGAGGTCGAGCTGTTCGTGGAAGAGGCGGAGGTTCTTCTCCAGAATCTCCACCTGGCTGTCATAGAACCGAAGCGTGAAATAGTCCTGTGCCACGTCGGCAGCCACGGTCTGCCGGACAAACGCGAGATCAGCTGCCGAGGCCTCCGCGGTGTGGCTGAAATACTCGTACTGCCGCCGCAGGCTGCCCCACAGGTCCAATTCATAGCCAAGGTCCAGCGGCAGCGAAATTGAGTCGCCCGTGACGCTGGTCGCACTGCCGCCGGCCCCTCGCAAAGGGGCGCGGGCTCGGCTGGCGGACGGCTCCAGGTTGAGCGAGGGGAAGAAGCTGCTGCGCGCGCCGCGGACCGCCGCGCGGGCGCCGTCAACGCGGGCGATGGCGGCCTGGATATCCTGATTGGCGCCGAGCGCGGCCAACTCGATCCGGTTGAGATCGGCGTCCCGGAAAAGCGTCCACCAGTCGGCGGCCAGCACGGGTTGCGCGCGGTCGGCCTCGGCCGCGCTCGCGAAGGCGGCAGGAACTTTGAGGTCGGGCCGGTGGTAGTTGGGCCCGACGGTGCACGATGCCAGCAGGCCGGCAGCCGCGACCAGCGTCGCGGCCAACGTGGCACGGGTCTCCCGACCCGTGTTTCGCAGAGCGCGGGTCGGGAGACCCGTACCTGGAGTTTTGCTCAGTTGCAATCGGATCGGGAGACCCGCGCCACCCATGAATTCGAGCGTGCCCGTCTTCGGTGAAGTTCCGGCCGGGATGGCTGCGTCCGCCGGATAGCGCGACGAGGGCGTCGCGTCCCCAGCTGATTCCTGTGGCGGCGCGGCGTCCCGCGCCGGCGGAGTCGCACGGAGTTCCGCTACGGAAGGGCCTGCCCTGTCCTCGAACGTCGATTGCATCTCTGCCGCGCCAGGAAGAATCCGGCCTGTAAACGACCCGATGAAATGAGGCTTGGTCATGTTGGAAAATCCGGGCGCCGGAGGCTCGCGATCGGGCCGGCCCCGGCGGCATTGAGCAGGCGTTGCTGCCGGCGCGCCCGCCGGCGTTCTTCGATCCACACGCGGAACCGGTCGAAATAGAGGTAGACAACCGGCGTGGTGTAAAGCGTCAGCACCTGGCTGAAGATCAGGCCGCCCACGATGGCGATGCCGAGCGGCTTGCGCAGCTCGGATCCCTCGCCGAGGCCGATGGCCAGCGGCAGCGCTCCGAGGAGCGCCGCCATGGTCGTCATCATGATCGGGCGGAATCGCAGCAGGCAGGCCTTGAAGATCGCGTCGCGGGTGCTGAGGTGTTCCGTGCGCTCGGCGGCGATCGCGAAGTCGATCATCATGATCGCGTTTTTCTTCACGATGCCGATGAGCAGGAGCATGCCGATCAGCGCGATGATGGTGAAGTCGGTGTTGAAGAGGATCAGCGCCAGAAAGGCGCCGACGCCGGCCGACGGCAGGGTTGACAGGATCGTGATGGGATGGATGTAACTTTCGTACAGGATGCCGAGGACGATGTAGACGGCGACGAACGCGGCCAGGATCAGGATCAGCTCGTTGTTCAACGACTCCTGGAACACGCGCGCTGTGCCCTGAAAACTGCCGATCACGGTGCTTGGCAGCGCCAGTTTGCTCATCGCGGCCTCGATCGCGGCGCTGGCCTGCGAGAGTGAGACGCCCACCGCGAGGTTGAATGACAGCGTGGTGGCGACGAACTGCCCCTGATGGTTGACCGACAGCGCCGTATTGGCGGGCCCGTAATTCGAGAATGCGGACAGCGGCACTTGCGCGCCATTGCTGCCGGTGACGTAGACTCCGTTCAGCGTGGCCGGGCTTTGCCAGTAGTCTGGAGCGACCTCCATCACGACGTGATACTGGTTGAGAGATTTGAACAGGGTGGACACCTGCCGCTGGCCGAAGGCGTCGTAGAGCGCCGAATCGACCCTGGCCACATTCAGCCCGAGGCGGGAAAGCGTATCCCGGTCGTAGACCAGAGATGTCTGCAGACCCTTGTCCTGCGTGTCGAGGTTGACGTCCGTGATCTCGGGCACGTTCATCAGCGCCCGGGTGATCTGCGGGGTCCACGCCCGCAGTTCCTCGAGGCTGTCCGCCTGAATGGTGTACTGGAACTGCGCATTGGATCCGCGGCCGCCGACGCGAATATCCTGCGCCGCGTTCAGGAAGAGCTGGGCGCCGGTGATCTTTGCGGTCTGGGGGCGAAGCCGGTTGATGATCTGGTCGGCCGTGGCATCGCGCTTCGCCAGGGGCTTGAGCGCAACGAATACAAAAGCGCTGGCGCCACCGCCGGTGAAGGCGCTGACCGTGTCGACCGCCTTGTCCCTCTGGACGATGGCGGCGATGGTCTCCAACTTGGCCTTAAGCGCGGTAAAGGAGATGCTCTGGTCGGCCTGCACGCCGCCGACGATCAATCCGACGTCCTGTTGCGGGAAGAATCCCTTCGGAATCTTGCTGAAGAGGTAGACGTTGCAGGCCACGGTCGCGAGAAGCAGCAGCAGCATGATAAAACTGTGCTTCAGCGCCCAGCGGAGCGACCGGCCGTAGCCGGAAATCAGATGCTCCAGGAAGCGCCCGAGAAGGTCGGGCTGCGTCTTCTTCTCCGCCGATGGCTGCCGCAGGACGCGTGCGCACATCATCGGCGTCGTGGTCAGCGAGACGACGAGCGACACCAGGATCGCGACCGAAAGCGTGATGGCGAATTCGCGGAACAACCGGCCGAGGATACCGCCCATCAGCAGGATCGGGATGAAGACTGCGATCAGCGACAGGCTCATCGACATGACGGTGAAGCCCACCTCGCGCGCGCCGAGGATCGCCGCCTGGAAGCGGGGCATGCCGCCTTCGAGATGACGCGTGACGTTCTCGAGCACGACGATGGCGTCGTCCACGACGAAGCCGGTCGCGATCGTCAGCGCCATCAGGGAGAGATTGTTGAGACTGAATCCGGCCACGTACATGATGGCAAAGGTGCCGATCAACGAGACCGGCACGGCCACCGCGGGGATCAGCGTCGCGCGGGCGCTGCGCAGGAACAGGAACACCACGAGGGTCACCAGCATGATCGAGAGCAGGAGGGTGAACTCGACCTCGTGCAGGGAGGTGCGGATCGTCACGGAGCGGTCGGCGGACACCTCCAGCTTGATGGTGTTCGGGATCGAGGCGCGCAGGACGGGCAGCTCCGCCTTGATCCGGTCGACGGTCTCGATGATGTTCGCCCCCGGCTGGCGCGTGACCTGGATGATGACGCCCGGCTTGCCATTGAAGACGGCGGCGTTGCGGACGTTTTCGGTCGAGTCGACGACGCTGGCGACATCGCCCAGCCGGACGGGTGCGCCTTTGGCGTAGCTGATGATCAGCGGCAGGTACTCGTGCGCACTGAGGGCCTGGTCGTTGGCGCCGATCTGCCAGCGGGTGTTTCCCTGTTCGACAAAGCCCTTGGCCTGGTTCGCGTTCGACGCGGCGATGGCCGTGCGGACGGTCGAAAGCGGGATGCCGTAGGCGCTCAACTGGGTGGGATTGAGCTCAACCCGCACCGCGGGCAGCGCGCCGCCTCCGACGGTCACGTCGCCCACGCCCTCGATTTGGGAGATCTTTTGCGCGAGAATCGTCGAGGCGGCGTCGTAGACCTCGGCGCGGGAGAGCGTGTCCGAGGTGAGCCCGAGGAGGATGATCGGGGAATCGGCCGGATTGACCTTCCGATAGGTCGGGTTGCTGACGAGGGTGGTCGGCAGGAGACTGCGCGCGGCGTTGATGGCCGCCTGCACGTCGCGCGCCGCGCCGTTGATGTCGCGCGAAAGGTCGAACTGCAGGATGACGCGGGTCGAACCCAGCGAACTCGACGATGTCATCTCCGAGATGCCGGCGATGCGGCCCAGCGCGCGCTCCAGCGGCGTCGCGACGGTCGCGGCCATGGTCTCGGGACTGGCGCCGGGCAGGCTGGCCGAGACGGCGATCGTCGGAAAGTCCACCTGCGGCAGCGGCGAGACCGGCAGAAACCGAAACGCGACGGCGCCCGTGAGGGCCACGCCGACCGTCAGCAACGTCGTGGCCACCGGCCGGCGGATGAAGAGTTCGATGAGATTCACGGCTTCTGCAGTTCGCCGATGGCGAGGGCGGCGGGCACGGCGGCCGGGTGGCCGCGCACGCGACGCGCGAGCCGGTCAAACGCCAGATAGATCACGGGCGTGGTAAAGAGCGTCAGCACCTGGCTGACCAGCAGGCCGCCGACCATCGTGATGCCGAGCGGCTGGCGGAGCTCGGCGCCCATGCCGTGGCCGAGCATCAACGGCAGCGCGGAAAGCAGGGCGGCCGCCGTGGTCATCATGATCGGCCGGAAGCGCAGCAGGCACGCCTGGTAGATCGCCTCCCGCGGCGGGAGGCCCTCCTTGCGCTCCGCATCGAGGGCAAAGTCGATCATCATGATCGCGTTCTTCTTCACGATGCCGATCAGCAGGATGATGCCGATGATCGCGATCACGCTCAGGTCCTGGCCGGCGACCATCAGCGCCAGCAGCGCGCCGACCCCGGCGGACGGGAGAGTGGAGAGAATCGTAACCGGGTGGATGTAGCTCTCATAGAGCACGCCCAGCACGATGTACATGGTGACGACGGCCGCGACGATCAGCCAGAGCTCGTTGCTCAGGGCGGACTCAAACGCCTTGGCCGCGCCCTGGAAGGTGGTCTCGATGGAGAGCGGCAGGCCGATGTCCTTCTCGACGGCCTTGATTGCCGCCACCGCGGAGCCCAGGGAGGCGCCGTTGGCGAGGTTGAACGAAATCCGGACCGACGGGAACTGGCCGAGCCGCGAAATCGCCAGCTGCGCGGGCCGCTCGGTCACATGCGCGAGCATGGAGAGCCGGATCTGGGAGCCGTTGGCCGACGTGAGGTAGAGCTGGTCGAGGGCCACCGGGCCGTCGCGAAACTCCGGCTTCACCTCAAGCACGACGCGATACTGGTTGTTCTGCGTGAAGATGGTCGAGATGAGCCGCTGCCCGAAGGCGTTGTAGAGAATGTTGCTGATCTGCGCAGTGGTGACGCCGAAGCGGCTGGCGGCGGTGCGGTCGATCTCGATGTAGACCTGCCGGCCCCCGGTTTGCAGGTCGGTGGCCAGGTCGGCCAGGTCGGGCAGGGTGCGGAGGCGCTCGAGCAGGCGGGGCGCCCAGGTGGTCATGTCCTCCATTGAGGGGCTCTGCAGGACGAACTGGTACTGGGTGCGGCTCACCGTGGTGTCGATCGTGATGTCCTGCACCGGCTGGAGGTAGAGCGTGATGCCCGACACCGCGGCCACGTTCTGCTGCAGGCGCCGGAGGATGGCGGGGGCGCGCCCGCTGCGCTCGGACAGCGGCTTGAGGTTGATCAGGATGCGGCCGCTGTTGAGCGTTGTATTCGTGCCGTCGATACCGATGAACGAGGACAGGCTCTCGACGTCGGGGTCCTGCAGGATCACGTCCGCCAGCGCCTGCTGGCGCGCGGCCATCGCGGCGAAGGAGACGTCCTGGGCGGCCTCGGTGATGCCCTGGATCACGCCGGTGTCCTGGGTCGGGAAGAAGCCCTTGGGCACGAACACGTAGAGCACGACGGTCAGCACCAGCGTGCCCACCGCCACCGCCAGCGTGAGCGGCTGCCGGTCGAGCACCCAGGTGAGGCACCGGCCGTAGAACGCGATGATGCGGTCGAAGTATTCGCCGCTCACGCGGTAGAACCGGCCCTGGCGCTCCG
This sequence comes from uncultured Verrucomicrobiae bacterium, assembly GCA_963804395.1. Lineage (GTDB taxonomy): Bacteria > Verrucomicrobiota > Verrucomicrobiia > Opitutales > Opitutaceae > Fen-1467. The sequence goes on along the minus strand of CAWDQK010000018.1, from coordinate 66,474 downwards.
GGGGCGTGTGGCGCAGCAGCTTCGCGCACATCATCGGCGTCAGGGTCAGCGAGATCACGGCCGAGAGGAGAATCGAGACCGCCAGCGTGATGGCGAACTCGCGGAACAGGCGGCCGACGACATCGGCCATGAACAGCAGCGGGATCAGGACTGCGATCAGCGAAAAGGTCAGCGAGATGATGGTGAACCCGATCTGCGCCGAGCCCTTGAGCGCGGCTGCGAGCGGCGCCTCGCCCTCCTCGATGTACCGGGCGATGTTCTCGATCATCACAATCGCGTCGTCCACGACGAAGCCGGTGGCGATGGTCAGCGCCATCAGCGTGAGGTTGTTGATCGAGAACCCGGCGAGATACATGACGCCAAACGTGCCGACCAGCGACAGCGGGACGGCGATGCCCGGGATGACCGTTGCGGCCAGGTTCCGCAGGAATACGAAGATCACCATCACCACCAGCGCGATCGCCAGAAACAGCTCGAACTCGACGTCCTCGACGGAGGCGCGGATCGTGACGGTCCGGTCGGTGAGCACGGAAACCTTGACGGCGCCGGGCAGCGCGGCCTGCAGCTGGGGCAGCAGGGCCTTGATGCGGTCGACCACCTGGATGACGTTGGCACCGGGCTGGCGCTGGATGTTGACAATGACGCCGGGCTCGCGGTTGGCCCAGGCTGCGAGATAGAGATTCTCGGCGCCGTCCACCGACTGGGCGATATCGGAGAGGCGGACCGGCGCGCCGTTCTTGTAGGCGAGAATGATCTGGCGGTAGTCGGCTGAGCTCTTGAGCTGGTCGTTCGCGTCAATCGTCGAAGCCTGGGTCGGACCGTCGAAGCTGCCCTTGGCCGTGTTGGTGTTGGCAGCGGCGATGGCGGTGCGGATCGACTCGAGGTCGAGGCCGTAGGCGGCGAGGGCGCTGGGGTTGACCTGGATGCGCACGGCCGGACGCTGTCCGCCGCTGATGCTCACCAGGCCAACCCCGGACACCTGCGAAATCTTTTGCGCGAGCCGCGTGTCAACGAGGTCCTCGACCTTCGGGAGCGCCAGCGTTGTCGAAGTGACGGCCAGCGTGAGGATGGGCGTGTCGGCGGGGTTGACCTTGCTATAGGTCGGCGGGTTCGGGATGTCGGTTGGCAGGTAGTTGTTGGCCGCGTTGATCGCCGCCTGCACCTCCTGCTCCGCGATGTCGAGCGAGAGGTCCAGGCTGAACTGGAGGGTGATCACCGACGCGCCGCCCGAACTCGTCGACGTCATTTGCGAGAGCCCGGACATCTGGCCGAACTGGCGCTCCAGCGGCGCGGTGATCGCGGACGTCATCACCTCCGGACTCGCGCCGGGATAAAGCGTGGTTACCTGGATCGTCGGGTAGTCGACCTCGGGCAGGGCCGAGATGGAGAGCACGCGGTAGCCCACGATGCCGGCCAGCAGCAGCGCCGCCATCAGGAGGGACGTGGCGATCGGCCGCTCGATGAAGATCCGTGAGACGTTCATGGATTCGACTTCGTCCCCTGGTCACGACGCGGCCAGCCGGTTCCGCCGTCCTTGGAGGCGCGATCCTTCCACGCCTTGTCCTTGGCCGCACTGCCGGCGGCTGCGGCCGCGGCGGGGGTGCCGTCCGCCCCGGCGGCGTGGGGAATGACCTTCGATCCGTCCTGCAGTTTGTCCAGGCCGTCGGCGGCGACGATTTCGCCGGGGGCGACGCCGTCGACGATCGCGGTCCGTTCGCCCTCCGAGAGACCGAGCTTCACGGAGCGGCGCTCGACGGTGGCATTGCCCTTGTCGTCCGATTTCACGACAAAGACTGAATTGGTCTGGGCGCCGGGCTGGATGGCCGTGTTGGGCACGAGGGTGGCGCCCTGCTGGAGGTCGATCAGCAGGCGCGCGTTGACAAACTGGTTGGGATACAGCGCGTGATCATCGTTGGGGAAAAGGGCGCGGAGCCGCACCGTGCCGGTGGCGAGGTCGATCTGGTTGTCGATGGCGGCCAGCGTGCCGGAGGCGAGCACGGATCGTTGCGCGCGGTCGTAGACCTGGACCGGAAGGGTCCGGCCGGCCGCGAGCGCGGCGCGCAGCTGCGGCAGGTTGTCCTCGGGCAGGCTGAACACGACCGAGATGGGCTGCTCCTGCGTCAGCACCACGATGCCGGTCGTATCCGAGGCCTGGATCAGGTTGCCCTGGTCGACCAGCTTGAGCCCGGCGCGGCCGGAGATCGGTGCGGTGATCTGGCAGTAGCCAAGCTGCAGACGGTCGTTGTCGACGGCGCCCTGGTCGGCGCGGACCGCCCCGGTCAACTCCGCCACGGACGCCTTGGCGGTGTCAACCTGCTGCTGGGTGACCGCGGCCTCGGCGTTCTGGTAGCGCGCCAGATCGATGCGGGCTTCATCGAGCTGGGCCTGGTCGCGGGCGAGCTGGCCTTCCGCCTGGTCCAGGGCCGCCTGGTAGGCGCGCGGATCGATCTCGGCGAGCAGGTCCCCGGCTTGCACCAGCTGGCCCTCGGTGAAATGGATCTTGAGCAGCTCGCCGACTGCCCGGCTGCGGACGGTGACGGTGTTGAGCGGCGTCACAGAGCCGAGCCCGCTGAGAAAGACGTGCAGGTCACCCTTGGTGGCCGCAACGGTGGCCACCGAGACCGGAGGCATCTGCCGCCGGTAGCCCGCAGAGCGCCCGGTAAGGCGCCAGACGACTGCCGTTCCGAGCACCGTAATCAGTGCCAGCACGACCCATCCCACCCAGTGTCCCCGGGCGGGAGTTTGCGGTGCGACCGCGGGTTTCGCGGGATGCGGATTCTCAATTTTGGTCATACGAGGGCGGAGTTGCGATGGTTGAAAATGCTCCCGGCGATTCGGTCGGATTCAAACTGATGGCGGCGGGGCCGACGTCCGGATGGCCGATCATGGACTGAAGATAGTCGAGGTCGAGATTTCGCACCAGATTGGAGAATGAATGTCAGCACGGGGCGTGAAGTGAATGCGACGTCGGCAGGCCGGCCACGAGGCACCGGATCAGCGGTTCCACCTGGGGAAGGGGATTGCCGAAGGGCTGGGTCCGAAGCATCCACGGGAGGACGAAAGGAGCACACGCCAGCAGCACCAGCCGGCTCGCGGTCCGCGGGTCGGTCACCGCTCCGCCACCATCGCCGGCGGCGAGAATTGCCTCAATCCGGACTTCGGTTTCCAGCAGAATTCGTTGCCGGTGTTCCGGTTGTTCGCGTGCCACCACCATTCCCAGCTCGAACAGGAGCGGCATTGACTTGATCTGCCGGTGCGTGCCGTCGATCAGGGTGTGAAACAAGGCGACCAGCTTCGCGGTCACGTCTCCGTGCGCTGACGCGACGGCGCGATCGCAGTCTGCGAACAGGGCCGCCTGCTCCGCTGCGGCCACGGCGACGCCGATCGCCAGCTTGCCATCGTGGTATCGATACAGGTTTGCGACGGACATGTGGCAGTCTTCCGCGATTTCCTTCAACGACGTCCGGGCATAGCCGAACCGCCGGAAGTGGAATCGTGCGACGGCGGCGATCGACGCCCCGACGTCGCTGCCGTCTGAACACTGAACATTATGTTCAATCTTCACTCAGATACAGACGTCCGGAATCTGGCGTGGTTACATGCGGGCTGCGGCGGAATCCGTAGCTGGCCGCGTTGAGGCCGGCGGAAACACGGCCGGGGTCAACGCCCTCGGCTGCAATTCTCCCTGTGGCCGCGAGCGCCAGCAAGCAGTCCGCCGTGGCTGGCCTGCCCTTGAAGCCGGGGGCGTTGAGCCCGGCAGCCGGCCTTCAGATCGTCATCGCATAGATCATCTGCGCGGTGGCGATCGCGGCCAGCACCAGTGCAAGATACCAAAGCGGGCGGCGCTTCATGACGAGGCAGATCGAAGCGATCGCGATGGAGATTTGGAACATCGACACGGCCAGGCCCATCTCGCCGCCCTGGCGGCTGGCCAGCCGGGCCGCATCGCGGGCCGCGTCGCGTTTCTGCTCCAGCACGCGGGCCTGCGACGTGATGTCGGCCTTTTCTTTGCCGTAGCGATCAATCAGGGCCGTGCATTTTTCGATGGCCTTGGCGCCCGCGGGATCTGTGACGGCGCCGGCGGCGCGCTTGAGTTCGTCAAGCGCCATTTCGGCCAGGCTCTGCTTGATCGATTTTGCCTGATAGTAACTCCATTCATCCGAGGCCAGCGCCTGGTTGAACGTGGCGTCGTTGAGGTTGACCAGCACGCGCGACGAGTATTTGCCGCCCCATTGGGTTGCCACGGCCGCCAGCACCGCGATGCAGACGATCGAAAGTGACGTGTATTTGGTCCACGACTCGCGTTGCTCTTTTGCTTTGGTTGCTTCGCGGTCCGACCTCAGGGCGGCGACACACTCATGCAGTTCCTTCAATTCATTTTCGTTCATGGTAGATGGAGAGTCGAGGGCGGTTTCTAGAACAGCCCAGACCGGTGATGGCAAGACTGCAGTGCAAGCCTGCGCACGGCTCATGGCAGCGCTCCCGCAGGCCTTACATCCCGCCTCGACGCTCAGTTGTCCAAAAAAATGTCACGATCGTATCACGGGAATGGCCATCGATCTAAACATCAGAATGACAGAGCTATGGAGCGGTTGCGGCAGAAAATGCCGAAGCAGCTGATGCTAGCCGGACGCAGTTATTTGGCTCTGCTGGCTTGGACCTGAATCGTTCCACATGGCATTAATGGTTAACGAGCTATGAGATCATGCCGATTGTGGCACGGCGAATGCACTGATACTGCAACCAACTTGCTCTTCGGATATGACCAACGAACTACTCCAACAACTTGAAACCGACCTCCGGGTTGCAGCAGACAAGGCATCGATGGCGCTGGCAACAGTCCTTGAGATCCACCATTTGGCGATGCGGATCGAATTCGACGGATCCAACCGGAAGGAACGGGTCTTCTCGGCTTGTTTGCCGGGCATGAAACTGATTGGCGCCGAACCCGGAAGGTCGCCGCTCATTCTTGCTCGCTTTGGAACCCTTGGGACCGCCATTGCGGCGCTGGCCAAGGCTTTGGAAGGCAAGACGCTGCAGTCGGCCGATGGGACAAAACGGGTGAGTTTTCCCCACAACCTTGATGTGGAGTCGCTGGTGGTTAGACTGGAGCCGGACACCGAAGTGGAGCGGCTGGCGCTGGACTACGTGACGGATGTGGCGATCCGGATGGTAGTGCCTTTCAGCCTGACACGGGAGGCTTATGACAACCTTTGGCGGGCCACTATGGGTGCCAGCATGCTGCAAACGGATCTGAGGCGCCAACTCCTGGTTCCAATCAGTGTTGTAAATGAACATCCGTTTCTGGCCATAAAGGATATAGCATGGCAGTTGGGTGGAAGATTGCTCTACCGACGTGGGATGGAGTATCATGCGCCGGCCCTGCCAAACGCCCGGTACACGTTACAGGAGGAGATTCACGCCGGAAAGAGATCGGGTCACGAGTGGGCCTTGGACGTCGGCGTTCAGCGGGGTGCCTTCGGGTGATCCCACGCGGCGGCGCGGGGTCCGGTCGCGCGGCGCCCGCGAGCGTTGTCAATGGATCGCTGACAACGCGCTTCGGCCGCTGGCAGCGGAAAGGTCCGCGACTCTCCTGCGGAATCATCGGTTTTCACCGTGGTTCCTGCGCGGTGTGGCAAAGGGCCTGGGACGCGGAGGTCAGGACGCGTAGTCACGCGCCGCCGCATCCCGGTGCCGCAAAGCCGACCCACCCATGTAACGTAATCCGTGACAAAATGGATTCCGGCCACAAGTCGCGAGGGCTCTCGGATTCTCGGTCGATGTAACGCATCATGTTACAAAGTGGCCGGGACGGCTGAGACGTTGGGCGCGCAATCCGTGGCGGCCGGCCGGCCTCAACGGCCGTCACGGGTTTCCTGCAAATCCCGACCGGATGGTTGCCTAGACATATCCTATATCGCGCATCATCCTGGTTCCTCAAAACCATGAAATCTCGTCCTGCGCTGAGCGCTTTCTTCCCTGCCGGCATTGTCGCATTGTTCCTGCCTGCGGTGGCGCTGTCGCCAGACCGGGCCATGGCTGGTGGGTTGGAAATCAATCTCAACTTTGAGGTGGCGCCTCCTCCGCCAACTGAAACTGTGGTGGTTGAGCACGGAGCCCCGGCTCATGAGGTGGTGGTGCAGGCCGAGCCGCCGCCACCGTTGCGCCATGAGATAAACTCAGGTCCACCTCCTTCGCCCCACCATGTCTGGATTCCTGGTTACAGGAAGCATGACGGTCATGCCTATGTCTGGGAAGCGGGCCGCCGGGAGAAGCCGCCGCGCGAAGGCTTCGTCTGGGTTGTTCCGCGATGGGAGGCCCGCGATGGCGGCTGGGTGTTCGTTGAAGGACATTGGAACCGTTAATGAACCGCATGGACGGAAGTCCGGAGGATCTTCCTGGATCTGCGGACGGGCATGCGATTTTATCGGTTGAGTGCACGTCGGTTCGCTCACCGAGAGATGTTACGCCCATGAAATGCCGGTCCCACTTCCGAAGATGGCTCCTTTGTTCCTTTCTTGTCGCAGGCGGCTGCCACCGGCCGGCAGTGTCGATTCATGACGCGGCGAAGATGGGGGATGCGGCGGGAGTCCGCGCCTTGTTGTTGGCCGATCCGTCGCTGCTCGAAGCCAGGCACAATTCGACCGCCACTCCGCTCGTCGTGGCCGCCGAGAACGGGCAGCCGGAAGTTGTAAGATTGTTGCTGGCGAAGAGGGCGGCGGTGGATGCCAAGGACAGCCGTGGAGCCACGCCGCTCGTTCTCTCCGCGCAATCGGGATACCTGGAGGCGGTCCAGGCGCTGCTGGACGGGAACGCCGATGTCAATGCGAGGACGACCGATGGTTCCACGCCGCTCATTACCGCCTCCCAAGGCGGATACCTGGAGATTGCGAAGCTGCTGCTCGACAAGGGTGCGGCGGCCGACGCCAGGGACAACACTGGTGTCACGCCCCTTTTCCGGGCCGCACATGACGGGTTTCTCGACGTGGCCACGCTGTTGCTCGCGAGAGGCGCGGCGGTTGACAGCCAGACCGCCGACGGTTTCACGCCGCTCATGATTGCCGCCCAGAACGGGCATCTGGATGTGGCGAAACGGTTGCTCGACAAGGGCGCGGCGGTCGACGCCCGGGACAACATTGGCGCCACGCCGCTTTTTCTGGCCGCGCAAAACGGACACCTGGAGGTGGCCGGGTTGCTGCTCGAGAAGGAGCGGCCATCGACGCCCGGACGAGCGACGGTTGCACGCCGTTGCTGGCGGCCCAGGAAGCGCCGATTGAAATGGCAGAACTCCTGCTGGCGAAAGGCGCGGCGGTTGACGCCAGGGCCAATAACGGTGCCACGGCCCTCTCGATCGCCGTGCAGGGAGGAAAACTGGAGATGGTGAAGCGGCTGCTGGCCGATGGCGCGAACCCCAACGGCGTCTCGCAGGGCATGAGCCCAATCCGGTGCGCCGAAAAGAACGGACAGCAGGCGATTGTCCAGTTGCTGCGCGACGCGGGTGCCAAATAGGCCTGCGCGAGGCTACGTGCCGGCTACTGGCTGGCTTGGAGCGCGAGGGCCACGCGGAATCCGAGGAAGTTGCTGCGGAGGCCCGGATCGAGGGAGTAGCGGACGGCGGCGCGGCACCCCCGTGCGCGGTCGCCCCAGCCGCCGCCGCGGTCGACGCGGAACAAGCCCGATGCCGGACCCGTCGGATCCGTGACGCTGCCCCCTGGATAGGTGCCATACCAGTCGCGGCACCACTCCCAGACATTGCCGAGCATGTCGTTCAGTCCCCAGGGATTCGCCTGCTTGGTCGCAACCTCCCTCGGTCCCGCGTTTCCGCCCGGATATTGTTTCTCCTTCCAATCGCTCGTCGGCCAACCCGTGCCCTTGTACCTGACGCTGCTGTTGCCCCCGTACCAGGCGATCCCATCGAGCACCGGAGCGTTTCTCTCCCCGAGGATCTGGATCGGCCCCGCGTACGTCGCTTCGCTGGTCCCAGCGCGGCATGCATATTCCCACTGCGCCTCCGTTGGCAGCGTGTACTCGTAACCCTCCGGCAGGCGGCCGGCCGCCCGCTCGCGCTCCGTCAATCTGTGGCAGAACTCCACCGCGTCGTTCCAGCTTACATAGTGCATCGGCAGGTTCTCCTCGATGCGCCCGAGCAGCCTGGCCGGATCATCGTCTCGATCCACTCCCAAGAAATCCCGCAGCGTGTTCAGCCGGCCATTGATGTTGTACACGGTGTCGTCGGTCAGCGCCCGGCGCAACTGCTCCTTGATGTCGGTTCCCATCACCGCCTTCCACTGACGGAGGGTGACTTCGGTCTTCCCAAGCCAGAACGGGCGGGTGATGGTGACATTGGTTTGCGGCCCCTCGTTCGAGGAACGCCCCGGTTCATCCGCCGGACTTCCCATGGTAAAGGTTCCCGGCCGGATGTACTCCAGTTCCAGATACAGGTCCGGCACCATCCGCGCCTGCCCCTCCATCGCGATGCGGGGCTTCTCCGCGGCGGCTGACGCCCCGGCAGCGGGTTCTTTGGTCCGGGTTTCCTTCGCCGCCTTTTCCTGGCGATACTCGATCTTGGTCTGCTGATCCCAGGCCCATTCGACATCGCTGGCCGACGGCTTGGTGAGCAGGTAAAGCCGGAGGCTGACCAGGGCCGACTCATATTGCCGGGCCTTTTCCTGAACGACGGCGAGGTTGCGATACCCGTCGGCCATCCACGGAGCGATGTTCAGCGCCGCCTGGAATTCCCCGATTGCATCCTTGAAATCATCCTCCGTCCTGGCGTCTTCCGCGGCGGCCTCACCGCGCGCGATGTGTTTCCGTGCCTCGGCCGGAATGGCGGGACGGGGATCCATCAGCCCCGCCAGCGCGATGACATGCTCGGCCGCCGCGACGGACGGGGATTGCTGGTATTCCGACACCGCCTGCTGGAAATCGACCACGGCGGTGAGCTGGGCCGGCGCGCGCAAGGCGGAGGCGCACAAGAAGAGGACAAACAACGACACGGCTGCGAACCGGTTGCTTTTCATGGGGTATGACTCCTTCCGGCCGGTCGGAGACCAGTTTCTCTCCGGGTTCAGATCATTTCCGGCACATTTCGGTCAGGCGCCTGTTGCCAGGTGATTATTCTACGTCGCGCTTAGGCCCGTTTCTCCGAATAAGCAAGCAATTAGTCAGTTCTGAAAACCGATAGCACCCTAATCTGTCATTGCGAGGCCCGCGGGAGGCCGGCGTTCCCGTCAGGGGCCGACTCCCGGCTGCTTCTTTTCCTCGGCGCGAAGTTCCTCCTGTAGCGTATGGCGGACGGTTGGCAGGACCGGGGCGTGGAACTCCATTTCTCTCCGGCTCAGCATTTTTCCGCCCAGTTGCCAGGCGATGTCCTTGATGGCCAGGAGCGGCTGTTCATTCTCTGCGCTGATCGGAACCAGGAGTTGTCCCCCCGATTCCTTCTGCAGCATGCTGGCGCCCATCGTGGCCAGCCACAGATTGTCGTAGGCCTGCCGCGTCAGGCTGAACGGGACCAGCATTCGGATCGCGATGTCCGTCACGTAGCTGAGCGCCAGGTTTTCAACCTCGGTGCCGGGCCGCAACTTCCTCGTCAGGGACTCCGCGTCGAGATCCACGGGAAATTCAGCCCGCTTAGCCCGATCGTCGGATTGCAGCACCTTGCCTTCCAAGGCCCTGGCCAGGGCTGAGACGGCGGCGGCGGGCGTGACACTATGGGCAAAAAGAAACGGGGATCTTCCGGGTTCGGAACCCGCCACCTTCATGCCGAGCAGGCAGGCGGAAAAGACGCGCTCCCGCTTGTTGGCGCCATCAAACTCAATCCGCATTGAGATGTGATGGTATTCCAGAAGGCTCTCCAACGGCGTTGGTGTCTCTAAAGCCATAGGTCACCTCCCGGCTGAAGCTCTGGCAAACGTCGCGGGCGCGGAGGCAGCAGGGGAGCTGCGGCCAACACGAATCGGTTTAGGTTGAGTGCCCATGAGACGGTGGTGAGGAGCCCCCATGCTCTGCGAGGTTGACCAAAAATTCACGAAAGAACGAAGTAGGAGCGTTTTTTTGATGATTTTTTACCAAACCGAAGGGAAAGCCCCCGGGAATAGGTCGGTTTGTCATTGCGAGGAGACCCGTCGTGACGGGGCAACGAGGCAATCCAGCTGGATCGCCGCGGCCCGCGTCCGCGGACCTCGCGAGGACGGAACCAACTGACCCAAAAGTAGATCTCCGGAAGCTTTGAGGTTTTTTGCGTGAACGGGGAGGCTCACGATTTTAATTGATCACGGGTCCTTCGTGCCTGTTGTTCTCCAGGCGATGCCTGTGCCGCTGAGAGCTGTCTTCATGGGCTCGGACCCAATCGCGTTGCCGCTGCTTGACTGGTTCGAAAGCGAAGGCGGGGAGCTGGGGAAGATTATCGCGGTCTACACCCGGCCCGACCGGCCGGCAGGCCGGGGCCAGAAGATCGAGGCCGGACCGGTCAAACGTTGGGCTGTGGACCATCAGATTGTGGTGCGTCAGCCCGAAAGACTGGCGGCGGACGATTGTTGCTGGCTGGCGGAGAACCACGCCGACGTCGCCCTGGTGATGGCCTACGGGCAGATTCTCAAGGACGACTTCATCGACGCACCGCGGATGGGCACGCTCAATCTGCATGCGTCGATTCTGCCCAGGCACCGGGGAGCGTCACCGATCCAGACGGCGATCGCCGGCGGCGACACTGAAACCGGGGTTACGCTCATGCGCGTCGTGCGAAGGCTCGACGCCGGGCCGGTGGCCGATGTGGAACGGGTGCCGGTCGGCCCGCTCGATACCGCCTTGGACCTGGAAAAACGACTGTCCGTGGCCTGCGTGCCGCTGCTCGCGCGCACCCTCCCGCGACTGGGGGCCGGATCACTGGAGTTCTCCGCCCAGGACGACCGGTTGGCCACGCATTGCCGGCGGCTGGTCAAGGAGGACGGGCGCCTCGATTTTGCCGCGTCGGCTGCCGTCCTGGCGGCCCGGATCAACGGGCTTTTTCCCTGGCCGGGCTGCGTGGCGAAGGTGAACGGCGTGGCGGTCAGATTCGGCCTGGCGGATGCCCTTCCCGGCGCGGCCGGCGTGCCCGGACTGGTCACCGGCGCGGATGGGGTGGGTCTGCTGGTGTCCACGGGCGCGGGAATCCTGCGCGTGCGCCGGCTGCAGCGTCCGGGCGGCACGATGCTGCCGGCGTCAGAGTTTCTCCGGGGATTCGCCGTCGCCCCCGGAACGATCGTGCCCTCGGAGGCGATGACGCGGCTCGCCGTTTAGTGAGGCACCGCTACTCCAACGAGCGTCTCTGCCCCCACGCCATGACCGGTGAATTCTGCCGGCTGCCGCCAATCGCGCTGGCGCGATTGGTCAGCCGGGAAGTGCGCAGCACTTCCCGGCTTTCGCTTGTTTTTGCCGGCGATTTTTCCAAGGATGCGGATCCCATGCCACGTCACACCTGTTTCCACTGGGTTGCCGGACTCGTGGCCGCCTTGGCGCTGGCGTCGATCCGGCTTGCGGCGCAGGCGGACACTCCGGGTTTCGAGCTGGCCAGCCTCCGGGAGGACGTCCGCCTGCTCGGACAGCGGGTCAACGATCTTGGCCTGCGCATCGAACAGCTCGAGCGCGACAACGCGGATCTGCGGTCGAAGTCCGCCGGAGCCTATGTCACGCTCACGCAGCTGAACGAGGCCATCGCCGATCTCCAGAAGACCCTGCAGGCAACGCTGCGCGACCAGAGGCGCGAGACGCTGCAGCAGGTCAATGCGCAGCTGGAGAAGCTGACCGGCGAGACGCAGGCGGCAATCAATGCGCTGGCCAAGGGGACGCCTGCCCGGCCGCCGGCGGCTCCGCCGGTGTTCACGGACGACTATTCGAAGGAGGGCGTCAGTTACACCGTGCAGCGCGGCGATACGCTCTCCACCATCGCGCACAAAATGAGCGCGCGGACGCAGGATATCATCAACGCCAACAAGATTGCCGACCCCACCCGGCTGCAGGTTGGCCAGACGCTGTTCATTCCCCAGGCAAAATAACACTCATTATGGCACTGCCAAAATCCAGACTCGGACGCGGACTCGGGGCGCTGATTGCGAGCGGCACGACCGCGGCGCCCAAAATCGACATGAAGACTCCGGAGCATCGGACGGCGGTGTCCGCGCCGGCCGTGCCCGGCTTTCAGGAGATCCCGGTCCACCTGGTGGAGCCCAGTCCTTATCAGCCGCGCAAGGAGATCAATCCCGAGCTGCTCAAGGAGCTCGCGGAGAGCATCCGGGCCGAGGGCCTGTTGCAGCCGATCGTTGTGCGCAAGGCCGGGGAGAAATTCCAGCTGATCGCGGGCGAACGCCGTTGGCGCGCGTTCCAGAACGCTCAAGCTCAAGTCCATTCCTGCGCGCATCCTTGAGGCGAGCAATGCCTCGTCGGCCACCCTGACGTTGATCGAGAACCTGCAGCGCGAAGGGTTGAATCCAATTGAGGAGGCGTATGGCTACGCCAGCCTGATTCGCGATTTCGATCTCACCCAGGAGCAAACGGCGGAACGGGTGGGGAAGGGCCGGGCGACGGTTGCCAACTCCCTCCGCCTGCTCTCGCTTGATGCCGAGGCCCAGGGTTACCTCGGCAAGGGGCTGTTGAGCGTGGGTCACGCCAAGGTGTTGCTCGGGGTGGAGGACGGGGCGCGCCGGGCGATTTTGACCCGGCGGGTGATCGAAGAAGGCTTGAGCGTGCGTGTACTGGAGAGGATCGCACAGGCCCATCCGAACGCCTCCCCGGCCGGTCACGGCAAGGGCCGCTCCGTGCCGCCGGCCGAGGCCGCCGCGGTGACCGACATCCAGAAGCGCCTGACCACCCACCTGGGTGCACGGGTGTCCCTGCAGCACTCGCCGAAGCGCGGGCGCATCGTCATCGAATACGCCGGCAACGACGATCTGCAGCGCATCCTGGAAAAAATCGGCTTGCGGGCATAAGGTTGGCGTTGCCTGCATGAGTGTCGCGGAAACTGTCAAGGAAACGCTGTCTGACGCCCAGGCGCTGCGGGCCAAGATGTTTCAGGTCCACTTCCCCTTCGTCGGGGAGTTTCGGGACTATTCCTGGCGACGGTTCCGGTCCGATCTGATCGCCGGGGCCACGCTGACGCTCGTATCCGTTCCCCAGGCCATCGGTTTCGCCCTGATTCTCGGGCTGCCGCCGATGCCGGTGATCATGTCGGTGGTGGTCGGCGGCTTCTTCAGCGCTTTGTTCTTCTCGTCGCACTATCACGTTTTCGGCCCGACGACCTCCGTCTGTCTGATCACCGCGGCCACGATCAAGAGCAATGCTGCCCTCGGGATGCACCCGCTTGCGCTGGCGGCCTACCTGGCCTTCCTCATCGGCGTGGTGCAGTTTCTCGCCGGGCTGCTCAATTTCGGCGAGGTCACCAAGTTCATTTCGCGTTCGGTCGTCATCGGGTACACCACGGCGATTGGACTCCTCCTGATCACGAGCCAGAGCCCCAATCTGCTGGGCTTCCATGTACCGGCCGGGGAGAGCTTCGTGGCGGTGCTGACCAAGGTGGTCGCGTCGGTCCGCGGCGATGGCATTTCCCTTTGGGCGGTCGGCATCGGATTGCTGACCCTGGCGATTTTCGAGACGGTCTCCCGGTGGCGCAGGTCCTGGCCGGAGGCGCTGATCGGACTGACGGTGCTGGGGGTCGCCGCCCGGCTGTTCGCGGATCTGGTTGTCCAGGATCACATTTTTGGGCTCACCGACGTTCCGTTCCTGATGGTGAAGGACGAAGGGGCCCTCACCGCGATCATTCCCCAGCTGTCGCGGCTGCCGTCGCTGGCGACGCAATGGGTGGTGCTGCCGCAGCTGGCCAGCACGGTGTTCGCCATTGCCCTCATTGGAATGCTGGAGGCCACCGCGATCACCAAATCGCTGGCGGCCCGGAGCGGCCAGGCCCTTGAACCCAACCAGGAGCTGCTGGGCATGGGCGCGGGCAACATCGCGGCGGGGCTTTTTGGCGCGACGCCCGCCTCGTCCTCATTCACGCGCTCGGCCGTCAATTACCAGAGCGGTGCGACCTCCCAGCTGTCATCCATGCTCAGCAGCGGGGTGGTGCTGCTAATCCTTTTTCTGGTGACACCGGTTTTCAACTACATCCCCGTGGCGGCCCTGGCGGCCCACCTGATGCGGGTGGGGTGGCGCCTGATCAACAAAGCCCAGATCCGGGTGGCCCTGCGATCAACCCGGTCGGATGCCGTCGTGTTTGCGGTCACCCTGGCCGCCGCGCTTTTCTTCAAGCTCGAGACCGCCATTTATGTGGGCATCGGCCTGGCGCTGGTGCTCTTTCTCCAGAAGACCAGCACGCCGTCGCTGGTCGAATACGCCTTCAACGAGAGCGGGCAGCTCGCCGAGCTGCAGGATCCCGCCGCCCGCGCCAATCCGCAGATCTCGATCATCCACGTCGAGGGCGAGCTGTATTTTGGCGCCGCCGACCTGTTCCAGGAGCAGATCCGGCGCCTCGCCGAGGATGCCCACATCCGCGTCTTCATTTTGCGGATGAAGAATGCCCGGCATCTCGACGCCTCGACGGTGATGGCGATGGACAACCTGCACGACTACCTGCGGCGCAGCGACCGCCACCTGCTGATCAGCGGCTGCAACGCCGAGGTGATGAACGTGCTCCGCAACAGCGGCGTCCTGGCCCAGATCGGACCGGAAAACGTCTTTCCCACCGAGGCGAACCTGACGATGAGCACCAAGCGCGCGCTCAAGCGCGCCACCGAACTCCTGCACACGCGCCGGGCCGATGTGCGCCTGTTCTACAACAAGAAACAGGAGAAGCCGGCCGACGCGGCGGACTCCCCGGTGGCAGCGTCCTCCCGGGAGGATTATGAAATCTAGCAGTTTGCCGGACGTTGCGTCCGGCAAACTGCAAGTTGACATGGCCGGCCTGAGCCTGTTGTCATGCGCCCTTTATGATTTCGGTTCTCATCGGCATTGGAACATTCGTGCTCATCCTGGTGGCGCTGGCCCTGATCCTGGTCGTGCTGGCCCAGCGCGCCAAGTCGGACGGCGGCATGGCCGCCATGGGCGGCGGCATGATGGAGTCAACCTTCGGCCCCGACACGAGCAACGTCCTGAGCAAGTTTACGATTCGGGCGACGATCGCATTCTTCGTTGTGAGCTTCCTGCTTTATCTCGGGTATGTGCACATCCGGAGCCATGGCACCGGCAGCAAGGGTGCCCTGCCCAACATTTCCGCCTCGGCGGGACTGCCGGCGGTCCCGGCTGCCGGGCAGCCTGCGGCCCCGGCGGTTGCGGTCCCGATAACTCCGGCAGCTGCGGCGGGAAATCCGGCTGCGACCTCGGCTGCTTCCGCTGCGGCAACGACTCAGGGCGCCGCGACTCCCAAGGCGCCGTGAAGGGCGATTGACCGTTCCTCCTTCATCGCTCGCGTGTTTCCTGCCCGGGAGGAGCCGCAATCGATCCCAGACCATTTTACAGGAGGCAACAGAGGAAACGGAGAAGATGAGAGAAAACCAAGAACCTCCTCTCAGTTTCCTCCGTTTGCTCCTGTGAGAAGCCAGGGGCTGGAAATCATCGCAAAGGCGCGTTCCGTTTGGTTGGCTAAACCCTATGTTCTGCAGTCCAAGGACTCACGGTTGCTGCCTGGTGCTGCTGGCCTGCAGCGTGCTGGCGCCGGTGCTGCGCGCCCAGAAAGGCTATCGTCCGCCGCCGAGCTATCTGCAGCTGAGCCCGCCTGACCAGGCGGTCGGACGCGAGGTCATCGAAAGCTTCCGCCAGCAGGGAATCGCCGGAGATTACTATCTCGAATTCGAACTGCGCGTGATTCCCCGCCACGGGTCCGAAAAGGTTTTGTCCGGGCGTCTCTGGGGCAGCCGCAACGCCGCGGGCCCGGTTTCACGGGTCAGTGTGCGTCCCGCGCCAGCCGCTGCCAATTCCGGGGAACTTCGGCTGCTGATCCAGAGCGGACCGAAACCGGAACTCTGGCGGTGGACGGAGGGCTCCGGCGCGACGGTGACCCAGCCGGGGGTCGAGGCCCTGTTCGAGCCGGTTGCCGGCACGGACCTGACGCCGTTCGATTTGCAGATGCCCTTTCTCTACTGGAATGATTTTGTCTACGAAGGGCTCGCGCGAATGCACGGCCGGCCGGCGCACCAGTTTCTGTTCTATCCCCCGGCCGACGTTGCACAGCGCAATCCGACCTTGCGCGGAGTTCGCGCCTACCTGGACACCCAGTACACCGCGTTGGTGCAGGTTGAAATGATCGGTGATGACAACCAGTCGTTGAAGTCCCTGAGCGTGCTCGATCTGAAGAAGATCGGTGACCAGTGGATCGTGAAATCCGTTGACCTGCGCGACGAGGCGACGCGGAACAAGACCCGGTTTGCCGTGACCGCCGCGGCCCTGAAGCAGACCTTTGACTCCACCGTCCTCGATCCGCTGCATCTGGCTGAGGCCGCCGTCATCCCCAAGGATCTGGTGACGCTCGAAGCGCCATGACGCAACGCGCCTCCCGGATTCGCGGCGTCGTGTTCGACCTCGACGGAACGCTGATCGACAGCATGCCGTTCGTGATCGAAGGGCTCGCGACAGTCGTCTCCCCTTACCGGAGGCGTCCGTCGCCGGACGAGGTGATGGAAAAGTTGGGCGGGCCGTCTGACGCGTGCGTGCGGCGCCTGCTCGGCGGGCGCAAACATCTCGCCGCAGCCCTGGCGAGGTACCTGGATTTTTTGCAGCAGAACGAGAACCGCATGCGCCCGTTCCGCGGCGCCCGCCCCCTGGTGCGGGATTTGCAGGCCGGCAGGATTCGCCTCGGGATCTGGACGGGACGCGAACGGGGTTCGACCCTGGTCCGGCTCCAGGCGCTGTCGTGGGAAGGCAGTTTCGATCCGATCGTCTGCGGGGACGATCTTGCCACCCACAAGCCTGACCCGGAAGGGCTCCGGCGAATCCTGCGCTCGTGGCGTCTGCGGCCGGACGAGGCGGTGTTTGTGGGCGACTCCGATCAGGACCTGGCGGGCGGGCGCGCGGCCGGCGTGCCGACGGTTATCATCCACCACGGGCGGCACATTGCGGCCGGCCTCCTGCGGCATCCGTTGAAAGTGGCGGCGCGTCCGGCGGAGGCGTATGCGTTCGTGCGGAAGCTGGTTTTGTCGCCGCCGTGCCCGCCACGGGCCGCGGGGACCAATGTCAACTAATAGATGACATTTCGTCCCCGGGGCGGTCCGGTGGCCGGGCGCGTTGAACCCGGTCCGTCGTCTCCGGCGGCCTGCCGCACCGCACCCTTGGCAAAGGCCGGCCTCAACGCGGCCGGCTGCAAAATCCGCTTCGATTTGCGGCCCAGGTCGCGCTCTTAAATCTGCGCGCCCGCCGAGCGTCGCCGTTTGAACTCACCGCAGGACCTGTCCGGTGGCCGGGTCGAACAGGTGTGCGCTCTCGACGCCAAAGGCCACGTTCAACCGGTGGCCGGGAACAAAGCGATCGCCGGCGCGCACCCGCGCGACGAACGAGCTGGCGCCGGTGTCGAGATAGAGGTACGTTTCCGCCCCGATCGGTTCGACCACCTCGATTGTGACCCCGGCCAGAGGCTCGCCCGGGCCGCTGTTGGTCGTCCCGCCGGCCGCAACGTTTTCGGGCCGGACGCCGAAGACGACCGGCCGGCCGACCTGCCCGGCCGCTTTTCTGGAGAGCGTTTCTCCGAGGGGAATGCGCAACGGACCGCCGGGATTGCCGGCTTCAACAAAGACGAGTTGGTCCCCCGCGGCCTCGACCGTGCCCGGGAGAAGATTCATTGGCGGACTCCCAATGAAGCCGGCGACAAAGAGGTTGTCCGGCTGGTTGTAGAGGGTGAGCGGCTCGGCGACCTGCATGATGCTGCCGTCCTTCATCACGCAAATCCGGTCTCCCATCGTCATGGCCTCGACCTGATCGTGGGTCACGTAGATCATCGTGACGCCCAGGCGGGCGTGCAACTTCGAGATCTCGGCGCGGGTCAACACGCGCATCTTGGCGTCGAGGTTGGAGAGCGGCTCGTCGAACAGGAACACCTTGGGTTTGCGCACGATGGCCCGACCGACGGCGACGCGCTGGCGTTGGCCTCCGGAAAGCGCTTTGGGCCGTCGGGCCAGATAGGATTCGAGACCCAGCAGGGCGGCGGCTTCCTGGACGCGCGCCGCGATCTCCGCCTTGGGCAGACCCCGCAGCTTCAATCCGAACGCCATGTTGTCATAGACGGACATGTGCGGATAAAGTGCGTAGTTTTGAAAAACCATCGCGAGGTCGCGATCTTTCGGCAAGACCGCGTTGACAACGCGTCCATCGATGGCGATCGTTCCCCCGGAGATCTCCTCGAGCCCGGCGATCATGCGGAGCGTGGTTAACTTGCCGCAGCCCGAGGGCCCGACCAGCACCATGAATTCGCGGTCTTCAACATCGAGGCTGATGCCGTTGACCGCGCGGACACCCGGGCCGTTCTTCTCCGGAAAGATCTTTACGAGATTTTCAATGACGACTTTTGCCATGGTGGCGACGGGTTGGGGGCAGACCATGCCCTCAGCTCATAATCTCGGTGCGCATGACGGTAGTCCCCGGGCGTTGATCGCCGAGCCGTCGAGAGTCCGTGGAATCTGCCGGGGTAGTCAACCCGGAATGCCTTGCAGATTTGGTTTGCGCTTGGTGCATTGGTAGCGCTCTTGTAGGACCGTCATCCGGACTGCCCCCTAGATTTTTATCTTTTTGTCGCATGGCCTCCCATCGTCTCCTCGCTTCGACTCCTTTGACGTTTGAACTCCCGGGTTCCCTGGTGGAACGCATCCATGACTGCCGTGGCCGGCTCGGTCTGAAATCGGCCAGTGACGTTGTGCGTCGCGCAATCAGTGGGTTTAATTTCGACGGCTTCCAGGTCCCTCCCCGTGAGCAATGCCAGATCTCCGTCCGGCTGGCGCCGGATCAGAAACGGACGTTGTTCAAAGCGGCCCGCCAAAAGAAGGTGAGCGCGGGCGAACTGCTGAGAGCGGCAATCGAGGCGCTTTCGGCGACGGCGCCTGCGGCCGGCAAGAACGGCGCCCCGAGAACCAGCGCCCGCGCCGCCGCTCCGAAGGTTGCTCCGCCGCCGCGGAAGAAAGCGGCGGGCAAGAAATAGGAGGGCGGTCAGTCGGCGCGGCCTGATGTTTTGTCCTGCGCCGGTGCGCTGGCCGCGCGAAACCCGGTCTTGCCGGCGAGGGCGCAAGCGCTGTTTCCGGAGATACGTGTTCGCGTGGGGTCGCACGGTTCACTCGGGCAACGTCGGTTCGTTCCGCCGTTCTGGCGGGAGGGATTCGCTGCTGTGATGCCTGAAACTTCGCGCCGCGGCTTGCTTTTGGGATCGACGATTCTTTAGTGAATCTCAGCCTCCAATGAGCACTTCTCCACGATCGCTGTCCACTTGGGCCCGCAATATCACCCCGTCGCCGACGCTGGCGGTTGACGCCAAGGCCAAGGCTTTGAAGGCCGCCGGCGAGGACGTCTGCACGTTTGGCACGGGCGAACCCGATTTCGACACGCCGGATTTCATCAAGGACGCCTGCATTGTCGCGCTGAAGGCTGGCAAGACCAAATACGCTCCGACGCCGGGAATCGACGAGCTGCGGTCGGCGATCGCGGAGCGCTATGGTTCTGACTACGGACTCAAGGTCACGCCGGGCCAGGTGGTGGTCAGCCCCGGAGGAAAGTTTTCGTGTTATCTCGGCATCCTCGCGACCTGCAGTCCGGGGGACGAGGTGATCGTGCCCGCGCCCTATTGGGTCAGCTATCCGGAGATGGTCAGGCTGGCCGGGGCGGAACCCAAGTTCGTCCTGGCGGACGATTCGACGGGATTCAAGATCACACCCGAACAGCTCGATGCCGCGATCACGGACCGCACCAGGCTGGTGATCCTCAACTCGCCCTCGAATCCCACCGGGGCGGTCTACACGGGCGCCGAACTGGAGGCGATTGCGGCCGTCGCGGTCAGGCACAACCTCTACATTCTTTCCGACGAGATCTACGAATATCTCGTCTACGACGGGGTGAAGCACCGCTGCGTGGCGACATTCGGTCCGGACTTCGAGGCCCGAACGATCGTGGTGTCCGGCTTCAGCAAAACGTACTCGATGACCGGCTGGCGGCTTGGAACGATCGTCGCGCCCGCGGCGATTGCGAAGGCGTGCAGCGAGATCCAGAGCCAGACTACCTCGAACGCGACCACGTTTGCCCAGTACGGCGCGCTGGCGGCACTCCGCGAAAGGCCGAAGGCGATGGAACCGCTCGCGCGCATGCTGGCGGCATTCGACCGGCGTCGGAAGCTGTTGCATGCGGGGCTCAACCAGATACCCGGCGTCAGCTGTCAGATGGCCCAGGGTGCGTTCTATCTTTTTCCCAACGTGGGAAAATTTGGGCTCAGTTCGCAGGAATTCTGCGGCCGCCTGCTCGAGCAGCAGAAAGTCGCCGCCGTGCCGGGAAGCGCATTTGGGGCGGAGGGCTACCTGCGCCTCAGTTACGCGACCAGCGACGAGACCATCGTCAAAGGACTCGAACGCCTGGGCCGCTTCTGCGCGTCGCTTTAGCCCGATGTCCTACCAGAATGTCACTCCTCCCGCCGGCGACCGGATTTCCATCGTTGGCGGCCGCCTGCAGGTTCCCGACAATCCCGTCCTGCCGTTTATCGAGGGCGATGGCACCGGTCCGGACATCTGGCGCGCGTCGGTGGGAGTTTTCGATGCTGCGGTTGCCAGGGCTTATCACGGCAAGCGCCGAATCTCGTGGTTCGAGGTCTACGCCGGTGAGAAGGCGTTCAACCGTTTTCAAACCTGGCTGCCCGAGGACACGCTCGCCGCGTTCCGCGAATACCTCGTGGGCATCAAGGGCCCGCTGACCACGCCGGTCGGCGGTGGAATCCGCTCGCTCAATGTGGCGCTCCGCCAGGAACTCGATCTCTTCGTCTGCCAGCGCCCGGTGCGCTATTTCAAGGGTCTGGAGACGCCTGTGAAACGCCCGGATCTGGTGGACATGGTGATATTCCGAGAAAACACCGAGGACATCTACGCAGGGATCGAATATGCCGCGGGCTCGCCCGAAGCGGCCAAGCTCCTGGATTTCCTTGCGCGCGAGTTTCCGAAGGGCTTTGCGAAAATCCGCTTTGGCACGTTGGAGAAGGTCCAGGCCTGGCAGAAACAGCTGGAGGCCCTGGGTGCGCCGCATCGCGAACCGGCTCTCGAAGTCGGGCTGGGCATCAAACCCGTGAGTTATCTCGGCACCGAGCGCCTTGTGCACAGCGCAATCGGCTACGCCATTCGGGAGAAGCGCAAGAGCGTTACCTTGGTCCACAAGGGAAACATCATGAAGTTCACGGAAGGCGGCTTCCGCGACTGGGGTTACCGCGTCGCCAGGCAGTTCTATGGGGCGGTCGAGATCGACGGCGGTCCCTGGTGCCGCATTCCCGAGGGAAAGCCTGGAGCGGGATTGGTCATCAAGGACGTCATCGCCGATGCTTTTCTGCAGCAGATTCTGACCCGGCCGTCGGAATACGAGGTCATTGCCACACTGAACCTCAACGGCGACTATATTTCCGATGCGCTGGCTGCGCAGGTCGGCGGAATCGGGATCGCCCCCGGGGGCAACATCAATTATGTGACTGGCCACGCGGTTTTCGAGGCGACCCATGGCACGGCGCCGAAATACGCCAATCTGGACAAGGTGAACCCGGGATCGGTGATCCTTTCCGGCGAGATGATGTTGCGGTACCTCGGCTGGACTGAGGCGGCGGACCTGATCATCCGGAGCCTTGAGGCGACCATCGGGGCAAAGAAGGTCACTTATGATCTGGCGCGTCTGATTCCCGGCGCGATTGAACTCAAATGCAGCGAGTTTGCGGCGGAAATGATCAAGAACATGTAGCGTGGCGGGGCACCGGCCTCCGCTAAAAAAACGGTAAAACGCCTGGCGCGTCACTAACTGCGTGACGTCATAGAGGAATCACCCTATTTTGAGCTCAGTGAAGTTGAAACTGAACCAGTCATTGAAGGCGCTGATCCTGATTTCAGCATTTGCCCTTTGGTCGGGCGGCGTCGCCCGTGCGCAGGGCACCGCGACGGGATTGTCCGGGCTTTTCTATACGGCTGAGACGGCGGCTGGCGGCCTGCAGGGCAGCGGCCAGGATACCCATTGGTCGGTCGGCTATGCGTCGGTTGCCGGGGCACAGAACCCAACATATCAGGGTGCTGCCTATGTCATTAACCCGGTGACGGGCCAAGGCTACGTTGGCAACACGACCAACGCGGGGTGGATTACTGCCCCAGCAGCGATGTCCGCGCAAACCGGAGGCACTGCAAATACCGGCGGCGACTACCTGCCTGGCAACGGAAACGCGAATGGTAATGGTACCGGCACAAACTTCAACGCCAACGAGGGAATCTATGTTTACACGCTCGCCTTTCAGATTCAGGGCACGGTAGCCAACGGCAATGCCGTCATCAGCGGTCAGCATATTTCGATGTCCCTGACCATTGCGGCGGACGATCAATATCAGGTTTACATCAATGCGGCTGGCACCAGTTCGGCGGGGGCAAACAACCCGGCGGGCATCAATCCGACCAACTTTACGGCGACCCAGGCAGGTTTCGGAAACTCCGCCTGGGGAAACACGAACGCGGTCACGGTTGCGAACTACACCGGCACCGGCACGAACACCGCCATCAAGAACAATTCCACCTTTGTGATCGGAACCAACTATCTGACCATCGTCGTCAACAACACCAATAGTATTACCACGACGTCGAAGGCCACTGACCTCAATCCCAGCGGCTTGCTGCTCTACCAGACATCGAACGTGATCGTGATCGGCACCAGCACCGTTGCCGGGACTCTTCCGGAGGTCGGCACGTGGCTGCCAATCGCTGGCGCGCTGGGTTTGTTGGGTGTCTGCCGCTGGCGCCGCCGGGGACCCCGCCGGCCTCCGGCCGCGGGTTCCTGACGGAAGACCGATCCGGTCTCCATTGGAACGTGGAGGGCGAAGCCCGACAGTTCCTACGGCTTGCCGGAATTCAGCGCGTTCTTGATCAACTCAATCTCGCGCGTCGTCTGCAGGGTGGAGCTGAGCGGTTCGAGCAACGCTTTGGCCTCGGCCTTTCTTCCGGCGCCGGCAAGCGCGAGTCCGTAGGCAAAGGACAAGGCGGGTGATTTCGCGGCGTCGGCGGCGGCGGGTTTCACCATCGCGAGCGCCTCGTCGTTCCGGCCCTGCAGATAGTAGACGAATGCGCACGTTGCCAGGTAGATCCGATTCTGCGGATTATGCGCAAGATTCTCGTTTGCGAGTTGTTCCACGAGGGGCCCACCGTTTCCGGTCAGGGCGGCGAAATAGATGAAGTTGTTCGTCGCGTCGGCATCCTGGGGATGCAAGAAATGGAGCTGGCGAAATGCCCGATATTGCCCCTCCGCGTCGCGCCGCACCTGATAATGCCGCGCCAGCGTTCCCAGGGCGTCGATGGCAGCCGGACCGGTCTGATCCGCGGCAGCCCACCAGAGGGCTTCCGCTTCCGCAACGCGTCCCCAGGTGTAGATCGTCGAACCCGCAAACAGGGCATGCACGCTGTTTGCCGCGGCATGGTTGCGCAGCGTTTGCCAGAATTCGTCCGCCGGTCCATTATCGCCAAGTCTCCGGCCGGCTTCCATGCCGTAAAGCCAGCGGAGAAAATCGAGATCGCCCCAGTCTCCGTGGCGGGTCCAGTCCTGCAGCTCCCGCCAGGCGGCGGCCTGCCGCAGCGCCTCCGCCCCGACGACCGCCAGGGGAGGTCGCGGCGTTCCGTGCATGGGGAGCGTTTTCATCCAGCGGCAGGCTTCGTCGCTGCGTCCAATCTGGTTCAGCCATCCGACCAACTGGGCGGCGGATTCAGGGCTGGCGGCATCGTCCTTCTCCAAGGCAGCGACCGCCTCGCCGAAAAGCCGCTCATCGGTTTTGGACAAAGCGAGCAGGCAATCGGGCATGTCGCCCAAAGTGCAGCGCGGATGAGCCCGCAGCGCCTGCGCCCACTTCAACATTTCCGGCCGGTCATCCTTGCCGATCGCATCTTCCAGCAGCGGGCGCAACGCCTCGGTGCCCCACTCCCGGTCGGACGTCCATTTTGAAAGCAGTTCAATTCCACGCTGCCGCCAGGAAGGATCCGCGGCGTTGAGGAGGATCAGGCCGAGAGGGACCTCGTCAATCGCCACTGGACCATCGAGGCGGAGGGCGGCTTCAAAATGGCCCCTGGCGGAGGTGAATGCCCCGTTCCGGCGTGCAAGTTCGCCCAGGAGACGCTGGGCGAAGGCCGAATTCGCCGATTCTGCGAGGGATAGTTTGGCCAGGGCGCGGTCCGCTTCGTCAAACTGATCGGCGCGCAATGCCGCTGCCGCCCAAGCCAAGGTCAAATCCGGGTTTCCAACTCCGAGCATCGCCGCCTGGCGGGCGTCATCCACCACCTCGGCATTCTTGCCACGCAACTGCGCCAGTTCGGCGGCCAGCTGCCAGGGCTCCGGCCGATCCGGGGCGGCAGCCATCGCGTCTTTGATAGCGTCAGCTGCGTTTTCCAGCTGGCCCGCGTTGATCCATTGGCGGGCGATGCTGAGCGCATTTTGCCTGACCCACCATGGATAAACCCAGAACTGAATCACGATCACCACGACCACGGCGGCGAGAACGCCATAAGCCAGCCTCCGCAAGGTCCGGCGGGCCTCCCACAGGTCGAGCAGCCGCCACCAACGGTCGCGCAGGTCGAACGCGGCCCACCATGACTTCAACCGTCGCCACGGGTTGGAACGGCCCTCTGCCGCGCGATCGTCGTTTTGGTCTCCGTCGTCGGGCTGGTGGTTCATCGGTGCGGAAATGGACTCGAGAGTCTGTCTATCTGACGGGCGGCATCACAAGCCGAAAGGCACAAGCCCGGATGTATCACACTTCACCGTGCCGCAGAGCCACCGATCATCTTGTCCGCCCAGCGGACATTTAGCGAGGCGTGGACTCCAACCTCAGCCAGCCTCCGGCCTTTCGGTCGGATGAAGACCCAAGCTTGATCGAGGAGCCTGTCGGGCTTCGCCCTCCCCATCTCCGCCAAGGCCTAGGAGCCTGTCGGGCTTCGCCCTCCATGCTCCTAAACAAACGGCGGACGCCGTTTGGTGCGGAGGGGAAGGTTTCTTCTGATTCTGAGGAGAAGTTTTGAACTTTGGCGTGGGCCTTGCGTCAGAGAGGCATGCCCGCCCGTTATGTGACCGTAGACCGCGAGACTCCGATGCTGCTGCCGCCCGATCTGCGCGACTGGGTGCCCGCGGATCATCTGGTCCACTTCGTGATCGACGCCAGCGGAGAGCTCGGAGCAGTGCTCAACGCGGTCTGAAGCTCTCTGCGGGGGCAGCCCCGGGGTTGAAAACCGCCTCCAGATCAAGGAAACGGACGCCTTGGATCACCGCCGAGCGGAAATCCGGAAGACACTCGACTCTTCCAGGCTCCGCCAAAATGGCGCAGCCATTTTATTCTAGCAGCGCGGAGGACGAAGTCCGACACGCTGCTAGGCCAGGCGCGAGAACCGGCGGTTCGATTCCGGAAAATCAACGCCCATGGCGAACCACACCAGGACGCCGAAAGGCAACGCATAGACGAGCGGATTCAAGTCAATGCCCGGGACCGGGGGTGGGCGCGGACTCGGCCACGAGGTGAGAACGGCGCCTGCCAGGACGAACAGGAGCGCCAGCCATTGGTAGATCGCCAGTCCGCCGAATCGCACCGTCTGAGGCTCGCCGCGATACCCTTCCTCCATGAACCGGGAACAGGCGCCCAGGAGAAGGTAGCTGCCGGCAATGAACCCAAGGTCGGCTCCGGCCAGCCAGAGCCGGACCTGCAGCCCGAAGATCGCCGCATTGCTGATGATCGAGTACAGCGGAGTCGGGTAGACCGGCACGTCCGCCCAATGGGCCATCCGGCAGACCCGCGAGAGCGGCTGCCTGTAACGGATGCCCAGATGGCCGGCGCAGGGGCTGCCATGGCAGCAACCCTGGACCAGACAGCGCAACCGCCCGAGGCCCTGGATCAGGGGTGCGGCGACCGAGAATGCTCCGAGCACCAACCAGCCGTCGCCGTTCCAGAGCTGCGCAACCACCACGCCGGCGGCGCCGCCGAAGATCCCGCCGAAGTATCCAAATGGTCGCGACAGCCCCGAGGACGACTCCAGCAGCTGCGCCCAGATTCCGGCGCCGAGCAGGCCGCAGCCGGCTACGACGAGGATCGAGCCGGAATGGCTGCTCCCAAGCAGGACGCCGACGAGGCACAATCCCGCGGCGGCGGCTGCGCCGACGTAGGCGCCGTGGTTGATGAGGCGGACGCTCCCGACCCGCCAGTCCCGCCAGGAGTTCGCCACGCGCTCCGTCAGGCGCAGCAGCCCGCGCCACGCCTCGTCGAGGCGGTCCACGAAGACGAAGACCGCGATTCCCGCCGCCACATCGATGAGCGAATGCATGCCGGTGGTCAGGCAGGCTGCCACCATCAGGGTCGCGAGACTGCGGGAGACGAACGCCGGCAGGCGCCCGGCCCAGAGGCGCGCTGCGAGCAGGATCCAGAAGACATGGAACGAGGGGAATGCGCAGAGCGCCGTGTCCTGGGCGCGATCCAGTGCCAGCAGGCGGCCCGGCCCGGTGACGGCCGCCATCGGGCGCGGGGTCGCGCTCAGCGGGAAGACCAGGAAACACCAGAAGATGACGGCCGAGCCCACCCAGCCTGAGCGAATGAACCGCCGCACCGCGGCCTGCGAGGTGGCGGCCAGCGGAGCGAGCGCCACCCAGACGTAGGCGCCGGCGTAGAGCGCGACGGTCCATTCGACCGGGCGCCACGACCGCTCGAACGGCAGGTACGTCTCGACGCCGGCCCCGCCGCGCAGCAGCCGCGCCACGGCTTCGTAGGCGAACAGCCAGGGCCCCAGCGCGAGGAGGTACGCCGCCGCCCGGTGCCACCAGCGCGGCGGCTCGGCGGTGTCCGGCGGCAAGGCAAAAAGCGGCCGGGGCAGCGAGCCTCCGAATCGTCGCCGGATGCTCAACCGCTCATGGCCGACCACCAGCGCCGTCATGCCGAGCCAGAGCGTCGGCGACACGATCCATCCGCCTGCAGGCGACGCGCCGGCGGCGAAGACTCCGAACATGAACACGGCAAAGCCCGCGTAGATCGGGTGGGGGACCCAGCGGTAGAGTCCGCGGGCGACATACCGTTCCGGAGGATAGGCGTTCATCGGCAACCCGCCGCCCAGCCGCCAGAGATCCCACATCGCGGCCAGCATCAGGAGGCCGCCCGCCGCGATCGCCGCCAGTCCAGTCGCCCGACCGCCGGCCGTTGGAAGCGCAGGGTATTTCACATCGAGCCGACCCGCCCAGATGAAAAGCAACCCGGGAAGGACGGCGCAAAAAGCGAACCCGTAGAGTGTTTTGCCAAGGATGGTTTTCATGCCGGAGGGGTTTGGCGGATGATTCTAAGCGTGGCAGAGCCGCCGTTTCGACAGGCTCAAGGCCCCGAGCGTGTCGAGGGGCAAGCAAAGTGGCCCGGGTCTTCCGACCCGTGGCCCGCAAAACACAGGTCGGGAGACCCGTGCCACCCAAAAAACCGTTGCAGCATGCGGCGGATCGGACGATTTTGGACAGGTCATCGAAGTCGCTGCTGTGCCCGGGGCGGGAATTGCGGCTCGCGTGCGCGCGGGAACGTTACCACCTCGTGGATCGACCAGCCGTGATGCTGGCGACCGTCGGCGCCGGTCAGGACGCCGCGGCTGCACCATTTGACTTCCTGAAGGTTCCGCACCGAGGCGGGCAGCAGCCGGCAGAGCGGACCCGCGCCGGGAAAGGCCGTCTCCGCGAGGCGACCGCCCCGGAGCACGATTCCGTGATCGAGCTGGAGCTGATGACCGGGCCAGGTCAGCCTTTGAAGGTCGGGCATGGCGGCGTCGACTTGACGGCCGTCGTGATAACACCAGTTTCGTTCAACCGGACCCAGCCAGCGGATCCAGACCAAGGACTGTTCGGTGGAGATAAACCGGCCCCAGCGAAGCTCGGCGATCGGCAGCTTGCCCGGGGGCAGATCCAGCACCAGCCGTTCGGCGTACCCCAGACCGTCGCAACGGCCGACGCCTGAGCTTACGAGCGTCAATGCTGCGGGACGGAGACAGCTCCAGCTGATCCGCCCCGCCGGTTGTTCATGCAGGATCACCGCGGGAATGCCGTTCAGGCCGGCCAGCCATTCTCCTTCGATCTGGAGGGCGTGGTTCTTCCATCGAATCTTGTCTGGCTCGACCACCGGTGCCGGACCGCCGGAAACGCGATCCGGCTGCAGGAGGCCGGACCGCCGGCTGGCCAGACCAACCTCTCGGAACACCGCAATGCCAGTGGTCCCAGGTTGATCCGGGCGGTGTACGCAACGACGCCCGCTCCGTCGGGCGTCACGCTGTCGAGGTACCATTTTTCAATTCTCATGGGGTTGACCCGGATGTTCTCCCACGGCACCGAGGCTGGGGGGGAACCATCCAGGTTGGCAGTATAATCCGAACGCCGGGTTCGCTGTTAATCGAAAAAACCAATGCCGCGCATCGGGCGGCAAGATGGCGGCCGGGGCTTTTTCTTGTTTGCTGCGAAGGGCATTCAATCTTCGAATTCCCGCGTACGGCCCTCGACTCCCGGCCTTCGACCCAAATTCCCCATGTCTCTCTACATCGGCATTGATTCCGGCACGCAGAGCACCAAGGCGGTGGTGCTGGACCTCGAACCAGAAGAAGGTGATCGCGGAAGCGCGCGCGCCGCACGAGCTGATCGCCGGCCTGCCGGTCGGCCACATGGAACAGCATCCGCAGGACTGGACCGCGGCGCTCGACAACGTGATCCTGCAGGTCGTCGCCCGGGTCGACCGGACGCGCGTGCGCGGCATCGGCGTTTCGGGCCAGCAGCACGGTTTCGTGCCGCTCGACGCGAAGGGCGAGGTGATCCGCCCGGCGAAGCTCTGGTGCGACACCAGCACCGTGGCTGAATGCGCCCTGCTGACCAAGAGGCTCGGCGGAGCAAAGGCGGCGATCCGCAAGGCCGGCCTGCTGTTCCTTCCCGGTTTCACCGCGCCGAAGATCCTCTGGCTGAAGCGGCACGAGCCGCAGAATTACCGGCGGCTGCGCCACGTCCTCCTGCCGCACGATTACCTGAATTTTCATCTGACCGGCAATTTCTTCATGGAGTACGGCGATGCATCCGGCACCGCGCTGCTGGACGTGCGCAAGCGGGTCTGGTCCGAAGGAGGCGATCGCCGCGATCGACCCGAACCTGGCCGACTGGCTGCCGCCGCTCTCCGAATCCGCACGAAGCCGCGGGTCTGCTGCGGGCGGAGCTGGCGGCGGAATATGGCTTTCCCGCCGATGTGGTGGTGAGCGCGGGCGGCGGCGACAACATGATGGGGGCGATCGGCACGGGCAACGTCGCGCCCGGCGTCGTGACCGCGAGCTTCGGCACGAGCGGCACGATCTACGCGTTCGCCAAGAAGCCGGTGGTCGATCCCGGCAGGCGAAATCGCGGCCTTCTGCTCCTCGACCGGCGGCTGGCTGCCGTTGCTGTGCACGATGAATGTCACGACGGTCACCGAACAGGTGCGGGCGCTCTTCGGGCAGGACCATGCGGCGCTCGATGCCGCCGTCGCGGCCGCTCCGGCGGGCGCCGGGGGCCTGGTGCTGCTGCCCTATCTGGCGGGTGAGCGCACGCCGAATGTTCCCGAGGGTTCCGGCGTGCTGCTTGGACTGAACACCGGGACGTTTTCCGCCAGCCACCTGGCGCGGGCGGCGATGGAAGGCGCCACCATGGGAATGAACTACGGTCTGCGCCGGCTGGCCGAACTGGGCGTGAAGGCGAAGGAGATCCGGGTGACGGGTGGAGGCGCGAAATCGCCGGTGTGGCGTCAGATCATGGCCGATGTTTTCGGTGTGCCGGTGGTGGCGATGGTCGAGGACGAGGGCGCCGCGCTGGGCGGCGCGCTTCAGGCCGCATGGTGCACGGCGCGACTGGACGGATCCAGGGCGAAGATCACCGATTTCACCGAGGGCATTGTGGCGCTCGACGAGTCCACGCGGTGCCAGCCGGACAGGAGCCGGGTCGCCCGCTATCGGGAACTCCAGAATCTGCAGGACCGGCTCAGCCTGGCCCTGCGCCCGGTCTTTCCGCTGCAACGCAAGCTGGCGCGGGAGTAAGCGTTCTGACTTGAACTGGAGCCGAGAACGCCAACGTCGCTGCCAGCGTGGGCGAGCGGAAGGGACGTCCACTCGCCTGTTCGACAAGCTTAACCGTCTCCATTCAATTAACCCTGCACTCACTCGTGGACATGATTCAGTCAGGTGATCGGTGTAGGAGCCTGCTTGCCCGCGCCGCGGCGGCGGGGCTTGCAGGCGATTCATGCCTCGGAATCGCGAGCAAGCTCGCTCCTACCATTTGCATAGATACGGCTTAGGCCCCCGAGCGAAGTCGAGGGGCTCACTCTCGCTGCCACACTCTTGATGAAACCGCTCCAGGCGTCGCGAAATCGCAACCGGTTCTGAGGCCGGTCGCCCCAGGACACACCCATCTTCCCTCGTATGATCTCAAGTCGCCTCCTCCGTCTTCTTTCCATGGTTTGCGCGGTCTGGCTGGGCGCCGGGCATGATGCGTTGTCCGCGGCCGGCGCCGTGCCGGCCGGCCGGGTGTTCGACGTCAAATCGTTCGGGGCGGTTGGCGACGGAAAGGCGCTCGACTCTGATGCGATCAACCGGGCGATTCTTGCCGCCGACGCTGCGGGAGGCGGCACGGTCGATCTTTCGCCCGGCGTCTACGTCTGTGCGTCGATCCGCCTGCGGAGCAACCTTACGCTCTGTCTGGAAGCCGGCGCCACGATCGAGGCGGTGGACAGCACGCTGGCGCCCTACGACCTCCCGGAACCCAACGACTGGGGTGACAAGTTCAACTACCAGGACTTCGGGCACAGCCACTGGCAAAACAGCCTGATCTGGGGCATCGGCCTGCATGACGTGTCGATCCTCGGCCCCGGCCTGATTCACGGCAAGGGACTGAATCCGGGATTCGACCGGTTTTCCGATGAATCCAAGGGCGGAAAACGCTACCAGGATGGCGGGCCCGGCAACGGCAACAAGGCCATCGCCCTGCGGGACTGCCGCAACGTGATCCTCCGCGACTTCTCCATCCTGCACGGCGGCCACTTCGGGATCCTCGCCACCGGCGTGGACAACCTCACGATCGACAACCTCAAGATCGACACTAACCGCGACGGCATGGACATCGACTGCCTGCCACAACGTCCGCATCAGCCGGTGCAGCGTGAACTCCCCCTGGGACGACGGCATCTGCCTGAAGGCATCGTACGGCTTGGGGAAGATCCGCCACTGTGAGAACATCACCATCTCCGACTGCTTCCTCGCGGGCAATTTTGACGAGGGCACGCTGCTCGACGCGACCTTCAAACGCAGCGCTCCGGAGTACCGGTCCTTTCGCACCGGCCGCATCAAGCTGGGCACCGAATCGAACGGCGATTTCAGGAACATCGCGATCACGAACTGCGTCTTCGATGACTGCGCGCGGCATCGCCATCGAGAGCGTCGATGGATCCCACATCGAGGACGTTGCCATCTCCAACATCACGATGCGCCACGTGGCGAACTCCCCGGTCTTCATCCGCCTCGGCAGCCGTTTGCGCGGTCCGGACAGCCCGCCCGTCGGCACCATCCGCCGCGTCAGCATCGACCAACTGGTCGCCTCGGATGCCGAGTGGAGCCTGGGCTGCATCATCAGCGGGATCCCCGGCCACCCGGTTGAGGACATCCGGCTGAGCAACATCCGCATCGAGCAGCAGGGGGGCGGATCCCGGGAACTCGGCGAACGCGTCCCGCCCGAAGCGGAGCGGAGCTATCCCGAACCCGGGATGTTCGGTGACATGCCCTCGTATGGCTGTTTCATCCGCCATGCGCGGGGAGTTGAATTCAGCCACGTGAAGATCGGCTGCGCCCGTCCGGACGCCCGTCCGGCGTTCGTCTTGGACGATGTGCAGGACATCCGCTTTGACCACCTTGACGTCCAGCGCGGTGCGAACGCGGCGCCCGTGTTCGACCTCCGCGACGTCACCGATTTCTCCGTGGAAAGCAGTCGCCCGGTCAACAACGTCCGCGTGCCCGGCCCGGTCGGACGGCAGAAGATGTAAGCAGTGCCGGTGCGATCGGCCGTAGATCTTCCAATCCCGTCATTCCGGGCAAGCTCCCGAACCATCCCCATGAACCCTCGATTTCCCCGTTTTCCCCTTAAACTGCGCGTGCGGCGGGCATCGGCCTGGTTCGCCCTGTTCGTTGCGACGGCCTGCGGCCTCGCCCGTGCGGCCGGGCCTGCGCCTGCGCCGCTGGAACTGCAGTCACCCGACGGCCGCATTGTCGTGACGGTCAATCCGACGGGCGCGATCACCTACCGCGTCGCGGTCGATGGCACGTCGGTCTTGAACGAATCGCGGCTCGGCCTGCGGTTCCGCGACGGCGTCGTGCTCGGCCGCGATGTAACATTGGTTCAGACGGCGCGGGCGGAGAGCGACACCACCTGGATCAATCCGCTCGGCAAGCGACGCGAGGTGCGCGACCAGCATCGCGAACTGACCGTGACGTTGCGCGAGAACGGGGATCAGGGCCGGACGTTTTCAGTCGTATTCCGGGCCTCTAATGACGGGGTGGGTTTTCGCTACCTGCTCCCGGCGGAGGGGCCGGCCGCGGACTTCGTGCTGGAAGAGGAGCTGACGGAGTTCGCCTTCACGGCCGACAACCTTTGTTTTGCCGGCGACCACACCCACGTGCCGTCGGATGATTACGATGTGCGCGGCGGCTTTGCCGGATCACAGGAGTGGGAATTCCTGCGGCAGCGATTGTCGGACCTGCCGGAGGAGACGGTGACCGGACTGCCGCTGCTCACGCACACGCCGGCTGCGTGGGTGGCCGTCACGGAGGCCGACCTGATCGATTGGGCCGGCCTCTGGCTGGCTCGCGAACCCCGGGCGGCGGGCACGACCGCGGTGACGCTGCGCAGCCGGCTCGCGCCGCGGCTGGACGGGCAGGGCCTGGTGAAGGCCACGCTGCCGCACGCCTCGCCGTGGCGGGTGCTGATGATCGGCCGGGAACCGGGCCGGTTGATCGAAAGCGACCTCGTTTTGAACCTGAGCACGCCCTGCCAGATTGCCGATCCGTCGTGGGTCAAGCCGGGCCTGACGGCGTGGGACTCCTGGTGGTCGGGTATCGGGCGGAAGGATACGGGAACGTTCAAGGACTTCATCCAGTTTGCCGGCGAGATGGGCTGGCCCTACGAGCTCGTCGACGGCGGCTGGTACGTCGGTACGCACACCGGCGCCCCCCGGCCCGATGCCGACATCACCCGGCCCGCGCCCGACGTCGACCTGAACGAGCTGCTGCGGTTCGCCGCGGAGAACAAGGTGCGCCTCTGGATCTGGCTCTACTGGACCGATGCCGCGCGGGGCGACGCGTACCGGACGGCCTTTGCGCTTTACGAGAAATGGGGCCTTGCCGGGGTGAAGATCGATTTCATGGACCGGGACGACCAGGAAATGGTGAACTGGTACGAGGCGGTGACCCGCGCCGCGGCCGAGCACCACCTGATGGTCAATTTCCACGGCGCTTTCAAGCCGACGGGCATGATCCGCACGTGGCCGAACCAGATCACCCGCGAGGGCATTCTCGGCAACGAATATAACAAATGGAGCCGGCGGGTCACCCCCGAGCACCGGGTCACGCTGCCGTTCACCCGTTTCCTCGCGGGCCCCGGGGATTTCACCCCCGGAGGGTTCGTCAACCGCCCGGCGGACCGGTTTCAGCCGCATGTCAGCCCGACGCAGGTGCAGGGCACGCGCGCCGGCCAGCTCGCGCTGTTTGTCGCCTACGACAGTCCGGTCACGTGCGTGTCCGATCATCCGATCAACCTGCGCGGCCAGCCCGGTATCGACTTTCTGAAGGTGGTGCCGACCGTGTGGGATGAGAACCCGAGTGCTCTCCGGCGCCGTGGGCGAACATCTCGTGATTGCGCGGCGTTCGGGAACTGACTGGTACCTTGGCGCCATCAACAACAACGTCACCCGCGTGAA
Source organism: uncultured Verrucomicrobiae bacterium (assembly GCA_963804395.1). Lineage (GTDB taxonomy): Bacteria > Verrucomicrobiota > Verrucomicrobiia > Opitutales > Opitutaceae > Fen-1467. Next base: position 32,312 of record CAWDQK010000018.1, on the reverse strand, counting down.
GTCCGTGAAGCTCGATTTTCTCGGGACTGGCAAGTGGCAGCTGCGCTGGTGGCACGATGCCGCGGACAGCGCCGACCATGCCGAGAACATCGTGATCGAAGAACGGGTCGTCGCGGCCGACACCACGCTCGACCTGCGCCTGGCGGCCGGGGGCGGCGCGGTCGCGCGATTCGTGCCGGTTCGTTAGGCCGGATCCAGAAGAGTCGTGGCCGCGAGCGTGAGCCCCGTCAACTGCGCTCGGGGCGGGCGAGGGGACGATCCCTCCGGCCGCCCGTTCGACGGGTTCGACAAGCTCCCATTCGACGGGCTCAGGGTCTGCGACACCGCAGGCAGGCCCAGGATGGCCCGGATGGAGTCGAATGGATCAGGGCACCACGCGCAACCGAGGGGCTCGCGCCATCAGTGATGAACGAGCGGTCGCGGGTCGTAGCGCAGGCTTCCAGCCTGCAACCGATGCAGCCAGGGATGGCTGCGCTACGTTTGGAATCACCGTCAATTGGGAAATCCACCCGGCGAGTCCGAAGGGCCGAGTCTGCGATTGCCAGCTCGATCCGATTCAGCTTTCTTATACTCGCAACATGAATTTCGTCAAAAACCCGACCACGCGACTGGTCGCCGTCGCGGCGCTGACGTGGGGTTCGCTTCTCCCGGGGCGCGCGGCAGACTCTGCTCCTGCGGTCCCTGCCCGGGCTGCCACCACGGTGGCTCCTGAGCCGCAACCGCTCTGGGTGCCTTCGGATGGGGCCAACCACCCGATGGGCGTGGGAAAGGGCATCTTTCCCGGGCGGGTCGTGTGGGCCCGCGATCTGGCGGCAACGCCGTGGGATGGCAGAACTGGCAACTGGTGGGATGAGGGCACGGGCATCCGCCAGCCGGTGGTGAGCAGGATGTTTGCCCGTTCGCTGCGCACCCTCGCCGGTGCGCCGTCCGACGCGGCTGTCTGGGAGGCGATGTTCAGATATCACAACCGGACCCACCGCCAGAGCGACGCCGGCTACCGGGCGGGCGAGAAGATTGCGGTCAAGATCAACTGCAACAATGCGTACGAGGGTTATGGCGACGTTGACGGCCAGATCGACCAGTCGCCGCAGGTGCTCGTCGCGCTCCTGCAGCAGCTGGTCACGGCTGCCGGTGTGCCGCAGGAGATGATCACGATCTATGAAGCGACCCGCGTCGTGCCCGATCGGGTCTACAAGCCGGCGCATGCGGCCTTCCCGGGCGTCCGTTTTGTCGATTCCAAGGGAGACGGCACCAACGGGCGGTTCCCCGTGGAGTACCAAAAGGACGCCCTTCATTACACCATCGCGGATCCCAAGGTCGGCCGGGATCTTCCGAAGTGCGTGGTCGAGGCGACGTACCTGGTGAATCTTACGCTCGTCAAGGGTCACCCGACCACGGGCGCTTCCCTGACGGCGAAGAACCATTACGGTACGGTCGATGTCCGCGACCATGAGGTCTACGTGAATTCGCACTCCCATCCGATGGCGACGTATCACCCCTTCGTCGACATGATCGGCTCGAAGGAACTCGGCGGGAAGACCCTGCTTTTCATTCTCGACGGCCTTTACGGCGTGCGTGACGTCAACGACAACGTCGCCGAGCACGGCCATTGGGACAAGCTCTTCCATGGCGAGTGGCTGGCCAGCCTGTTTTTGTCGCAGGATCCGATTGCGATCGATTCCGTGGGGCTGGACTTCATCCGCGCCGAGTTTCCCTTTGGCCGCTTCAAGGATTTCCAGCCGGTGAGGAACGCGGACAACTACCTTCACGAGGCGGCGCTGGCCGATCACGCCCCGTCCGGCGTTCGCTACGCCCCGGACGGAGAACCGCTCAAGAGCCTCGGCGTCCATGAGCACTGGAACAACGACTCTGACCGCCAGTATTCCCGCAATCTCGGAGGAAAAGATGGAATCGAACTCGTCAAACTCGCGGCCGAATAGGCCGGGCCGGCTCAAGTCTCGCCTCTCGCTGCTCTCGATCATGAGTCTCACGCTTTTGCCTGGGGGCCGGAGCGCATCCGCTGCGGACGCCGTCAAATTCCCGTGGTCCACCGCGGCGGCGAACACGTTTCTCCAGCGTTTTCCGAATCCCGATGACATTCACTGGGTGGGCCAGACCAACCACTTCAGCTGGCAGGCCGGCTATGCCATGTTCACGATGGAGAAGCTGTGGCGTCTGACGGGTGATGACCGCTATCTCAATTACATCAAACGGTACGTGGACCAGCAGGTCGACGAGGCCGGCCGGGTGCCGGGGTTCTCTCCCACGGCGCTGGACAACTACCTGCCCGGCTACGCGATCATCTTCCTGTACGAGCAGACGGGTCTGGAGAAATACAAGGTCGCCGCGACGAGGATCCGGGACGGGTTCCGCACGTATCCACGCAATTCCGACGGCAGCTTCTGGCATGGCGACTGGGCCCCGCACCAGCTTTGGGTGGACGGGGTGTTCATGGGCCAGATGTTCCTGGCTCGTTATGGCAGCGTGATTGGCGACCGCACGGTGGCGTTCGATGAAGTCGCCCTGCAGATGAAACGGGCGGCGGAACACTGCCTCAAGCCCAACGGACTCCTGCTCCACGGCTGGGACGAGTCCAAAACGGCGAGCTGGGCCGACAAGAAGACCGGTCTGGCGCGCGAGGTGTGGAGTGAAGGCCTGGGCTGGTATGCAGTGCTGCTCGCGGATGTCTTCGATTATCTGCCCACGGATCATCCCGACCGCGAATACCTGCTCACCGTACGTCGCAATCTGTGCAAGGGGCTCAAGAAGGTGCAGGATCCGAAGACCGGCCGGTGGTGCCAGGTGGTCGACAAACCGGCGGCCCCCGGCAACTGGAACGAGACCTCGGGCACCGGCATGTTCATTTACCTGATTCAGAAGACGATTGATCATGGCGACATTGACGCAGCTGATTACGCTCCGGTCGTCGCCAAGGCCTATGCCGGAATCATCAAGCAGGCCCGGCCCGCCGCCGACGGCCTCACCGACATTCACGAATGCAGCAGCATCGGGATCCAGAACAGCTACAAGGACTACATTGAATGCCCCAGGGAGGTGAATACGTTTGCGGGCGTGACCTCCTTCATCCTGGGCACGAGCATTGTGGAGAAACACCAGGCCGGCGCCCCGCCACACTAGCCGTTCACTGGCCTGGCGCCGCGACCGCGGTCCGTGGGATGAGATTGGGGAGAGCCAGGCACCGCCCGGGGCCGGGAAAACCAATATTGACGCCAGCCAACCGCGCCGTGGCCAAATCTTTGTTACGATCGTGACATTTTTTTGGCCACCACCCTAACCGACGGTTCGAATCCTGACTTGCCGTGGCCTCGCGACCGTGTCCGAGGGTGGAAAGTCCGCCTAATCCCCAGTCAAACCCAGTTCAAGCTGGTTTCCGGCGCCGAGAGCCCACGCCTCGATTCCGCGGGCCCGTAGCGTGCGCGAGAATTCCTGGGCGAACCCATGAACCGTGTAGACCAGCCGCGGCTGAACGCGGTCGACGAAGGCCAGAAGATCGGGAAAGTCGGCGTGATCCGACAGCGGGAACACCGCGTCGCACTGGTAGGGGTACTCAGCTCCTGGATCGAGCGCCCAACCGGTGACGGCGGCGATGCGGCTGCCGGGCAGGCATTTGAAGAACGCGGCCCGCCTCGACAATGGAGGACAGATCACCACGTGGCCGGCAACGGATTCAGCCTCGAACAACCGATACGGGGGGAAGGCCAACCCCAGTTCCTCGTGAATCCGGGTCATCTTGAGAATCTGCGCGTTGACCATCACCGGCAGTTGCGCGGCGCCGAGCGCGAGTAGCAATTCCTGGCTCTTTCCGAGGCTATAGGCGTAGAGGACGGGGGTAACGCCGTCGGCGAGCGCCTCGCGGCAGAAGCCGGTGATTGCCGCGACCACCTGTTCCACGGGCGGAAACACATACCGTGGCAGCCCAAATGTCGTCTCCATGATCAAAACGTCGGCCTGCGGGGTGGCGCAGGGTTCGGCGGGATGGCCGGCGCGCAACCGGAAATCCCCGGTGTAGAGCAGGGTCCCATGGTACGCATGGGTCAGCAGACATTGGGCTGAGCCCAGAATGTGCCCCGCGGGATGGAGGGTGATCGTCGTGTCGGCCGTCAGATTCTCAGGTTGTCCATACGGCAGGAGATGTTCGCTGCGCCTCCCGGGAAGACGCGCCCGCATCAGGCGGGCGGTCGCGGCGGTGCAGATGATCTCCCGGTGCGCCGCGATGTGGTCGGAGTGGGCATGCGAGACAAACGAGCGGTCAACCCTCGATTGTGCATCGAGCCACCATCCGGTTTGCGGCAGCCACAGGCCGCGGCGATATTGTACGTCCCAAGACATTGAAGCGATCCGCGGCGAGACCCGGGCGCCCGCTCTGTATGCCTCCCAACGTGGCGGAATCGCAAACAAATCCAATTCATTTTGCGTGAGCTGGCGGAGGAAGCAGCGGAGAGGGCTGCCTGGCCAGCCCGGATTCTTCAGATCCTCCAATCCGAAAGGATCACAGTCCATTCCCTGCCCGGCTCGTCCGATCTGGCGACGAGAGCATCCGGGCCTTTAGCCTGCATCCTTTGCACATGGGCGATCTCCCGACCGAAAGCCAACGGACCATCGCAGCAACGGTTGAGACCGCGAGAGATGCAGGCTAAAGCTCGTCGTCGTGATCGCCGAGTCCAAGCCGGAGGCGAACGTCGGGACGTTCCGCGAGTTCGTCGAGGAGCTCGTCGACGCTGAAGTCGGACACGACGAAATCACCGTACACAAAAGTTGGAACATCACCCTGTTCATTCACCTCAATCAGTCGCTTCATGTCGGCCCGACTGGTCGAAACATCCCGAATCTGAACGGGGACTCCGTGCGTGGAGAAGAACGCCGCAGCCGCCCGACAATACGGACACCCACGCTTGATGTACAAGACCGGGCCTGCGATCATAGGAATAGTCTAACGGATCGGACTCCGCAGGCAAGAGCGGAGACGGACGATGGAGGAGCAATTGGGCCGGCCTCAACGCGGCCGGCTACGGCTCGGTGGGCGCCTGCTTCCCCCGATGATGCCGGTAGAGCCAGCGGGCCATGGCCGGCAGGAGCAGCAGCGCGCCAATCATGTTGACGAGGAACATGAAGGTCAGGAGCAGACCCATGTCCGCCTGGAATTTCAACTCGGAGAACACCCACAGGCTGACGCCGATCGCGAGCGTCAGCCCGGTGAAGAGGATCGAGCTTCCGGTCTCCTTGAACGCGACAAACATGGCGTCTTCAAAATACTCGCCGTCCTGGAGCGCCCGCTGCAGGCGCGCGAAGAGGTAGATGCCGTAGTCCACGCCGATGCCGACACCGAGCGCCACCACGGGAAGGGTCGAGGTCTTCAAGCCGATGTCGAGATAGACCATCAACGCGTAGCCGAGGTAGCTCACCACGGCGAGCGGCAGCACGATGCACAGCGTGGCGCGCACCGACCGGAAGGTGACCAGGCAGAGGACGATGACCGCGCCGAAGACCCAGATGACGATCGGATATTGCGCCGCCTGCACCACTTCGTTGGTCGCCGCCATCACCCCGGCCGTGCCGCTGGCCAGAAGGAACTTCGCCTTGGGCGACGGATGAGCCGCCGCGAACATTTTCACCGCTGCGGTCACCTTTTGCAGGGTTTCCGCCTTGTGGTCCGTGAGGAAAATCATGATCGGCATCACGCTGCCGTCGGCATTGAGGAGTCCGGTGGCGGTGTCGATGGGGGTGACGGCCTGGGCCATCGCCTGCTGGTTGCGCGGCAGGATGCGCCACTTGAGCGAGCCCTCGTTCCAGCCGGCGTTGACGATCTTCGCGACCGACGGAAGGGAAATGATCTTCTGTACGCCCGGCACGGCCCACATTTGCATTTCGAATTCGTCCATCAAGGACACCACGTCATGGTTGACGCAGCCGTTGGGAACCGTCTCGACGATCACCGAAAGGATATCCACGCCGATGCTGAACTTGTCGGTGATGATCCGGGTGTCCTGGTTGTAGCGCGAATCCTGGCGCAACTCGGGCACGCCCGCGAAAAGGTCGCCGATCTTGACCTGCCGGGACTTATACCAGCCCCACAAGCCGAGCGAGAGACAAACCACGATGACGATCAGCGACGGGCCGGGCTTCATCTCCGAGGAGATTCGCGCCCAGATCCGGTCGGTGCCGGCGCGCCGGGCCGCGATCCACTGACCGTACGCGGGCGGGAGTCGCAGCGACGAGAGGATGATCGGCAAAAGGAACAGATTGGTGATGATGATTACGCAGACGCCGAGGCTCGCGGAAATTGCCAGTTCACGGATGGTCTGGATCTTGATCTCAAGGATGGTCAGGAAACCGATCGTGTCCGCGATCAGCGCCACGCCGCCGGGCACCAACAGCTGCCGGAACGCGCTCTTGGCGGCGTCCAGACTGTTGTCACACCCGGAGAAAACAGCCGAACGGAACGCGCGCATCATCTGCACGCCGTGGCTGACGCCGATGGCGAAAATGAGGAAGGGCACCAGGATTGAGAGGGGATCGATGCCGTACCCAAGCGCCGTGAGCAGGCCGAGCTGCCAGATGACCGCGATGAACGAGCAAAGCACGGGCGCGCCGGAAATCTTCCAACGGCCGGCATAGTACCAGACCAGCAGCGCGGTGACGATGATCGAGATTCCAAACAGGAGCAGTACGCCGCGCGCCCCGTCGCCGACCGCCCCCATCACCTTGGCAAAGCCGATGATGTGGACGCGCACCTGGCCCGCGCTCTCGCGCTCGACCCGCGCGCGGAGGTTCTCCAGCGCCCTGGCGACGCGCAGGTAGTCGAGTTTCTTGCCGGTGCCTGGGTCCACCTCCAAGAGTTGCGCGCTGACGATCGCGCCGGTGAAATCGTTCGCCACCAGCTGGCCGATCTTGCCCGATTTGATGATGTTCTCGCGGACGCGGGCGAGGGATCCTTCGCGGTTTGGATCGAAGTCGGACGGAATCACGTTGCCGCCGGAAAAGCCATCCTCGACGACTTCCGTGTAGCGAACATTGGGCGTGAAGAGCGACTGCACCTGGGCGCGGTCAACGCCGGGCAGGAAGAAAATCTCGTCCGTCGCCTCCTTGAGCAGCTTGAAGAACTCGGGCGTGAAGATGTCGCCTTTTTGCGCCATGAGGGCGACAATCACGCGATTGGCGCCGCCGAACTCGCTCTGGTACTTGGTAAACGTGTGGATGTAGGGATGATCGAGCGGCAAACCCTTGTTGAAGCTGGCGTTGACGTGCAGGTGCGCGGCGTACCATCCCATGACAACCGTGAGCACGCTGAACACCACGACCAGGAACGCCCGGTGACCGAAGATCCAGCCCGTGAACCGTTCGACGGTAGGTTTCATTCGCAGTGGGCCCAATTCTCCGAGGTTTGCTTCAGCTTGATTGAAATGTGGCATGGGCCTCCCGACCCGCGGTACCCCGGAACACGGGTCGGAAGACCCGTGCCACAACACTTCCGTCGGATGCCCCCCATCGGGACACCCGTGCCACGAAGCTGCCGATGGATGAAGTAGGACATGAAGGATCTTGTTCGAATTCCCCGGAGCAGGCTCCGGGGATCCTCACTTCAGGGAGCCGGCAGGCGGGTCACGCCTTCTTCGCCAAATGCCAGCAGAGTTCCGTCGGGAGCCTCGGTCAACTTCGCCACCCCGGTGGTCAGACCGGGCGACCACGGCGCTAGGCTTTGCCCTCCATCCCGGCTCACGGCAAACCAGCGCGCCTGGCCCGCCAGCACGATGGCGCCGCTGCGCAGGCGAACGGACGTGGCAAAAAGAACGCGCTGATCGGTGGGCACCAACTGCCAGGTGGCGCCGTCATCCTCCGACCGGTAGACGCGGCCGCGCAGTCCGTGCACGAGCAGCGACTGGGTGCCCAGCGGCAGGATCCCATAGAAAGAACCGTCGTAGGGCGTGCGGATGGCCAACCAGGTTGCCCCGCGGTCGGTCGAACGCAGCAGGGTTCCGTGTTCGCCCGCAATATACAGCGTGCCGGCGGGTCCGACGGTGATCCGGTTCAGGAAATAGTCCTCCTCGATGATTCGACGGGGGGTCCAGGTCCGGCCGCCGTCTACAGTCGCAAGGAACTGGCCGTAGGCTCCGACGACGAAGCCAGTCCGGGCATCGAGAAAACAGACGTCGAGAAACGATGCCTGCAGGTCGGGCCCCTGGTACTCTTTGCTCCAGGTAAGTCCGCCGTCCTCCGAGTTCAGAATGATCGCATCGTGCCCCACGGCCCAGCCGTGCTGTTCGTCGGGAAAGTTGACTCCCGTGAGCGTGGCAAGGGTGGGTGACGGGACCGCCTGCCAGGTACCCCCACTGTCGGTCGAACGGATGATGTGACCGCTGGTTCCGACCGCGACGATCGAGTGGCCAACCGTCTGGGCGTCGAGCAGAAGCGTGCGGGTGGCAACAGGTGTGGCCGGATCAGCGGCCACGCAGGAATTTGCCACCAGCGCTAGACCCAGAAGTCCGGCCAGGAAACCTGTAGCCGGGGGCGCACTCCTTCGCCAGGCCTTCGGAGTGCAGGTTGACCCCGGCCTGGCTCGGAAAGCCTCGGCGACCGCAGGGCCGGCCTCAACGCGGCCGGCTACAGCGCGACTGCTTCTTGTTGTAGCCGGGGGCGCACTCCTTCGCCAGGCCTTCGGAGCGCAGGTTGACCCCGGCTTGCCTCGGAAAGCCTCGACTACCGCAGCGCCGGCCTCAACGCGGCCGGCTACAGCGCAGCATTGTTTCTCAAGCGATCGCAATAGCGGGCGCCAAACAGGAGATGAAATCATGAGCCGGCCGGTCGTCGAAAGGAAAGGCGGCGCCAGCCGAAACGTCTGGCGCCAGCTTCGAAACGCCTACCGAACGCCTTCGCGGCGAAGATTCTCGGGATTGTCGTAGTCGGACAGGGTGCGCTTGAGCGAGAAGTTGTAGGTTGGACCCTCGTTCTGAAGGCCGAAGGCGAGATAGCGCCCGGCGAGCAGGTCGGTGTGGACCTCGAGCGTGCTCCAGAAGAGCGGAACGTCGTAGTAATTGATGCAGTGCGCCTCGGAGGCGCGCCAGAGCTGGCCGCGGGAGTCATACTGGTCCACGGCGAGGGCCTGCCAGGAGTCCTCGTCGATGTAGAAGGTGCGGCGCGGGTAAATGTGGCTGGTCCCCGGCTTCAGCTTGGCTTCAACCACCCAGACCCGATGCAGCTCATAGCGGGTGAGGTCCTGGTTGATGTGGAGCGGCTTGAGGATGTCGGAGTATTTCACGCGGTCCGAGTGGAGCTTGTAGGAATTGTAGGGCACGATCATCTCCTTCTTGCCGACGAGGTCCCACGTGTAGCGGTCGAGGGCGCCGTTGAACATGTCGAGCTGGTCGCTCGTCCGCATGCCGTCGGAGGCCGTGCCGGGGTTGTCATAGGCGATCTGGGGCGCGCGGCGAACGCGGCGCTGGCCGGGGTTGTAGACCCAGGCATTGCGCGGCTCCTTCACCTGGTCGATGGTCTCGCGCACGAGGAGGATCGAACCGGCCAGCCGGGGCGGTCCCTTCACCTCCTGCTTGAAATAGAACACAGTGTTGCCCAGCTTCTCGGGGGTCATCCCCTCCAGGTAGTAGTTGAACAGGAACTCCTCGTCGAAATCGACCAGCGTGTACGAACCGCCGCGCGTCGGGGACGCCTGGCTGATCCGCCGCTCGGCGATCACGCCGCGGAAGCGGAGCAGGTGGTTCCACATGACTTCCAGGCCGCTTTGCGGGATCGGGAAGGGGATGCCACCGATGGCGCCTTCCACGACGGCACCGTCATGGCCCAGCGAGGCCTGGGTGGCACAGGCCTTGGTGGCCTGGTAGACTCGTTCCGGGACCGAGGCGCTGCGGTGCGTGGGGTAGACCGGCAGCTTGTAGTCGGCGTAGGCCTGCAACAGCGCGATCGAGCCGGCGGTGAGCTTGTCCCGGTACTGTTCGACGTTCGCGGGCGTGACCACGTAGAGAGGCTGGTCGCTGGCGAATGGATCCGGATGATGCATGCCAACCGTGTAGCCGGCCGGCGGCTGGGTGATGCCGCCGGTCCACGCGGGGATGGTGCCGGCAGCGTTGCCGGCCCGCTCGGCCCCGAGCGGGGTCAGATCCTGACCAAGACGTGCGGCCTGGTCGGCGTTGGCGGCGGCAAACGCGGCGGAAGCGGAAGCCAAAAGGACGGCGAGAATGGATGCCTGGAGACGCATGGGAGAAAGAGATTCGAGGTTCATGGGAATGAAGTCTTCGGGGAGGCGGCGTTGGCTCAGAACGAATACTTCAGCGTTGCGGACACGAAATCGCGGTCCGAGAGCAGATTGGCGGCGCGACCGCCGAAGTAATTAACGTAGCGCATTTCGAACGTCCATTTGTTTTGGAGGACGAAATCCACGCCCACGGTCACGGTCTTGCGGTCGTGCAGGAAGTTGCCCATGGGAAGGGGCGTGTTGCCATTGACGTCGTGGGCGAAGGCGAGCGACGGGGAGACGTTGATCCCGGCAAAGAGATTGTTGTAATCCAGCTTTCCGACCACCTGATAGCCCCAGGAGAACTTGTCCGGGAACATGCTGCTCGGAGTCGCGGGAAGCCCGGCGAAACCGGTATTGTTCATTTCCGCCACGTTGCCAGCGGTGTCGGTGCCGGGACCGTCAAACCGAAGGGTGTGCTTCGGGGGCAGATTCGGCACATCGACGGCGCCGACCTCACCGACCACGGTCAGCTGGCTGGCACCGAGCATCGGGCCGAATACCTTGGTGGCGGTTGCCTGCGCCTGCCAGACATTGAGGCGACGATAACCGGAAACATAGGTGTCAAACTGCCCGGCGTAGTTTCCGAGCTGGTTGTTGGCGCCGAAGACCGAACCGCCGGGGGTGTCCAGGGCGGACAGCGTCGCGAAGAGCAGTTCGACGTCGTCAACCTGGAAGGGCACGTTCTTCTTGTAGGAAATCTCGCCCTGCACGGAGATTCCGGTGCGGCCGAGGTCGGTGTTGAAACTGGCGCCGAACATGTCGATGTCTTTTGGATACTCGACAAAGTAGTTGCCCGTGGCGGCGGCGGTCAGCAGGCCGGTCTCCTTGGCGCCCGCGACGATCAGTTGGGCGGTCGAATAAAACGGCCGGAGGGTGGCGGGCAACGCGCCGGCCGGCACATTCGTGAACGCCGCCCCCAGGAGGGTTTGGAGGGCTGCCGGCACGCCGGCGGCCGGGTAGCCGTTGGCGATCATCGCCGGGGCGAGTTCGGAGCCGGCGAGCTGGCCGGCCACGCCCTGTACATAAGCGGGACTGATTCCGGAGGTCGGCGTGACGGCGCTGATGACCGGCAGGCGGCTGTCATAGTGCAGATAATACAGGCCGAAGTCGGTGTTGTTGAGACCGCTGGCCAGATAATGCATGGCCAGGCCCCATTGCCCGAGATTGTCGGGATTCCTGTCCTTGCCCCGCGGGATGGCGCCGAGGGGGCCGTTCTCCACGATCGGGGGCACGCCAAAGCCGAGGTAGACATTCTTGCCGCCGGGACTGGCAAAATCGTTGGTGCTGAAATAGGTGCCATCCGGGTCGATCTCGGTGGAGCGGAATTCAAGCAGGCCGACCGCTTCGATCGAAAGTTTGTCGGTGAGGCTCAGGGTGGCGTCGATCGCATACACCGGCAGCAGGGCTTCGCGAAGTTCGGCGCCGGGGGAACGCAGGCGGGCAACGTCGATCGGATTGATCACGTTGATGCCATTGGGAATGAAGGTGCTCTCACCCCAGCTGATGACCTGACGGCCCGCCCGCAACGTCAGCGGCATTGAGCCGACCTCGAATTTGCCGGTCACATAATTGTCGAGCCAGACCGCATACGCGCCGACCTTCTCCTTGGCGGCGTGGCTGAGCGGCGTGTGCGGGCGGGTGCTGTTCTCATTCAACGGATCGAAGAAGTAGTAGCCGCGCGCAAAATAGTCGAAGTTACCCCATTTGATATCCAGATCGTGCGTGACCTTCGCCAGCTCCGAGACGATGCCTTTCTTGTAGTTGAGGTCTCCGTCGTCATCATTGATTGAATACGCCTTGCCGGCGACTCCGTTAAAGGTGTTCGTGATCCCGTAGAGCTCGGGATCGGGGTTATCCAGCCGGTAGGCCGTCCCGATCGAGATGGTGGTGTCGAAATTGCCGTTCACGTCGCCCAGGGTAAAAACAAAGGCATGAACGGAGACCGCTCCTGAAAGAAACAGGGCTGCGGCGACAGACAGCGCGATTCCGTTTCGCCGCCAAAACGATGGGGAACAGGGAGGTAGATGTTTCATGGTTGAGGGTAGGGACAACAAGAACCTCCGAGCAGGGAGGTCAGGGGTTTGGAGTTCAGGTGGTAGCCCGGGGCCGGAGCTCGAACGCGCTGGATGAAGCCGACTTTCCCGAGTGACGGCAAGAATTAAAACCGAATTCCCCCTTTGACGCGCCGGGCAAAATCGTGAGGTGATGTGGCCATGGAAGCGGCCTCGCAGATTCACATCAAGGGTGCGCGGGAGCACAACCTGAAGAATCTCGAACTCCGCCTGCCGCGCGGCCAGCTGGTGGTGGTCACGGGACCGAGCGGTTCCGGCAAGTCGTCGCTGGTCTTCGACACGCTGTATGCCGAGGGCTACCGCAAATACATGGAGAGCCTCTCGACGGAGGCGCGGCAGGTGCTGGAGCAATTGCGCCGGCCCGACGTTGACTTCATCCACGGACTCTCTCCGGTCCTGGCAATCGAGCAGCGCACCGGCGGCGGGTCGCCGCGCACCACGGTGGCGACGGTCACCGAACTGGCCGATTACGCCCGGCTGCTCTGGGCGCTGCAGGGCACGCAGTTTTGCCCGAAGGACGGCGGCCGGATTGAGCCGCACTCGCTGGATGACTGTGTCGCGCGGGTGTTGCACGAGGCGCCCGGCGAGCGGGTGGTGCTCCTCGCGCCCTGGATGCGGGGCAGGCCCTCCGTGCTGCGCGACGAACTCGCGGGCCTGCGGCAACGCGGCTTTCAACGCGTCCGGATTGCCGGGGAGATCAAGTCGCTCGACGACCCCCATCTGCTGCCGCCGGGGACGCAGGAGCAGACGGTCGACCTCGTGATCGACCGGCTCGTGGCAGCGCCGGAACAACGCAGCCGGCTTGCCGACTCGCTCGAGCTGGCCTTTCGCGAGGGGCAGGACCGGGCGGTCGTGCTCGCGCAGAAGTCCGCGGACGCCCCGTGGCGGGAGATCGCGCTCAGCCAGAGCCTGAGTTGTGTCGTGTGCGGTGCGGTCTACGACCGGCTCACGCCGCGGCATTTCTCCTTCAATCACCAGGAGGGCGCATGCGCCGCCTGCGGGGGACTCGGGCGGCAGATGACGTTCAGCGCCGAACTCGTCGTGCCCGATCCGGGCAAGTCGGTGCGGGAGGGTGCGCTCAAGCCATGGCGGATCGGCGGAAAGAACCTGATCATCAAACACAATGCCATTCTCAAGCAACTCGCGACCCAGTTGCCCTTCGACCCGGAGGTGCCCTGGCAAGATCTGCCGGAGGAGGTTCGTCACACGTTGCTGCATGGAGCCGGAGAACGGCTGTTCAGTTTCCGCCTGCGCCGGATGCGGCAGCCGAAACTGATGCCTTTTGCCGGCGTGCTCGCGTTGCTGGACCAGAGCTGGCGGGAGACGCGCAGCGACGGGTTTCGCGCGCGGCTGACGGCCTTTCAGGAGAGCGCCGAATGCCCGGTCTGCCATGGCTCACGATTGAATCCCCGCGCGGCGGCGGTGCGGCTTGTAGCCAGGGGCGCCCTGCCGTCCGACGCCTTGGCGAAGGAGGGTGACCCCGGCAGCGTCGTAGCGCAGGCGTCCCTGCCTGCATCCCTGACGGTCGGTGGCTTGCCGGGCGTAGCGCAGGCTTCCCAGCCTGCCTCCGCGATCGCCGGCCAACTCGCCCCGGCCGGCATCGGCATCACGGAATTCTTCGCGATGGATGTCGCGGCGGCGCACGGTTTCGCGCTCGATCTTCAACGGCGGATGGCCGGGGTCGAGTCGGTCCGGGACGTGGTGCTGGGAATCGAACAGCGGCTGCATTTCCTGCTGGAGACCGGACTGGGGTACCTGACGCTCGACCGGGAATACGGCACGCTGAGCGGCGGAGAGGCGCAGCGGGTCCGGCTGGCGTCGCAGCTCGGGATGGGACTGATCGGCGTGATCTACGTGCTCGACGAACCCAGCATCGGCCTGCATCCGCACGACAACCGGAAACTAATCGAGACCCTGTGCGAACTGCGCGACCGCGGGAACAGCGTGATCGTGGTCGAACACGACGAGGAGATGATGCGGGCGGCCGACGAACTCCTCGAACTGGGCCCCGGGGCCGGCACCGAGGGCGGCGAGGTGCTGTTCCAGGGAACACCGGAGGCCTGCGCGCGGCAGCCGGCCTCGGCCTCGCGCACGGGGCCGTATCTCGCGCATACGATGTCGGTGACGAAGGACGCCAAGCTCCGGGTGCCGGACGGGCGCTGGCTAAAGCTCCGCGGCGCGCGGGAACACAACCTGAAGGGGATCGATGCGGCATTTCCCGTGGGCTTGCTGACATGCGTGACCGGGGTCTCGGGTTCGGGAAAGAGCACGCTGGTTAACGACATTCTTGGGGCCGCCGCGGCGCGAAAGCTCAACGGCGCGAAGATCGTGCCCGGTCGGCACCGCGGACTCGAAGGCCTGGAATATTTTGAAAAAACGGTGCGAGTGGACCAGGATCCCATCGGGCGCAGTCCGCGCTCAAATCCCGCCACGTACACGAAGCTGCTCGACCTGTTGCGCGATCTGTTTGCGAAGTGCCCGCTCGCCAAGGTCCGCGGCTACCGGGCCAGCCGCTTCAGTTTTAACATCCGCGGCGGCCGCTGCGAACGCTGCCAGGGGGACGGGCAGATCCGGCTCGACATGCAATTCCTGGCGGATGCCTACGTCGAATGTCCGAGCTGCGGCGGACGGCGGTTCAACCGGGAAACGCTTGAGGTGCGCTTTCACGGTCGCAACATTGCCGACGTGCTCGACCTGACCGTGCGCGAGGCCCTGGAGCTCTTCCGGCACGTTCCGCGCATCGTGGAGAAGCTGGAGACGCTCGACGCGGTCGGGTTGGGCTACCTGCGGCTCGGCCAGTCGGCCGTGACCCTTTCGGGCGGCGAGGCGCAGCGTCTCAAGCTGTCGCTCGAGTTGAGCCGGCGGCAGCAGGGACAGACGCTGTACATTCTCGACGAGCCGACGACCGGCCTGCACTGGGTCGACATCCAGCGGCTGATGGATCTGCTGTTCAAGCTGCGCGATGCCGGCAACACGATCATTGTCATCGAGCACAACCGCGACGTGATCCGGCTCGCCGACTGGATCATCGACCTCGGGCCGGGTGGTGGACACGCCGGCGGCGAGATCGTCTATGCCGGTCCCCGCGCTGGCATCGAACAAGAACCCCGCTCCCTCACCGGCCGAGCCCTGGCCGGATGACGCGAAGTAGCGCCGGTCTGTGACCGGCCGCTCTGTAAACGTAGCGCAGGCATCCCTGCCTGCTTGAGCCCGTCGCGGCTCGGACCGTGGCAGGACAACGCGAACCAACGCCTGTCCGGGTGGCTTTGCGTGGCACGGGCAGCCTGCCGGCCGTGGCGCCAGGCGAAGGCTGGTCCCCCGCCATGAAATGAATTTTAGTCGAGACAGAGTCACCTTATCTAAACCCGCCACCGGAGAATGGACCGGGGGAACGCGGCGAGGGCGCCGCGTCTCCACGTCGAATGGATTCATCCGGATTTGCGGCATCTCCAGATGGTCTGAAGGCAGGCTGGGAAGCCTGCGCTACGCAGATGAATGGATGTCGAGATTCCAGAAGAAGCGTTTTCGCGTATCTGCGTCATCTGCGTAATCTGCGGATGGATTGGCCAGCAGGTTGCGGGCCCGGAGTTGCGCCGGTTCCAACGGGGCGCATCTCTCGATTGACGGTGAAGCAGCAAGCTCGGCGATTTCGTAGCGGAGCCGCGTCCGGCTCCGCCGGCGCAGAACGCCTGCCATGCCGTAGCCTTGCGCGAAGGCTGGCCGCGCCGCTACCGACAATTCAGAGATGCACCCCGTTCCAGCGGCACTACGAACAAATCGCTTGCTAACCAGCCGGGGGTCTGCAGGGTGGGCGGTGCAAGGCGGGCTGGGCGGCGAGTATTTCGCTGCGTGTTTGTCCGTTTCCCTTCGGGCGTTTCTTCGATGAGAAACCGTTCAGAGGTCTCAATTACTCATCGAATCAACTAGGCCTGTTTTTCGGCGATCGGTTCGTTCGCACCCGTGGTCAACCTCGAGCGATTGGATGGTGCCGCTCCCGGAACAGGCTTCTCTCAGAACGCCACGCTTTGTCCTCAAACGGGACGGAGCGTTACGGCCATCGGCCGTCATCCGGGCGTATATCCAATGCATCAAGACAGTTCGTCCACCTCATTCGCCTCTTTGAACCTCGCGCCGCAATTGCTGCGCGCCCTCGTCGAGAAAGGCTACACTCATCCTTCGCCGATCCAGGCCAAGGCGATTCCTCCGCTGCTGGAAGGCCGCGACTACATCGGTTGCGCCCAAACCGGCACCGGCAAGACGGCCGCGTTTGCCCTGCCCATCCTGCACCGGCTGGCCGCAAAACCGCAGCTTCCCTGTCCGCGCCGGCCGCGCGCGTTGATCCTTACTCCGACGCGGGAGCTCGCCGTGCAGATCGACGAAAGCTTCGCATCCTACGGCCGCCATCTTCCATTGCGGCATGCCGTCGTGTTTGGCGGCGTCGGGGAGCAGCCCCAAATCCGGGCGCTGGCCTCCGGCGTCGAGATCATCGTCGCCACCCCGGGCCGCTTGCTCGACCTGATGCAGCAGGGCTGTGCCGTCCTCGACCGCGTCGAGACTTTCGTCCTCGACGAAGCCGACCGGATGCTTGACATGGGTTTCGCGCCGGACGTCAACCGGATCATTGCGCGGCTCCCGGCCCGGCGCCAGTCGCTGCTTTTCTCGGCGACGATGCCGGAATCAATTTGTGCCCTCGCCAGCCGGCTGTTGCACGATCCCCTGCGGGGCGACGTCGCACCGGTCACGGCCACCGCCGACCGGATCGAGCAACGCGTCTGCCATGTGCAGCGCCACGACAAGCACCGGCTGCTCGTGCACACGCTCACCCAGCATCCGAAAGGACTCGTGCTGGTGTTTTCGCGCACGAAGCACGGCGCCAACCGGCTGGCCGACAATCTCGGCCGCGATGGCATCGAGGCCGCGGCAATCCATGGCAACAAATCGCAGGGCGCGCGGCAGCGTGCGCTGGAGGATTTCCGGGCCGGCCGAACCCGGGTGCTGGTTGCCACCGACATCGCGGCGCGCGGCATCGACGTCAAAGGAATCGAGCTGGTCATCAACTTCGACCTCCCGGATGAACCGGAGGCCTACGTTCACCGCATCGGGCGGACCGCCCGGATGGGCGCCAGCGGCCTGGCTTACTCCTTTTGCGATCCGTCCGAGCACGCTTCATTGCGGGACATCCAACGGTTGATCCGGCAGACCATTCCGGTGCAGGCGGACCACCCGTTTGTCGCCAACGCGCAGAATGCCACTCAGGCGCTGGCGCCGGCGATCGCGCGACCCAGGCCCGCGGCCGGCGTTCCGGCGCGCCGGTTCGGTTTTGGTTCCTCGCGTTCGGTCCGTTCGCCGGAAAAGCGCTACGCCGGTTTTCTTGGCGGCAGACTGTCCGGGCGCCGCGGCTGAACCGGGCGAAGGCCGGATGTTTGTTGGAAGGCGGCGCGTCAACCACTCGCTGGCGCTCGTGGCCACGGGAATCCGGCGGGCTGTCCGCGTAGCAGCGAGCGGGGTTTGGTCGAGGGCGCAGCTGCGAGCGCCAGCGAGCGGGGGAAGAAACTGCTGCTGCGCCATGTGGGAGATTCTCGGGTTTGCCGTGATCCACTCGCTGGCGCTCGTGGCTACGGGAATCCGGCGGGCTGTCCGGGTGGCTGCGAGCGCCAGCGAGCGGGGTTGATCGAGGGTGTGGCTGCGAGCACTTGATCCGGCTTCGGACGCCCAGATCAGCGGGATCCGCTAACCCGGGCGAATTCCCGCTGTGCGGTGTCGAGGTTCACCAGTGCCTCCTGCACGGCGTCGGCAGCGCGGCCGGAAAACGCTCGAACATCACCGAGGATCGTTGCCAATGTGACGCGGATGATTTGCAAATCCTCGTCCAGAATCTGCTGTTTCGAGGGGACCGGGTGCTTCATGTCCCGTAAGACGCTACAACCCGGTTTTTCGTTCCAATTTGGCGCGAGAAAACTTATCCGCGGCCGTTCTTCTCCAGGTATCGCAGCCCAAGTGCAACCAGGGTGACCCACGCCAGCACCTTGAACTCCCCTCGATCAAGGGCGTCCGCGAGTTCCGTCCGGCTCAAGAACAGGAGTTGCTGCTGTTCCAGATCGTCAACGCTGGGCGCGCAAACCTGTTCTGCGTCGAGGGCGAGGAAGAGACTGGCCCGGCCGGCGCCCCGGTTGGCATCGACCACGGCGTCGCCGAGCGCATGCCACTCCGGGGCCTCGTATCCGGTTTCTTCGCGCAATTCTCGCTGGGCGGCCGGCAGGGGATCCTCGCCGGGTTCGAGAAAACCGCCGACCGGAGCGAGGTTGATGCCCGGGACGGCGTACTTGGGCTGGCGAAAACAGAGAAAGCGGCCGTCCCGGGTGCGGGCCAGCACGTTGGCGTAGTCGGGCGTGATAAGCCACGGCCAGTCCGCGATGCGTCGTCCGTCCGGAAGCTCGACCTCGTGCAATTCGACGGTCAGGAACCGGTTCGGCTGGTAGAGCAGGCGCTTGGCAATCGTTTTCCAGAGCTGCATCGGGATCTTTTCTCGTCTCAAGTCCGCATACTTCTGAACGGCAAGGGGCAAACCCAAGTCATCTTACAAGAGCGTTGGTGTTATTGAACAAGGACAAAGTGAGGTTCGGTGATTGGCCGGACGCATCTCCCGATTGACGTTGGAGCAGCAAGCTCGGCAATTCCGTAGCGGAGCCGCGTCCGGCTCCGCCGGCGCAGAACGCCTGCCATGCCGTAGCCTTGCGCGAAGGCTGGCCGCGCCGCTACCGACAATTCGGAGATGCGCTCCTGGAATTCTTTTCGGGAAAAAACCCGTTGACAGAAGCGGCGCCGGTTTGCACGGTGACCATTCCCACACTGCAGGGTGGAGCAGCCTGGTAGCTCGTCAGGCTCATAACCTGAAGGTCGTTGGTTCAAATCCAACCCCTGCACCCAATTTAACCCCTCCCAACCACTTGGTTGTGAGGGGTTTTGTTTTTGTCGGCGGTTTGGGTGATTCAGATAGTGAACACCGGCGAACAGCCGCGAAAACCGGCGAAAGTGCCCCAAAAGTGCCCCAAATTTGCCCAGCCTGCAATGAACTGGCTATTTCAGCGTCAGTATTCTGCCACTCTGATTACTGGGGGTGGGTTCCAGCTCTTGTAGAAGCTCGTCACGCATGGCCGACCAGTTCTCCGCCGTCATTGCCCTGAGTCGATCGCACACGCTTCGGCTCGGCAATACGACTGGGAGAGCGCTGCCGCAGCCTATCGAGAACATCCTCGGCATTTTCTCCTCCAGGGCTCGGCGCAAGGCGTCTCGGTTCGGCTTGAAATAGCTGTTGAAGAGCACGCTCATCGTCTTGTGGCCCGTGACCATGGCAACCAATTCGGGCTTAACGCCTGCGATCAACGCCACTGTGCTCCACGTAACGCGGAAAGAATGAAAGCCCCGAATGGAAGCTGCGCGCAAACCGACTTCCCGCTTTGCTGTCACGCACCCGCGGTGTCCCTCCGGGGCGTCCTCGGCTGCGTCAAAGAAACCGACTCCCTCCAGCACCTTTTGAACCCTGTAGCTGATGCCGTCTGGGTTTACGCGATACATCAGCTCATGATTCGGGAAGACGAACTCCCCTTTCCGTGGCAGTTGCCTCGCGATTTCTTCTCTGAGCAATCGGAATAGCGGTATTGTTGCTTTGGTTCTCTTCTTCGATGTGACCACCTCGATGAAGCCGCCGGCCAAGTCCACGTCCGCCCAGCGAAGCCTGCAGCAATCGCCGCGTCTCATTGCGGTGCAGATTCCGACGATGATTATCGGGCGGATGAATTCATATTCGGGCTTTTTCACCTCAGCCAATATTGCCTCCAACTCTTCGATTGAGAATGGAACGCGACCAATCTCACAAGGTTCCTGGAGGGGAATGTCGGCAAATGGGTTTTGTTGCAGCCCCGTCCGCCCTTTCAGGCGCGCAAAGAACCGGCGAAGGAAATTGAGACTGTCGTTGTATGTCTTCGGCGCCAGGCCCCTGTCTCCTTCCGACGCCATGAATGCCTCGGCAATTTCCACATCCACATCCGCCATATGGGTTGCCAAGGGGCGTCGTTTACGGACAAAGGCTGTGAATCTGGTGAAGAAGGATTTCGCCTGTGCCAGACTACTATCAGAGATCCTTCGGCTCCGGGGCAGAGACTCGAACCGGTCAAACATCTTCGTCAGTTCGATCCCTGGACATTGGTTTTGGATTGGCGTGACTTGGTTCGTTTGAGGAGGCCTCCAGCCGCTATTCTCCAATTCGAATTCCTTGATCTTCCGTTCAAGCTCTAGTTCGGCCTTGATCCGGGACCTCTCGAAAGCGTCGTCGCCTTTGTCATTCAGCCTTCCACTGGCCGGCGGCTTCCCTTCGACGGGCACGGCCAAGTCAAGACGATGCCTCTTTCCGGCACGAATTATCCGACCTGACCATCGGGGCCTACGCCCCCATCTAATCTCCAGTGACATATTGCTTTTTCTGTTTCTGGCGGACAGCCGCATCGGTCGAAATGCGGTCCGCATACGCCTCGATGTCTTTGCGCCGGTACATGCGCTGTCCCGGTTTAGGTTCGAAGGGCTGCAATAGCCTCTTCTCCCTTTTCTCGTCGGCTGTAACGATCTCCCAAAAAGAGGTTCTCCCGACTCCAAGCAGCCTGGCAGCGTTCTTCGCGTTCAGGAGAAGTGGCTTGTCAGCCGCTGGGTCGGATCTGCCTTGGAGAAGGTCGTTGATCCGCTCGGTCTCAGCCGGCGTCACGGTCTCGTCAGCCCGAAGCGCAGCCCTGATGATGTCTCGGGTGGACGACTTCATGGTGGGCAAAACCACAATTCGACCGTTTGGTCGTGGCAGGCGTAGAGCGCACGGAGCTCAAGCCATTGAGTCGAATGGCCATACAGGGACTGGAGCCCTACAGCCACGTTACCGTCTTCTTGGACTTCGAAGAAAAGACGGCCCGCGCCCAACCAGATCAAAGCCCCAACCTCGGGCGTGCGCGGGCGGATGCAATGGAAGAGATCGCCAACATGGTAGCTCCTGCGAGTCTCGATCACGATCGCCAAAATGCGCCCAATGCCAGTGGCACTATCTAGCGTGATTGCCTGATAACGGACTGGATGCTCTGACGGGGTGACAAGCCTCTGAGGCGCACAGAGACCGGCGCTTTCCGCAGCAAGCGTAACGAGACCGTATCGGTCTGTAGTGCGTTCGTTTCGCGGCCAGTCTAGGACGCCAACCCCCAACAGAACCCATGGTCTCCTTGCGGTGTGGCCGTCTAATATGCAGAGCTGAACTGGTCGATTATGAAAAGGCACAGTCGAGTATGCCCACTGGATTTTCGAAGCGAAAGGCGGTGGCGAAAAAACTTTCTAACTGAGCTATCTACTCACCTAAGGATATGATCATAAACATATTAGGATGATTATTCTTATTGATGCCTTCAACTATCGTGATAGCGATTAGACAGTGGGTTTTGCTTCTATTATTGCCGTAATATCATTGTCGCAGTAATGTTTTAAGCTATTGTTTAATAGATTGTTAATAGACTCTAATCGTTGTTACTTGGTATGGACAAAGAACCCATTTTATACGGCTCGATCTTCTCAACGGTTTTTCACCATCACGGCAAATGGGCGGCCGGCGTGCTCGACGAATCGGCCAAAGAATTCGGCGGTTGTCCGCTTTGCAGGATCATCGGGAAGGGCTGGAGGCGGTGCGTTGGCTGATCTCCAACGTCTGCGCGGGCAACGCAGATGACCACGGCAAGAACCACCGCTTCATCCTGGACGAAGATATTCGAAGGTGGGCACTGGCGCCGGCCTATGATCTCACCCTGGGCTTCTCTGAGGGCCGGAACTACTCTGGCCTTTTCCCCAACACCTTTGGAGTCTCGCCCAGACTATCGTCTCTTGCGGCGGTCGCAGCCGACGCCGGCGTTACTGGGGATGAATTCCTGCGGATCGACACGGCAGCCATCGGGCGTTGGCCAGAATTCGCGGCGGCGGCCGGCGTACCAGGCCCGGACTTGGCGTGCGCCCAAGGCGTCCACTCCGGATTGGCGGCATCGCTCGCCCTGGAGGTGCCTATGCGAAAGGCCAAGCGCCAGAAGCGCTTGTGATCTGGCAAGGTTGATATCCGCAGCATATCACGGGATTCGAATACCCGTGCTATTTGATACGACCACCTATGAAGACGGCATTCCTCCTTAAACTATAGCCCAATATTGTGGGCCATATTGCCGCCATTTTGTGAAAAACAGGTTCAATTTCTAGGCAGAAGGTGAAGCTGCAAGAGACGAGATATGCCTACTCGGGTTGGCTGACTGGACGATCAAGTCTCAAGTCCTAAGGCGAAACTTGGCCGTTCGGGAATGGATCGTACTTGATGACCCAGCGAGATCGAAGCGCCGATTTTCGGGCAGGAAATAGCATGCGTGTAGATCTGAGTCGTTTCCACGTTGGCATGACCGAGAAGATCTTGAACGGAGTGGATCATCGATTCCTGCGTTTGAAAGCAGATCTTCCTTGATGTGCGCGGTCGTAGCCGAGGACCAGGCGGCCGTATCGTCCTCTCAGGGTTATACCCCGTAGCGGCACTGCCCCAGCTAGCGCATTGTGAGCACCAAGCGCCGACCGACTTAAGAGGGGCGCAAGAAGTGGAGAACACGATTGTTAAAATCATGAAGGAAGCGGCGTGATGTTGACTTGCGGGACCTGTAACTGCGCGACTGTTCAGGTCGTCCTCATCATCACGACCGGCGGCGTTCCGGTGGCGCGATCTTCGCAGAGAGGACAAAACTCTGGGCGCGACCCAACGCAGCCGCGTTGCCGTTCAAGGTCTCTCCGACAATGGCGCCGGCTTTCGACACGGCATAACCAAGCTGATTGCAATGCAAACGACGCCAAGCACATCCGAAGCCAAACCAACGCTTGAAAAACCGGCAAACGCCAAGCCACCGGACATCGCGACTGCGTCGGTTCCCGACACACTTGCGGCGCTTAAGGTTAACCCCGAGACCGGGCTTACGCATACCGATGTGGACACCCGCCGGAAGGAGCACGGCTACAACGAAGTAGCCGAGCAGAAGGGACACCCGGTCCTCAAATTCCTACGGAAATTCTGGGGAATCTCGGCATGGATGCTCGAATTGATCATGGTGCTCTCCGCGGTGCTCAGGAAATTCTCTGATCTCGTGGTTGTGGGCGCGCTGCTGGTGGTCAACGCTGTCTTGAGCTTTATGCAGGAGCGCCGGGCCGCCGGCGTTGTTGAGGCACTGCGAAAACGACTGCAGGTCAATGCGCGTGTCCGGCGCGAATCGAGCTGGCAGGTCATCCCCGCCCGGGAGCTGGTGCCCGGCGACATCGTTCGCGTGCGACCCGGCGACATCATTCCGGCGGACGTGAAACTCCTCACCGGAGCGCTTACCGTGGATCAGTCTGCGCTCACCGGTGAATCGAAGGACGCGGACAAGGCGCCCGGCGAAGCACTCTCGTCGGGGTCCGTCGTCCGCCGGGGCGAAGGCAACGGCGTTGTGATTCTGACTGGGGCGAAGACCTACTTTGGCCGCACCACAGAACTTGTCCAGGAGGCGCGGCCGAAACTCCATATCGAAGCGGTCGTGGCCAAGGTCGTTCGCTGGCTTTTTGTCATCGTCGGCGCGCTGCTGGGCGTGGTAGTGGTACTGTCGCTGATCCGCGGGGCGCCGCTGATCGAGATGGTCCCGCTCATGCTCGTCCTGTTGATGAGCGCGGTACCGGTGGCGTTGCCGGTAATGTTCACGGTCAGCATGGCCGTCGGATCGAAGGAGTTGGCCAAGCGCGGCGTCTTGGTAACGCGCCTCAGCGCCGCGGAGGATGCCGCGACCATGGACGTGCTTTGCGTGGACAAAACCGGCACGATCACAATGAACCAACTGGCCGTCACCGGCGTGATCCCGCTGGAGCATGCGACCGAGGCCGACGTGCTGTTCGCCGGCGCACTCGCATCGCAGGAAGCGAACCAGGATCCGATCGATCTGGCATTCCTGGCCGCGGCAAAGGAGCGGCGCCTCTTCAACAGCCTTCCTAAGGTCGCGCCCATCTCATTTGAACCATTCGATGCGAAGAACCGGCGGACGGAAGCCGTGGTCGAGCAAAACGGACAGCGGCGGCGAGTCATGAAAGGCGCTGTGAAAACGGTTGCCGAGGCCTGCGGACTCCAACACCCCGCGATAGAGGCATTGGAGGCTCGCGTCAGCGAATCGGCTGCGAAGGGCTATCGGACGCTAGCTGTGGCGAGCGGCCCGGAGACGGGCGCTCCTACATTGCTCGGATTTGTGTCGCTGTATGATCCGCCGCGACCGGATGCCAAGCAGCTCATCGCCACGCTCCATGACCTCGGCGTTTCAGTTAAAATGCTGACTGGCGACGCACTGCCGGTTGCGCGTGAGATTGGCCAAGGACTCGGGTTGCCCAACATTCGGCGCGTGGCTGACCTGAAGGCGGCAGGCGCTCTGGCTGGCAACGAGGCGGTGGATCTGTTGGCGGGCGCTGATGGTTTCGCGGAGGTTTACCCCGAGGACAAATATGTCGTGGTAAAGCATCTGCAGGCCGCGGGGCATGTGACCGGCATGACAGGCGACGGAATCAACGACGCGCCTGCGTTACGCCAGGCCGAAGTGGGGATTGCCGTCAGTACCGCGACCGATGTTGCCAAGGGCGCCGCCAGCGTCGTCCTGACCGAAGCGGGGTTGACGAACATCGTAGCGTTAGTTGAGCAGGGGAGGACGATCTACCAGCGTATTCTGACATGGGTCATCAACAAGATCAGCCGGACGATCCTAAAGGCGGCCTTTGTGGCCATCGCGTTCGTGGTGACCGGCAAGTTCGTTGTCTCCGCTTTCGCGATGCTGCTGCTGGTCTTCATGACGGACTTCGCGAAGATCTCTCTGGCCACTGACAACGTTCGCTCATCCAAAAAACCGGAAACATGGAACATCGGAGGCTTCATCAGTGTGTCCGTGGTGCTGGGCGTGGCGATGGTCGCAGAAACGCTCTTCCTTCTGTGGATCGGCTGGTCGCGCTTCGGTTTGGCGACCAACAACAATGCCCTATACACGTTCAGCTTCCTGCTGTTGCTCTACTTTGCGGTGTTCTCCGTCGTCTCCGCGCGGGAACGCCACTGGTTCTGGGCGACGATGCCCAGCAAAACCTTCCTGTCAGCCATCACGGCAGATGCCCTCGTGGGCACCGTTCTGACGGTCGTCGGTCTCCCCGGCCTCCTGCCTTTGCCTTGGTGGCAGACGCTCGCGATTTTCGCTTATGCGATGGTCTCATGCCTGGTCGTCAACGACGCTGTAAAAGTCGCGATGATCAAATGGCGCGTTCCTAATGCAGTGGCCGAGAACCCGGCGGATGTGACTCCGCTGCTTGCCAAACGGGCTTACGAGCTGTATGAGCAGCGGGGTTGCCAGGATGGGCGGGCGGTTGAGGATTGGGGGCAGGCGGAGCAGGAGATTCGCAAAGAAATACGCCATCAATAAGCCGTCATCCAGAGGCAGTCGCACCTGTGCCGCCGACTTACAGCCACCGTCGCACACGCCGGCAATAGGCGCGGTAGTCCTCGCCGAATTTCTGCTCAAGGTAATGCTCTTCGCGGGCGATCACTCCATATCGCATCACGATTGACCACGGCACGATCATCACAGCCAACGCCAGACTGTTTGTCGCAAACGCCACTCCGGCGAGCAAAAGCCCGAGCGACAGATAAAGCGGATTGCGCGTAAAGCGAAACGGACCGGAGGTCACGAGCCCGGTTGTGGTGTGATGGGGAATAATCGCGGTCTGTATCCGCAACATCCGACCGATCGCTGGCACGGCTAACAGTAAAGACAGGGCAAAACACGACCACGCCAGAATTTTGGCGTGGGACCACGGCCACAGGTGAGCAGGCCATAGCAGTCGCAAGCTTTCTCCGCCCAAAACTGCTGCTGCGGCAATCAGCGGCGGTGGGGCGACGACATGCGCACGATCGGAGGTCGCCGTCATGCCCAGAACCTACGAATCCAGATCCTTTGCCACAACTCTGAAAGAGCGAGCGGGGCGCGTTCGGCTGCCTAACATCCCCAGGCATCCGCTCAGGAGACGGTACGAAACACGATGCTTGCCTATTTCGCGTAACAGTGAAACGAAGGTCGATATGAACAGACATCCTTACGCCGCCCAGCGCCACAAGCAGCGCGTGGCCGTCTTCAAGGCGCTCGGGCATCCGGCTCGGTTGCAGATCGTGGAGAAACTGGCATCGGGCGAACGATGCGTTTGCGATCTGGTAGAACTGGTGGGACTCGGCTGGTCGGCGGTGTCACGTCACCTTGCCGTCCTTAAAGCGGCTGGCGTGCTGGAGGACGAGAAGCGCGGGCTTCAGGTGTTCTACCGGTTGGCCCTTCCCTGCGTGACATCATTCACCGCGTGTCTCGATGCCGCTAGCAAAGGCGAGACCGTTGAAGTGCGTCGCTGCTGCACGTAGGTGTCTTGGGCTCTATTGTTTTTTCGCGTAATTCCGGAGCATGAATAACACGGCTGCGAGCAGGACAGATCAGGCGCCCCGACCCGGAGGGGGCCGGTCTGCCATGGTTATCAAATACGGAATCATCGGGGTCGCCCTGGCCGCGCTTTGGTGGGCGGTCTATGCGCAACTCGGGACCGTGGCCCACTGGCTGACCTATCGCGCATTTGGCCTTGTTGAGGGCACGCAGCTGGCTGGCGCGGTCGAGTTCTTTGTTTTCGAGGTGCCGAAGGTGTTGATGCTGCTCGTGCTCGTCGTCTTTGGGGTCGGAATTGTGCGGTCGTATTTCACCCCGGATCGCACGCGGGCCATCCTTGCTGGAAAGAGCGAGTCCGTCGGCAATGTCCTGGCGGCTCTGCTCGGCGTCGTCACACCATTCTGCTCGTGCTCGGCCGTGCCGCTTTTCATCGGATTCGTTACCACAGGCGTGCCGCTCGGGGTGACGTTTTCGTTCCTCATTTCTGCACCGATGGTTAACGAGATCGCGCTGGTGCTGCTTTTCGGCCTATTCGGCTGGAAAGTCGCGGGACTCTACATGGGGACCGGTCTTATCATCGCCATTGTCGCTGGGTGGATCATTGGTCGGCTCAAGCTTGAGCGGTTTGTGGAGGACTGGGTGTATGCGACCAAGACCGGCGCAAATAGTCTGGCCGACGGAGATATGAACTTCGCCGCTCGCCTCGCAGCCGGCCGCGAGGCGGTTCGCGATATCGTTGGCCGTGTCTGGCTCTATGTCGTGATTGGTATCGCCGTGGGCGCAGGCATCCACGGCTATGTGCCGACCAACGCCATGGCAGCCATCATGGGCAAGGGTGCATGGTGGTCGGTGCCGCTGGCGGTGCTGATCGGCGTACCGATGTATTCCAACGCCGCCGGGATCATTCCAATTGTGCAGGCGCTCCTCGGTAAGGGTGCGGCGCTCGGCACCGTGCTGGCGTTCATGATGTCGGTCATTGGGTTGTCGCTACCTGAGGCGATCATCCTGCGTAAGGTGCTCAAGCTGCCACTGATCTTTATCTTCTTCGGCGTGGTGGCTGTGGGCATCGTGGTCGTCGGCTTCTTGTTCAACGCGATGATGTGACCGTCCGCAGATCTGTACCTGCAACGTCGTTTTACTCCCATGAAAAAGATCCAAATTCTCGGCACCGGTTGTCCGAAATGCCGTAAGCTCGCCGAAGTCTCAGAAGCCGCTGCCAAAGAACTCGGCCTGTCCTATGAAATCGAAAAGGTCACAGACCTTCGTCGCATCGCTGAGTTCAGTGTGATGTTCACCCCTGCACTCGTCGTCGACGGTGTGGTCAAGGTCGCCGGCAAGGTGCCCAGCATCGAAGACATGAAGAAGCTGCTCGCCTGAAACCCACCGACGAACGCATCCAATCAAACCCTAATCCATCATGAGTGAATCGAACCCCAAATGCTCCTGTAGCTGCAACGAAGAGTCCGGTCCGACCGCACTCGTCTATCCGTGCTCCGGCGCGGCCGACACCGGTGAAATCGCCGACCGTGCCGCCCGCCGCCTCGACGCCGAGGACAAAGCGTGGATGTCCTGCCTCGCGGGCATCGGTGGACGCGTGAGCGGTCTGATGGCGAACGCCGCCGCCGCGCCTGCCCTGCTCGCCATTGATGGCTGCCCGCACGATTGTGCAAAGAAGACGCTCGAACTCGCCGGGTTCACCAACATCCGGCACGTGCGCGTGACCGATCTTGGTTTCAAAAAAGGCAAAGCGCCCGTCACCGAGGATGCGACCCGTCAGGTTGCCGACACGGCAGGCGCTCTTCTGAAAAACTAGACCCGAATAAACACCCATGAAGTCCATGTCCGTCCATCGCCCTTTCCTCATCGTTTTCGCCTGCCTTGCGCTGCTTGCGATGGGCTTAAGCGCTTCCGACGCTTCTGCTCCTGCTGCAAAGGTCGCGATCCCGCGCCTCGTCGATCTCGGCGCCGACAAATGCATCCCGTGCAGGATGATGACGCCCATTCTCGCCGAGCTTGCAAAAGAGTATGCTGGCCAGCTCGATGTCCTCTTCGTCGACGTGTGGAAAAAACGCGAGGAAGGCGAGAGCTACGGCATCCGTGTGATTCCGACGCAAATCTTCTTTGACGCCACCGGCAAGGAGCGATTCCGGCATGAGGGGTTTTTCGCCAAGAAGGACATCCTCGCCAAGTGGAAGGAACTGGG
Source organism: uncultured Verrucomicrobiae bacterium (assembly GCA_963804395.1). GTDB lineage: Bacteria > Verrucomicrobiota > Verrucomicrobiia > Opitutales > Opitutaceae > Fen-1467. The sequence goes on along the minus strand of CAWDQK010000018.1, from coordinate 3,257 downwards.
CGTCGAATTGAAGGGGCCTGCGACCGCGACGGGAAACTGAGCTGATGGGCGCTCTCTTCACCTGGCTGTCCGACGCAATGACCGGCGCGCCGTGGCTCGCGGTGCTCGCGGCCGCCGGGTGGGGCGTGGCGAGCCTCGTGCTCAGCCCGTGTCACCTAGCGAGCATTCCTCTGGTGGTCGGCTTCATTGCAAAGCGCAAGGACACGACGCCCCGACAAGCCTTTGGCTACGCGCTGCTATTCGCCATTGGTATTCTCAGTTCCATCGCCGCAGTCGGTGGTGCAACTGCGGTTGCCGGGCGGATGCTAGGCGACATTGGCCCCTGGGCTAATTACGTCGTCGCTGCCGTGCTTCTGGCCGTGAGTCTCCATCTGTTCGGCGTTCTGCCTCTTCCGTGGGAACGCGGCGTGTCGTTGCCGTGCTACCACGGCAAGGCAGCGGCGCTGCTGCTCGGGCTCATCTTCGGCCTCGCGCTCGGACCGTGTACCTTCGCGTATCTTGCGCCGGTGCTCGGCGTGATTTTCGCAGTGGCGCGCACCCAGCCCGGCTTTGCGGTACTTCTGCTCCTGGCCTACGGGATTGGCCATTGCACGTTGATCGTGCTGGCAGGCGCCTCCACCGAGCGGGTGCAGCGAGTCCTCGACTGGAATGGGAACTCTCGTGGAGCGGTATGGATGCGGCGTGCCTGTGGTCTGTTTGTGCTTGCAGGCGCCGCGTGGCTGGTGGTCACCGCTGCGGAATGAGCGGGGCCATTTTGAAAATGAAACCGATCTGATTTCCGACCTCCTTTTCAGACCACGAGGTTCATCGAATCACATGAAAAGGCGCCATCTACTGTTCTGCGCGATTGCCGGAGTAATGGCCAGTGCGTGCAGCCTCAAGGTGGCGAGCCCGCCGCACGGGGCTGGGAGCGTTGCCGCGGTGCCCGAATCGACGAATGTAACGGTTCCCCTTCCGGCGCAGACTCCGTTTGATGAAAATCCCAAGGCGAGAGCCGCCTATCTGGAGTACTATGCGATGGGGTACCAACTCGCGGTGACGGCCGCGGACTACGCCTCACCGGGCTGCCTATGCACCGCTGAAGGCGATGCAGAACGCTATGAGGCAAGCATGAGTGGATTCTTTGCCGGCAAGGAGGCTGGTTTCGGCGGCTTTGGCCAGGAAACGGCAACAGAACCAGAGGACGCCCGCAGGCCCTTCCGCTCCTCCGCTTCCAGCGCCGTCGTCCAGGCAGCGGTAGTGGTGCCTCCAATGCTCTAGCTTCTTCCCGCTAACGACCTGGCCCAGTCCCAAATGCCCCGGCCTGCTTGGTGAGCTGCTTTTCCAGGCTGCCACAAACAAGTTCGCAAAGCTTGAAGATCGACGAGTCAGCAATCGAGTAGAATACCTCCAGCCCTTCCTTGCGACGTCCGAGCAATCCGGCCGTCGTCAGGGTTTGCAGATGGCGGGAGATATTGGCCTGGGTGCCCGCGGTGAGCCCGACCAGCGTGGTGACGTTCTTCTCGCCATCGAAAAGGGCGCGAAGCAGGCGCAGGCGCATCGGTTCGCCGAGGACGGCAAACCGGTGCGCCACGAGTTCAATAGCCTCGTCGGAGATCAAAGAGTGTTTCATCAGGAGGCAGGACTTTGTGACGGCGCTTGACATGTTTTCAATTACATGCCTATATACGCATATCACCATAGAAGAGTCAAGCCCTTTACCATGAAAACCGAATCCTACATCCGCATCCTCGCCGGCACCCTCGTCCTCATCAGCATCTCGCTGGGTCATTTCGTCAGCTCCTGGTGGCTGCTCCTCGCCGCTTTTGTCGGTGTCAACCTAGTCCAGTCCGTGTTTACCGGGTTTTGCCCGGCGGAAATCATTCTGCACATGCTCGGCCTGGGCGACTGCGCCTGTTCGGTACGATCGGAGAAGAAGCCATGAACCACCCGGTGCTACGATTCCTCGCCATCACCCTGGCCGGCGCTGCAATTGGCGCCCTAATGGGGTACTTTGGCCATTGTGCCTCAGGCACCTGCCCTCTCACCTCGACTTGGTGGCGCGGGGCGATTTATGGCGGCTTCCTCGGCCTGCTATTTGCCCTCAGCGCCCGCAGTTCTTGACCCCATGAGATCCCTCCGCACTCCCTCCACTGCCGCGGCCAACCCATCGGACTGGCTGGCGGCCAATTATGTCGCAACCGCCATCCGCTTGGCTCTGAGCGTCGGGATCGTGGTCGCGTATTACCTGGCCGTGCCGGCCGTCGCGGCGGCTTTGCGGCGGCTGCGGTTGCTGAGTGTCATCGCGAGCTGCTGGAGCTGCTCGACGGTGAGGAGATCGAGGTCGTCGTGCTGGAATTTGTCGCGGGCGATTTTGGCGACGTAGCTGGGGGCGTGGCGCTGGATGCTGTGGAGGGCGCGGGTGCGAGGCTGGTTGATCTGGGCGATCTGGGCGTCGAGATCGGCGGGTTTGAGGATGGCGAGAAGTTCGCTTTTGATGCCGTCGATTTGGCGGTTGTTGAGGTCGTTCCAGCTCATGAGTTTTCCGCAAACCTTGATGGTTAGCTGCTCGCGGTATTGATCGCGGGCGATGGATCCGGTGATGGTCGCGGCCTGGCAGGCGCGGTTGAACATGCTGAAGAGCATGGTGCGTTGGGATGGGCTCATGACTTTTTCCGGCTGAGGAAGTAGGCGTCAAATTCCTGGTTGCTCACTATGGTGATTATACGCCCGGAAGGTCCCCGGTTGATGGTGACGGGAATCGGGAAATGAGCGCGATGCAAGCTGCGGGACAGGCTCTTGAGACCAATGCCGAGGCGCGCGGCGATTTGTGCCAGCATCTCCGGAGGGCGTTGATCGATCTTGCGCACCTCGTAGCCACCGCCGCGCAACCAGGTGATGGCCCAGTTGGTGGCTTGATCGGCGGTGTCGAAGGGGATGTTCATTTTACAGAAGGTAAGGAAGGGAACGAAGGGGGTGGTATTGGGATGCCGTCGAGTTGCGGGTTTTGGCGCCGGAATGCCGCGAGGCGGCGGCGCTGGTTTTCGCGATCAGCCTTGCGCTGATGGCGTTCGGCGGCGACGGCGTCATGGTTGGCTTTGATCCAGGCGCGTAGCGGGGTTGTCATCGCGTGAGGCGGTAGATGATGAGATCGGCGGCGATGCCGATGAAAAGGAGGGCGGTGAGGCGCAGGGTGATGGCGCGGGCGCGGGAGGACGCGCTGCCAATCAGTGCATGGCGCGGTGGGTGCGGGCCTGGGCCTCGGCTGCGGTGATGAC
>CAWDQK010000017.1:0-33406 GCA_963804395.1 uncultured Verrucomicrobiae bacterium | reverse complement strand
ACTCCGGGATTGGGCGAGAACCGCAGCGGCGCGACGCTGGTCTTCGCTCCGCAAGGCACGCCCGTGATCCAGATCCGGCCGAAGCAGCGCGACCTCGCGGCGGAGGCGACCCAGTTTTTTGCCGAGGCGGCCAATTTGTACGTGCCCGGACCGGGCGTGGTGAATGGCTTCACGCGCATCGCAATCCGCCCGGTGCAGGGCCGCGTTTCCGGGCTGGACCTCGATGTTCCGCAGGGACTCACCGTCGGCGATGTCACTGGCGGGCCGGTCGGCGCGTGGCGGTTTGATCCGCAGAGGCGCCGGCTGCACGTGGCGCTGGAACCGGCGCAGACCGAAGCATTCCGGTTCGACGTTGAAACCCAGCTCGGCGCAGGAGCCCTGCCGTTCGACCTTTCGCTGGAGCCGTTGCGGACAATCGGCGCGGCCGGCGACGTCGGCATGATCGCCATCGCCTTCGGCGGCGATGCGCAGCCCGAGGGGCGCACCCGAACGGTCTGGCAGCGGTCAACGTGCAGGATTTTGACGCGAGCCTGCTGCCCCACACGCGCGACGGACAGCCGCTCGTGACCCTGCAGCAGGTCTGGCGCTATGGACAGACCGGCGGCCGGGTGGATCTGAAGATCACGGCGGTGGCTCCCGAGGTGCGGGTCGCGGGCCGGCAGGTTTTGTCGCTGGACGACGACCGAATTGTGGTGGCCGCAGACCTGCACGTGGCGATCACCCGCGTGGGCCTGTTCCAGTTGAGTTTCGTGTTGCCGGAGGGACTTGAAGTCGAGGCCCTGAGCGGGGCGTCGCTCAGCCACTGGACCGAGGCGACCGAGGGCGGGCAGCGCATCGTGACGCTGCACCTCACCGGGCGGACGATTGGCGAGCAGAGCTTCGCGCTGACGCTGGCCGGTGCCGCGCCGCACGCGCAGCAGGCCTGGCCGGTGCCGCGGCTTCTGGTGCGCGAAGCGACCCGCCAGACCGGAGAAGTTCTTCTCGTGCCAGGAAAGGGCTTGCGTCTGCGGGCAGTGGACCGGGAGCAGGTTACCCAGCTCGATCCGCGCTCCGTCGGCGGTCTGCAGCCCGGGACGCTAGCGTTCCGCCTGTTGCAGGAGAAACTGGGTGCTGCGCATCGAAATCGAGAGCCTCGAACCATGGGTGACGGTGCAGTCCCTGCAGGAGGTGACGGTGCGCGAGGGCCAGACGCTCGTGCGCATCGGGCTCCGTTACCGCGTGGAGAATGCGGCGGTGAAGCAGTTCCGCGTGAAGCTGCCGGGCCTGGGCGAGGACCGGGCGCGCACCGTGCGGGCCAGCGGTCCGGCGGTCAGCGACATGGTCAAGCTGCCGGGAGAACCGGATCTGTGGGAAATCCGCCTCCAGCGCGGCATCGCCGGGGACACCGACGTGCAGATCGAGTACCAGGGGTTGGCCGCGCGCGAGCAGGGGCCGGAGACGGTTGCGACGCCGGAGTTCGTCGGCGCGCGACAGGCGGTGCAGTTTGTCGCGATTCGCGGCGGCGGACGGCTGGAACTGGAAGCCAGCCAGCTCCCTCGCGGCTGGACGCGCGTCGATTGGAGCGCCGTGCCGGCGACCCTGCAGGATCGCAATGACCGCAGCGTGCCCACGCTTTGCTACCGCGTAGCCGAGCCGGAAGGCGCGCTCGCGCTGACCGTGCGCCGGCACGAGATCGCCGAGGCGCTCAAGCTGCGGGTGACCCAGGCCGATCTGACGACGCTGTTTTCCGCCGCGGGCCCGGCTCTGACGGCAGTGGAGCTGAAGGTTGACGTGCTGGAGAAGAGCACCCTGCGGGCGCGGCTTCCGGAAGGGGCGCAGCTGTTCAACACGCTGGTGAACGGCGAGAGCGTTTCGGTCGTGCGGGAGGACGACGCGTATCTCTTCCACGTCTCGCCCAACACCGACGCGGATCATGCCGCCACGGTGCGGCTCGTTTATTCGGTCGCGGGCGCAGCCCATGGTTCCGTCGGGCTGGTCGGTCCGCGGCTCAGCGTTCCCCTGGAGAACGTGACATGGCGGGTCGTCATCCCGACCGGCTACGAGCTCGATGACTACAGCGGCGGTTTGCGACTGCAGGAGGAGCGGACCGGGGGCGTTTTTGGCATCGAGCAATACCAGTCGCTGGTGGCTTCAAAGCGCACCGCCGAGGCGCAGAAGGCGGTGGCGCTGCTCCAGGAGGCCAACACGTTTCTCCAGCAGGGCGAGCAACAGAAGGCCGGCGAGGCGTTCAGCCGCGTGTCGAACGCCCGCGCGCTCGACGAAGCCTCGAATGAGGATGCCCGCGTCCAGTTGCGAAACCTCAAGACGCAGCAGACGGTGCTCGGTCTCAACACCCGGCGCCAGCGGCTGTATCTGGACAACCGGGCCGACGCAACCCGCAACGAACCGCTTGAGCAGGCGGCCAGTCTCAACCCGTTCATGCAGGGCAAGGTCAACTTCGATCCGCAGCAGGTTGACCAGCTGCTGATGGGCAACACCGTTGAAGAGAACACTGCGCTGCACGGAATCGCGACGCGACTGGTGGATCAGCAACTCACGGCCGAGCCAGCGCCCGGAGCAATCGACGTGACCATGGCGGAGCGCGGGCGCGTGGTGACGTTTACCCGCAGCCTGCAGGTTGACGGTGGCGCGCCGCTCGAACTGAAACTGGACGTCAGCCGGATCGCCCGTACGAGCCTCACCTTCAGCGCATTTCTGCTTCTCGCCGCCGGCGGGATCGCGGCACTCCACGCCACGCGGAAGAGTCCAGCCGGGAAACGCGGGTCGGAGTAGAGCGCAGGTGCGCTGCCGACGATTCCGTTACTGCTCGAGCGTCTCCTTGCGATCGACCGATTTCTTCCAGCTAACCAGGACTCCGTCGTAAAAGAGCAGTTTAATGACCTGCGTCACCTCGGTACGCTTTAGCCCGTAGACCAACTGTGGAACATTTTGCATCCCCGTGATCGGCCCAGTGTAGGTCATCTGATTCTCCGTGCTTGTCACCACCTGCGTCGTTTCATCCTTCACGGGGAAGCTGTAGGTCCAGACGACGGACTTTCCGGCAGGGTCGGGAAAAGGCTCCACGGAGACCGGTTCTCCCCAGCGTTCCTTCACTTCCTGGGCGGTCATTCCCTTTTTGAGCGCGGCGTTGGAGACCGGCTGGGAGGCTGCGGCGGGTTTTCCCGATTTGGCCGCTTCAGCGCCGCCGGGCGGCGCCGCGTCGTTGGCCGCGAGCGCCGTGGAAAGCGCGCCAGCTGAAATCCAGGCAAGAAGGAGAATGATTCTTTTCACGCTGAGCATAACACCTCTCCCCTCAATAATACTTCAACCCGCGGGCGCAATCATCCTGATTCGGAGGGAGAGCGGCGCGCAAGGAGCCGGTCGGGCTTCACCCTTCCCGACAGGAAATGACTGTAGAGGCCGGGTTTGGCGCCGGCTTGTGATCCGCGCACCAATCGAACGCGACGAGGGTGTCGCGTCTCCAGGCGATGCGGAGATTCCTGTTGGCAGGCATGGACAAGATTAGCCCGGCTACTGTCGGCGGCGGGACGCGCAAAAAAGTGACCGGGCAGGTTGTCGAAGTAGTTAGGCGCCTTACCTTCCGTCGCCCGCGCCTTCAATCCGGGCAGATTGCGATGCCGTTTCTCATTCTAGAATGCCGCCTGCACCGCGCATGCCGGTCGCGCCCGCGCCGGAGTTCGCCGGCCTCGGTCCGCCGGCGCGCACCGGAGTTTCCAGCCGGCTACGCGCCGTCCGCTCCGGAACGGGCCGCCTGAAATCGCCGCTGGGTCGCCTGGGCCAATTCATTTCCATCCTCCAGCCATGTTCAAACGAATCTCCATCACAGCCGGCGGTCTGATCCTTCTGGTCGGTCTGCTGGGCGGAATCAAGTTGCTGCAGTTCCAGACGATGTTCGCGGCCGGCGCCGCGATGACGCTGCCTCCCGAACCGGTGACGACCGCCGCCGTGCGGGCCGAAGCCTGGTCGCCGGCGATCGAGGCGATTGGCTCCCTCTCGGCGGTGCAGGGGGTGATTGTGGCGGCCGAGCTGGACGGGAAGATCGTCCACGTCACCTTCGAGCCCGGCACCGCGGTCAAGGCGGGCGATTTGCTGGTGCAGCAGGACACGTCAACCGAGGAGGCGCAGTTGCGGGCCGCCGAGGCGAGCGTGGCCCTGGCGAAGATCAGCCTGAACCGCGCGAAGGAACTCGTGGCCCAGGCGACCATTTCGCAGTCGGAGCTCGACTCCGCTGATGCGCAATTCAAGCAGGCGGTCGCCCAGGCCGACAACATTCGGGCCACGATTGCCAAGAAGACGATCTGCGCCCCGTTCTCCGGGCGCCTCGGAATCCGCCTGGTCAACCTCGGCCAGTCGCTCAAGGCGGGCGATCCCGTGGTGTCGCTGCAGGCGCTCGACCCGATCTTTGCCGACTTTCTGCTGCCCCAGCAGCGGCTCCAGGATCTGACGCGCGGCCTGGTCGTGCGCGTGACGAGCGACACCCTGCCGCCCGGGCGGTTCATCGAGGGCCAGATCACCGCCATCAATCCGGACGTGGACAGCGCCACGCGCAACGTGCGGGTCCAGGCGACACTGGCCAACCCCGACGAGCGGCTGCATCCGGGCATGTATGTCAACCTGCGGGTGGTGCTGCCGACCACGGAGCACGTGCTCATCATCCCGGCGACTTCCGTGCTCTATGCGCCCTATGGCGATTCGGTGTTCGTCGTCGAGGATCCGAAGGACGCCGGGCCGGGCGCGGCCGGCAAGGTCGTGCGGCAGCAGGTCGTTCGTCTCGGCGAGCGCCGGGGCGACTTCGTGGTCGTCAGCTCGGGGCTCAAGGCCGGCGAGACCGTGGTGACCACCGGGGCCTTCAAGCTGCGCAGCGGCGTCGCCGTGACCGTGGACAACCGCCTGGCGCCGGACGCCCAGCTGGCCCCGCAGCCCGGCGACACCTAGCGACTGCGTAGTTAAACACCGGATACTAGCCCGGCTTGCCGGGCGGCATCCATCCTGCGCCCCGCCGCGCCAGCCTTCCGCCAACCGTCACTCCACGTGCAATCCTCCTTCACCGACCTCTTCATCCGGCGCCCGGTCCTCGCGCTCGTCGTCAACCTCGTGATCGTCATCGCCGGCCTGCAGGCCATCCGCTCGCTCAATGTGCGGCAGTATCCGCGCAGCGACAACGCCACCGTCACCGTCACCACGGTCTACGTCGGCGCGAGCGCCGAGCTGGTGCGCGGCTTCGTCACCACGCCGCTCGAGCGCGCCATCGCGGCGGCCGACGGCATCGACTACATCGAGTCGGCGAGCGCCCAGGGGCTTTCGACCATCACCGTCCGGCTGAAGCTCAATTACGACCCGATCAAGGCGCTGGCGGAGATCAGCTCCAAGGTCAACCAGGTGCGCGGCGATCTCCCGCCCGAGGCCGAGCTGCCGGTGATCAACGTGCAGTCGGCCGACAGCCAGTTCGCCTCCGCCTACCTGAGCTTCTCCTCGAATTTCCTGAAGCAAAACGAAATCACCGACTATCTGGTGCGCGTCGTGCAGCCGCGGCTGACCGCGATCGAGGGCGTGCAGCGCGCCGACATCCTGGGCGCCCGCACGTTCGCCATGCGCATCTGGCTCAAGCCGGACCGCATGGCGGCGCTGAACGTCAGCCCGGCCCAGGTGCGCGCGGCCCTCGCGGCCAACAACTACCTGGCCGCGGTCGGGCCAGACCAAGGGCTCGCTGATCCAGGTCAACCTGACCGCCAACACCGACCTGCGCTCGGTGGAGGAGTTCAAGCAGCTGGTCGTCCGGCAGCAGAACGGCGCGATCGTCCGCCTGGAGGACGTCGCCGACGTCGTGCTCGGGCGCCGAGGACTACGACACGGACGTGCGCTTCTCGCGGCGAGACGGCCGTCTTCATGGGCATCTGGCGCGCTGCCCAACGCCAACTCGCTCGACGTGATCGAGCGCGTCCGCGTCGGAGATGGACGTCGATCCAGAAGGACCTGCCCGAGCAGGCTGGACGGGCGGATCGCCTACGACGCGCACGGCCTACATCAGCAACGCCATCCACGAGGTGGTCCACACGCTGGTCGACACGCTGCTCATCGTCGTGGTGGTCATCTTCCTCTTCCTGGGCTCGTTGCGCTCGGTGCTGGTCCCGGTGGTGGCCATTCCGGTGTCGCTGATCGGCGGCGTGTTCCTGATGCAGGTGTTCGGCTTCACGGTCAACCTGCTGACGCTGCTGGCCATCGTGCTCTCGGTCGGGCTCGTGGTCGACGACGCCATCGTGGTCGTGGAGAACGTCGAGCGCCACCTGCGCGAAGGGCATGACGCCGCTCGAGGCGGCCCTGGCGGGCGCGCGCGAGCTGGTCGGTCCGATCATCGCGATGACCATCACGCTCGCGGCGGTCTACGCGCCGATCGGCCTTGCAGGGCGGCCTGACCGGCTCGCTCTTCCGCGAGTTCGCGCTCACGCTGGCGGGCGCGGTCACGATCTCGGGCGTCGTGGCGCTGACGCTTTCGCCGATGATGTCGGCGCACCTCCTGCGCCGGGACGACAATGAGCGCGGATTTTCGGGACACATCACCCGGCAGTTCGCGCGCCTGCGCGGCGTCTACGGCCGGATGCTCGACCGGGCGCTGGCCGCCCGGGCCTGCATCTACGCCGCCTGGGTCGTCATCGCGCTGCTGACGGTGCCGATGTACCTGTTTGCGCCGAAGGAGCTGGCCCCGACCGAGGACCAGGGCGTCATCTTCGGCGTCGTGACCGGCTCGGCCAATGCCACCCTCGACCAGACGAGCAAGTTTGCCGCGGCCGCCAACCAGGCGTTTCTCAGCGAGCCGGAAACGGAGTTCACCTTCCAACTCACCAACCCCAGCGACGGCTTTGGCGGCATGGTGGTGAAGCCCTGGGGGGAGCGCAAGCGAACCATCTTCCAGATCATGCCGGAGGTGTCCGCCAAGTTGCAGGCGATCCCGGGCATCCAGATGTTCCCCGTGCTGCCGCCCGCGCTGCCCGGCGGCGGAACGTTCCCGGTCGAGTTCGTCCTCGCCTCGACGGCGGACACCGCGGAGATCCTCCAGTTCGCGCAGCAAATCCAGCAGGCGGCGGCCACCAGCGGAAAGTTCTATTTTCCGCCGATCATCGACGTGAAGGTCGACCAGCCGCAGTCCGAGATCGTCATCGACCGCGACAAGGTGGCGTCGCTGGGCCTCAACCTGACCCAGGTCGGCGCCGACCTCGCGTCGGCCGTCGGCGGCAACTACGTCAACCGCTTCAACATCTCGGGACGCAGCTACAAGGTCATCCCCCAGATCAAGCGCGATCGACCGGCTCAACCCGGACCAGCTCCAGAACATCTACGTCACCGGACCCAACGGCCAGCTGATGCCGCTCAGCACGATCGCCACGATCCGGGACTCGACGGTGCCGCGCTCGCTCAACCGGTTCCAGCAGCTGAATGCCGTGAAGATCAGCGGGAGTCGCGGTGTTGCCGCTCGACCAGGCGCTGCGCTTCCTCGAGGACGAGGCGGCGCAGATCCTGCCGCGCGGCTACACGATCGACTACACCGGCGAATCGCGCCAGCTGCGCACCGAGGGCAACAAGTTCCTGCCGGCCTTCGCGCTCGCCGTCGTCCTGATCTTCCTCGTGCTCGCGGCGCAGTTCAACAGCTTCCGCGACCCCTTCGTCATCCTCGCCGGTTCCGTGCCGCTCGGCGTTGTTCGGGGCGCTCGTGTTCGTCTTCCTGAAGATGCCGAACCCGAACATCCCGTTCTGGACGAAGGGCTGGACGACGACGATGAACATCTATGCCCAGGTCGGCCTGGTGACGCTGGTGGGCTTGATCGCGAAGAACGGCATCCTGATCGTGGAGTTCGCCAACAAGCTCCAGGAAGAGGGGCGGACCAAGCTGGCGGCGGTGCACGAGGCCGCGCTCACCCGGCTTCCGCCCGATCCTGATGACCAGTGCCGCGACGGTTGCCGGGCACTTCCCGCTCACGCTGGTCACCGGCGCCGGCGCGGCGGCCCGGAACTCCATCGGCCTCGTGCTCGTGGGCGGCATGACCATCGGCACGGTCTTCACGCTGTTCGTCGTCCCGGCCATCTACGTGCTCATGGCAAAGGATCACGCGCGGGTGCGGGCGCGGAGTCGCGCCGCGGCCAGCGACGCGGGCCTCGCACTGGCGGTGCCGGCGCGCAAGTAGGGCGGCAGTTACTCCTTGCCAGAGTAGTTAGGAACCATACCGTCTGCTTCCTTATTGTTTTTCGTTCCGACGGTTTTTCATGGCGATCCTGCTCCTCAAAGAAGTGCCGAAATATGAATGCCTGCTCGAAGGCGCGAAGCGCTTTCCAGAGCTGGATCCGTCGGCCACGGAGGCGTTCCTGCACCTCTTGCGCACGAGCAACGACTTGGCCCGGGCTTTCGACGCGGTCCACGCCAGCCACCGGATTTCGCAGGGGCGGTTCATGGTTCTGATGCTGCTCCACCACGATCCGGAGCGGCCGGCGGGTCCGGCCGGCCTGGCGGAGCGATCGAACGTCACGCGGGCCACCATGACGGGCTTGATCGACACGCTGGAGCGCGACGGACTCGTGAAGCGCGAACGCGCGCCGGACGACCGCCGCATGATGCTGGTCCGGCTGACCGCCAAGGGGACGGCCTTTCTCGACCGGATTCTGCCCGGGCATTTCAGGAGGATTGCCGCGGTCATGCACCACCTCACCGAGACCGAACGGAAGACGCTTGTCCGTTTGCTGGGCAAGATCCAACAAAACATGTCGGTCATCCGCCCCGGTCGCCTGCCCGAAGCCCGGGGCGGATGACGAGTCGTCCTGCCGGCCCCGACCAATTTTAACCCGCAACCCCCCGTACCCATGGCCAAGAGAATGATCCTGATGTTGCTCGCGATGGTCCTCCTTGTCGGAGGCATCTTGGGCTACAAGTTTTTTGGACGCTACATGATGAACAAGTATCTGGCGGCGCAGAAGCCGCCGGCGGCGTCGGTGTTGACCATCGAGGCCCGGGAGGAGTCGTGGCAGCCCACGCTGCATGCGGTCGGAAGCTTCGCCGCGGTGCAGGGCATTGTCGTCAGCGCCCAGCTGGACGGGCCGGTTACCAAGGTCGCGTTCGAGTCGGGCGCCGCCGTGAAGGAGGGCGACCTCCTGGTGCAGCAGGACGTGTCGGCGGAGGAGGCCCAACTGGCCAACGCCCAGGCGGGAGCCGTGCTGGCCCGGCTCAATCTCGACCGCGCCAAGGCACTGCGCTCCCAGGGTACCAACGCCCAGGCGGACCTCGATACCGCCATTGCCGCCTCCGATCAGACCCTGGCGAATGTCGCGTGGCTCAAGGCGACGATCGAAAAAAAGACCATCCGGGCGCCGTTTGACGGCCGGCTCGGCATCCGCCAGGTCAACCTCGGGCAGTTCTTGCGCAGTGGCAATGCCATCGTGCCGCTGCAGTCACTGGATCCCATCTACCTCGATCTGGCGCTGCCGCAGCAGAACGCGGCGCAGATCGCCGCCGGGCAGACGGTGCGCGTGACGGTGGACGCGTATCCCGGCGAGACCTTCGAGGGAACGGTGAACGCGCTGAATCCCAATATGGACGATGCGACGCGCAATTTCCAGATCCAGGCCACGCTGCGGAACCTCGATGGCAAGCTCCGTCCGGGCATGTTCGGCTCCGTCGAAGTGCAGCTGCCGGCGATCGAGAAGGTGATCACCCTCCCGCTCACGGCCATCGTCTACAACCCCTACGGCAATGCCGTCTATGTGGTGGAGAATCACGCCGGCGAGGGGAGCGCACTGGTCGTTCGCCAGCAGTTTGTACAGACCGGGGCCACCCGTGGCGACCAGGTGGCCATCCTCAAGGGGGTGAAGGCCGGCGAGATCGTCGTCACGACCGGCCAGCTCAAGCTGCGCAACGGCGCCAGTGTCGTCATCAACAACACGGTCACCCCGAGCAACTCCCCGGCGCCCGTCCCGGACCATCCCTGATCCGCGATGAATTTCACGGACATTTTCATCAAACGGCCGGTCCTCGCGACGGTCATCAGCCTGCTGATCCTGCTGATTGGATTCGGCTCCATTCAGCTGCTCAACATCCGCCAGTACCCGCGGAGCGACATCGCCGTCGTGAACGTCACGACCGTCTACGTGGGCGCCAGCGCCGACCTGATCCGCGGTTTCATCACGACGCCGCTCGAACGGGAGATCGCGAGCGCCGACGGTATTGACTACATGGAGTCGAGCAGCGGGCCCAGCGTCAGCGCGATCACCGTTCACCTGCGGCTCAACTACGATCCGAACGCCGCCCTGACGCAGATCACGTCGAAGGTGAACAAGGTGCGCAACCGGCTGCCCGCCGACACGCAGGATCCCGTGATCGACGTGCAGATGGCCGAATCGACCGCCTCGATGTACCTGATGTTCTACAGCGACGAGCTGGAATCGAACCAGATCACTGACTACCTCTACCGCGTCGTGCAGCCCAAGCTCGCCTCGGTGGCCGGGGTCCAGAGCGCGCAGATCATCGGCGGCCGCATCTTTGCCATGCGCATCTGGCTGAAGCCCGACAAGCTGGCCGCCTACGGGCTGAGCCCCTCGCAAGTGTGGCGGGCGCTCGCGACCAACAATTACCTGTCCGCCGTCGGCGCCACCAAGGGGTCGATGGTGTCGGTGAATCTCAACGTCTCCACCGACCTGCACACGACGGATGAGTTCCGCCGGCTGGTCATCCGGGAGCAGAACAACGCCATCCTCCGGCTGGGCGACGTGGCCGACGTGGTGCTCGGCGCCGAGGACTATGAATCGGCGGTCAAGTTCAGCGGCCGGCCCACCACGGCGGTCGCCATCAACGTCCTGCCCACCGCCAATGCGCTGACGGTCATCAACGATGTCCGGAAGATCTTCCCGCAGATCGTCTCCGAGCTGCCGCGCGGCATGTTCGCCTCGATTCCCTATGATGCCACCGACTACATCCGCAGCGCCATCGACGAGGTGGTCAGCACCCTGGTCGAGGCCCTGCTGATCGTCATTGTCATCATCTACCTGTTTCTCGGCTCGGTCCGCTCGGTCATCATTCCGATCGTGGCCATGCCGCTGTCGCTCGTCGGGGCGTGTTTCATCATGCTGGCGATGGGCTTCTCGATCAACCTGCTGACCCTGCTGGCGATGGTGCTGGCCATCGGGCTGGTGGTGGACGACGCGATCGTCGTGGTCGAGAACATCCACCGGCACATCGAGGAGGGCCTATCGCCGATGGCGGCCAGCCTGCAGGGAGCGCGGGAGCTGGGCGTGCCGGTCATCGCGATGACCATCACGCTCGCGGCGGTCTACGCCCCGATTGGTTTCCAGGGCGGGCTCACCGGCGCGCTGTTCCGCGAATTTGCCTTCACGCTGGCCGGTTCGGTCATCGTGTCCGGCGTGGTGGCGCTCACGTTGTCGCCGATGATGTGCTCGAAACTGCTGCGGCACGACCCGGGCGGCCACCATGGGTTCGCCGACTTCCTGGACCGCCAGTTCGAGAAGATCCGCGCGAGTTACGAGCGCCTGCTCAATTCGACGCTGGACTACCGGCCGGTGGTCGTGGTCTTTGCGCTCATCATTTTTGCCAGTCTGGTGCCGTTCTATCTGCTCTCGAAGAACGACCTCGCCCCCGACGAGGACCAGGGCATGATCATTGCCATCGGCACCGCCGCGGCCAACGCGAACATCGATCAGCTGGCCAGCTCCTCCGACGAGATCTCCGGGCTGCTCAAGAGCTTTCCGGAAACCGCGCGCACGATCCAGATCAGCGGCTATCCCACCAGCAACAGCAGCATCACGCTGATGTCGCTGAGCCCCTGGGATCAGCGCAAGCGGACCACGATGGAGCTGCTGCCCGAGGTCACCCAGAAGCTGGGCAGCATTGCCGGCCTGCGGATGCTGGCGTTCCTGCGGCCGCCGCTCCCCGGCGCCGGCGGCGCCAATGTGCAGTTTGTCGTGGTTTCCACGGACGCCCCCGCCCGCATCGCCCAGGTGGCCGATGCGCTCGTGCAGGAGGCCGTCAAGAGCGGCATGTTCTTCTATGCCGACAGCAACCTCAAATTCGACCAGGCCCAGGCCTACATCGACGTCGACCGGGACAAGGCGGCGGCGCTCGGCGTGAACATGGCGCAAATCGGCGCGGATCTGGGGTCCCTGCTCGGGGGCAACTATGTGAACTATTTCAACATCCAGGGCAGCAGCTACAAGGTCGTGCCGCAGGTGGACCGCATCTTCCGGCTCAATCCGTCGCAGCTGGGCAACTACTACGTCAGCACCGGCCGGGGCGCCCTCGTTTCCCTGTCAACGCTCGCCTCCGTGCGCTACGAGGCGCAGCCGCAGGCGTTGAACCATTTCCAGCAGCTCAATGCCGCCACCCTGACCCTGGTGCCCAAGCCGGGCATCACGCAGGGGCAGGCGCTGGAATTCCTGAACGCCAAGGCCCGCGAAATCTTCCCCGAGGGCTACACGGTGGATTACGGCGGGCAGTCGCGGCAGTTCGTGCAGGAGAGCGGCACGTTCCTGGTCACCCTGACCTTCGCGATCATCATCATTTTCCTGGTGCTGGCGGCGCAGTTCGAAAGTTTCCGCGATCCGCTCATCATCCTGTTGAGCGTGCCGCTCGCGGTCTCGGGCGCGCTGGCGTTCATCTGCATCGGCTACCACGGACTCTCGCTGAACATCTATACCAAGGTCGGTCTCATCACGCTCGTCGGCCTCGTCACCAAGCACGGCATTCTGATCACGCAGTTCGCCAACCAGCTGCAGCGCGAGGGCAAGACCAAGCGCGCCGCCGTGGAGGAGGCCGCCGGCGTGCGCCTGCGTCCGATTCTGATGACCACGGCGGCCATGGTGCTCGGGGTCATGCCGCTGGTGATCGCCACGGGTGCGGGTGCCGTCAGCCGGCAGCACATGGGTCTGATCATTGCCACCGGCATGAGCATCGGAACGCTCTTCACCCTCTTTGTGGTGCCCACCGCCTACACGCTGCTGGCGCGAGACCACCATGCTGAGGCCGCGAGGCCTGGGACCGGTGGGATCGCCGCGCCGCAGAAATCTCATCCGCACCCGGTTGCGTGATCTATCTTCCTGGTTTTACCTATTCCTATGAAGTCACTCGTCGCCTGTCTTGTCCTCGTCGCCGTCAGCACGACCACGAGCGGTCTTCGTGCGGGGCCTGATGCCGGTCAGTCCTTGCCCGACTCGCTGGATCTGAGGACGACCATTGGTTTCGCCCTCGAGAACAACTTTGCCATCCGCCAGGCGCGCGAGCGCATCCGGCAGCAGGAGGGCGTTGAGATCCAGGTGCGGGCCCGCCAGATCCCGAACGTAAGCGCCGCCGGCAGTTACACCGGCAATGCGAAGCAGATCTCGACCTATACACCACAGACCTCGAATACCTGGAGCATCGCCCTCCAGGCGCGGCAGGTGCTTTATGCTGGCGGCGGCGTGCGGTCCTCGGTCCGCAGTGCGCAGCTGACCCGCGAGGCGGCCATGTATGAACTGGAGGGCGTCATCAACCAGCAACTCCTCTCGGTCCGGACGCAATTCTACACGGTCCTGTTCGCCAAGCAGAAGATCGCCGTCCAGGAGGAGAACATCCATCTGCTCGAACAGCAGCTGAAGGATGCCCGCAACCGGTTCGAGGCCGGTACGACCTCAAACTTTGACGTTCTGCGGGCGGAAGTCGCGCTGGCCAACGGCCAGCCTCCGCTCATCCAGGCGCGCAACGACTATCGCATCGCCATCGAGCAGTTGCGGCAGCTGGTCGGTTTTGCGGCGGGCAACGGCACAGATGCCAGCAAGAACCGCGAATTTGCCGGTTCGCTGGACATCGGCCAGCGAGTGACCTTTGAACTGACGGATGCGCTGGCCGCGGCGCGCGCCAACCGGCCCGAACTGCAACAACTCGCCAAGCTGCAGGAGGCCGGCGCGCAGACGATCAAAGCCAACCGGGCCGGCAACCTTCCCGAGGTCGATCTCGTGGCGGGCTACGACGTGGTGCGAAATCCGTTCTTTGCGGCGTGGAACGAGCGGCTGGAAGGATGGTCGGGGGGCGTGCAGGTCTCCTGGAACATCTTCGACGGCCGGGCCACGGCCGGCAAGGTGGTCCAGGCAAAATCGCAGTTCGAACAGGCGAAGCTCTCGCTCGCTTCGACCGCTCTCGCCATCGAGGTCTCGGTGCGGCAGGCCGACTCCTCGCTGACCGAGGCATGGGAACTGGTCCAGGCGTCAAGCAAGACGGTCGAACAGGCCGAGGAGGCCCTGCGTCTGGCCAACGTGCGCTACGGCGCCGGAACCGCCACCCAGCTCGATGTCCTGACCAGCCAGACGGAGCTCACCGTGGCCCGCCTGAACCAGCTCCAGGCCTATTACGGTTATCACGTCGCAGTGGCGACGATGCGCCAGTCCATCGGCCAGGCCGACGAGTTTGTGCATTTGTAGCCGGGGCGCTGATCCCGGCTGGTTCATTCGCAGTCCCAGGCCGGCCTCAACGCGGCCAGCAACAACGGACAGTGACCTGTAGCCGGGGGCGTTGACCCCGGCTGGTTCGTTCGAAGCCCCAGGCCGGCCTCAACGCGGCCGGCTACAGCGGACAGTGATTTGTAGCCGGGGGCGCCGACCCCGGCACATTCGTTCGAGAATCCAGGCCGGCCTCAACGCGGCCGGCTACAGCGGACAGTGATTTGTAGCCGGGGGCGTTGACCCCGGCTGGTTCGTTCGAAGCCCCAGGCCGGCCTCAACGCGGCCGGCTACAGCGGACAGTGACCTGTAGCCGGGGGCGTTGACCCCGGCACGTTTGAATGAGGGCCTGCCGGTCCGCGCGGTTTTTCTTCCAAGGCTCCCGCGGGTCCGTATTGTGACCGGGGATTGGCTGCATGGTTGTGTTCCCGAATTCTGCTTCGAAGGTGAAAACAGTCCGGTTCTGGCTCATCGTGATGAGTGGTGCGGTGGCGCTGGCGGCCCTGATTCTGACGGCCGCACTGCTGCCCGCCGTCCAACGCTGGGCGGTTCTGCGGGTTGCCGCCGGCCGCCCGGGATTGAAGCTGGAAATTGAACACCTGGCCATTCGCCCTGGCATCGCCGAAATTCACAATCTGACCGCCGAACAATCCGGCGTCCGCGTCGTCGTGACGGATGGGAGGTTTGAGATTTCCCTCTGGCAGGCGCTCATCCACCGGCGGTTGGTTCTGGCCGGCGCCCGGGTTGACGGGATGCGGCTGGATCTGACCGCTTCAGGCCCGCCTGCGGTTGCACCCGGCGGAACCGCGGCGCACGAGACCGGTCGGACGGCTCCTGCCGCGCGCGGCCTCCGGGTTTTGCCTGGTTTCGGACGCTGCGTCCCCGCCCGGCGCAATCGCGGTCGCCTGGCCCCACTTTGACGGGATCTTCAAGCGGCTGGACCTCCCTTTCGAAGTGGTGCTCGACTCGTGCCGCATAGACGCCGACGTCCTGATTCCGCGGGCCGGCGGCCCGCCCACCGAGGCGAAAGTCGAATTGGCCGGCGGCCATTTCGGACCCGGCCAGGAGGCGAGGTTCGACTTCGAGGCCGCAATCCGTCATCCGGGTCCGCACTCGCCCGTGGAAACGATCGAAGCGCGGGGCGTGCTCACCGCGGTCCTGGGCAAACCGACGGCGATCGAACGCCTCGGGGTGCATTGCGACGCTTCGGCCACCGGACCGCTGCTGTCCGTGCCCGCCCGCCTGCAGGCGGACGCGCTGCTGGCCCGCACCCCGACGGGTGAAACCTATTCGTTGTCCCTGAATTCATTCGAGACCGGCGCGGTCAACCGCCTGCTGGCACTCGACGGCGATTATGTCGCCGGCTCATCCCGGCTCACCGGGTCGTGGCACGTACAGACCAACAACCGCGATGTGGCGCCGTTTGCCCTGGGCATGCCGCTGCCCGACTTCTCGGTGTCGGGTGACGGTCATTTCGAGGCCAACTTCACGACGTTGGATGTCAGTCTCGCTGGGCGGCTGGCGGGGGATGCGAACCGGCTCGAGATTGTCGATCCCCGCCTGCGCGAGCTGGGAACCCTGGGCGTGGCGGCGGCCTTCAACGTCGAGTTTCACCGCCGCGAGTTGCGCGTGACCGAACTGGGCGTGGACATCAACGAACCCAGTCCGGTGCTTTCGCTGCATGCGCTTCAGCCGTTCACGGTCAACCTGAAGACCGGCGCCACCACCGCGGCGGACGCGCGGCGCGAGCTGGTCCAGATCACCCTCGACGGTGTTCCGGCGAAATGGGCGCGGCCGTTTTTCCCCAGCGTTGATGTGACGGCCGGGGAGATCAACGGCGAGCTGATCGCCGCGCTCCATGGCACGGGCCAGATGTGGCTGCGCACCGCCTCGCCGCTGAGTGTGCGCGGATTGACGATGAAGCAGACGGGCCGGGTCGTCCTGCCGCCGGCCGACATCAAGCTCGATGCCGAGGTGGAATATTCGGCGGGCGCAGCGCAGGTGTCGGTCCGGGGGCTGAATCTCACAACTCCGGCCGGCGACCGGATCGACGGCAAGGGCGAAGTGACGCTGCGCCCCGGGAAGGATTCGCCCGAGGTGGCGGTGACCGCGGAATTCGATGCCGGCCTGCCGACATTGCTTGACGGATACATCCCGGTCGGCGGGTTGACGGCGCATGGTGCCGTGGGGTGGTCGCAATCCGGCGAGATCATTCAGGTTGACCGGGCCGAGGGGCAGGTGCTGGCGGCCGACGGACGCCGGCTGCTTGGTCTGACCTCGCCGGAGGCGTTCCGCATTTCTCTGCCGCATCGGCAGCTCTCGACGGTCAAGGGCGGACCCGGGGAGGCCTTGCGGGTGCAATTCGGCCGGATGCCGCTGCGGATTGCGCAGGCGGGCCCTGGAGGATTCCAGGCCAGGGCCGACCTTGATGCGGGGGAGTTTGTAATCCGGGCGGATGCGGATGGGCTGCGGCTGGTCATGCCCGGACTGTTGCGCTTGGAGAAGTTGTCCGGCGGAGCCGGCGATCAGACCTGGCTGAAGGACGTTACGGTCGAAGTCGAGCCGGCCCTGGCCTATTCCTCCCCGGAGGCGGCGATCGGGCTGACCGGGCTGCGGGTGAACAACGCCGCCGGTGAGAACATCCTATTCGCGCAAGCCTCGGCGACCGTTGACGTCGATCTCGACACTCCGAAGTGCCGGGGAAAATCGTCGTTTGACCTGTCAGTCCCGGCCATGGCGGGCCAGCCGTTCCTGGGGGGCCTTGAACCTCCGCGGCAGGGACGACTGGCGGGGAACGTGGAGTTCACTCTCGACGACAACCTGCTGGCCGAGGGCCGGATGACCCTCAACGGCCTCGTGGCGACCGTTGGAGGGGAGGCCCTGCCGGTGGCCAACATCTCGTTTCGTGCCGGCCTCGACGAAAAAGGCGAAATCGCGGTCCAGGCGCCGGTTCTGATTGATCGGGCCGGCGAGCGATCCGATCTTACGGTTTCGGCCACGCTGCGGCCGGCTGCCGAGGGGCGCGCCATCGACGCCCGGCTGACCAGCGATCATCTGGTGGTGGAGGACGTGTTGCAGCTGGCCCGCGCCTTTCCTGCCGCGGCGGCACGGCCGGACCGGGAGAGGGAGTCGGCTGCTCCTGCTGCGGCGGCGTGGGCAGGCCTGGTGGGACTCGTCCAGCTCGACCTTCGGTCCATCGACTACGGTCGTTGGCCGGAGATTGTCCGCTTGCAGGGGCGGGCGATGATCGAATCCCAGCGCCTCGCCGCCGAGAATGTTGCGGCCACGATCGGGAAGGACGGCGGCCAGATCCGGCTCAGCGGCGAAGTCCGCTTCGGGGCAGGCGAACCGCGGCCGTACAGATCGAAGATTGATCTCGAAGTGAAGGCGTTTGAGGCCGGGTCGTTGTTCAAGATGATGGATCCGGACAAGCCGCCGACGATCGAGGGCCGCTTCGACGTCCGCGCCCGCGCCGAAGGGGTGGGGCGGAGCCTGATCGACCTGGCGGCAAACACCGAGGGCAGTCTGGTGTTGCAGAGCCGAAAAGGCATCTCCCGGCTGCTGCGACGGCCGCCGGCGGCGCCGGTGAAGTCGGCCGGAATCGTCAGCACCGTGGCCAACACGGCGGTTCGCGTGATTGACGATATTGGCGAGACCGTTGGCAAGATTGTCTCCAACACCGATGCGACGGACGAAATCGCCGGCATGTTGGCCGACGTGCAGTACGACCAGCTCCATGTGCGCCTTTCGTATGACCCGTCGATGAACCTCCGGCTGACCGAGTTTTCGCTCGTCTCCCCGGTTGTCCGTCTGCAAGGCGAAGGCTTGGTTTCCAACGAGGCCGGCAAACCACTGTTTGCCCAGCCGCTGAAGCTGACCCTGAGCATGGCGGTGATGGGCACGGTGGAAAAGGCGATGGCCCAGGCGAAGGCGCCCATGCTCTCGACCGACCGCGATGACCTTGGATACCGGAAATCAACCGAGATCTTCGACGTTCTGGGAACGCTCGACAAGCCCGACCCGAGCCTGTTGTACACCATGGTCGCCCGCTCGACGATCGGGAAGCTGCTGCATTAGGAACCGCCCTCCATGTCTCTCTGAGAAACAGCCCACGCTGTAGCCGGCCGCGTTGAGGCCGGCCTTTGGCACGGCAGGCGGTCATTCAAATGTGCCGGGGTCGGCGCCCCCGGCTACAGGTTTCCTCCCGTCGCGAGCAAAACTGCGTTTAGCGTTCTTGGCTAGACCAGCAGGAGCGCGGGATTCTCGATCAACTCCTTGAGCCCGGCCAGATATCTGGCCGCGGTGGCGCCATCCACCACGCGGTGGTCGCAGGACAGAAAGAGCGACATGCGCTGCCCGATGACGATCAAATCGTCTTTCACGACCGGCTTCCTGACGGCGGCGCCGACGGCGAGAATGGCGGCGTTGGGCGGGTTGATGATGGCGGTGAACCGCTCGACGCCCATCATGCCGAGGTTGGAAATGCAGAAGGTGCCTCCGGAATACTGCTCCGGCTTGAGCTTCCTCGCCTTGGCCAGCACGATGAGCTCCCGCGCCTCGGCGCTGATTTGGAAGATCGTTTTGAGATGCGTGTCGCGGATCACCGGCGTGATGAGGCCGTCGTCGATCGCCACGGCAAACGACACATGGGCGGCGGAGTGGCGCCGAATTGTCGGGAGCCCCGAAGCATCGGCATTTTCCCAGGAGCAGTTGACGGCCGGAACCACGCGCAATGCCTCGGCGGCTGCCTTGAGGATGAAATCGTTGGCCGAGAGTTTGACGCCATCCTTCGCCAGCGCGGAGTTCAGCTGCCCACGGAGGACCAGCAATGGCCCGGCATCGATCTCGACCTCGACATAGAAATGGGGAATCTGGGTCTTGGATTCAATGAGGCGCCGGGCAATGGTCGCGCGCATATTGGAGACCGCCACGACCTCGTCGTCCTGGATCGCGCCCTTGGTGAAGAACGACGGGGCTCCGGACAGTGGGCCGGCCACGGCGGGCGGCTTGGCAGCCAGTTTCGCGGCCGAAAGAATATCGGCCTGCACGATCCGTCCGCCCGGCCCCGTGCCTTCCAGATGGGAGTAATCGAGGCCCTTTTCCGCGGCGAGCTTCCGTGCCAGCGGCGAGATCCGCACGCGTTCGCCCGGTGCAGCTGAGGGCGGGGATGCGGCGGCCCCGGCCGCGGGGGCCGCAGACGGGGCCGGCGGTGCGGGCAGAGGCTTTGCCTCGGCGATCCCCCCAACGGCGGCCGGCCGCGGCGACACCGGTCGCGGTGCGCCCGGGGTCGGAGTTGGCGGACGGCCTTCGGCGCCGGCGGCGGCGCAACGGGCGCCTCAACCTTTTCACCGGGCGCTCCGATGGCGCAAAGCGCGCCACCGATCGCCACCTGCGCGCCTGCCACCACGAATTGCTTGAGCAGCATACCGTCGAAGAACGACTCCAGCTCCATCGTCGCCTTGTCGGTCTCGACTTCGGCCAGGATGTCGCCCGTCTTGACGCTCGTCGCCTTCCTCTTCAACCACTTGCCAGCGTGCCCACGGTCATGGTGTCGCTGAGTTTCGGCATGTCGATGATCTGGGCCATGGGATGTTCAGGTTAGGGCGGGAAAGGACAGTGACAAGTGGGAAGCCGGCGGACAGGGAACGAGGCGCTCGTTGCGGCGGAGCCGAGCAGCCGGATGTTCACCACGAAACACTCCAAAAACACGAAAGGACGAGGCGATTCAGCTCGAAGCTTGGAGCTTCAAGCCTAAAGCCCGGTCCCGGTGCAGCGTTCGTGTGGTTCGTGTTTTTCGTGGTCAAACCGATTCCCATGAATTGGGCTCAGAGCATCTTCAAGACGGCATCCATGATGCGCCGGGGGTTGGGCAGCTGCTCCTTCTCCAGCGGCTGCGAGTAGATGGCCGGGGCGTCGATCGCCGACACCCGTTTGACCGGTGCATCGAGGTCATCAAAGACCCGGTCCTGGATCAGGCAGGCGAGCTGGGCTCCGACCCCGCAGAACGGCTTGTTCTCCTCGACCAGCAATACCCGGTGGGTCTTGCGGACTGATTTCAAGACCGTCTCCTCGTCCAGCGGACGGATGGATCGCAGGTCGACCACCTCGATCTCGACATCGTGCTCGGCCGCCAGAAGCTGGGCGGCCTTGAGCGAGTTGATAACGGCGCGGCCATGAGCCACCACGGTGAGGTCGGTGCCGGCGCGTTTTACGTCAGCCAGGCCGAGCGGAATCAGGTACTCCTCGACCGGCACCTCAGCCTTTTCGTTGTAGAGGATGGTGTTCTCCAGAAACATCACCGGATCGTTGTCGCGGATCGCCGATTTCAGGAGTCCCTTCGCGTCGTAGGCCGTGGCCGGACAGACAACCTTGACGCCCGGATGGCTGGCGAGCACACCCTCCGGCGTATGGCTGTGCGTGGCGCCGACATTGGTGCCGCCGTTGGCCGGCCCGCGGATGACGATCGGCACGTGGATCAGGCCGCCGGACATATAGCGCACATTCGCCGCATTGTTCAGAATCTGGTCGAAGGCGACCGAGTAAAAGCTCCAGAACATGAGCTCGATCACCGGCCGGATGCCGAGCATGGAGGCGCCGATGCCAAGGCCAACGAATCCGGCTTCGCTGATGGGGGCGTCAACGACGCGCTTGGGGCCGAAACGGTCCAGCAAGCCTTCGGTGACCTTGTAGGCGCCGTTGAACTGGCCGACCTCCTCGCCGATCAAAACGACGTTCGGGTCGCGTTCCAGTTCCTCCGCCAGTGCCTGGTTGAGGGCTTCGCGATAAGAGATGAGTGGCATGGCTAATCGAAGAACAGGCGGCCCTGTGATTTTCTCTGTCCAGGATTGTCCGTCTCCCAATAGACATCCTTCTGAATGTCCTCGACCGCCGGAAACGGGCTTTGCTCGGCAAACTGGGCCGCCCGCTCCGCGTCTGCCCGGGCCTTTGCGTCAACGCCCTTGGCAATCTCGTCCGTCAGGACGCCTTCAGCCATCAAAGTGTCGTAGATCAACGTGAGGGGGTCCTTGGTCCGGCGGTAATTCTCAATCTCCTCCTTGGTGCGGTAGGTGGAATCTGGATCAGCGACCGAATGCCCGCGATAGCGATAGGTGATGATTTCGATCACCGCCGGCTGCGACTTCTGGCGTGCGAGCTGGAGCATTCGGTCGGTCTTTTCGCGCACCTCGTAGAGATCATGGCCGTTGCAGACTTCCCACGTCATGCCGTAGGCTTCGGCCCGCCTTCCCAGACCGGGGCCCGCGGACGACCGCCGCTGGCTGGTGCCCATCGAGTAACCATTGTTCTCAATGACAAACACGACCGGCAGGCTCCAGAGTGCGGCGAGGTTGTAGGTCTCGTGCACCACGCCCTGGTTAACCGCCCCGTCGCCCATGAAAGTCAGGCAGGCACCCGGGATCTCCCGGTATTTGAGGGCGAAGGCGATTCCGGCGCCGAGCGGCACCTGGCCGCCGACGATGCCATGGCCGCCCCAGAAATTGCGGGATGGATCGAAGAAATGCATCGAGCCGCCCTTGCCCTTGGAGCAGCCGCTCGCCTTGCCATACAGTTCCGCCATCAACTCGTTCGGGTTCATGCCGACCGCGAGCGCGTGGCCGTGGTCACGGTAGGCGGTAATGACATGGTCGTTCTTTTCCATCACCGAACAGCACCCGACCGCCACCGCTTCCTGGCCGATATAGAGATGCAAGAACCCGCCAATCGATCCCTGCTGGTAGGCCCGCAGGCAGCGTTCCTCAAACCGCCGGATGAGCATCATCTGGCGATAGAGATCGAGGCGTTGTTCCTTCGTCAGCCGCGCGTTGATGGGCGCCAGGCTGGCGAGGGAGGGTGCCCCGGCGGGCGGACCGTTCTTTGGATCGATGATGACCAGCGATGGATTGCTCACAGAGAGATCACGATGGGCGTGCAGGTGATAATGGTTAACAGATGCGGGAATTTATCAAGTGCCGGATGCCTTTTGGGGCTGGCGCAGCCCAAGTGCCGTCTCGCCGGAACGAAACGAACGGATCATAACATGGAGACGCGACGCCCGCGTCGCGCACCCATCAGATACGCGGCGAGGGCGCCGCGTCCCCAGGAACCAATGCAGCCTGCTCAGATTCAGTCCGAAGTGGCGGAACCGGCGGTTTTAGTCTCCCGCTGGAATCCGCGGCCGGCCGCCAGCAGGAGCAGGGTACCGTAGAACCACGTGCTCGGCGCACCACCCCCACCGCCACCCCCAGACGAACCACCGCCACCACCACCGCCACCACCTGGGGCGTTGACCGTCAGTGTCGCCGCGTTGCTCGTCACGGTGCCGGAACTGTTCGTGACGGCCACGGTATAGTTGCCCGCTTCGGCCGAATCGACGCTGCCCAGGCTGAGCGTGCTGCCGGTGGCACTGCTGCTGAACGAACTGCTCAGCTTCACCCCATTGAAATACCACTGGTAGGTCGGTGCAGGCTTGCCGGTGGCGGTCACCGTGAACGTCACGTTGGTTCCGGCGGTCGCGGTCTGACCCTGCGGCTGTTGCGTGATTGCCGGCGCTGCCGGAATGACCGCGAGCCGGATCGTGTCGTTGTTCGTGTCGGCGACATAGACATTCCCCGAACTGTCCACCGCGACTCCGGTTGGGAAGGCAAAGGCGGCCGCAGTCCCGGCTCCGTCGGTGCTGCCACTGACTCCGGCCTGACCGGCCGGGGTGTTGACCGCCCCGGACGGGACAATCTCGCGCAACGTGCTGTTCTCCGTATCCGCAACGTAGATATTGCCGGCGGCGTCGACCGCGACTCCTGAGGGGAAGTGGAATTGCGCCTGGCTGTTGGCCCCGTCCGTGCTTCCGCTGGCTCCGGCCTGTCCGGCCACCGTGGTGACGACGCTGGTCGCGATGACGAGCTTGCGGATTGCATTATTGTTGGTGTCGGCGACGAAAAGATCGCCCGCGGCATCCAGGGCCAGTCCCTGCGGCCCATGGAATAGCGCCGCGGAACTGGTGCCGTTGGCAAAGCCGCTCGTCCCCGCGCTGCCGGCAATCGTGCTGACCGCACCGCCCGGCGTGATTTTCCGGATGGTGTGGTTCAGGGTGTCCGCGACATAAAGGTTTCCGGCCGCATCGGCGACGATGCCCGAGGGGCCATTGAAGCGGGCCGCCGAGCCGGAACCGTCCGCGCTCCCGGTGGTACCGGCCAGACCGGCGAGGGTGGTGACAGCCCCGGCTGCCGTCACCTTGCGGACTTCATTGTTGTTGGTGTCAGCCACAAAGACATTGCCGGCAGTATCGACCGCGACACCAGTGGGATGATTGAACTGGGCGCCGGCCGTGCCGTCATTGCTGCCGCTGACTCCTGCCACACCGGCAAGGGTGGTCACATTTCCGGCCGGAGTGACTTTTCGCACCGTGTGGTTCGCAGCGTCGGCGACATAAATGACGCCCGCGGCGTCGACCGCAACGTCAGCGGGGTTGGCGAATCGCGCGGCGGCAGCAGATCCGTCAAGACTGCCGTTGACTCCAGCCAACCCCGCGACGGTGAAAACGGTCAGCGGAGTTTCGACGACCAGGCTGGCCGGCTGAGCAGTATCCGTGCCACCCGAGCCGGTCATCACGCACGTAAATGAATCGCCGTTCAGGGCGGCCGTCGCACCGGTGATGGTCAACGTGCTGGTCGTCGTGCCGCTGAACGGAGCGGTCTCGGTCAGGGCAGTCCAGGTGCTTCCACCGTTGCTCGACACCTGCCATTGGTAGCTGGGCATGGGTGTTCCGGTCACGGTAACACCAAACTTTGCGGTGGCGCCGGCCAGGATTGTCTGACCCGCGGGCTGGACGGCAACCTGCGGCGTTGCGCCCGCCTCGTTTGAAAGAGGACTGGTGCCGCTGGCGTTCGCCGCCGCGACCTTGTAAAAATAGGGCGTGCCATTGGTGAGCCCGGAATCGACGTACGTGGTCGCAGTGATCCCGGTGGCGATGGCCGCAGAGTTCTCCGCGCCGGTCGCGGTGCCGCGATAAACATTGTAGGAAGTCGCACCGCTGCCGGCCGTCCACGACAGGGTGACCTGGGCATTGCCCGAAGTCGCCGCGAGTCCGGTGGGCGCGGACGGAGCCGAGACGACGGAACCCGGCGGAATCACAAACAAAGTAATGCTCTGGGACGGCACGGTGGTCGTGATCGAGTTGCTCGTCACGGTCACGTCGGCGAGGTGCGCGATCGAGGTCTGCGCAGCGGAGTTGATCTGCCAGACCTGGGCCGTCCACGCGGTCGAGAAATTCGCCAGACTGACTGTCACCGGCGTGCTGCCCTGCTGTTTGTTGATCGCCATCACGGTCATTGCGCCGTCGGAGCTGCGGATTGCCGCAAAGGCCGAGAGATTGTCGGGATCGGCCACGCTGGCGGACACGCTCGTGTCGCCGAACGTGGAGTTGTTGCCGTCGTAATTGCGATAAATCTGGCTCGCGAGATAGGTGACGTAATAGGTCGGCGGCGTGGTGTTTGTGTCCTTCGCCACCGTCCAGCGGGTGGCGAGATCGACCCCTTCGCGTCCGTAGATGCCGAGAACGTCGGCCTGGGTGGTGGCGCCGTTCAGGTTGGGTTCGTCGCCCCAGTTGTACTCCGTGATGCCGATCTGCAGGCCCGGGCAGTACTGGTTCACCATTGCCTTCAGCGACGGAATCCAGTTCAGGACCCGGTTGTTGCCGTTGATGCCGATGTCGCCATACCAGGAAGGGTCCTGGAAACTCGGATCCCAGAGGATGCGGGTCTCGCGATTTCGGGCCTGTTGGCCGGTGAGCGAATCGTCGCTGCCGCCAGGCGTTTGGTTGTAGCCGTGGACGGTCAGAACATCGATGAGCTGCGTGCCGGTCTGCTGCTTGTAGGCCTGGATCTGCTGGAGCAACCACGGATAGTAGTAGGTTTGGTTGTGGGTGTTGTAGTCCGAGCTGGCCGCCCCGGTGCCGTTGACTTGATCGAAGCCGCTGTAATACATCGCCCACCAGCCCCACTCCTCGGGTCCCGCAATTTTCGCGGTCGGATCCACGGTGCGAATCGCCGTGGCATACTGCTTCATATCCTGGAAGATTTCGTCGTACGTGGGGGGATTGGGATGGACGTCGCGATGCGTCGAGTGCCAGATCGACGGTTCGTTATCGAGGAGGTAGAACTTGATGCCGGTGGTCTTGGAGGACGGACCGTATTTTGTCACGAAATGCTGCACCCAGGCCTGCTGGATCGTGGTGCTGTTCAGCACGCCGGTGTCGAGCGGATTGTTGCCCGTGATGTTCTGGCCCGTCGTTGCGCTGACGCCGTTGCCTGCGTCGGAATTCCAGGGATCCGTGGCGGTTTGCGCGCCATATTTCTTGACCGAGAAACCCTCGAGCGTGCTTCGACCCGGCCCGAGAGTGGCCAGATAGTTGATCATCGGGATGGTGAACATCGGTTCCGCGCCGTTGCCTGCCGCGCGGGTGGCACCGACAAAGGCGTCGGCCGATCCGCTGGGCGTCCCATCGCCGTCGGAGTACGTCTCGAAATACCAGTCCGCGGCGGCGGAGTGGGCGTCGATCTCCCAGTTGTACCGGGTGGTGGAGTTTCCGCCCCACCGGTTCAATGGAAGGTTCAGCTTCGCCATGTCGGTCGCATCGCCGTAGGCGACACCATAGATGTTTGGGTTGATCGGGTGCCGGTTGACGTTGGCATCGACGCCCACCGCGGCGGCGGGATTCTGCGCCCGCGTCTGGACGGCGCAAAACACGAACACCGGGAGCATCTTGAGAAACCGGAATTTCATAAGAGGTACGCGTTCCGTTTCGGAAATCGCTGCAATTGGGCGTTTGTTACGAGGTCGCGTCCGGGCTTTGTCAACGAGATCAGTCGCAAGTGCCTGCTCGAACATATAATTGAAACATAATTTACTCAACCGGCCCCGCTTCGGTGTAGTGTCCTAAGTCGTCATTGCGAGGCGCCCGCGGCTGCGGGTGACGAAGCAATCCACCGAGATGGATCGCCACGCCCGCCTGCGTCGGGCTCGCGAAGGCAGTGTAACTTCTTTGAGTAATCCCCGGTAGGACACAGCCCGCCGCGGGGCGCCGGCTGTGTCGCGGCCGCGTGCCGAGCCGAAGCTTCAGCGAAGGCTGGCAACCGGCTCCGCCGGTGCAAGACGCCGACTGCGCTTTGGAAGAATCTCGGACGTCTTCGCCCGCATCGAAATGTCATCTATTGGTTGACATCGATCCATGGAGATGCGCGTTCGGAGCTCCGGTCCGCCCGGTTCGACAAGCTTACCGCAGGCAGGCGTAGGATCCCAAGCCGATTCGACCAAGCCCTGTGCGCATCGAGCAGCATGCGGGCGGGTCGCAGTTCACAGGGGAAACGACCCGTTAACAAGCGGCGGCCCTGCATCCAGTGACCTGAATCCGCCTCAGGCGCCCGCTTCCGGCGGGGGCGTGACCTGCTCGACGGCGACCTGCACCGGCCGGCCGGGTGCGCAGTCAGCGCGGAGGGCGACGAACCGGTCGCGGTAGCGATCGTAGATCGGCCAGAGCGCGGCCCGGTCCGTCTCGGGAATCGGCAGGCGCGCGATGTCGGCGCGGCTGTAAAAGGCGAAATGCCCCTCGTCGATGTCGGGTGGAAGCGCGTCGAGCCGGCGGCGGCAGCGGAAGAGAAACATCAGCCAGTGCGACTGGCCCTCGTAGGCTTTCTCCGCGATCATCGCAAAGAGGTGCAGATCATCCGTCCCGATGCGCAGTCCCGTTTCCTCGAAGGTCTCCCGGACAGCGCATTCGAACGGCGATTCTCCGGTGGCCATTTCCAGTTTTCCGCCGATCGGGCTCCAATTGCCCAAATTGGGCGCTTTCTGGCGTAGAATGAGGAGGTGTTCGCCCACCCGGTTTTCGAGGAAGACGAGGACGCTGATCTTGTACGGGAGGGAGGAGGTCATGCTGGGGCGCGGTTCGCGCGCCGATCGCTGGAGGGTGGCGGAGCGCAGCGTCCGGGCAACTTTTTTCCCGGCACGTCTGAGCCATCCGGCGCGAGCACGGCCTCGTTTTTTGCGGCGGACTCATGGCCGGAACCAAAACGGCGACGGTCAACAGATATCATCTGATAAATGACAAAAGCCGCAGCACCGCGCCATTTGCTGCGCGTGGTCCCAGAAACCTGTGCCGGTTTGAGGCCGGCGTCGTCATGGCCGCAGCAGCGACCTGATCGGCGCAGAAACCCGCGAGGAAGTTTTCGCCGCGATTTAGCCGCCTGTCCTGTCGTGCGATGCGCCGCTGTCTTTCGCGGACCGCCTCGGTGGCCGCGCGGCCTTACGGCCAATACGCGACGAGTGCGTCGCGTCCCCAGGGCACAGCCTGCCCCATAAGGCCGCTGTTTAGCAGGCGTGTCGTACGCGAAGGGGGCGTGGCGTCCCCAGGGAGTCGCCGGCCCGCCTTCGGCAAAACCCGGCAGCACGGTCAATCGGGGGAAGTGCCCGCGGTCGGCGTCCCGGGGCGGAAGAATTCTGCTTGCGCGGGCCAGGAAGTTCCTAATAGCAGAACATTCCATGAAGACGATGAACCGGGTTCTGGTGGTAGACTGCGGTGCCAGCCACGTGGCTTGCGGTCGTTTCTCAGGCGGGCCGAAAGAACTGGTGCTTGAGCACTCGGCCTCCGTGACGCTGCCAGCCAGCGACCTCAATGAAGACGCCTGGATTGTGGCGGTTGGCGCCGCTCTCCGGGAATTGGCGCGGACCGGGCAACTGCGCGGTGGCTGCCTGCTGGGCCTGCCGGGCCATCTGACGATCAGCCGGCCGCTGCATCTCCCGCGCGCTGCGACGGCCCAGCGCCGGAAGATCATTGAGTTCGAGCAGCGCCAGGGAATCTCTGCGGCCTCGGAGCCGATGATTTGGAGCCGGGCATCTGTCACCGAGGTCAACGACGGACAGCAGGTGATTCTTGCGGCGGCCAAGAAACGCGTCATAGCAGAGCTCGTTGCGCAGGCGATCCGGGCTGGTCTGCAGCCGACGGCCGTGCTGCCGTCGTGGATGGTGCTCCGTCACGCCGCGGAAAGCTGTCCTCCGACCCCGGACGGTGCGCTGGTGCTGTCGGTGGGAGCGCGGTCATCGCAACTGGTCTT
Source organism: uncultured Verrucomicrobiae bacterium (assembly GCA_963804395.1). Lineage (GTDB taxonomy): Bacteria > Verrucomicrobiota > Verrucomicrobiia > Opitutales > Opitutaceae > Fen-1467. The sequence goes on along the minus strand of CAWDQK010000017.1, from coordinate 4,844 downwards.
CTGCAGCCGGGATCGGTTCTTTGTCCGCACGATCGCCATCGGGGGCAACCTGGTCACCCAGAAACTGGCCGAGGAGCTGGGGCTCGATTTCCCGTCAGCGGAAGCGCTCAAACTCCGGGGATTTGAAGCCGGAGGCGGATCGGGAGACGCACCGCGCGAGCACCGGGCCGGACAGATGGCACTTGACCAGTTCGGCCGCCGGTTGTGCGCCGAGATCCAGCATTCGCCGCCGCTGGACCTCCCGGCGGGCGATCCTGCGCGGCCCGCGACTCTCTTCCTGACCGGTGCCGGAGCCAGGCTCCAACAGTTGCCGGGGGCGCTGGCGGAAAGGCTCCAGCTCAAAGTCGAGCGCTGGGATTTTCGAGCCCGAACCGACTCCAGTCCGGCAATTTCAACAATCGACGGTGTTCCCGGTGACGGGCTGCTCGTCAACTTGACCGGTCTTGCCGCTGGCGCAGCCAAAGGCATGGCGGAGGAGGGGAATCTCCTGTCCCCGTCATTGCGGCGCGAATTGTTTCTCCAAAAACACTGGCGGTGGCTGGCCGCGGCTGCGCTGGTCGGAATCGTCGCCGGTCTGGGGCCAGCCTGGTGGTGGTGGGCAAAAGCCCGCGCGGTGCGACTGGAGGTTGCCGAAATGGATGCCGCGATCTCCGCCCTCCGGCAGATCGACGCCGGCAATCGATCGACGCTGGCGCGCCTGGCCGGCGTCAGACACCGGACTCTCGCGCTGCAGTCGCTCGCGACCGCCCGATCGGGCTGGGATTCTCTGCTGGGCGAACTGCAACGGCGGCTCGATCAGGTGGAGGATGCCTGGATCGACCGGCTGCAGCTGTTGCCCGGCGGTGCTGCCGATGCGCCCGAGAATCTTCGGATTCAGCTTGCAGGAAAACTGTTGGACGCCGGCAAACTCTCGTCCGGCGCCGGCGGGGGTTCTGACCAGAAGGCAAAGACGCTCGTGGCAGCATTGCGTGGCTCGGCGTTCGTCGGGGCGGTCGAACGCGAACATTTTGCGGACGGTCCGCCCGGTCTGTCTTGTTTCGAGATCACCCTTCGGTTGACGCCGCATGCGTTGAATTGATCCAGCCTGGATGCACCTCATGCCCCACTGCACGCACAGGCAGATGGCCGCTGGGTTGATGGCGCTGGTTTTGGCAGTGCTGTTCGCCGAAGCTTGGGTACTGATTGAGAGCCGGAACGCTGCGATGACCGCGCAGCGGCTCCTGACGCCGAGGAAGAACGAGTGGATGAGGCTGTCCGCCCTCGATCCGGCGCCAACCGCCGCGCAGTCCGCCCAGATCGACGATGAACTCGCCAAGTCCGAAGAAAACCTCGCCGCGCTGTGGGCGACGCTGGAGGCGGTCGGGCACCGTTCCGTGCGGCCGGACGGGACTGCCGGGTTTTCCGAAGTGCAACGGGAGGCGGGGCCGGACGTCGCTGAGTTGATCCGTGGACTGCGCGAGCAGGCGCGACAGGCAGCGGTCTCCGTGAGGCCCGAGGAAACGTTTGGCTTCGCTGCCATTGGCGCGGATCGTCCACCACCGGAGCCGGCCGGCCTGTCCCAAAGAGAGCTTGAGGCGACCGATTTCGTGATTCGAACTCTGTTTGCGGCCAGACCGACGAAGTTCGTGGCAGCGCGGCGTGTCCGAATGCACAGTCCGGCCTCTCGCAGTCCCAGGAAGCGGAAGAAAGAGGCAGAAGATCCCGGAGACGCTGGAGAAACCTTGGAACTCGATTCCCGGTTGTCAGTCCGGGAGCCGGGCCTGATTGAGGCCAGTGCGCTCCGCCTGACATTCACTGGATGCACCATCACGCTGCGGCAGTTTTTGAACAGGCTGCTGGACGGAGACCATCTGGTGGCCATCAACGAGGTGGCGGTTGAACCGGCTGAAGCGGCGCGAGACGCACCTCGCGAGAAGCACGCTGGATCGGAGGCTGTTGCATTGCTGGTCCCCGACGGGCTGTCGCGGTTCACGGTCACCGTCGAGTGTTGCGAATTGGCGGCCGGCAGCGGCGCCGCCAGGGAGAAGAGCCCGGCGGCCGGGGCACGGACCGCCGGTGCCGCTGGGTCCGCCGCGTGGCCCGAGCCTGCCGTGCAGACGCGGGGACGGGGCTGGGTCTATGAGGTGTTCACACCACCGGCGGTGTTTTATGACCGGCAGACTCGCGCGCTGGCCGCAGTCCCGGCAGCAAACGTCCTGCCCGCAGATCCCGATGCTCCGCCGGCCGAGCTGCAGTTGCTGCAAGTCCGGCCGGGCGTTTTTCGGTATCAATTGGTTGGATACGCAGGGAAGCGGGATAATCCACATGGCGTTTTTGCGGATACGGTCACCGGCGAAACGGTTCTTGGTCGCGCGGGGGAACACGTGGGCCGGGATCGGTTCCTGCTGGAAAAACTGAGGGTGGGTCGGGCCGGCGGCGAAGAGGGCGGGAACCCGGCGCCAGGTGGCCTGGTGGCGACTGCCACGGTGTTAGATGAGACCACGGGCGACGAAGTTGTGCTCACAACCCTCGGCCGGTCGCTGGCCGGGGCGCCTCAAGGACTGTTTGCGAGCCTCAAGAAGCCGGACTGGCGGTGCGAATTGAGGGAGGGCGAGGCAATCGCCTGCAATGGGCTCAGTTATCGCGTTGATCGCCTCGAACTCGATCCGCCGCTCGCTGTCGTGGAGTGCCCGGCCGAGGACGGGAGCAGGGGTGTCAGCCGGATCCTCCTGCCGGTGGCTTCGCCGACGGTTGCTGCTGCCGGGCCGGCCGGGCCCGCGACCAAACACACTGTCCGGACCGCGTCCGGCGCACCATGAACCCGATCATGCGTTCTGAATTCGCCGTGTCTGTCGACGACACACAGCTGGCTGTGCCATGGAAACGCGACGTCCTCGTCGAGCCACCCCGCGGAAACGCGACGAGGGCGTCGCGTCTCCATGGAAAATCCGGGCGGATTGCCCGCCGGCCCGTCCGGGGGTTCCGGGAACTCTGCCTGCTTGCAATCCTGCTGGCTTCCAGCCGGGCAAATGCAAAACCCGACCAGTCCGACCACGAGAAATCTCGTGATCATATGCTCGATGAGATCGTACAATCGTGGCAACGGCCGGGCACAGCTGTTCCACCGGCTCCGACAGAAGGCGGCAATCCCGGGCTGTCCATCGTGCAGAAGAAACTCGAGGCGATCGAGATTCCGGAAGTGAACTTCACGAATCTGGAGTTGAACCGCGTGGTGGCTGCGCTCGGCGCACTGGCAGAGGAGTTCGACACGGCAGACAGCGGCCCGAAGGGTGTGAACCTGGTGCTGCTTGATCCGGAGGGTACCAATCCGCCGGTCACGATTGCGCTCCGAAACTTGAGTCTGAAGCGCGTGCTTGATTTTGTGACGGACGCCGTCGGCTACCAGTATGAGGTTGAGGCGGATGCGGTCGTGATCAAACCGGGAGGCGAGCACTCCACTCTCACGACCGAGGTCTTTTCCGTGCCGCGGGCGACGGTTATCCGGATGATCGGGCCGCGTGGCAAACCGGGCGGGCGGGAAAACCGGACCTCCGACGCGGCGCCGGAGCCCCAGGATCAAGCGCCACCCGATCTGACGCCCGGCGTCCGCCAGTTCCTCGAGCGCGCCGGGGTGAGCTTCGATGGCGTGCCGGGAAGCAATCTCGCCTACGACGGGTCTGCCATCATCGTGACGGAGACCCCACGAAATCTTGAGCGGATCCGTGCCATTCTTCGCCGCTATGGGGAGGCGAGGCAGGTGCAGATTGAGGCAAAATTCATGGACGTGCAGGAAGGGGCCCTCGACGAGCTGGGTGTCCAGTGGAGTGCCGGGCGACGTCCGGTCCCGCTGGTTGATCCCCAGACCGGCGCCCCGCTCACGAATTCCGACGGCACTCCGCAGGTGCGCTACAACGAGCAGTACCGCACGGCCGATCCAGCGAACGGCACCGCCGTTAACCGCACGCTGGCCGACGCCTTTCGCAACAGCCAGCAATCCGGCGCAATTATCATCGACGACCAGACCGTGGGAACCCTGGCGCCGCCCCTGCTTCCAGGTGCGACCGATCTCGGCCAGACTGCCGCCAACTTTGCCACGATCGCCGGTTCGATTGGCGAATTCGATGTCAACGCCGTCATCCGCGCGCTCGCGCAGAAGGGCGGGACCGATCTCCTGAGCGCCCCGCGCGTGACGGTGCTTTCCGGCAGCGAAGCGCTGATAACCGTTGCCCAGGAGATGCGCTATCCGCAGTCATTTGGGGAGATCCAGAGCCAGGTGGGCAGCGGCCGGACGACGGGCGATGGCAGCAGCGGTTCGGCAGGAGTGGCCATCACCGCTGGCACGCCGAAGGATTTCACCACCCGGAAGGTCGGAATGGAGCTCCGCGTGATCCCGACGGTGGAGGAGGACAATTACAGCATCAGCCTGGAATTGGATCCCAAGGTGACCGAGTTTGAAGGCTTCGTTGATTACGGCGGCCCCAGCATCGCCATCTCGGGCGGTCGCACCGTGACGGTGCCGGCGGGGTTCTTCCAGCCGATCTTCTCAGTGAGGGAGGTGAGCACGCGGGTGACCATTTGGGACGGCGCCACGATCGTCATGGGTGGTCTTACGCGCGAGGAGGTGAAGCGGGTGGAGGACAAAGTGCCGATTCTCGGCGACATTCCGCTGCTCGGGCGCGTTTTCCGGTCCAAAGGCGAGAGTTCCCAGAAGCGCAACCTGCTGATTTTTGTCACCGCCCGACTGGTCAGCCCGGGGGGAGGTCCGATCAACCCCCGCGCGTCCGAAGTCCGGACCCCGGGCAAATCGTCGCCCAACCCGCGGAAACCGCGGCCAATGGGCGGATCCAAAACCATGCGGGACGTCC
>CAWDQK010000016.1:0-34457 GCA_963804395.1 uncultured Verrucomicrobiae bacterium | reverse complement strand
TGCACGCCGTGGCGCGCCCCGTGGATGATGTTGAACGGATCGTCGTCCACCAGATAGCGGATCCCCCACAGGGAGCAGAACACGATCTTGTTCCCCGCCATGAACAAATAGTCGAACGGAACCGCGTTATCGGCCAACCACCGCCGGGTCACGTCCTGGGCGCGCCGCAAATCGCGCCGGGTGCAGATGACGATCTGCCATCCCTCGCCGTGCAGGCCCTGAAGCCAGGCGATTCCATCCGGCCGCGGACGGGCCAGCGCGTAGCAGCGCAGGTGGATCCGGGCGCGGAAGAAGGTGTATTCGGTGCTGAGCAAGTCTCCCTCGTCGGCCCGGTTCTCCCGCAGGCGCCGCAGGTATTCTTCAAAAACAACCTCAGACAAAACCTCGCCCACGTCCCGCACGAACCGGGCGGTCTGAAGCGTTTCGGTAAAATTGTTCAGCGTGTCGTCGAGATCGACCGCGATGATTTTCACCGGCGCGCGCGTGGCCCCAGGCTGCATGTCCGCCAGCGTGGCGGAGCCCCGGGCACTTGGCCAGAACCTAAACTGTATTCCAACGGTGGAACCGGATCCATCGTCGCCGGTTCCCGGGGGGCGCATCTCCCGACTGACGGCAAAGCACGCAGCAGGCCTGCGCCATCGGTGATGAACGAGCGGTCGCGATTTGTAGCGCAGGCTTCGAGCCTGCAACCGATGCAGCCAGGGATGGCTGCGCTACGTTCGGAATCATCGCCAACCGGGAGATGCGCCCGTTTCCGGCGTGTCGGGAGGATACGGCGGCAACGGCCGGTGGCCGCACCAGCACCGCCCCCGCGCCACCGTTGGCGATGCTCGCAATCAATCCCGGTTGCGTTATGCATTTGGGAGTGGCTCCGATTACCTGCTTCCACAGGATTCGGGCCACGACCTTTTTCGGTCCCGTCCCGTATCCATGAGAAGAGTACTGTTTTTTGCTGCGCTCGGCTGCCTGTCCGGCTGTTCCACCTACCGTCCCCAGCCGCTTACGGCCGCGGCGGTTAATTCCGCCCTGCAGCCGCCCGGGCTCCCGGCCGTCAGGATCGCAGCAGACAAGATCAATCATCCACTGGTCCGGCCGCTGGCCATCGACGGACGCGACGGATTCACGCCCGCGGAGATCGCGGTGATGACGGTGATTGCCAACCCGCAACTGCGGGCGCTGCGGGATCAACGGGGCGTGGCGGACGCCCAGGTGGTCCAGGCCGGCATCCTCCCCAATCCGCAGCTCGGCTATTCGCTCGACCAACTGCACGGCGGAAACGCCGCCTCCCTGGTTCCGGGCCTGGTCAACGGCCGCAGCCTGGGCCTCAGCTGGGAGGTCACCGCCCTGCTCGCCCGCCGCGACAACCTCGCCGCCGTCCGCGCCTCGGCCAAGGCGCTGGATCTTTCGATCGCGTGGCAGGAATGGCAGGCCGCCCAAGCCGCGCGACTGCGGGCCTTCCGGGTGATTTCCCTCGACCAACGGCGGTCGCTCGCCCAGGCGATCGAGACCGATCTCGCGGAGAATGTGACGATCATCCAGCGCGCCATGGCGCTGGGCCAAAGGACCGCCGCCGATCTGACCACCGCCACCGCCGCCTGGACCCAGGCCCAGGCCGACCGTCTCGAGTTCGACCTGCAACTTGAGGCCGATCGCGTCGCGCTCAATGTCGCGCTCGGGCAGCCGGCCGCCACGGTGCTCCGGCTAAAGTCCGACCCCCCGGACGTTTTCGCAGCGGAGCCGGCGGACGCGCCCATCCTGCTTGACGGGCTCGAGAATCGCCGGCTCGACCTGGTCGCACTGCGGCTCGGCTACGAAAGCGGGGAAGCGGCTCTTCGCGCCGCGGTCAGGATGCAGTTTCCAAAAATCGGCCTCAGCCTGGGGAAGGCCAACGACACAACCGATGTGCGCACCCGCAACTTTGGCGTGACGCTGGACCTGCCGTTCTTTGACCGCAACCAGGGCCAGATCGCAATCAGCCGGGCCACGCGCCAGCAGCTGTTTGACGAATATGTCGCCCGCGTCGCCGAGGCCCGCGCGGAGGTGGCGGAGTTGCTCGAGGATCTCGCCGGCACGCGCCGGCAAATCCAGATGGTCGGCGAATCGCTGCCTGGGCTCGAACAGCTCGCCGCCTCAATGGAGAAGGCGTTTCAGAGCGGTTCCGTCAACGTCCTGGCCTGGCGCGAAGCCCGCGATGCGTTCGCCACGCGCCAGATCGAGCACCACCGTTTGGAGCAAGCGCGCGTCGAACTGGAGATCGCGCTCGAAATCGCCACCGGTCGTCCGTTGCTCGACCATCCGGGCATCCCTTGATTCCGCCATGAAGAAATCTCTCTACGTTCTGCCCGTCATCCTCGTGCTCGGAGGTGTCTGGTACTGGTCCAAACACCGCGGGGTCGCCGACGACGAGCCGGCCGCGGCAGAGCCCGCCGCCCGGGTTGAGGTCGCGCCGCTGCAAGCGGAGACGATCGCGCGGACCCTCGACGCCTACGGGGTCGTCGGTTCATCGCCGTCGAGCGAGCTGGCGGTCTGCGCCCCGTTTGACTGCGTGGTGCGCGCGGTGCACGGGAGCGTCGGCTTGCGGGTTCCGGCCGGCGCCGTGCTGCTCGAAATCGGACCCACCCCGGAGATCGCGCTGGCCGTCGCCTCCGCGCGATCCGCGCTGGCGCTGGCGGACAAGACGCTTGCGGCCACGCGGGAGCGTTCCGACCTGAAGCTCGCCACCAGCCAGGAATTGCTCGCCGCAGAGCAGGCCGCAGACGACGCGCGCCTCAAGGTCGCCAGCTTCGAGGCGCGCGGGCTGGCCGGTGACGGCCGGATCATCACTCCGGCCGGCGGCGTAATCAGCAAACTGGAGCTGCCCGTCGGCGGGGTCGCGTCCGCCGGCGCTGTGCTGGCCATGATCGCATCCGGCGACCAGCTTGAGGCCCGGCTGGCAGTCGAGAGCGGCCAGCTCGCCACCGTGCGGGCCGGCCAGCCGGTGATGCTGGTCTCGGCCAACCGGCCCGACATTCCTCCGGTCGCTTCAACCGTGCGCACGACAGGTGACCTGATTGACGCCGCCACGGGCACCGCCGAGGTTCGCGTTGGCGTTCCGCCGGGCGCACCGCTCTATTTCGGCGAACACGTGAAGGCCGTGATCACCGTCGACCAGGTGGACGGCCTGGTCACGCTTCGACGCGCCGTCCTGCCCGACGAAGGCCGGCAGGTATTGTTCACAGTGAAGGCCGGACGGGCCGTCCGGCACGAGGTCAGTCTCGGCATCGTCGCAGGCGACCGGGTACAGGTGATCAGCGACGCGCTGCATCCCGGCGACCCGGTCGTCACCACCGGCAACTACGAGCTGACCGATGGAATGGCCGTCCAAGGGGAGCAGAAGGCGACCAGCCCCGCCAGGAGTTCCCCGGCGGAAGCGAAGGACGGTTCGCCGCGCGGCGGGAACCCCTCGTCCACCCAGGAGGCGAAGCCGTGAAGTTCGTTGGGTGGGTGCAATTGCACCGGCGTTCGGTGCTGTTCCTCCTCGCGCTGCTGGCCCTCGGCGGAGCATTCGCGAGCTTCACCCTGCCCGTGGCGTTGTTCCCGTCCGTGCAGTTTCCGCGGGTCGTCATCAGCCTCGACGCCGGGGACCGGCCGGCTGAGCGGATGACCGCCGAGGTCACAATGCCGGTCGAGGAAGCCGTCCGGTCCGTGCCCGGCCTGCGAAATATTCGCTCCGTCTCCAGCCGCGGAGCCTCGGACATCTCGGTCGATTTCGACTGGGGCCAGGACATGGTTGCGGCGACCCTGCAGGTTGAGTCAGCGATCAACCAGGTGCTGCCTTCGTTGCCGCCGGGAACGACCTTCGACGTGCGACGGATGGATCCGACCGTCTTTCCGACCATCGCCTACACGCTGACCTCGTCGAAGCTGACGCTCGTCGAACTGCGCGACATCGCCTACTATGAGCTTCGTCCGCTGGTCTCGACGGTTGCCGGCGTGGCGAAGGTGGCCGTGCTTGGCGGGGCCGAGGCGGAGTATCGGGTGACGATTAATCCCGCCCGCCTGGAAGCCCACGGGCTGACGCTCGACGACGTGGCCCGGACCCTTTCTGCCGCCAACACGATCCGTGCGGTCGGCCGCCTCGAGGATCATTACAAGCTGTATCTCGCGATGGTGGACAACCGGGTGACGACCCTCGACCAGCTGGCAAACACCGTGCTGCAAACGGGTGCTGCCGGCCTCGTGCGGGTCGCCGATGTCGCCACGGTCGCGCTCGAGACTGTGCCCGAGCACGTCCGGGTGACCGGCGACGGGCGCGACGCGGTCATTTTCCAGGTTTACCAGCAGCCGGATGCCAACACCGTCCAGATCGCGCGGGACGTGCAGGCGAAGTTGCAGGCCTTCCGCGCCCAACTGCCGCGCGGGCTGAAGATTGCGAACTGGTATGACCAGGGCGAGCTCATCCTCGCCTCGGCGGGCAGCGTGCGCGACGCCGTTTGTGTCGGCATTGTCCTGGCGGCGGCCGTGCTGCTGCTCTTCTTGCGCAACGGCAAGATCACCCTGATTGCGATCCTGTGCGTGCCGGCGACGCTCGCCGCGACCGTTCTTCTTCTCAAGCTCCTGCACAGCAGCTTTAACATCATGACGCTCGGCGGAATGGCTGCGGCGGTCGGCCTGATCATCGACGATGCGATCGTGATGGTCGAGCACGTGATCCGGCGCCTCCGCGGCCACCGAGGCGAATCGCGCGGGCTGGTCTGGTCCGCCGCGGCGGAGTTCACAGTGCCGCTCGTCGCCTCGTCACTTTCCACCATCATCATCTTCGCGCCGCTCGCCTTTCTCTCGGGTGTGACCGGAGCCTTCTTCAAGGCGCTGTCGCTTACCGTGGCGGCCAGCCTGGTCATTTCGTTCCTCATCGCCTGGCTCGCGGTGCCGATTCTCGCGGATCACTTTCTGGGAGAAAAGGACGCGAACCAGCAGGAGGGAGGCCGGTTCACCGAGCGCGTCCACCGCGGCTACGAACGCCTGATGCGGCGCGTGCTCGGTCGTCCGGCGCTGGTGCTGCTCGGCATCGTCCCGCTCCTCGGGCTGGCATGGCTCGGTTACCGCAATGTCGGCTCCGGCTTCATGCCGACAATGGATGAGGGCGGCTTTATTTTGGATTACCGGTCGGCCTCCGGGACCTCGCTCACTGAAACCGACCGATTGCTCCGGCAGGTCGAGGCCATCCTCCAGGCCACCCCGGAGGTGGACACGTATTCGCGGCGCACCGGCCTGCAGCTCGGCGGCGCCGTGACCGAATCGAATGAGGGCGACTATTTCGTGCGCTTGAAGCCGCGGCCCCGCCGTCCCATCGAGGCTGTCATGGAGGACGTTCGCCGGCGCGTGGAGGGGACCGTCCCCGGCCTGGAGATTGAGATGGCCCAGTTGATGGAGGACCTCATCGGCGACCTCACGGCCGTGCCGCAGCCGATCGAAATCAAGCTGTATTCGGACGACAGCCGGCTCCTTCGCTCCGTGGCGCCCGCCGTGGCCCGGGCGATCGGTCAGATCCCCGGCGTGGTTGATGTCAAGGATGGCATCATCCTCGCGGGCGACGCGCTCACCATCACGGTCGATCGGGACCGGGCGGCCATCGAGGGGATGGATCCCGATGCCGTCACGCAGGCGATCGACGCCCTGCTCAGCGGCGTCACCGCCACGACGAAGATCGAGAACGGCCCCAAGCTGATCGGCATCCGCTCGTGGATCCCCGCGAGCGAACGCGGCGCCACCGACCAGGTGGCCGCGCTTCGCCTGCGCGCGCCCGACGGACACTATTTCCCCCTGGGGCGCGTGGCGACGGTGTCCGCGGTCGCCGGCCAGCCACAGATCGATCGCGATAACCTGAAGGAGGTGCTGGCGGTCACCGGAAGGATCAGTGGACGCGATCTCGGCTCAACCATCCGCGACGTCCAGACCGCGCTCGCGCAACCCGGGCTGGTGCGTCCCGGCGTCTACTACGTGCTCGGCGGCACCTATGCCGAACAGCGCAAGGCGTTCGCCGGCCTCATCGCGGTCTTCGCCGCCGCGGTTGCGCTGGTGTTCCTGCTGCTCCTCTTCCTTTACGAGCGCTTCCGCACGGCGGTGGCGATGCTGCTGACCACGCTCCTGGCTCTTTCCGGCGTCACGATCGGGCTCTGGATCACGGGCACGGAAATCAACATCTCCTCGATGATGGGCATGACCATGATCGTCGGAATTGCCACCGAGGTCGCGATCTTCTATGTATCCGAGCTCGTTTCGCTTCCGGAGGGGCTGCCGCGGCCGGAAGCGCTCATCCGCTCCGGCATCAATCGCATGCGACCGATCGCGATGACGACCTTTGCAGCGATTCTTGCGCTGCTGCCGCTGGCCCTCGGCATCGGCGCCGGCTCGGCCATGCAACAACCGCTCGCCATCGCCATCATCTCCGGGCTGCTGCTACAATTGCCGCTGGTGTTGATTGTGCTCCCGACCCTGCTCGCGCTTTCCGACCGGAAGAAGGGCGCGCCAGGCCTGAAGGCTGCGCCGGCGCGCTAGCCCGTCGAACGGGCGAGTGAACTGTCCTTTCCGCTCGCAGCTACGTTCGCGTTCTCGTCTACGGGTCGAGTTAAGCCGCTTGAGTCGCCCCTGCATTCTCAATGTCCTCCGGCCTGTCCGAGCACCGTCGCCAGCGCCTGCTGCGCGGCGGGATCATTGGGCGACAGGCGCAGCTCCTCGCGAAAAGCGGCGGCCGCCGCCGGAAGATCTCCCAACTGAAACCGGCTCACGCCGAGATTGTGCCAGCCGGCCGCATAATCCGGTTGAAGGCGCAGCGCCGCTTCGTAATGGACGATCGCATCCTTCAGCCGCCCGGGCACCTGCGACAGCGCGCAGCCCAGGTTGAAATGGACCCCGACGGAATCCGGCCGCAGGCGGAGAGCTTGTTCGAACTGGGCGATTGCGTCGTCCAGCCGCCAGGGCAGCTGCGCGAAGGCGGCGCCCAGATTGTTGTGCGCGTCGGCATGGTCGGGTTGCAGCCGCAGCGTCTCCTGATACTGGGCAATCGCGTCGTCCAGCCTTCCGGGCATCTGCGACCAGGCGACACCCAGATTGTAATGCGCCTCGGCATAATCCGGACGCAGGTGCAGCGCCGCTTCGTACTCGCCAATCGCGTCGTTCAGCCGTCCGGGCAGCTGCGACCAGGCGAGACCCAGATTGTTGTGGGCTCCGGCAGAACCGGGATCCAGCCGCAGCGCCTCCTTGAACTGGGCAATCGCATCATCCAAACGCCCGGGCGTTCTCGCCCAGGAAATGCCCAGATTGTTGTGCGCCTCGGCATAATCCGGCTGCAGCCGCAATGCCGCCTGATACTCGGCCACCGCATCATTCAACCGTCCGGGCGTCTTCGCCCAGGCGCTGCCCAGGTTAAAATGCGCATCGGCATAATCCGGACGCAGGCGCAGCGCCGCTTCGTACTCGGCAATCGCGTCATTCAGACGTCCCGGGATCTGCGACCACGCCAGGCCAAGATTGTCGTGCGCATCGGCAAAATCCGGCTGCAGGCGCAGCGCCTCCTCGTACTGGGCAATCGCTTCATTCAGCTGGCCGGGCATCTGCGCCAGGGCATTGCCCAGATTGTTGTGCGCCCCGGCGAAATCCGGCCGCAGGCGCAGCGCCTCCTCATGCTGCGCAATCGCGTCCTTCAGCCGCCCGGGCACCTTCGCCAGGGCGCTGCCCAGATTATTGTGCGCATCGGCAAAATCGGGCTGTAGTCGCAACGCCACTTCATACTGCGCGATCGCCTCGTTCAGCCGCCCCGGCATCCGGGCCCAGGCCGCGCCCAGATTGTCGTGCGCTTCCGCGGATTCAGGCTGCAGGCGCAGCGCCTCCTCGTACTCGGCCACCGCATCCGGCAGCCGTCCGGGAAGGTCCATCAGCAACAGGCCCAGATTGTTGTGCGCCATCCAGCAGCCGGGATTCCGCGCCAGCGTGGTGCGGTAGAGCGTCTGGTCGTCGTGGAACATTCCGCAGTGCGCCCACGTCAACGCGCCCAGCAGCACGGCAAGCGCCGTCGCCGGCACCAGCCCGGACCAGGCGAGGCGGCCGGCGAGCCAATTCCAGACTCGGACGAGGCCCGCCGCAGCGAGCGCGAGCGGTGCCAGGTCGGCCAGGTATTGCCAGTGATCCCAGACCCACGAGTAGAGCGCGCCATAGAGGTTCACAAATCCGAGCACCGGGAACAGCGAGCCGGCAAACAGCAGGAACGCCGCGAGCGGGGCGCGCGTGCGCCGCCGCAGCATCCAAAGTGCGACGCCCAATCCGACCGCACCGAGAGGGAACAGCCACTGCCACCAGACACCCGCATCCACCGGCCAGCGCGGATAAACGAAGTTGAGGCCAAACGGCCAGGCCAGCTTGCCGAGATAGAACCAGATCGCGCGGCCGGCAACGAGCACGCGACCGGCAGCCGACAAGTGAAAGTCCGCGCCCTGCGCGCCCACGTAGGTCCGCTCGACCCAGCTGCTGAACAGGCCGCCGGCGGCCCCGGCCGCAAACCAGGGAAGCAGCGGCAGGACATCGCGGCGCCACTCAAGCCGTCCACGCTTCCACCAGAAGACCACCAGCAAGGCCGCCGGCAGCGTCGCCGTGACGGTTTTGCAGCCCAGGGAACAAACAAACAGCAACAGTGCCCCAACATAGGCCCGGGACCGCCGGTGTTCGTCGAACTGAAGATAGACCAAGGCCGCGGCGAGGTAGAAGACCAGCGAGAGTGTGTTCTTCTCCTCCGTGATCCACGCGACCGACTCGACGTGGACCGGGTGCAGCGCGAACAAAAGCGCGGCCAGCCATTCGACTCCGGCGTACCGCCTCCGCTCCTGGCCCGCGGCCACCGGCGCGGAGTCGAATGCCCTGAACAGAGTCGAAGGGCCGACCTCATTGTCCAGCAACCGGCGCAAGATGAGCGCGAACAACACCGCCCCGCCGGCGTGCAAGAGCAGGGTGAGGATATGGTAACCAAGCGGGTGGTCCCCAAAAATCCGGTGCTGCACCCAAAAGGCGCTGTGCAGGAGTGGATAATACTGCTGAGTCGCTCCCGGCCGGCTCCAGATCAGCCCCAGACCTTCGAACGAACGCAAGGCCGGTGCCGTCACATAGTCGCTATCGTTCCAGATGAAGTCGCCCGGGAGCGCCGGCAGATAGGCGAGCAAGGTCGCGCCAACCACCAACGCCCCGAGGCCAATGGTCCTGAAGTGGCTCGGTCTTGGGCCGGCCGATCCGGCGGGTGGCGCTTGCATCACCAGAGAACACGAACAAATCCTGTGGCGCGCCGCAACCGCCTAATCCGGGGTCAGGCCGGCACCCCCCGGCAAAACGCGTCCGGCTTCGGACGGCAGGCAACCGTGGCCGCGATGTAGCTGCGAGCGCCAGCGAGCGGACGGCTACAATTGCATGTGCGGTTTCCTGTAGCCGGGGGCGCCTGCCCTGACCCATTCGACTCCGCTCAGGGTCATCCTGAGCCTGTCGAACGGATGAGCCAGTCGAACGGGCCGACCCCGGCAGCCGGCCTCAACGCGGCCGGCTACAACGCAGGCAGTTTCTCCTGTAGCCGGGGGCGCTGACCCCGGCAGCCGCCTCATCCGCGGTCAGTCCCGCGGGCACGCGGGCAGCTTCCAGACTTGGTCCGCGTATTCGCGGATCGTCCGGTCGCTGGAGAACCAGCCGCACCGGGCGGTATTGAGTACCGCCATCCGCGCCCATTTGTCCCGGTCGCGATACGCCGCATCGACGCGCGCCTGGCAGTCGCAGTAGGCACGAAAGTCGGCCAGAACCATGAAGGGATCGCCGCCGGACAGCAGGCTGTGGTGGACCGGGCCGAAGGCCGATCCTTCCGCCGGGGTAAAGAAACTGGAGCCGAGCCAGTCAATCACAGCCCGGAGTTCCTCGTCGCGCTGATAGTAGTCCCACGGATTGTAGCCCCGAGCGCGGAGCTCCGCCACTTCCTGCACCGTGAGGCCGAAAATGAAGATGTTCTCCTCGCCGACCTCCCCGCGGATTTCGATGTTGGCGCCGTCGAGCGTGCCGACCGTGAGCGCTCCGTTGAGCGCGAGCTTCATGTTGCCGGTGCCGGACGCCTCCTTGCCCGCGGTTGAAATCTGCTCGGAGACGTCAGCGGCGGGGATGATGCGCTCGGCGAGCGAGACGCGGTAGTTGGGCAGGAAGGCGACCTTGAGCCGGCCGCGGACACGCTCATCCCGGTTGATATGGTCGCCGACAAGGTTGAGCGCGCGGATGATGTTCTTGGCGACGTCGTACCCCGGGGCCGCCTTCGCGGCAAAGAGGAAGACGCGCGGATGGATGTCCAGCTCGGGATTCTGGAGCAGGCGGCGGTACAGGGCCAGGATGTGCAGCAGGTTGAGGTGCTGCCGCTTGTATTCGTGCAGTCGCTTCACCTGCACGTCGAAGATCGCGTCGGGCGACACCTGGACGCCGCATTCGCTCTCGATCAACGCCGCCAGATCGATCTTGTTCTCGCGTTTCACCGCCATAAATTCGCGGCGGAAGGCGGAATCGTCAGCAGAACTTTCCAGCCCGCGGAGGCGGGCCAGGTCACGGATCCATGCCGGAACTGCCCAGCGTGCGCGTGATCAGGGCCGCCAGCCGGGGATTCGCCTGCAGCAGCCACCGGCGGGGCGTGATGCCGTTGGTCTTGTTGGTGAACTTGGCGGGATAAAGCTCGGCGAATTCCGGGAAGAGGGTGCGCTTGAGCAGCTCGCTGTGCAGCGCCGCCACCCCGTTGACCGAGTGCGAGGCGACCACCGCCAGATGGGCCATGCGCACCATCCGCCCCCCATCCTCCTCGATCAGCGAACACACCCGCTTCTTGCCCCCATCACCCGGCCACTGGCGCTCACACGCCTCCATAAGTTGGACGTTGATCTCGTAAATCAGCTGGAGATGGCGCGGAAGCACGCGGCCAAACAGCGCCACGCTCCATTTCTCCAGCGCCTCCGGCATCAACGTGTGATTGGTGTACGCGAAGGTGCGGGTGACGATGGACCACGCCTGGGCCCACGGAAGTTCCTCCTCGTCGACCAGGATGCGCAGCAATTCCACGATCGCGACCGCGGGATGGGTGTCGTTGAGATGAAGGGCGACCTTGTCCGGAAAGTTCTCCCATGTATTTTCGGGATGCTTGCGATGGCGGCGGATAATGTCGCGCAGCGAGCAGGTGACGAAGAAGTACTGCTGCACCAGACGCAGCTCCTTGCCGTTGTCCGTCTTGTCGTTCGGGTAGAGAACCTTGGACACCGTTTCGCCCACGACCTTCTCCCCGACCGCCTCGACATAGCCCCCGCGATTGAAGGTCGCGAGGTCGAACTCCTCGCTGGCCTTCGAGGCCCACAGCCGCAGGAAATTGACCGTCCGGGTGCCGTATCCGGCGATCGGCGTGTCGTACGGAACCCCGAGAATGTTTCTCGTGTTCACCCACCGGGGCCGGGAATTCCCCCGGTCGTCGAATTCGTGCACGACGTCGCCGTAAAGTTGCACGCGGATCGTGTATTCCGGCCGGACGATCTCCCAGGGATCGCCGAACATGATCCAGTTGTCCGGGTGTTCCATCTGGTGGCCGTTGACAAACTCCTGCTTGAACAGGCCGAACTCGTAGTGAATCCCGTATCCGATCGCTGGATAGTCATGGGTTGCCAGAGAATCGAGGAAACAGGCCGCCAGGCGGCCCAAACCACCATTGCCCAGTGCCATGTCCTCCTCGGCATCGCGGAGGACGGTGAAATCCATTCCCAAAGACTGCACCGCCGCGACGACGTCGGCATAGAGTCCCGTGTTGTGCAGATTGCTCTCCAGCAGGCGTCCCATCAGGTATTCGAGGGACAAATAATAGACCCGCCGCACATTCTGCTGGTTGTGCACCCCCATCGTCCCGATGAAATCCTCCAGAATATGGTCGCGCACCGCCATCGCGGTGGAGATCCACCAGTCGCGGGTTGTCGCTGTGTAGGGATCGCGCGCCAGGGTGAAGGTCAGGTGACGCAGGATCTGTCCCCGCAGCGCTTCGGCGCGGGACTGGTTTTCCGGGGCCGCTGCGGGCGGCGTTGCGCGTCCGTTGCTGGTGCTCGATCCAGGTTTCTTGCCGGCGGAGGAAGGCATGGCGAATAGGTGGGATCAAGTGTGTACGGCGACCGGGCCGGCACGAGCCATTTCAGACATTCGCCATTGAAATTTGGCCGTGGGCATACCTAGGATCACGTTTGCGGCCTGCCAGTTTGCCTTCGCCGATTTGATCAACATCCTGTCGAACCCGATCGCGAAACGACCGGCTGATCCCAAAGAGAATCCATGAAGAAACCCACATTCGTTTCCTGCAGGAAGCATGACCTGATCCTGGTCGCCGGGGCCGGCGGCTTCATCGGCGGGTCCCTCGTGCGCCATTTCAAGGACAAGGGGTTCACCCGGATCCGCGCCGTTGACCGGAAGCCGCTTCCAGAATGGTACCAGCAGACCGACGGGGTCGAGCGCCTGTGCATGGACCTGACCAGTGAGGAGAACTGCAAGCGGGCGGTCGCGAGCGCCACGGAGGTGTACAATCTTGCGGCCGACATGGGCGGCATGGGCTTCATCGAACGTTTCCGCATCATGTGCCTGCGCAGCATTCTGATCAACACCCACCTGATCGAGGCGGCCTACCGGGCCGGAGTGGAGCGCTATTTCTATTCCTCATCGGCGTGCGCCTACAACACGAAGCTGCAGGAGGATCCCCACTGCCGGGCCTTGAAGGAAACTGACGCCTACCCGGCCTACGCCGAACGCGGTTATGGATGGGAGAAATTGGTGTCCGAAATGTTTTGCCAGGAATACACGGCCGAGCGCGGCATGTGGACCGCCATCGCCCGCTTCCACAATGTTTACGGGCCTTGGGGCACCTGGGAGGGCGGCCGCGAAAAGGCGCCGGCTGCGCTCTGCCGCAAAGTGATCGAAGCCAAAGACCAGGGCATTGACACGCTCGAGATCTGGGGCGACGGCACGCAATGCCGCAGCTTCATGTACATCGACGATTGCGTGCATGGGATCGACAAGATCATGCACTGCAAGGAACTGGTGGCCACGCCGATCAATCTTGGCACCAGCGAATTGATTTCGATCAACGACCTTGCCAGCCTCGCCGAGAAAATCGGCGGAGCGAAACTCAAACGGAAATACCTGCTCAACGCGCCCAAAGGGGTCGCCGGCCGCAACAGCGACAACACGATGATCAAGAGCATCCTGAACTGGGAGCCGAGCATCCCGATCAGCGAGGGTCTCGCGAAGACCTACCAGTGGATCGAAGGCCAGTATCGCGATCGCAAGGCCGGCAAGCGAACGGTCAAGGACACGATTTGATTCACGGATTGCCCGCGGCGGGCCAACCCGAACATTTCCTGCCGAGAATGGCCCAGCGTCAGGCAGGCTGTGTCATGGTGACCGCAAACCCCGAAAGCCTCCGCATGCCGGCCGCGGCACGGCCGAGTCTCACCGACGTCATCGGTGACTTTCCCTACCGGATTCAGCTCGCCGGTGGATGGATTGACCAGCCGTTTGTCTCCCAGCTCAATCCGTCCCCGCCCGGATCGATGGTGGTCGTCAGCCTGGAACCTGCATCCCCGTTCATGGATCGCTCGGGGATGGCCACCGGTTCCCGGAAGATCGCGCTGCAGCTCTGGCATGGCTGCCTGCCGGCCGGGGATCCGGCCAGCCTGGTGGAAGAACTCTACGCGGCGGAGAACCGTGGAAAGCCGGAGCCCTCGGGCACGCAGGATATGATTGGCCTGATCTATCCCGGTGTTTCCCGACTCGACTATGAGGCCGGGTTCCGCGGCGGAGTCTTTCCCCGGCAGATCGAATCCAGCAACAACCCCGAGGTTGGGCGCTGGCTCGAAAGTGTCATCCATCTCGTGCCAGTCATGCCGAGGCCGGAGGGCTACAATCCGCTTGGCGTCAAGAATCTCGACCCCGCCTGGATCGCGCGGTTGGGGCAGTCGGGCCGGGATTGCTTCAATGCAATCGCGGCAAGAGACGTCAACCGGCTCGGTGCTTCCCTGAATGAAACCATGGCCTGCTGGGAGGCTCTCCTGCCCCACACGGTCCGGCATCCCACCATCCATCTGGATCTCCTGGGCCTGCTCCGATTTTATCAGGCAAGTTACCCCGGAGCGATGTACTCGGGCTGCGGCGGCGGTTATCTGACCGTGGTATCCACAAGTCCCGTGCCCGGTTCGCTGCGGATCAAAGTCCGGATGGCAGATCGCAGACGATGAAGAAGGTGATCGTATCCTCCGGCTTCGAGCGGTTGAATGCAGCCGACTTCCGCCTGCTACAGGAAGCAGCCGGACTCGGCGAGGTTCATGTCCTGCTCTGGTCCGACCTGGCGCTCCGGATGATTGCCGGTCGGAAACCCAAGTATCCGCTGGCGGAGCGCGAATACGTCATCCAGGCGGTCCGGTACGTCCATCGCGTGCACGTGCTGGACTCGATTTCGAACCCCGATGCCCTGCCCGACACCCTGCCTTTCCGGCCGGACGCCTGGGTCGTCGGGCAAAGCGATGACCGACCGGCGAAACAATCGTTCTGCGCGGGCGCGGGTTTGCCGTACCGTGTGCTCGCTCCCGGTGATCTCGCCGGTTTTCCCGAACCCCCGCTGGTCCCACTTTCCGGCAAGAAGAAGGTCGTCGTCACCGGTTGCTACGATTTCTTCCATTCGGGCCATGTCCGGTTTTTTGAGGAAGTGGCGGCACTCGGCGATCTGTTCGTCGTCGTCGGCAACGATGCCAACGTCCAGATGCTGAAGGGCGCCGGACATCCGCTGCTCACGGCAGCCGAGCGGCGTTTCGCGGTCGGCTCAATCCGGCACGTCACGCAAGCCCTCGTCTCCACCGGCATGGGCTGGATGGACGCCGAACCGGAGATCGCGCAGATCAAGCCCGATTTCTACGCCGTGAATGAAGACGGCGACAGACCGGAAAAACGGGATTTTTGCGAGGCGCACGGAATCGAGTATGTGGTGTTGAAACGCGTTCCCAAGGAGGGTCTCGCCCGCCGCTCCAGCACGGATCTGCGCGGGTTTTAGGACGGGTGCTGCAAAATGCGAAAGAGCGGAGCAGAACCCAGACCATTTGACAGGAGGCAACGGAAGGAACGGAGAACATGAACCAAGCAGAAGAAGACCGCCGCCGCCGGATTCAGGCAGCCGGATTCGTGCAGCCCCGCCCGCCAAACAGGTCTTGCCCGAGACGGCAAGCAACCTCGCCAAGGTTGTGGCTGCGAACGCCAGCAAGCGGACGGCTCGTGTCGGATCCACTCGCTGGCGCTCGTGGCCACAAGAACCGTGTTGTTTCCCAAGAGTTCGAGAAGCGAACGCGCTCGCGACTACCCCTCTGCAATCGAACGCAGGCTCGCTCCTGCCATTCGCATAGATAGGATATCGTCCAAACATGAGATACGCACTGATCATGGCCGGTGGTTCCGGGACGCGCCTGTGGCCGATGAGCCGCAATGCGCTCCCCAAACAGCTGATTCCATTCATCGGCGGCCAGAGCCTGCTGCGACTGGCGTTCGAGCGGCTGGAAGGTCTTGTTCCGGTCGAACAGCGGTACATCTGTGCCGGGCGCCAGCATGCCGGCGCCGTCGCCGCCGCCGTGCCGGAGCTTTCGCCCGAGCAGTTTCTGGGCGAACCGACGGGGCGCGACACCTTGAACGCCATCGGATTTGGCGCCGCAGTCATTGCCCGGCGCGATCCGGAGGCCGTCATCGCCGTGTTCACGGCCGATCATGTGATTGAGCCTGCCGCGCAGTTCCGGGAGATTGTCGCCCGCGGGTTTCAGTTGGCGGAACAGCGGGCGAACACGTTGGTTACTTTCGGCATCACGCCGGCCTCGCCGGCGACCGCCTACGGCTACCTCCAACTGGGCGCACTCATCGAAGGCACCGCGCGGGTCGTCGACCGGTTCAAGGAAAAGCCGGACGCCGCGACCGCGCAGGCCTACCTCGCGGCCGGACCGCAGCACTATCTCTGGAACAGCGGCATGTTCGTCTGGCGGGCCGCGACTCTCCTCGACTGCATCCGCCGGTACGAACCGGAGACCTGCGCCGGGCTCGACCGGATCGGCGACGCCTGGGACACGCCCCGGCGGGACGCCGTGTTGGCGGAGGTCTTTCCAACCCTGAAGAAGATCAGCGTGGATTTTGCCGTCATGGAGCCGGCCTCGCGCGACCCGCTCGTGACGGTCGCGGCGGTGCCGATGCCGCTGACCTGGCTCGACGTCGGATCCTGGCCCTCCTTTGGGGAAACCTGTCCGCACGACGAGCAGGGCAACGCCCGGGGCGCCGGCCGTATCCTTACTATAAATACATGCGGCGCGCTGATCGCCTCGAGCGACCCCGGGCATCTCGTGGCCGCCGTGGGCTGCGACGACCTCATCATCATCCACACGCCGGAGGCGACGCTCGTCTGCCGCAAGGACCAGGCCGAGGCGATCAAGGAGGTGCACCGGCAGGTCGGCGAACGCTTCGGCCGGGAGTTCCAGTGAGCGGCGATCGGTCAGAACGGTTTTGGCTCTCTTTCTCCGGACAACGGGCTCAGCGCGACCGCGTCATGGAGAAGTTCCGGCGGCGCATTCCCGGCTGCGTCGCCAGGATCTCCACCACCCACGCTTCGCCTCGCGCCTGCGCCGCAGGCGCCGCCTTCCCCTCAGATGCCGCCGAAGAATGAGCCTGCGGCTACAATGGCATCACCTCCGCTCCCGCGCCCGCCGCGCGAGCCGCACGGCAAGAGCCCTTTCGGCGGCAGGAGCACGCCGCGGACCGGTCAGGAAAAGGGATTTGTGGCAAAAACAGTTTGACTGGAACTGAAGCCTGGAACGCAAACGTAGCTGCGAGCGCCAGCGAGCGGACCAAATGCCCGCTCGCTGGCGTTCGCGGCCACGCCTTTTCTGAACCCGCCCTAATACTCCCAATGCAACCGCGCGCCGAAGACTGAAACGGGGCCCCGGTCGCGGTTGTAGGCCGGATTGGCGGCAAGCTGGTAATCGAACGCGGCGCGCAGATGGTCCGAGATCCGAAAGTCGTAGTACGTTTCCAGGTCGCGTTCCGTGCCATAATTGAGCGCGCCGTCACCGGCGAGAATTCCGGTGCCGCCGGCAGCGAGGAACCTCCGATGGACGTTGGAGATGGCGTCGATCGCGCCCGCCAGGCCCAGCGTGTCCCCCGCCCGGCCCCAAGCCTCTCCTTTCAGGCTCACACCCAGCGAGGCGGCCCGATCCACATCGGCAAAGACCCAGGCTTCATTCCGGCCGTCGCTCCAGCCGAGCCGCGCAAAGACTCCGACATTCTTGGTGAGCTCCTGCTCGACGTTGAGTCCGGCGCCGTACTTGGTCCGGTAGGCGCGCGTGCTGACAATGTCGGCCGGCCGCTCCGGCGCATCGAGCGCCGCCTGATAGCTGCCCATGTGAGCCCGGTTGTCGTAGACGAGAAGCCGCACGGCGCCGGGATGGCCGGCCATGGAGTAATCGCGCTCGAATTCCGTCACCATGCCCCACGCCTTGAGGTAATGGTGGTCGTCACCCATGCCGTTGGACACTGGCGGCATCTGAAAGAAACCGTAGCGCACCGCCCACCCGGGCTGGTTCAGCTCGGCGGCAAAACCGGTCATGTATCCGAGACTGTCGGCCGGATAATCCCAGGCTTCGTTCGCCATGAGCGCCCAATTCATGAACTGTGTGCGCGGATCGTTGGCGTACGTGTTGTTGTCGAAGATGTCCTTCACGCTGATTTTTCCGAGGGTGAGCGTGAGCCGCGACGCGGTGCGGTGGCCGGCGAGATCGAGGGCGTCGTCCTCGACCGCCTCCGCGTCACCGCCAAGATCGATCGTCTGCCGGATGAACAGACGCGCAATAATCGCCTTGGGATCACGCGTGCCGAGACGGAAGGCCTCGCCGTTGGGGAAACCTTCGACCCCGAGGGTTTTGCTCAGGCCGAATCCCTGCCACATCAGCCCGTCGACATGCGCCTCGGCGCCGTCCCAGAGACGGGCACCGGCATAGAGATCGAAGGACATGGTCTCCCGAATTTCGCCCTTGTTGTCCAGGCTGTCCGGGCCGGAATAGTCGGCAGAAAAGCCGGGAGTGGCTTGGACAACATCGGTGTTCTGCACGTGCCAGTTCCAGGTCTGCGGCTGGGCATCCGCGGGCGGCAGATCGGCTGCCGCCACCACCGTAGATGCAGCGAGAGCGAGGCCGGCGAGCCTGGCGGCCGGGCCGGAGGGCAGGATGGGATGATTCAATCTCATTCGGGAAGGGAGGACCGCGCGTTTCGGAACTCCGCGGGGCACCCAGGCGACGGGAAAAGGCCCATCCTGGAGTGCCGGGCGGCCGGGTCTGGCCGGGGAAAGGAAGATTTGTTTGCCGGTCCCAAAAGGTAGCCTAGGCTACAACAGATCGGCCTGGCGGTCAAGGGTCCTTTCGGGAAACCGATGATGTCGTGGCGCGAGGAGCATGGTCAGCAGGAAGAGGCCGCTCAGCCGCTCACGGTGCGGGCTTGGGCGGATTGGCGGACGCCGGTTCAGCGGCAGCCTTGCCCTGACCGGAAGAGCTGGTGGACATGCGGACAAACTTCAGGCCAATCAATCCGAGCAGGATCAGAAGATAGATGCGCAGGGCCCACAGGGCGACCCGGGCGGAGCGGGTGGTCTTGATTCGTGGCATGAGGCGGGTTCAGTTGGGCAGTTCGATCTTGGCGTCCTTCATGAGGTCCTTGAAACGCACGACGCCGAGAAGATGATCGTGAGCGTCCACCACCGGCAACATGCGGAACTGGTATTTGGCGAACGACTGCCACCAGGTCCTCCCGCAGGGCATCGCGCTCCGCCGTGACGACCGGCGCGATCATCAGGTCGCCGAGGCGTGGCTTCCTACTGGGCGCGTCACCAGGTCGCGCAGATCCACCAGGCCGACGAGCGAGTTCTCGCGGCCAGCAACGATGAAGATGTACGAGATGTTCCGCTGGTCGCAGGGAGTGGAACGCAGCGTCGCCAGCACGTCGGCGACCCGGGTCTCCTTGGTGAAGGCCAGAAAGCGGTCGCTCATCAACGTGGACGCCAGCACGTCGGCATTGGACATCACCGCCTGGACGCGCGCCGCCCGCGCCGCGGGCAGGAACCGGGATCAGCTCGGTCGCCTTTTCGTGCGGCAGATCGGAGAACAGGTCGGCGATCTGCGGCACGGTCAGCTTGGCCAGCACCATGCGCGCCTTTTCCTCGCCGCAGAAAGGCGATGAGCTGCCGTTTGGCGCGTGGCTCGGCCTCGACCAGCACCTCGGCGGCCTTGTCCGGGTCGAGGGCGGAGAACATCGCCTGCTGCTCGTCGCCGGACAGCACTTCAAGCGCATCGGCCAGGTCCTCGCCGGGCAGTTCCAGCGCCTGCTCGCGGGCGACGGAGAGCGTGACCACGTCCTTGGTGTGGTCCTCGACCGAGAGCGGCTGGACGTAGCGCCAGGAGATCAACTGGTCCTTGCCGAACGCAAACCGCTCCAGGCCCCACTTGCGGAGAAAGCCGTTGAAGGAAATGTCCACGTGGACCAGGATCATCCGCCCTTTGGAGAAGAGCAGGTGGACGTCGTTGACCACCTCGGTGCGCCGGCCGTCAATATCCAGGATCGTCTGGCCCATCAGGTGTTCGTTGAGCAGAATCCAGCCCTTCTGGTCGACGAACTGCGGATACGGACCGCCGGCCTCGTTCGGCGTGATGAAGATGGCCTCGTCCTCGATCCGCGCGACCTTTTCCCAGGGGATCAAGTTCCGAGGGATAGCCTTTGCCGTGCTCGATGTAGATCCCGACCGCTTCGGGATAGGGCTCGGCCAGCCGAAAGACCAGGTCGGTGAGCCGGCCGTTCTTCTTGTTGGTCTTGTCGAGGCGGATCCGGCGGTTGAGCAGCTTGGAGAAATAGAGGAGCTGGTAGTCCTCATGAACCTCGGCGAGGGCGCCCGGTTTGTGCCGACAGGACTGCTTCTTTGGACGTTATTCATCGGACGTTCCTCCTCGAGATTAGCTGCCGGCCGAACCACTCCGGGAAACAGCACCGAAACGCCGTAGGCCGTCGAGATGACGATGACGAAGGCCGTGATGCTCCAGTTGGCGATGTTCTGCCAGCGCGTGTTGACGTGCTCGCCCATGAGCGGCTTGTCGTTGAGCAGCAGGATCAGGAACATCAACGCCGCCGGCAGCAGCGTCACCGCCACCACCTGGACGAAAATCGTGATGATGTTCTGCACATCGATCGAGGCGACCAGCGAGACCACGCCGGCCGACATCAGCATCAGCACGTAGGCCACATAGAACCAGGGCGCCTCGCGCACGGTCTTGTTGAGCGAATGGGCCCAGCCGAACACCTCGCCCAGGGCCCAGCTTGTGGCCAGCGAAATGCAGAGCGCGCCCAGCAACCCGGCGTCGAACAGGCCGACGGCGAAGAGCACCTTGGCCCACTGGCCCCATTGGCCGTGCAAGACCTGGGGCATGGCCGCCGCCGTCTTGGCGGCCGAATCGATGTCCCGGTAGCCCTGGCTCTGGTCCGGGTTGAAATGGAACACGCCGGCGGTGGCGATGATGATGAAGGCCGCCACCACGCAGGTCATGAACGAACCGAAGAAGGTGTCGAACTTCCCATACTTGATGTCCTTGATGTCCATGCCCTTGTCCACCACGGCCGATTGCTGGAAGAAGATCTGCCAGGGGGTGATGGTCGTGCCGATGTTGGCCATGATCAGGGTGAGCAAGGCCACGCCGGACATGCCGAGCTCGAAATTCGGGATGATAAAAGCCCTTCCCGACCGCGCTCCAGCCTTCCCTGACGTTGCCGGTCTGCATGGCCCAGATGGCCGCGGGGATATAGACCAGGTTGAAGAGGCAGAAGAAGAGCGTGATCTTCTCGAACGTCCAGTACCGGCCGCTGATCACGATGCCCAGCATCAGGAAAGTCACCCCGAAGAAGGTGATCCACGGCGGGATGTTGAAGAGGCTCATCGCCTGGGTCATGCCGATGTATTCGGTGACCAGCGTCAGCCAGTTGATGACCGCCAGATCGAAGATGGAGAACCAGCCCCAGAACTTGCCGAACCCGTCGAAGATCGCCTCGGCGTGGCCGCGCTTGGTGACCGCGCCCAGGCGCACCGTCATCTCCTGCACGTAATAGGCCATCGGGACCAGGATGATCATGGCCCAGAGCAGGTTGAAGCCGGTCTTGGCGCCGGTCTGGGCGTAGGTGGAGATGCCCGCCGGCGTCGTTGTCGGCGATCATCGTGATGATCCCGGGTCCCAGCGCCGCCAGGAACAGCAGTGTGCGACGGTTGAGCCGGCGGACTTGGTGAATGCTCTTGCTGATCCAATACATGGAGGGCGTGCCCGGAAAGGGGAAAGCGTTCGGAAGTGACGAGGCGACGGACCCATCCTATCAGCGAAATACATGGCGGTGCTACTGAAGGAATTCTGAAGAATCCTTAAGAATTTGCCGGGCAGCGCGCCAATGGGATTCCAGGGCCGCTTGACCTGAGCCACAGCCGACAACGCAAACGTAGCTGCGAGCGCCAGCCCCTCGACGGGCTTGGGGCCCTGACCCATTCGACTCCGCTCAGGGTCATCCTGAGCCTGCCTGCGGTGTCGCAGACCCTGAGCTAGTCGAATGGGAGCTTGTCGAAGCCGTCGAACGGATGAGCTTGTCGAACGGGCTAGCGGCTGGACGATGCCGAAACCGCTCGCTGGCTGCCGTGGCCACCGATGGCCGCTCGCTCACGCTCGCAGCTACCCGCATCGGATCACCGGCGCTTGCGTCCCGCGGCCGCAGCCCAGCCCACGGTTCAGGGTGCGACCCGCCGCAGCCGCAACCGGAAGGTGCTGCCGAAGCCCGGCTGGCTCTCCAGTTCGACCGAGCCGCCCATTCGCTCCGCCGCCCACTTTACAATGGCCAGACCCAGTCCGACTCCGCCCTCGGAGCGCGAGCGGGCCTTGTCCACACGATAGAATCGTTCGAACACACGCTGTTGGTGCTCCACGGCGATCCCGGGGCCCTCATCGACAACCTCGATCTCGACGGCCTGGTCGCCGACCAGCCCGCGCACCAGAATCGGCTTGGCCGGCGGACTGTAGCGAATCGCGTTTTGCACCAGGTTGATCAATGCCAGGCGGAGCAGCGCCGGATCGAAGACCGCCAGCACATGGTCCGCACAATCCACCTGGAGCCGCTGCTGTTTCTCCTCGGCGACGCGGCCCAGCACGTCGATCACCTCGGCCAGGACGCGGGCGACGAGTCCTGCCTCCAGTTGCACCGGGATCTCATTGTTGTCGGCCCGCGCCAACAAAAGCAGCTGGTTGATGAGCTGGTTCATCCGTGTGATCTCCTCGAGCATGCTGCCGACTGCATCACGCAGTTGCGTCGGACCGCCCCCGCGCAGCGCCACTTCGCCGACGGAGCGCATCGCCGTCAGCGGCGTGCGCAGCTCATGGGAGACGTCCGCCGTCAGCCGGTCGAGCTCCCGATACGCGTTTTCGAACCGCCCGATCGCCTCGTTGAATCCGGTGGCCAGCCGGCCGAGGTCGTCATGGGGATTGGCCACGGGCAGCCTCTCGTTCAGGGTCTGCACGGACAGCCGCCGGGTCCGCTCTGCCATGTCGCGGACCGGCGCCAGCAGGCGGTTGGCGATGAAGTAGCTCGCGATACCGAAGGCTGTGAGACCAGCCAGTCCCGCACCAAACAAGACCCAGGACGCCAGGCCGCCTCCGGCGGACTCCGCCAGCTTCCCGACAGCGGCCGCCAGGGCGGCAAATACGCCGGCGGCCGCGGCATTCCAGACCGCGAGTCGCAAGCGGGAGGAACGTCGCAGCCACCATGCCTTCACTCGCCGCTCCCTTCCTTCATCATGAAACCCATGCCTCGCACAGTCTGGATCAGTTTCACCGGATGTTCTCCGTCAATCTTGCGGCGCAAATGCGCCACGTGGACGTCGATCACATTGTCCAGCGGCGTGAGCCGGTTGGTTTCACGCCACACGTCCTGCGCCAGCATTTCGCGGCTTACGACCTGGCCTGGTTGCCGGAGCAGATAGACCAGGAGGTCGAATTCGCGCGGGGTCAGTTCGATCGACCGGCCTGCACGCCACGCCCGGCGCGCCTCGAGATCCACCACCAAATCCGCCAGCGTTCGTTTCAACGGCTCGGCCGCTGGCGCGGTCCGACGAAGCAACGACCGGATGCGCGCATGCAGCTCCGAGAACGCAAACGGTTTGACCAGATAGTCGTCCGCACCGCTTTCCAGTCCCAGCACGCGATCGTCGACCGCGTCGCGAGCCGTCAGCAAGAGGACTGGTGTCTTGGTGCCGCGCGCCCGGAGTGTCTTCAGGATCTCGATGCCGCTGCGCCCCGGCAGCATCCAATCAAGGACCACCAAATCGAACGCTTCCGCGCTGACGAGGAAGAATCCCTCCTCGCCGGTGCGGGCGGTGGCGGTGGAGAAGCCCGCCTGCGCCAGTCCGGTGGCCAGGGCGTCAGCGGTCTTTTCGTCGTCCTCGATGATCAGAAGGCGCATGATGATTGAACGAACGGGATCATGACGGTCGTCCGGTGGGATGCGAGCCACCAGTCGGTTTGCGGCTGGCAGGTCCTGACGCGACGCCCTCAGCGCGTTCATCCATCGAACCATGGATGGCTTTGTAGCCGGCCGCGTTGAGGCCGGCCCGCCAAGGCACCGCGCGGAGAATCGGCCGCCGGGGTCGGCCCGTTCGGCAGGCCCCTCGACAGGCTCGGGGCCTTGAGCTTGTCGAAACGGCTCAGGGCAAGCGCGCCCGGCTACAGGATCCCGGCGGCGCGGAACGCCGCGCCGCTACAGGGCCGATCCACGGCATGCACCTGGGGGGACGCGCCCCTCCGTCGCGTTTGCCCCATTCGGCGGCCGGGGCGCCTGCAATGCCGTAGCCTTGCGCGAAGGCTGGCCGCCGCTCCATTGGAGATCCGCTCTAGCGCGTCTCAACTTGAAATGCAGCCGAGAGTGCAAAGGTAGCTGCGAGCGTGAGCGAGCGGAAGGGGCGTCCACTCGCTCACGCTCGCGGCCACACTCTTGATGAAACCGCTCAACGCCCCACGTACGAGATTCGCCAGAGCGTGCCGTTGGCGTCGTCGGTCACCAGGAGGGCGCCGTCGCGGGCGACTGTCACGCCGACAGGGCGACCCCAGACGTGGCCGTCGTCGATCACAAAACCGGTCAGGAAATCCTCGTAATCCCCCGTCGGAATGCCGTTCTGCAGCAGGGCACGAATCACCTTGCTCCCGGTGCGCCCGGTCCGATTCCAAGAGCCGTGCAAGGCCGAAAAAATCTCCCCTCGGTATTCGGCCGGAAAGGCGGAGACGCCCGAAACCTCAGCCGGATAGAACGTCATCTCCAGAGTCGCCGAATGCGCCTGCAGCAGCACATCGGGCACCGTCGCCTTCCCCGCAAGGTCCGGCCGCTCGCCGGCGTGGCGCGGGTCTTCGTGATTGCCCAGATAGTACCACGGCCATCCGTAAAAAGAGCCCTGGCGCACCCGGGTGATGTAATCTGGAACGAGGTCGTCGCCAAGGGCGTCGCGTTCGTTGGTCGAGGCCCACAACTCTCCGGTCCCCGGTTGCACGGCCAACCCGACCGCATTGCGGATTCCCGTGGCAAAGATTCTCAGGCGCTGCCGCCCTTCGGGATCGGTTTCGAGGACATCAGCGCGATCGGTCTCGCTGCCCCAGGCGGCCCCCAAGGTCCGCGGTGCCGCCCAACTGCGGACATCCGCGAGAGATTTCACCGGCATCCCCTCCGCAACGTTCGATCCGGAACCGACTGAAATGAACATCCGCCGCCCATCGAGCGCAAACACGACATCCCGGGTCGTGTGGCCGCCAGTGGTGGCGGCAAGGCGGGGCACCACAACCTCCGCCGGCCCGCGCGCCCGCAGGTCGCCGTTGCGATAAGGAAAACGGACCACGGAATTGAGATTGCCGACGTAAACCCAGAGCGGTTCTCCGCCCAACGGATAGAACGCGATCCCGAACGGGCCACTCAGGCCAGTCGCAAAAACCTGGTTCTCGGATGGAGCGTCCGCCCCGTCCGCCGCCCGCAACACCCGGACCCGGCCCTCGCGCGTTTCTGCAATGAAGACATCGCCATTGGGCGCCGCCCGCAGGAGGCGCGGACCAGAGAGGCCGGACAGGAACAGCTTGACCTGGAATCCCTCCGGCACCGAGAGGCTGGCGCCGGGCGGGCGGGGCACGATCTGCGGACCGTTCCCGGCCGAGGGCGTGGCATAGGGCGCCGGCAAATCCTCCACGCGGACGCGGTGCCGTACTCCAGGGGCGTCGTTCTGCCAGTCGCCTGGACTCCGGGCCCGCGCACCAACGGCGACATTTCCAGAGGCCGCCGGCCTCGCGGGAGGCAGCAGCGTCGACAGGAACGCAATCAGATCGCGGCGATCCGCCGGGTCGTCGATCGCGATCGTCATCTCCGTCCCCGGCACCAGTGCGCCCGGACCCGTGAGAAACCTCTCCAGCATGTCGGTGCTCCACGTGAGCCCGGAGTCTTTCAGCGCCTTGGAGTAGGTGAAATTCGGCAGAGCGGCGGCCCGCCGTCCAACGACGCCCGCGAGCAACGGTCCCAAGCCGGACGCCCGCCGCGTGCCCTGCCCCGTGGCATGGCATAGTGCGCAGTTCTCCTGAAAAAGCGCCTTCCCCCGGGCGGGATCTCCCGCGAACGGAGACTGGGCTGAGGCCACGATCGTGGCACTGCCGGCGGCAAGCAAGAGAAGGCGCCGAAGGTGCACCCAGGTGATTGATCGCATGATCGACACAGAAACCGAACCCGGCGATTTAACAAGTTGCGCTGAAAGAAGTGCGTGGCGAACGGCGATCGGTGCCGGCAAGCACAAGCCATGGGGACGCGCCGCCCCCGGCGCGTTGTGGTTCTCGCTCAGGCGGCGCGGGACGCCGCGCCGCTACGGGGGGTCGATCCTGCGGTTATGGCCGGCCGCGTTTGAGGCAGGCTGGTCCCGGGCCGCCCCCGGCGCGTTGTGGTTCTCGCTCAGGCGGCGCGGGGACGCCGCGCCGCTACGGGGCCGATCCTGCGGTTATGGCCGGCCGCGTTTGAGGCCGGCCTGCTGGCCAAGCCGTGTCTATTCAATATGCCTCGTTCTCGCTCGTGAACAACAATGCGGTCCGGTCACCGATGTAGGAGCCTGCTTGCAGGCGATTTCGTCCTCTGTAATCCTCCTTCGCCGGGCCTTCGGAGGACAGGTCGCGAGCACGTGTCCGTCGTAGCTTCAGCGAAGGTGGAAGCTCGCTCCCACAATTTGCATCGATCCGGCTAAGAAGATGGCGTATACACCCACACACAGTGATCCTCGAGTTCGCGCCCATCGCGCCGGGCGCGGGCCTCGAGGCGATTTTCCCCGGCCGACAGCTGCACCTCGGGCCACTCGAAAATACGCTTCGCGCCCGTCTGCGTTCCGCGCGAACTGCCGTTGACGAGCAACTCCACCGTTGCGGCGTTGGAGTAGATTTTCACCGTCGTAACCGGCTGCGTCCGCGCCACAAACCGCCGGCTGGTGATGTAGAGCACGGGCTCGTCGCTCCAGTTCGCCTTGTACCAGAAGAACGCGTCCTTCCTCGTTTTCCGGTCATACGTCACCAGCCCCTTGTCGTTGCGGCCGGGCGTGCCCCCCTCGTTGCGCCCGTCGCTGGCGAAATCGAACATGCACCAGATGAACTTGCCCCAAACCCAGGGGCGCTGCGCCAGCGCCTGCCAGTAGACTTCATGAAAATGCGCCTGCCACTCCTCCGGATGCCACTGGCCGCCCGCTGCCGGCTTGCGCGGATTCTCCTCGTGGTGGGTGACGTTGGCGCCGGCGCCGAATTCGCTCATGCCGATCTTCAGGTCCGGCCGCAACACATGCTGCCGGTCGAGCCAGGGCGCGAAATCTTCAGGTTGGTCGTGATACCACCCAAAATAGTGGTTGAAGCCGATCACGTCGGTGTGGCCCGCCGTCGGCTGCTTCACATCCGCGAAGCTCGCGTAGGTTGACAGGCGGGAAGGATCTTCCTCGCGCGCGACGGCGGCCAGTTCGCCCAGCAGCCGGTCGTTGGTGTCGGGCGGCGTCACCTTCGGATCGCGCACAAACGTCTCGTTGCCGATGCTCCAGAAACAGATCGACGGATGCTGAAAGTTCTGCCGGATGAGTTCACGCAACTGCTCCTTCGCGTTGGCAAAGAACTCCGGGTCGTTCTTCGCATCGTTCACGAAGGCGAGCTCCGCCCACATCACGATGCCGTGCCGGTCGCCGAGATCATCCCAGCACTGCGACTGCTGGTAATGCGACTGGCGGATGGCAGTCGCGCCCAATTCACGGACCAGGTCGAAATCCTGGCGTTCCTCGGCCTCGCTGATGGCCCAGCCCTGGTCCGGGCGGTCCTGATGCCGGCAAACACCGTGCAGGTCGAGATAATGGCCATTCAGCGAAAACCCCCGATCCGGATCGACCGAGAAGAAGCGCAACCCCAGCGGCAGCACCACCACGTCGCGAACCGCACCGGCCACGCGCACCTCGGTCCGGACGTGATACAGGTACGGGTCCGCCTTGGCGTTCCACAAGTGCGGATGGGCCAGCTCCAGGCGGCTCCTCGCCTCCCCCCACGCCCCGGCGGCGAGCGAAGCCCTGATCTCCGTTGTTTGCACGGGAGTGCCGTCCGCCGCGAAAACCGTCGCGCGGACGGTTACGTTGAACTGCAGCCCCGCCGTCATTGGCAAGCTTGGCCTCCAGATTGAGCGCGGCCGACTCAGCGGAAACGTTGGTCGGCCGCAAATAGACACCCGGTGAAGCGTAATCGAGCAGGTCGAAATGGACAGCGTCCGTCGCCACGAGGCTGACGCCGCGGTAGAGTCCTCCAAAAAACGTGAAATCCGCGCTCACCGGAATCAGGTTGTCATCGGCGGCATTGTTCACGCGCACCGCGAGCAGGTTGTCTCCGGCAAAATCGAGCGCCGCAGTCGCATCGAAACGGAACCGCGCAAACCCGCCGCGGTGGCCGCCCAGCCGCCGGCCATTCAGAAAAACCTCGGCGCTGCGGCTGGCGCCATCGAACTGCAGGAACACCCGCCGTCCGGCCCAGCCCGGGTCCATGCGAAAATGCCGGCGATACCAGCCGTCGCCCCGAAAATAGTCCCCGCCGCCGTCCTGTCCATCCCGCGCGTTCCAGGTGTGCGGCAGCGTGACGGCCTCCCATGCCGCGTCGTCGAACGCCGGCACGCCCGCGCCCTCGGACGGCCCACGATGAAACCGCCAGCCATCGGCCAGCACCATTTCCTGCCGGGGGCCGTCAGCTGAACCGGCGGCAGCCGCTGGGACCCGCGCGAACGGCAGCAGCGCCATGAGCAGGGCAAGCAAGGGGAACCACGGCAGCGATCTGGCGGAGTGTTGTGGATTCATGGGAATAGCGACCGAGAGCCTATTCCCGGCGGCGGCGCCGTCGAGCAGGGAAAGGGTCCGCGGCCCTCAACGGCCACATCTCCCGATTGACGGTAAAGCAGGCTGGAAGCCTGCGCTACGTCCGGAAATCGCCCTCTATAACTGTCAATCGGAAATGCACCCGCCCTCAACCCGAGCGCGGCGGACACGGCCTCCTCCTCCAAGGCTTTGGCGGCCTCGCGAATGCAGAACTGCCCGCCATAGCTTTGGCGATGGCGGGCGGGTCCGCGCCCCCGGCCACAGGACACGCCGCCGCGGGGCTTTCCGAATTCCCTTCAACCGGCCGGGGCCGGCCGGTTCTCGGCCGGTCGATTCCGGGAGATGGCGAGGATCTTTCGCACCACGTCGCGCAGGTCCGTCACGGAATATGGTTTGTGCAGGATCAGGTCGCTGGCCGTCACCTCGGCCTTGGCGGCCAGCGATTCGGCGGCGTAGCCGCTCGCAAACAACACTGGAACGTCCGCCCGGATCGCCCGGCAGCGGGCGGCGACTTCAAAGCCGCTCAGGCCGGGCAGCATGACATCGAGAAACAGCAGGTCGATCCTCGCCGGGTCGGCGGCGAACTGCTCGACCGCCTGCGGTCCGTCGCTGGTTGAAACCACGCGCGCTCCGAGCTGGTCGAGCACCTTTTCGGCCAGGCGGCGGACCGCCTCGTTGTCCTCCGCCAGCAGGATCGTGGCCGTGATCCCATCCGGGGCCTTGCCCGCCGGCTCGACGCGCGGCCCATCCCCGGCGGCCGGCTGGCGGGCCTCCCAGGGGAGCAGCATCACAAACTCCGTGCCCCGGTCCGGCTCACTCCGGGCGTCGATGTGCCCGCCATGCTGCCGGATGATGCCATAGACGACCGCCAGCCCGAGGCCGTAGCTCTGGTCCCGCGCCTTCGTCGAGAAGAACGGCTCGAAGATCCGGTCGAGGACGTCCGCGGTCATGCCGTGGCCAGTATCCGACACTTTGATACGAACGAACGGCCCGGCCGGCCGCTGGCAGAGCTGCTCCGCGGTCGCGGCGTCCAGCACCACGGTGTCGAGCGCGATCGCCAGCCGTCCGCCGGCGGGCATCGCGTCGCGGGCGTTGAGGCACAGGTTCAGCAGGACCTGCTCCAGCTGGCCCTTGTCCGCATCCAGCACCACCGGCTGCGGCGCCGGTTGAAAATCGATGCGGATGTTCTCGGGCAGCAGCCGCCGGATCATCGTCAGATGATTGCTCACCAGCGCGTTGAGCTCGATGCTCTGCCGCTGGAGCGCCTGCCGGCGCCCGAAAGTGAGCAGCTGCCGGGTGAGCTGGCTGGCGCGGTCCACAGCGGCGACAATCTCGCCGAGCGCGGCTTCGACGTCGCGGCGCTCGCCGCCCGGGGCCAGCGCGAGGCTGGCGTTGCCCCCGATCGCCTGCAGCAGATTGTTGAAATCGTGGGCGATGCCGCCGGCAAGCAGACCGACCGCCTCCAGCTTCTGCGCCTCGCGCAACCGTTCCTCGAGCGCGCTCTGGCGGTCGGCGGCTTCGCGCAGTTCGGTGATGTCGCGGAAGAAGCAGAGCACGGCATCGGTCCCGGTCCATTCGATCAGCGCGTGGCTCGACTGCACCCAACGGCGCGAGCCGTCCTTCCGGAGGACCTCCCAGCCCGGATGCGGCGGCAGGATCGTCCCGCCGAGAACGGCCTCCACCCGGGCCCGCAACTCGTCGCGAAACTCCGGGGCGACGAACTCCGTCCAGCTGATCTGCGTCATCGACTCCGGCGCGGTCTGATAGCCGCCCATCTGGAGCGCGGCCGGATTCGCGTAACGCACGCGCCCGTCCTGCAAAACCACAATGCCGGCGATCGATGATTCGATCAGCGTGCGATAACGTTCCTCGCTCTCCGCAATCTCCCGGCGGGATCGCTCGCGTTCCGCAATGTGCGCGCGCAGCGCGTCGC
Source organism: uncultured Verrucomicrobiae bacterium (assembly GCA_963804395.1). Taxonomy (GTDB): domain Bacteria; phylum Verrucomicrobiota; class Verrucomicrobiia; order Opitutales; family Opitutaceae; genus Fen-1467. The sequence continues at coordinate 3,999 of CAWDQK010000016.1, read as the reverse complement.
GCATCCGGCCGAGCGTGCCGGACAACCGGTCGAGCTCGCCCAGCCGGGAGTGGACCGGCGGAGTCTCCGCCAGATCGAGCGCCGCAATCCGTCCGCCCTGGACGGCGAGTTCGGCCAGGGGTTCCGAGAACCAGCGGGCCAGGCGCAACGCCAGCAGCGCAGCGACGCACAGGGCCAGCATTCCGACTCCGGCGATGAGCCATTCATACTCGCGGGCCGCGGGAATCAGGTCGGATTCCGGCAGCAGCATGCCAATCCAGAGCCGGCGCTGGGAGCCGACGTCAAACGGCGTGAATCCCGCCCACCAGGCTTCACCGTCAAGCGCCAGGCGAAAGCGATCGGGCCGGCCCCCGCTGTCGGCCTGCCACTTCGCCACTGCCGCCGCAACGCCGGGAAAGCCGGCCTCGGCGACCGGCTGCAGGGCCGGCACGCCGGCGTCCGCCGGGCTGCCCCTCCGGCCGTCGCGGGGCGGTCCCAGCAACCTCCCGTCGTCGGTCATCACGAACAGCATCCCGCGGGGCGATGGTTGCGCTGCCGTCGTGAACTGCGCGATGTCGTCCAGCGGGAGATTGTAGGTGGCGATCCGGATCTCGCCCGCCGGATCGCGCGCCGCGACGGCCGCGGAGATACCGGGGGACTTGGTGACAAACAGCGTATAGACTTCCGTCCAGGCCACGAGGTCCGCGCCCGCGACCTGCGCCTCGGGGATCGTTTGATCGCGAAACGCCGCCATCGCCGCCTTGTACCACGGCCGCTGCCGGCCTTCGTAGCCGGTCAGCGCCAGATCCCATTCCTGCAGCAACGTTCGCCCTCCGTCGTCCCACAGGGCAAAGTGACTCATGGCACCGCTCTCAGCGGGCCGGTATTCCCGCGTGACAATCTGCATCCGGCCCGGATCGGGCGCCGGCAGCCGGTCCGCGACCGGTCGGAGAAACTCGGCCCGGCGGACGGATTCATCGTAGCGCAGGAGGAGCAGGTGTCCGCCCGCCTGGTTGACGATCATCATCGAATTGACCTGGGGCAGTGAAAACAGCGCCGGCAGCAGCAGCCGCTTGAGGGCCTCCGGGTCCTTGGTCGAGTATCGCCCCTGGCGGATCGCCGCATAGTCCTCGACCAGTTTCTGCCCAATCGGACTGAACAAGCGTTGCAACCGGCCCTCCGCATCGCGACCCAGCCCGAACATCAGCGATCCGGCAACGTCGCGCGCAAGCCGGCCCGTGCCGAGGAGCGAAACCGTCAGCAGGCTGCCGGAGACCAGCAGTACGACGAGCGCGAACGCGACCAGCAGGCCCCGGCGAATGCTGATGACCCGGCGCGGGGAGGGGTGCTCGGGGGGTTGCTTCCGCATCATGTTTGTCCCCGCGCCTTGTGCCTGGCCAAACCAAGCCGGGGGGCATTGGGGTGGCGGCCATCAAGGAGCAGGATGCGCCGGCATGCAATCCGATTACCGCCCGCGAATCAATTGGCGGGCGCCGGAAGCACCACCCCGGCCGCCGGCAGCCCGGAGGCCGTCGCGGCGATGCGCACCTCCCCTTCCGGCGCGGTCCGTTGCACGGTGGCGAGGAGCCGTCCCTGGTAGGCGGCGCGCTTGCCGGCCTTGAACAGGCCGCCGTAGTTGAGATCTCCGGTATCGAGTCCGAGGAGACGTCCGGCGCCGGTCACCCGCACTTTCACGACGGGCGTCGCATCAATCACGGGCAGGCCGTCCTGATCGACCACGGTGATCTCGTAGAATGCCAGGTCGCTGGAGACGGGCGCCGGGACCGGCGTGAGCTGGAGCCGCGCCGGCGCGCCCGCCGTCCGCAGCACGCTCGCGGCCACCTGCCGGCCCGCGCGATAGCCGACCGCCGACAGCGTCCCCGGGGCGTAGGGCACCGTCCAGTCGCTGGCATCGACCTCGTGCGACACGGCCTGCCGTCCAAGGGAACGATCATTGAGGAACAGCTCGACTTCGTCGCAATTCGTGGCGGCCCGGACGGTGACCTGGGCGCCGGCCGGCCAATTCCACTTGAAGAGCGCCGGCGCGGGTCGCCAGGCATGCTCGGCCTTCGCGCTGGTGAGCACGAAGAGCTGCAGCACGGGATCATCGCGCCAGTAGGCGGCGCGCTGGTAGTACGAGGGCTTCCTTCCGCCGGCCAGGTCGAGGTAACCGGAACCGTTGCCCCGCCGGGGGGCCTTGAACGACTCCCCGAGGTAGTCGATGCCGGTCCAGATGAAGTCGCCGATGACGTAGTCGTGGTCGCGCACGCCGAGCCAGTTCCAGACCTGGTTGCTGGTCTCGGTGCCCGAGGAACAGGCGGTGCGGGAACCGCTCGCGGTCGGGGGCGTAGGTGCGCTCGCCGTAGAGGCGGTCGATGTAGTTGTAGCCGAGGAGGTCCAGAGTCGTCCATGAATCCGTTACGCGACGAGACATGGGACTGGTCGCAGGCGGAGGTCGCCGGGCGGGTCGGGTCCTCCTCGTGGCAGGTGGCGACCAGCGCCTGCGCCATCGTCGCAGCCGTCGCGGTCGAGCTGGTTGGGGATCTCGTTGCCGATGCTGTAGAGGACGACGCTCGGATGGTTGCGGTCGCGGCGCAGCATGGCGCGCAGGTCGGTGTCGTGCCACTGGTTGAAGTAGAGATGATAGCCGTATTTCGACTTGCCGCGCGGATTCTCGGTGAAGTTGTACGGCCAGTCCCGCGTCCACTCGTCGAACGCCTCATCGAAGACGAAGAGGCCGAGCTGGTCGCACAGGTCGTAGAACTCCGGCGCAAACGGATGATGGCTCGTCCGGACGGCGTTGCAGCCCATCTCCTTCAGGCGGGCGAGGCGCCAGGCCCAGACGGCCGCGGGGACGGCGTTGCCGAAGGAGCCCGCGTCCTGGTGCAGGCAGACGCCCTTGAGCTTGGTGGGCCGGCCGTTGACGAACAGGCCGCGGTCGGGATCGAACTCGAGGTGGCGGATGCCGAACGTCGTGACGGTTTCGTCGAGCGGCCGGCCGTCGAGCGCGAGCGTGCTGCGCAGCCGGTAGAGGTCCGGAGTCCGGTCGGACCAGAGGCGGGGCTGCGGCACCGTGACGCGCTGCATCGCGCGCTGGCCCGGACGCAGGCTTTCGAGCGGGAGCTTCGATTCGGTGCGAGCGACGATCGTGCCGTCGGGGGCCAGCACGCTGCTGCTCAGGACAACGTCGGCGTTCGCGGGCTTCGCATGCCAGTTGTCCTTCGCCCAGGCCTGGCGCTCCTCCTCGGTGAAGAAATGGGCGTCGATGACGTAGTTCGCCTCGACGATGGCCTGCCCGGGCGCGATTTCCGGCGTCGTGATGCTGACGCCGCCGTCGAGCCGGAAGTGCGTATAGCTGGTGGTGATCAGGCGCACATGCCGGTAGATTCCGGAGCCGGCATACCAGCGCAGCGATGGTTCGAGCGAATCGTCGACCCGGACGGCCAGCACGTTGGGTGAGCCGTCGGCCTTGAGAAACTCAGTGAGATCGTAACGGAAGCCGACAAAGCCGTAGGGCCGGCGGCCGAGGAACTGGCCGTTGATCCAGACCTCGCTGTTCATGTAGACCCCGTCGAACTCGACCACGACCTTTTTCCCGGCGGCGGCCGGAAGCCGGAAGCTTTTCCGATACCAGCCGATGCCGTGGGAGAAGAAACCGCCGTTGCTGTCGCCGTCGGGCGGCGGGTTGAGCGCGCCCTCGATGCTCCAGTCGTGCGGCACGTCGAGGACGCGCCAGTTCGTGTCGTCGAAACCGGGCTGCCAGGCCTCCGGCAGATCGCCAAGGCGGAAGTGCCAGCCGGAATCGAACGGGATGATCTCCCGCGGGCCGGATGTCGGCGCGGCGGCAGCGGAAAATGTCGCGAACGCGAGCGAGGCGCCAACGTTGAGAGCGCAAAGGAACGATGCGAGCAAGGTACGGGAGTGCATGACGGGGGAGAGTCTCGGGGAACCCGGAGCGAAGCATTGAAACCACTTCGCCGCGACAATCGATTCCAAAGAGGAGCGGATTGTAGCCGGGGG
>CAWDQK010000015.1:0-42540 GCA_963804395.1 uncultured Verrucomicrobiae bacterium | reverse complement strand
TACTGTAGCATGTGTCCACCGTACCCGTGTTGATTCCCACCAGCCCTCCAACGCCAAGATAGGTACTGCCGCTATCAGAGACCGCACCCGTGCTGTAACTCGCCTGCACCGTCGCATAGTTTTCTCCAACCAAACCACCAACAAAGCTCTTGCCACCGCTCACCGCACCCGTGCTGTAACTCGTTTCCACCGTTGCGCCGAACCCATTCTGTCCAACCAGTCCGCCAACGTAATTGTCACCCCCGTTCACCGCCCCCATGCTGTAGCTCGTTTCGACGATGGCATCGTTTTGTCCGACCAAACCACCTGTATACATACCACTGCCACTTACGGCTCCTGAGCTATAACTTGATTCCACCGTCGCGTTGGCAGCGTTTTGTCCCACCAAACCACCAACATAGTCTCCACCGCCGCTCACCGCTCCCGTGCTGTAGCTCGTTTCCACCGTAGCGCCAGCCGCATTCTGCCCCGCCAAACCACCAACATAGCCTCCACTGCCGTTCACCGCTCCCGTACTGTAGCTCGTTTCCACCATGGCGCCAGCCGCATTCTGCCCCGCCAAACCACCAGCATAGTCCCCACTGCCGCTCACCGCTCCCGTGCTGTAGCTCGTTTCGATGATGGCATTGTTTTGTCCGACCAAACCACCTGTAAATCTGCCACCGCCAATTACGGTTCCTGTGGCATAACTTGTTTCCACCGTCGCGCCAGCAGCGTTCTGTCCTACCAACCCACCAACAAGATCGCTGCTGCCACTCACCGCCACCGTGCTGAAATCCGTTTCGAGCGTGCCGCCGTTTGCCCCGACCAATCCGCCGACGACGCTTACACCGGTGATGCTCCCCGTCACCAGCCCCAAATTCTCAATGACGGCACTGTGCCCGGTTACGCCAAACAAGCCGACATCATTAGAATTCGGCAGATCGATTGTAAGGTTGTTGATGACATGACCCTGGCCATCCAGAGTTCCCGAAAAAGGCGTGCTGCTGTTGCCGATCGGGGCGAAACCCACGTAACCGGTCTTTGCCAGCATTGAATCGGGCGCCCAGACATCGCCGCCAGCGCTGGTCGCGGCGAGATTGAGATCGTTCGCCAGCGCGTAGCTTGCGCGGGGAACCAAACCGATCAACTGGAGTTGGTGACCGTTGGTGACCATCGTCGTTCCATTGACAATTGTCGTCGGATATTCCCAAAGCATCATCGGCGTCGTCCCACCGTTCGCACCGCCAGCATTGTTAAAGGTGCCGTCCGTGTCCGCGATGACCCAGCCCGCCGCACCCGGCGTTTTCCCGAAAGTCCAGCCAAGAAAAGACGATGCCATGCGCATCGCCGCATCGCTTAGACCGGCTCCACCACCGTCAGAGTTTTTCAGTCCCGACGTGTCCATGTCCCAGTAACTGTTAGTCACCGGATTCCCGAGATCCTCTCCCACCAGACCGCCGAGGTACCTGACGGCGCCGGCGCTACTGCCGACCGCACCCGTGCTGTAGCAAGCCTGCACCGTGCTGCCGATATTGTTGAGTCCCACCAACCCACCGATGTTGGCACTGCCGCCGGCACTGGACACCGCACTCGTACTGTAGCTCGTTTCCACCGTTCCCCCATTGTCGTTCTCGCCGACGAGCCCCCCGATGCTGTTTCCGCTGCCGCTCACCGCCCCCTTGCTGTAGCTCGTCTCCACCGTGCCGGAACTGTTCTTCCCCACCAACCCGCCAACGTAGTTGCCGCTGCCGCTCACCGCTCCGGCGCCGTAGCTCATCTGCACCGTGCCACCATTCCATCCGACCAACCCGCCCACGCAGTCGCCGTTTCCGGTAACTGCGCCCGTGCCGTAACTTGTTTGCACGACTGCATTGTTGTACCCCACCAACCCGCCAACGAATTCAATGCCACTCACCGCACTCGTGCTATAGCTTGATTCCACCGTGCCCGACTTATCGTTCCATCCCACCAAGCCACCCACGAATTCGCTGCCGCTGCCGCCAGCTACCGTACCTGTGCTGTAGCTCGCTTGCACTGTGCCGCCCAGGTTCTGTCCCACCAACCCACCAACAAACCCGCCGCCGGTGACATTCGCGGTCGCAAGTCCCAGGTTCTCAATCAAAGCACCCGATCCAGTAACAGCAAACAGACCAACATTATTGGAAGTTGGCAGGTTGATTGTCAGATTGCTGACGAAATTGCCCTGACCGTTGAAGGTGCCGGAAAATGGAGTGCTGCTGCCGCCGATCGGCACGAAGCCGGCGCCAGAATTCCAAGTCGCCGTGCCGCTCGCATCGATGCCGTTCGCAAGCTGGTAATCGTTCTGCAGCGGAAGCGATGCCACCCCCTGCAGACCGTAGACGTCGGCAATCTGATAGGGCGTTGCGGGCGACCCGTTTCCGCCCAACACGCGAAGGAAGCTGCCCCCCTGAATCTCAAAATCGTTGCTCGCGGCAAATGACGGCAGTGCCGCGCCATTCTGATTCCAGGCGCCGCTTTGCAGGACGAACTTTGCCACGTTCACTGAGCCGGCTGAACCGGTGGAAATTACATCGCCAGCCCCCGCTGTCTTTAGGGTGAGGCCCCCGTCGGTCCCAACGATCGCCGCATTGATGTTAATCGTACTGCCAGCGGTGTTGGTGGCGAGACTCAGGGTGCTGGCGGTTGTCCAGGAAATGCCATTGCTGATGGTGATATTGGTATCCGCATTGAGAATGAGATTTGCGGTGCTTAGCGCGCTCACCACCGTCGCTGGGTCGATCGTCGTCGAGGTGCTATCGTTCTGGCCGGAGACCACCGTCCCATTGCCGCCAGCCGCCACAGTCAAGGTCGCCGGATCTAGCAAGAAACTCCCTGTCTCACCACCGGGCGCCGTCAGATCCACCGTGCCAGTCAGCTCCACGCCTTTGCCCGAGACCTCGGCATTGCCGCCTAGACCCCCCACGCCGCCGCGAGCAAGGATGAGCCCCGCTTGATCGGCCGTGCCCTTTCCGGATTGAATGGCAACCGTTCCACCCTGTCCCCCGGCTTCCGTGGCCGAAGCGTCCAGCGTGCCCGAATTTGTCACTGTTCCCGAATCGCTCGTCAGCCAGATACGCCCGCCCTGGTGCGTCGCAGTCGTCGCCCGGATCGTCCCTGAATTCTGGATTGCCAAGGCAAAGATGTTCCCGTTCGCCGCTTTCAAATCCGCCGCGCCTGCGTTGATCGTCCCGAAATTGCTCACACCGGTTTGCCCGGCGGCGGACGAAGCCGTGGTACTCGGACGGACAAAAACATGCTGAGTTCCTGTTTGGGTGATCAGAACCTCATCGGCGGCAGCGAGCCCGGCCGTGCCGTTAAATGCATTGATTGTGCCTTGGTTGGAAACGGTCTTGCCAATCAGAATCACGTCGCCGCCCAAGGCATTGATCACGCCCAGATTCTGCACGCCAGCCCCGTTTGAACCGGAGAATTGGAAGTTGCCGGAAAGGAAATCGCTATTGGCTATGTCGCGGGTACTGGCGAGAAAGGCAGCTGTGTTGATGGTTCCAGCAGATCCAACCACGATGCCATTGCCATTGATGAGATAGACCTGGCCGTTGGCCGACAGAGTCCCGTCCAAGCTCGAGATTCCGCTGCCCAGCACCCGGTTCAGGACGGCGCTCTTTGAAGAGGGTTGGACAAATTTCGTCAACTCGCCGGCGTAAATCGAGAAACTCTGCCAGTTGATGATTGCCGCGCCGCTTGTCTGGTTGATCGTCACCACTCCCGGCGCGGTGTTGATCGACGCGGAACCTGCAGAAATTTGACCTCCTGTGGGGTTTGCCCGAATCAACATGGGCGAAAAGAAAAGAATGGCGAGACTGATCCCGTAGGAAAACTGCCACAAGGATCGCAACGCAAAGAACCTCATCATCATAGCGTGGCAGCCGCCAGGAAGTACCGCGTCTCTTTTCAAGGAAGATTGCCCTTGGACGAACATCAAATGGGCTCGCGCCGTCGCAATGGGCGAGGAATCAGGCTGAAGATGTTTCATGTTCATGTTTGGGAAATGGCCCGTTGACGAGGTATGCTCCCCGTGACGACGGCTACGTCGAACCACCGGCGGTTGGAAACTTGGCGCTGCCGGACAAAGCACTCCGCATTGCCTGTCGCGGCGAAAACACGTTGAAGGGAAAAGGCCTCACATCACCAAGATACACCCGAACGGAAGACCCGGTCTGAACCACCTCTCCCTTGCCCGAAATCATCGAAATCCGAGGATATTCTAAACCAAGAAGCCCATCTGGAACCGCGCCAAGGCTTTCAATCGTCGGGAGGCGGGAAGAGACATCGCGGTCCCACGGGGCAAAGGATCGAAGAAACGAAATCGTCATCGAGTGTGGGCCCACGGTTGTCGGTCTGGCAAGAAAAAAGGGGGTGCGCAGCAGGGCATGCGGACTCTCAGGCAAGAAGCACAGAACTCGTCTTCAATAGATAACAGGAGGCGTTGGACTACAATCCCAAAAGGAGGTTCTTCGGGGAATTTGGTGGGTAAGGTTAGGAAGTTTCGGCCAACTGGTCGAGCAGAGCGGGCGGTGAAAGCGGCCCCGGTCCGAATTCCGCCACCTCGCGGAAAGGGATTCCCTCCGATTTCAATGGCCGCTAATTGCTTGATCCATGTAAAGTCAGGCGTACACTGATCGGAGCACAAAACAGTCCGTCAGGCTCCATTCCATGCGTGCTCTGAAGCTTCTAGCCACAATCGCTGTGGTTGTACTCAGCGGTTGCATGACTCCAGAGAAGATGAACGCCCTCATGGGATCGTGGATGGGACACAATCTAAACGACCTGATAGCCTCTTGGGGTCCACCCAGCAGAACCATGAGTGACGGGCAAGGAGGACAGATCCTCATCTACGATCAATCGACTCAGATTGTCCTTCCGGGCAGCGCTACAACTACCTCGAGCTACACCGGCACCGCAAATGGCACATACAGTCAGTTCGGAAGCTTCGGCACAGCAAATACGAACGTCACCGGCACTGAGCAGTCAACGACCACCTATCAGCCACCTACTGTCATACCGATAAAGCGGGTGAGAATGTTCTGGGCGAATTCAAGTGGCACCATCTATCGTTGGTCTTGGAGAGGACTATGATCCCCGTCAGCCAGGGTCGATCCTGGGTCCTGTGGACCGATCGTATGGGGTCTGGCTTTGGGGTTTGGGGTTGGCGGTCAGGCACCACGCTGCGAGATCCTTGCCGTCTGGCGCGGCCGCCGGGATCTGCTTTGGACGCGGAGCTGCGTTATGCGGTTCTGGCTCCGGGCGAAGGGTTCGGGTTGGGTCGCGGTTAGCCCCGACAAAGTCGGCCCCTTCGGGGCGAACCTTTCCCGCCTTCGTGAAAGGTTCGGGCTAATTGGCCGAGGCGCTATCTTTTCCGACGGCGCGGAGTATCTTGGCCAACGTGCCCGTGCTCGTGACCATCACGGAGTCGCTTCCAAAGGCGGTCCGTTCCGGCGCTGTCGCCACCATCTATGCGCTGGCGATAACGGTATTCGGCGGGTCCGCCCAGTTCATCATCAAGTGGCTCGGCGAGGCGACCGGAAGCCATCTGACGCAGGCGTGGTACCTCACAGGCGCGCTCGTCGTCGGAGGCACGGCGGCGCTGCTGATGCCCGAATCCGCGCCGGTCATTCTTCTTTCCGCCCCGGAAAGAAAACTGGCGTGCCATCCGAAGCCCCAGTCGTAGCCCGGGGGGAAATGCCATCCGTCGCCAAGCCTATGGAGGGCAGCCTTCGCGTCTTGGTTCCAGGGACTCTACGCCGATGAGTCCAATTACCTGCCTTCGCCGAGGCTCCGGCGCGGCATTCTTCTTTCCGCCCCGGAAAGAAGAATGGTGGACCCTACTGGACTCGAACCAGCGACCTCTTCCATGTCAAGGAAGCGCTCTAACCAACTGAGCTAAGAGTCCGACCGAAAAGAGGGTCGAATAAGCAGCATTCCGGGCCTGAGGCGCAAGCAAAAATCCCTGGCAGCGCGCCGGACTTCGTCCGCCCGCTCCTGACAAACGGCGGACGCCGTTTGGCGCGGCATGGCGAGTTTGCCCCCGTCGGGGCGAAGAAGCTCTGAATTCTGGCGCGGGTTGTGCACTACAAAGACATTTCACCGCGGTGACGGGTTCAGATCGAAATCTTCGTTCATCTTCTGCGCCTCCTCCGCGGGCTCCAAAGGAAACAGCCCGCGTTGTAGCCGGCCGCGTTGAGGCCGGCTGCCGGGGTCGGCGCCCCCGGCTACAGGTTTCCTCCCGTCGCGAGCAAAACCGCGTTTTGCATTGCGGTCTCCTGTAAAGGATTGAGTTTGGTTGTGGCTCGACCACGCTGGCAGGTCACCGGGCTTGCCACGGCATGGCATCCAATTCTCTCGTCTGCTCCGATTCAGTCATGCGCAAATCAGCAAATCTGTTCCTCGCCATCGTTTTCTCCTGCGTCGCGCTCCGCGCCGCGGACCTCCAGCCAATTGTGCTGCCCGCGCCGCAAACAACCGGGGGCATGCCGCTCATGCAGGCGCTGCAGCAACGCGCCTCCCAGCGCGAGTTCGCGCCCGACCCGCTGTCTCCGCAGGTGCTGTCCAACCTGCTGTGGGCGGCCTGGGGCATCAATCGCCCGGATTCGGGCCGGCGAACCGCGCCTTCTGCCATGAACCGCCAGGAGATGGACGTCTACGTGGCCGTGGCTGCGGGCGTGTACGTGTACGACGCGAAAAACCAGCGCCTGGCGCCAGTCGTCCAGGGGGACCTGCGCGCACTGACGGGCATGCAGTCCTATGTCGCCACCGCCCCGGTCAATCTCATCTACGTCTCCCGGGCCGGCGGCGGAACGGCTGAGGAGCAGGCGCTCAACGGCGGCATCCAGGCGGGTCTGATCAGCCAAAACGTGTACCTGTTTTGCGCCTCGGAGGGTCTGGCCACGGTCGTCCGCGGCAGCATCAACCGCGAGGCACTGGCCAAGGCGATGCTACTCCCGACGGGACAGAAGATCATCGTCGCGCAGACGGTCGGCTATCCGTTGAAAAAATAGAGCCCGGTAGCGGAGCCGCCCGAGCCGGAGCTTCAGCGAAGGCTGGCTCGCGCCGCGGCGGCGGAGCTGGCGTCCGGCTCCGTCGGCGGGTGAAGCCTGCCATGCCGTAGCCTTGCGCGGAGGCTGGCCGCGCCGCCACTTCGCCTGCAGCTCTTCCGCGCCAGGACAAACCGCGCTAAGCCGTATCTATTCAATAATCCCGGGTTTCACTCTGAGAAGATGCTGCGATCTGGTGACAGGTGTAGGAGCCTGCTTGCAGGCGACCTTCTCCTCGGAATCGCCTGCCCCTCGACAGGCTCGGGGCCCTGCGCTTGTCGAACGGGCAAGCAGGCTCCTACAATTTGCATGAGTCCGGCTAAGGTTGTCCTTGCGCCTGAAAGAACGCCTCGGCGTCCGACCGGTCGCGCGCGATCTGCGCGCTGAGCTCCTCCACGCCGGCAAACTTCAGTTCCGGACGAAGAAACTTCAGCCACTCAACCGTCGCCTTGCTACCGGTTGAAAACGGGCACGGGCCGAGAAGATGCGCTTCAAGCAGCGGCTCGTCCGCCTGCCCCACCGTCGGCCGTACGCCATAGTTGGCCACAGCGGGCAGTGGCGCGATGGCTGGTTCACCGGCGACGCGCACCGCATAGACGCCGTAACGCGGCTGGAGTTCCGGCCGCCAGGGAAGATTGAGCGTCGGGAACCCAATCGTGCGCCCCAGTTGCCGGCCGGAGACCACCGTTCCTTCCGCGAAATAGGAGTAGCCGAGGAGCATGTTCGCCTCCTCGATGCGCCCGGCCTCAAGGCTGTCGCGAATCCGCGTGCTGCTGATTGGCTCGCCGTTCCACTGAATCTGCGGCACACTCAGGACCGGAATCCCGCGCTTGGCAGCCTCGGCGACCAGCAGGCCCACATCTCCCCGGCGGCCGGCGCCAAACCGCCAGTTCTCCCCCACGTAGATTCCCGCCAGATGCGGCAGGCAGCGCAGCAGATACGATAGGAAGTCCGCTGCGGGAATGCGGGCGAATTCCAGCGAGAATGCCTGCTGGATGACAGCGTCCACGCCGAGCTGCGCCAGGACGCGCGCCTTCATCTCGGGGCTCATCAGCATCCGGGTGCTCCGCCCCGGGTTGAAGAAGACGCTGGGATGCGGCCAGAAGGTCAAAACGGCCGCCAGACCGCCGCTCCGGCGCGCCGAATGCACGGCCGACTCAACGACCGCCTGATGCCCGAGGTGCACGCCGTCGAACATGCCGATCGCCAGATGCAGCGGCCGGGGCGGAAGCGCGACAGCCTCCAGGTTATTAAACAGAGCGGGAAGGCTCATTAGACCCTCATCCGACAAAGCTGGGCACGACATCGTAGACCGGCAGCAGGCGTTTCTCGATCTCTGTAACCGGCAGCTGTTCGATCTGGTCGAGCGTCAGCGCGGCCTCGATCCGGAACTTGTCGGTCGCCGTGCGGCGCAGGGCGGAGAGATGCCCGCCGCAGCCGAGCTTCTGGCCGAGATCATGTGCGAGGGTGCGCACGTAGGTGCCCTTGCTGCAGCGCATGCGGAAATCGAGCTGGGGCGGCGCGAAGCGGGTCAGCTCGTAGGAGGACACCCGGATGAACCGGGGTTCCCGCACGATCTCCTCGCCTTTGCGGGCCATCTTGTAGAGCGGCACGCCACCGACCTTGATGGCGGAAAACATCGGCGGAGTCTGGTACTGGTCGCCGAGAAAGGTCTGCATCGCCGCGCGCACCTCGGCCTCCGTCAGCGGCGGCACCGGCCGGGTCTCCATGACCTCGCCGTCGGCATCCTGGGAATTGGTGATCTTTCCGAGCTCGATGGTGCCCTCGTATTCCTTGTCGAGGTTGGTCAGGTACTGCGAAATGCGCGTGGCCTTGCCGACCAGCATGATCAGCAGGCCGGTGGCCATCGGGTCGAGGGTGCCGGCATGGCCGATGCGCTTCATCGCCAGCTTGCGCCGCAACCGCGCCACCACGTCGTGCGAGGTGAAGCCGGTGGGTTTGTCGACGAGCAGCACGCCTTCGAGTTCCTTGGGTTTTCCGAGCATAGGGAGAGCAATGTTTTCCCACGCCGTCCATCCGAGCGCAAGCGATCGTTGTCCGGATTCTTTTCCCGGCGCCAGGAACCTGTCGGGCTTCGCCCTCCATGTTCCTAAGCAAATGGCTGGCGCCATTTGGGACGGGCTGATGCATGGCAGTGCGCAAGACCTAAGAAAAGGATTCGTGGGGGCAGAGGCTGGACGAGGATCCAGTTGGGAGCGCTTTTTGACGACACCGGACCGGTTTTCGGCCGGGGAGAGGTTCGGACCGCAGGTTTACGGTGCGGCCGCGAGGTTTTTGAGGGCGAAGCCCGACAGTCTGCTGACCTCAACTGCGGCTCTGAACGCGATGGTAGCTGGAGCGTGAGCTCGCGGAGGGTTCGTCCACTCGCCGTCTTGACAAGCTCAAGGCCCCGAGCCCGCTGGCGGTGAGCCTGTCGAATCCGTCGAGGGGCTCACGCTCGCGGCCAAACTTCCGATGAAACCGCTTTAGCCTTTGCCTGCGGCGTCGATCGCGCGCAACTGCTCCTGCAGCGCCGCCAGCAGCCGCGGGTAAAATGTGGCGGAGGTCTCACCGGGAACGCTCAGCCCGGCCGCGCAGGCGTGCCCGCCGCCTCCGAATTTGCCGGCGACCAAATCGAGCCGGTAGTTCGGGTCCTTCGCCCGGAGGCTCGCCTTGACGCCGTCGGGCCGGTCCTCGATCAGGGCGCCGATCTCCACTCCGTCGGTGCCGCGCGTGTAATCCACCATGCCCTCGGTGTCCTCGGGCAGGCTGCCCGTCTCGGCAAACACTCCGTCCGGCAGCAGGCCGATGCAGATCCGCCCTCCTTCCTCAAAACGAAGGGAAGCCAGGAAGCGCTGGAGCAGCCGGAGCTTGCCCACCGTCTCCCGCTCATAAAGTTCGAAACCGGCTTCCGAAGGCCTGGCACCCCGGGCCAGCAGCTCGGCGGCGAGCAGGAAGGTCCGGCGCGAGGTCGAATTGAAACGGAACTGGCCGGTGTCAGTCAGAATGCCGACATACAGGTTTTGCGCCGTCAGCGCGTCGAACGGAATGCCGTTGTCCAACAGCATTCCCGTCAGGATCTCCGCAGTGGCAGCTGAGCCGGAGTCGATGAAGTTGTAACGGGCGAAACCATCGTTCGACAGATGGTGGTCGATCGCGCCAAGCGGCGCCGGGAACAGCGCCCGGATCCGTTTGCCGGCGCGGTCGTGATCGGCACAGTCAACGAAGACCGCCGCATAGTCGTCCGCCGGGAGCCCGTCGCCCGTCACAAAAACCATGTCCCCGACAAGGAATTGCAGGCGGCGCGGCACCAGATCGCAGTTGATGCAAACCACCTCATGACCCCGGGCGCGCAACACGCGGGCAAGCGCCACCTGCGAGCCGATGCAGTCGCCGTCCGGCCGCCCATGGCCGATCACCGCGACCTTCCGGCCCGCGAGTTCCCGCAGGAATCCGGCAAACCGCCGCGACAGGTCGGGATAGAACGTTTCCATCGGTTCAGGCGGCTCCGCTACGGATTCGCTTGCGTAGCGGCGCGGCCAGCCTCCGCACAAGGCTACGGCATGGCAGGCGTCCCGCGCCGCCGGAGCCGGACGCCAGCTCCGCCGCCGCGGCGCGAGCCAGCCTTCGCTGAAGCTCCGGCCAGGCACGCGGCTCCGCTACAAATTCGTCATCGACTAAACGCCACAACCAGAGGAATCGACCGGATCGCAACATGTCTCGCCATTCAAGGGTTCTTCGCCTCCGGGTCCTCCCGGGCTTCGATCTCGTTCAGCAACTGGATCACGCGCGTTCCGCGTTCCGGCGAACCGTCGAGCACAAATTCAAGCCGCGGCACGTTCTTGAGCACGACGTTCTTCCCGACGACATGGCGGATTTCCCCGATTCTCGCCTGCAGCCACCGTCCACCAACCTCTTCCGCCGTCTTTCCGCCCAAAACCGAGTAGTACACGCGGGCATCGTGGAGATCGGGCGAAACCACAACGCCGGTGATGGTGATGCCCACGGCTTCACCCTGGTAGCGCGTGTGCAGGTAGGCGCTGATCTCGCGCTGGACCAGCTCATTGATGCGCAAGGTGCGGTTGGACATGGAACCCTCGCTCTTGGATTTTCGCTCCTTGGTTTTCGGCCAGTCAGACGCGATCGAAAACCTAACATCCAAACTCAAAAATCACAATGACGCCCGGACCTTCTGGATCTCGAGGCATTCGATGACGTCGCCCGGCTGGTAACCGTCGAAGCCGTCGAGCCGGATGCCGCATTCGAGGCCGGCGCGCACCTCGTTGGCGTCGTCCTTGAAACGCCGGAGCGTGCCAACCTTGCCTTCGAAGACGATCTCCCGGCCGCGGCGCACGCGCGCCGGCGCATTGCGGGCGATCTTCCCCTCCGTGACCAGGCAGCCGGCGACAAAACCCTTCGAAACCGGGAAGATCTGGCGGACTTCGGCGGCGCCAAGCTTGACCTCGCGCAAATCCGGCGGGAGCAGGTCGGCCATGATCTCGCGCACCTTGTCGCCCAGCTCGTAGATGATGTCGAAGGTCTCGATCCGCACGCCGTGATGCTTCGCGAGCGGCGTGACGCCGTTCTCGAGCTTCGTGTTGAATCCGATGAGCACGGCCCCGGCCGCACCGGCCATGAGCACGTCGTTCTTGCCGATCAGGCCGACTTCCCCGGAGAGGATTTCCAGGGTTACCTTCTGGCTCTTGATCCCGTCGAGGATGTTGCGGACCGCCTCGATTGAACCGAAGACGTCGCATTTCAGCACGACCCGGAGCGTGTTCTGCTGCGAGGCGGCAATCTCGGCGAACAGTTTCTCGACCGAGATCTCCTTCGGCTTAGAGTCGAGCGTCACCGTCTCCTTGTTGCGGCGGTCCTGCTCCTCCTCGGCCAGCCGCTCGGCCTCGCGGGCATTCTTCACTGCCCGGAAGGTCGCGCCGCTGTCGGGCGTGCCCGACCAGCCGATGATCTTCACCGGGGTGGACGGAGGCGCCTCCTTCACGGCCTCGCCGCGGTCGTCAAACATCGCGCGCACCCGGGCGAAGTGGGCTCCGCACACGATCGCGTCGCCGGTGTGGAGGGTGCCGCGCTGCACGATGACCGTCGCGGACGGGCCGCGTCCGACGTCGATCTGAGATTCGATGATGACGCCGGTCGCCCCCGCCTTCGGATTGGCCCTCAATTCGAGCACATCGGCCTGGAGGAGAATGTAGTCGAGCAACTCGGAAATCCCCTGGTCCTTGACGGCCGCCGTGGGCACCGTGATGGTCTCGCCGCCCCAATCTTCGGGGGCGATGCCGCGTTCCTGCATCTGCCCTTTGACGCGTTCGAGATTGGCGCCCTTCATGTCCATCTTGTTGACCGCAACGATGAGCGCGACCTTGGCGTTTTGAATGTGCTTCAGCGCCTCGTCGGTCTGCGGCATGAATCCGTCGTCCGCCGCCACCACGAGGACGGCGATGTCGGTGACGTTGGCGCCCCGGGCGCGCATCTTGTTGAAGGCCGCGTGGCCGGGGGTATCGAGGAAGGTGATCTTCCGGCCCTTGAACTCCACCTGGTAGGCACCGATGTGCTGCGTGATTCCTCCCGCCTCGCCGGCGGCCACATGCGCCTTCCGGATGGCGTCGAGGAGCGAGGTCTTGCCGTGGTCGACGTGTCCGAGAATGCAGACGACCGGCGGGCGCGGTTGCAGGAACTTGGACTCGTCCTCGACCGGCTTCTCGACCTTCACCTTGACCACCACCGGCGCCACCGTCTCGCCGCGATGCTTGATCTCGAGCATGCAGCCGTGGCGCTCGGCAATCTTCATCGCCACCGCTTCTTCGATGCTCTGGTTCATCCCGGCAAAGATGCCCATCTCCATCAGCTCGCCGGTGAGCTTGAATGGCTTCAGGCCCAGGGCCGTGGCAAAATCCCGCACGATGACCGGCGGCTTGAAATGAATGATCTTGATGTCGCCCGAGGCGATGACCGTGACCGACGGCGTCGAAGCGGCGACCGGCACCGGCGGCGGCGGCAACGGCCGGGAGATCGGAGGCGGAATCGGCGAACTGGACTGCGGCACGGGCAACGGAGGCGGTGACGGGGGCGACGGCGCCGCCTGGACTGGCGCGGGGAGCGGAGGCGGGGCGACCGGGCGCACCGGCGGCGGGGCCAGCGGCGGCGGGGCGATCGGAGACGGAGAAATCCGCACAGGCGGCGGAACTGGTGACGGCCGGCTCGTCGGAGGCGGCAGGATGGAAGGACGGCTCTGCACCGACGGTGAAACTCGCATTGCCGGGATGGCCGCCGGCCGCGGAGCGGGAAAGACCACCTGCGGCCGGCTGGCCTTGGCCAGCTCCTCCTTCTCGCGCGCAATATCCTGCGCCGAGCGAACGAACACTCCGGCCGGCACCCGCGTGGTAAAACTCGGCGGCTTCTCCGGCTCGCTGGCCGGTGGCGCGGGCGGCACCTCGGGCTTGGCCGTCTCGATGGCGACCGGCGCGGCCGGCGTCGCCGGGGCCGGGGACTCGGGCGCGACCGGCTTCTTGGCCAACTCCTGTTCGAGTGCTTCCGCCGTGATCTTGTCGATCGTACTGGAGACGGTCTTGACCGGATACTCGCGTTCTCTCAGCAAGGCCATCAGGTCCTTGTTGTCCATGCCAAGTTTCTTGGCGAGTTCGTGGAGGCGGATGCTCATCAGAAGCGGTGCAGGGAGTGCGAAATCAACCGTTGGAGAAAACTATTTCGGAGTGCTGGCGTAGGCAGCAATTTTCTTGAGAATCTCTTCAGCTTCCCCGGCAGTGAAGCCCGCGCCCACCAGGTCGTCGATCTCGACCCCGTCGAACAGCTCGACCGAGGCAAAGCCCGCCGCGACGAGCCGCTGGGCGATCGCATCATCAATCCCGGGGATCCTGGCCAGACCGGAAGCCGCCATGCCCTTCTTCTGCTCCAGAGTCGTGGCGACGGTCTGCAGCTTCATGATGTCGAGCTTCCAGCCGATGAGCCGCGAGGTCAGCCGGGCGTTCTGGCCCTTCTTGCCGATCGCGATGGCGAGATCCTCCTCGGACACGACAATGCCGACGCGGCGGTTCTTCTCATCAATGATGATGTTGCGCAGGACGGCTGGCTTCAGCGCCTCGGCGACCATCTCGCGCGGGTCGGAGAAGTAGCGGATGATGTCGATCTTCTCGCCGCCAAGCTCGCGGACAATCGATTTCACCCGCGCGCCCCGGGCGCCGACACAGGCACCAACCGGATCGACTTTCGGGTCGGACGTGGACACCGCGATCTTTGTCCGGTATCCCGGCTCGCGGGCGAACGCCTCGATCTTGACGGTTCCGTCCGAGATCTCGGTGACTTCAAGCTCGAACAGGCGGCGGACAAACTTCGGACTGGCCCGGCTGAGAATCAGTTCGGGGCCGCGACTCGTATTCTCGATTTCCAGCAGCAGGCACCGAATGCGCTCGCCGGGGGCATAATCCTCGCCGGGCACCTGTTCCTTGCCAGGCATCATGGCCTCGGCCTTTCCGAGATCGACAAACAGGTCGCTACGCTCGCGGCGCCGCACAATGCCCGTGACGATGTCGCCAATCCGGTCCTTGAAGTCGTCGTAAATCCGCTCCTTTTCAAACTGGCGCAGCTTCTGCATGATCGCCTGCCGGGCCGTCTGGGCGGCGATGCGGCCGAGGTACGCCGGATCAATCTCTTTTTCCAGGATCTCGCCGAGCTGGGCTCCTGGCTTCAGAACCTGCGCTTTCTCCAGGTGAATCTCGGTCTTCGGATTGCTGATAGAATCCACAACCTTGAGCAGCATCCAGGCATGGAGCTGGCCGTTCTTCGGATTGATCTCGATCTTCAGTTCCTGCCCCGAGTTGATGCCTTTCTGGGCCGCCGTCTTGATCGCGTTGACGATCGCGGCGATCATGTCGTTGCGACCGATCCCCTTCTCCTTCTCCATGTACTCGAGGACGGAAAGGATTTCGCTGCTCATATGGATTGATTTGTGGAAAAAAAAAGCGGGCCAAAGGCCCACTTCTTACAAAGTGAACTTGAATTGCGTCAAGGGTGTTGGCGGCTCCACTTGATGTCAAGTCCCAGCCCGGAGGGGTGCATCTCCCGATTGACGGTCAAGCAGACTTGGAAGCCTGCGCCATCGGTGATGAACGAGCGAGCTCGCGCAGCGCAGGCTTCCAGCCAGCAGAGCCGATGCAGCCAGGGATGGCTGCGCTACGTTCGGAATCGCCGTCAATCGGGTCATACGCACGGCGGCCAATCGCGTTTTGACATCGCCCGCCCCGCCCCTAGTGTGTCCGGCTGCTTCAATGCAACAACTTCACGCGTACTGGCGGATGAGCTATATCGAGGCGCCACGGCCGTCCCGCAACGACCGGCTGTTCTCGGAACTCCCGGAACTCGGCAACGATCGCGCCGCGCTCATCCTCCACCGCACCCGGTTTTCCTACCTGGTACTGAATCTCTACCCCTACAACCCCGGCCATCTGCTGGCGGTCCCGTTCCGGGCCGTGGCTGAACCCGGGGACCTAAAACCGGAAGAACGCGCCGATCTAATGGAGATCATCGTCCTCGGGCAGCGGGTGCTGCAGGCCGCGGTAAACCCCGACGGCTTCAACATCGGCTTCAATCTTGGCGCGGCGGCCGGCGGCAGCATCCCGCATCTCCACGCCCACATCGTGCCCCGGTGGACCGGGGACACCAATTTCATGCCCGTGATCGGAGAGACCCGTGTTCTGCCCCAGGCGCTCGCCTCAACCTACGACCGGCTCCTTGCAGTGCTGCCCGGAGTGCTGGCCGGCGCCAGCCCGACGCCAGAGGCGACACCGTGACGACGATGAGCTGCAATTGGAAGCTCAACGTCCGCCAGCCTGCCGCCGGCTCCGCGGTCCGCCGTTCGCCGGTCTCCATAACAACTTCCCGGTTGGCGAGATGGGTGATTCCCGCCGGCTCGAATTGGTTCGACCCGGTCAGCCGGATTGCGTAATTCCCGTGTCCTCCAAGACCCTTTACTACCAGAATCCCCGCCATCTGAATCAGCTCTATTGTGGCCGCGAGGACAATTTGCTCGCTGCCGAACAGGCATTCAATGTGAAGCTCACCACCCGCGAAGACTGGCTTAGAATCGAGGGCGCTGACATCGACATCGCGCGGGTCGAGGATTTCTTCGCGTTCCTGAACGAGGGACGGCTGCAGGGTCTGACCCTCCGCAACCGGGAATTCAGCCAGTTGCTGGAAGGGTTTGCCCGCGGCGACGGGTCCGGGATCCGCAAGCTTTTCGCGGAGCCACTCGTTATTTCCACGAACCGGAAGAGCATTGTTCCGAAGACGGTCGGGCAGAAGATCTACCTGCAATCGATCCAGAGAAACCCGGTCGTCTTTGGCATCGGTCCGGCCGGCACGGGCAAGACCTATCTCGCCGTCGCGGCTGCGATCTCCGCCTTGCTCAAGAACCAGGTGCAGCGCGTCGTGCTCACCCGGCCAGCGGTCGAGGCCGGTGAGGCCCTGGGTTTCCTGCCCGGCGATTTGCGGGAAAAGATCCTGCCCTATCTCCGGCCGCTCTACGACGCGATGAACGACATGCTGGCCGCCGAGGATGTCGCCAGGCTCGTGGAAAAAGGCACCATCGAGATCGCCCCGCTCGCCTACATGCGCGGCCGCACACTGTCGAATGCCTTCATCATCCTCGACGAGGCCCAGAACACGACGCCCGAGCAGATGATGATGTTCCTCACACGTCTCGGGGACAACTCCCAGATGGTCGTCACCGGCGATGTCACGCAGATCGACCTGCCGCGCTCAAAGCAGTCGGGCCTGCTCCAGGTCCGCCATATTCTGGGGAGCATTGACGGGATTGACTTCCACTTTTTCACCGGAGCCGACGTCGTGCGTCATCCCCTGGTGCAGAAGATCATCGAGGCCTACGAACACTACCGGCATCCGATCACCTCCGAGCAGGAGGAAGGGGAGGACAAAGACTAGCCCGGACGGGCCGGACTGCTGAACCGCTCCATCCCCGGCGAAACCACCGACATGGCATTTCTCCAGCGACTCCGGCTGCTCCGCACCGCCTCCCTCCGGAAGCGGCGCAAGACCGTGCGCACCTCTCCCATCGCCACCTTCCTGCAGGAAAGTCCGTCGGTGGGTTTCCTGATCTTCGTCATCACGGTGGCGGCGATCGTGCTTATCAGCTTCGTCGGCGTTTCATCGTCCTCCCTGCCCGTCCTGCCCAACCAGCTCGCCATGGTGCGCATCGTCGCCGGGGCGCCGTTCAGCTACGAAAGCAAGCTCAAGACCGATCTCAATCGCGCCCAGCTGCGCAATCGCGTGCCGCCGGTCTTTCAGCTCGAGCTCGGGCCGCTGCAGCAGTTCGAGGCCAATTTCCGGGACCTGCTCGCCGAACTGGAGAAGCTCGACCAGGATTATCCGGCCCCAACCGGCGCGGCCCCGACCACGCCGGGGGCGTTCTCCCCGGCCGCGCGCCGGGCCGCCCTCCTCGACGCGATCGTCGAGTCGTTCAACATCAAGGGCCCGTACCGGGTGTCGTTGGACGACATCGGAACGCTGCTGGCGCTCGGGGACGCCAAGGCCCGGTTTGCCATTGCGGAAAACGGCCTGGCGACGCTGCGCGAGATCTACCACGAGGGAGTTTACGACGGCGGCAGCAATCTCACGCCGCGCGGCAATGACAGCGTGGCGCTCTTCCGGGTGCGGCGGCCCAACGGCGAGGTGGCGCAGGTCCGCGTGCAATCGATGGAGGAGGCGCTGACGTTTCTGCGCATCAATCTGGCGGCGGAAGGCGTCAGCCGGGACGCCACCCTCGCGCTTTATCGCGTCTTCAGCAACGGGGTGACGCCGAATCTGATCTTTGACCGCGACGCCACGGAACGGCTGCAGCAACAGGCGATCGCCGACCTCAAACCCTTCGTCGTCCAGGTGGAACGCGGCGAGACCATCGTCGAGCCCGGCACCCGCGTCACCCCGGAGCAGTACGAGATGCTCGTGGCCCATCGCGACTTCCTGCTGCACAACGGCAACGTCGCCCGCAACGAAGGCTTCCAGCTGTTCGGCCGCATCCTCCTGGTGCTCGCGATGGTGATGGCCTCGGTGTTCTACATCCGCCTGGAGGATCCCGAGACCATGCACAATAACGGACGCCTCGCCCTCCTCGCCCTGGTGGTCATCCTCAATCTTGCGCTGGTGCGAGCCACCTACTGGATCGGCGAACTGCCCTATTTCATGGAGAACACGGCAGCCGCGTCGCTCCTGCCCTACGTGGCCCCGACCGCGCTCGCGCCGCTGGTCGTCGCAATTCTGATCGATGCCGGTTCAGCGATTTTCATGGCGCTGCTGATCTCGATCTTCACCGGTGTGATCTATGGCAACCGCCTGGATCTGCTCGTCATCACCTTCCTCGCCTCGATGATCGGCATTTTCTCCTGCCGCGCCATCCGCAAGCGCAGCCGGGTGGTGCGCGCCGCAGGCCTGGGCGGATTCAGCGTCGCCTGTTTCGCGCTGCTGATCGGAATCGCCGACCAGCTCCCCGTCCTCATGGTCGTCCGGGAGATGATCGCCGGGCTCACCACGGGGTTGCTGACCGGCGTGGCGGTCGCGGGGCTGCTCCCCGTGTTTGAGACGCTGTTCAAGCGGACCACCGACATCACGCTGCTGGAGCTGACCGACTACAATCATCCGCTGCTGCACCGCATGCAGATGGAGGCGCCCGGCACCTATCATCACAGCCTGGTGGTGGCCAACCTCGCGGAGAACGCCGCCAACGCCATCGGGGCCAATCCCCTGCTCTGCCGCGTCTGCTCGCTCTTTCACGACATCGGCAAGCTCTCCAAACCGGAGTACTTCGCGGAGAACCAGCGCGACGGCGTCAACCCGCACAACGAACGGAATCCGTCGTTCTCGGCGCTGATCATCAAGAGCCATGTCAAGGACGGCGTCGATCTCGCGCTCAAGCACCGGCTGCCCAAGACCGTCATCGACGTTGTCCAACAGCACCACGGCACGACGTTGATCCAGTCCTTCTACCAGCGCGCCCGGAACATCGAGAACCGGCCGGCAGCCCCCGCCCCGTCCGACAGCGGAACGTTGACGGCCGATCCGTTCCCGCGCGCCCTGGAAACGCGCGTGTGCGAAACCACCTACCGCTACGACGGGCCGCGACCCCAGTTCAAGGAGAGCGCCATCATCATGCTGGCCGACGGCGTCGAGGCCGCCACCCGGTCGCTCCGCCGTGTCACGCCCCAGCACCTCGCGGAACTCATCGATCAGATCTTCAGCAGCCGCCTGGAAGACGGCCAGCTCGGCGACGCGCCGCTGACGCTCGCGGAAATCGGCCAGATCAAGAGCAGTCTTGCCTTCACCCTGCTCAACATGCTCCACGCGCGGGTTGCCTACTCGCCGACCGAGGCAAAACCCGAGGCGCCGAATGACTCCCGGAAACCGGAGCAAGGCACCGGCTGAGGTGTCTCCTGGAGACGCGGCGCCCTCGTCGCGGCTGAAGGCAACGGATGATCATCGGAACGGCTGAGCGCGCGAAATGAAATCGTCGGTTCGATCTGCCGCGGAGCGGGAGGTTTCTGCTGGAACGCGGACCGCCGTGGCCGCCGCAAGAAAGACTGTGGCCAGGGGTGCCTGCCCTGAGCCTGCTTGCGGTGAGCCTGTCGAACCCGTCGAACGGGCCGACCCCGGCCGGTCTGCCGGCCTCAACGCGGCCGGCTACAACCGCAAGAATGGCGCCGACCCCGGCCGGTCTGCGCCGCGGGTGGTTCGCATTCATAACGGACACCAGGGGCTCCGAATCGACCGTCAGGCTGTGGTCGCAATCATCCACGAACTCGATGCCAACTGCACCGGCATTCTCAGTCCCGAATCGGGAGCTGCCGAGCTTCATCCGGTGCCGCCGGGCGAGTTGTCGATTGCCTTCCTCACCGACGGCGCGCTGGCCCGGCTGCACGCCACCTTCCTCGACGATCCGTCAAGGACCGATGTGATCACTTTCAACGGCGCGCCGGAGCTCGGCCACGCCGGCGAGATCTGCGTCTCAGCCGCTGCGGCCCGGACCTTTGCCGCCGGCCACCGGCACAATTTTTCGGAGGAACTGACCCTCTATGTCGTGCATGGCTGGCTGCATCTCGCGGGGCACGACGACCGCCAGCCTGCCAGCAAGAGGCGCATGCGCGCCGCGGAGGCCCGCGCCCTCGCACTCCTGCGCAACCGGCGGAAGATCCCGGAGTTTAGGATCGCCTGATGCTCTACCGCACAGTGCGCTGGTCGCCGCCCGGAGTGAAGTGCAGCACCACCGGAACCTTCTCGCGCGGCGAGAATTCCTCGGTGACGGTGTGCGACTCGTCCGCTTCATCTTCTGCGATGAACCGGGCGCGGATTTCCACATAGCCGCGGAAGAAGCCCAGGGCCGTGGCCGACACGACGATTCGCAGCGGCGCCTTTCCCATCGGCCGTCCGTCAACCACGATGATCGCGCCCGCGGGCTCGGACTCGACCAACACGGCCATCTGGCCGGCGGCCAGAGGCGCCTCTTCAGCAGGGATCTTGGTTGCGGAGGCCGGCGGTGGCTGATCCGGCGGCGACGGCGTCTTTGGCGCAACCGCCGATGGGGGCGGTGTCGGCCCTGCCGGTTGAGCCGCTGCAGCCGACGGTGTGACCGGCGCGCGCCTCGACGCAGCAGTGCAACCAGACCAGACAAGCAAAAGGCCGGCCGCGGCCAGCAAGCCGATCGCGATGCAGCCATTGCGAAATGCGCCGGCATGGCGAAGCCCCGAGGCGGTTGGTCCAGCAAAAATGATCATGGTTCTGCGATCCACGAGGTTGGAGCCGCGTCCATTCGATCCAAGGAGAATCGTTGCCCCAACGAACGTCGATCGAAAGCAACGAAGACCCAGAGGCAAAATCCCAAATCCCAAAGGCCAAACTCCAAATCCCAAAACTTGAAGTCGAATCGCGAGATCCAACGGACAAATCCTGGGTGCATCTCCCGACTGACGGTGATTCCGAATGTAGCGCAGCCATCCCTGGCTGCATCGGCTGCAGGCTGGAAGCCTGCGCTACGAACCAAGCCCGCTCGGTCATCACTGATGGCGGTAGCGGCGCGGCCAGCCTTCGCGCAAGGCTACGGCATGGCAGGCGTTCCGCGCCGCCGGAGCCGGACGCCAGCTCCGCCGCCGCGGCGCGAGCCAGCCTTCGCTGAAGCTCCGGCTCGGCACGCGGCTCCGCTACGGAATTGTCTCCCAGTTTGCTTCACCGTCAATTGGCAGATGCGCCCTACATCGGCCGAAAGCAAGGGAGTCCCAAAACCAAACGCCAAACTCCAAATCCCAAACGCCAAAGACAGACCTTCAAGCCCACAGCGTTGCGAGTGTGAACCGGATATCTGAATTCTCCGATTGAACCAGGCATGACGACGGGATTCATCCTGTGGCCGTTGGAATCTGGCCTTTGCGTTTGGGAATTGGAGTTTGGAATTTGGCGTTTGCTGCTTGGCGCTTGGCGTTTGGACCTTGGGATTTGGAGTTTGGTCTTTCCTTGGAACTTGGGACTTGGAACTTGAAACTTGGCTTTTGGAGTTTGGGATTTGGCCTTTGGGATTTGGAGTTTGGACTTTGGGTTTTGCCAAAATGCAATCTGTTTGACGACGAACGACCCGGTCGGTCAGAACATCGTTCCCTTTTCTGTTCGGAGCACCCTGATCGAAGCCGCCTTTTCCATGAAGAGAACCCTCCTCCTTGCCTCGCTGTGTCTGACCGCCACCGCGTTCGCCCAGAAGTTCGATGGCCTCGCCCTGACGCCCCCGATGGGCTGGAACTCCTGGAACACATTCGCCGCCAACATTGATGAGGACCTGATCAAGGGCACCGCCGACAACATGATTGCCAGCGGCATGCGCGACGCCGGCTATGTGTATATCGTCGTCGATGACTGCTGGGAGGCCAAGGACCGCGATGCCGCCGGCAACATTGTGGCCGATCCGAGAAAATTCCCCAACGGGATGAAGGCGCTCGGAGACTACCTGCACAGCAAGGGCTTCAAGTTTGGAATTCACAACTGTGCCGGCACCAAGACGTGCGCGGACTTTCCCGGCGGGCGCGGTCACGAGTATCAGGATGCCCTGAAATACGCCGAGTGGGGCGTCGATTTCCTGAAATATGACTGGTGCAACCACGGCACCGCCGACGCCCGCGAAACCTACAAGACGATGCGCGACGCGCTGCACGCGGCCGGCCGGCCGATCGTGTTCAGCCTGTGCGAATGGGGTCAGAACAAGCCCTGGGAGTGGGCCAAGGATGTGGGGCACATGTGGCGGACCACGGGCGACATCATGTCCGGCTACGATACCCGGCAGCGTTGGGAAAGCGGTTGGAAGCTCATTCTCGATCTCCAATACACGCTCGTCACCAACGAAGGCCCGAATGGGATCGCCCAGTTTGCCGGGCCGGGACATTGGAATGATCCGGACATGCTCGAGGTCGGGACCAAGGGCCTCACCATCGCCGAGTCACGGGCGCATTTCAGCCTGTGGTGCATCATCGCAGCGCCGTTGATCGCGGGGAACGACGTCCGGCACATGACGAAGGAGGTGCGCGACATTCTCACGGACAAGGACGTCATTGCGATCGACCAGGATGCGCTCGGCAAGGAAGGCTGGCGGCTCCGGGCCGAGACCGGCCGCGAGATCTGGGTCCGGGAACTCTCAGGTGGCGACTGGGCGGTCTGCGTGCTCAACACCGGGGCGACCGCCGCCGACCTCACGACCGATTGGTCGGTAATGCCGACTCTCGATCACGAATTTGCCGTCCGCGACGTCTGGGCGAAGAAGGACGTCGGCACGACGCGCCAACCCCACGTCGATCACGTCGAATCCCATGACGTCGTGCTCTTCCGTCTGACGCCGGTAAAGTAACGGAAGCGTTGGTTAAGCGGAGGCCTAACCCGGATATTTCCTGGCGCGGCGGAGGCCGCAACTAAAGGTGGAGGGCGCTGCGCCGTCAGCGCCATTCCGAGCTGCGGCGGACACGGAGGTCCGCCCTCCACATTGATCGTCACACGCCGGCGCCGAAACGAACAGACGCCAGCGATCTCCTCCCCTGCATTCGCGAGCAAGCTCGCTCCTGCAGCTTCAACCGGACGACGGCGGCGCTAGGTCGCGGTAGTCGATGTTGCGAAAGATGTTGTCGCAATTCTCGATGCTCGTCAGCCAGCCCTCGTCGATGGCAGCCGCCTGCACTTGCTGGAGCAGGCGATTGAAACGGTTGAGATGGGTGCGCAGCCGGCGTTCGGCGTACGGGACCATGGTCCCCATCGTGATGATGAACGGCCAGTCGCTGGAACTTGCGAGGACGACCTCCCGCGCCAGCTGGTTCAGTGCGCGCCGTTCCAGCCCACCGGTGTCCGGACGCTCCCGGACAAGCGCCGCCATCGCTTCGACGGCCCGGTGCACATGCGGCCAGATCCAGTCGTTCTTCTCGTTCAACCAGGTGTCGCTGTATCCGTAGGCCCCCCACGAACTGGCCGCCGGCATCGCAACCTGAAAATCGAGTCCGCTCTCGATCACGCCCAGGGGGGGGACGACAATCGGCAGATCTGGTCGCCGCCGGCGACCGTTCGCACCACGCGGTCAAGGAACTCCGGGCCCTCGAACCACCAGTGCCCGAACAGCTCGGCGTCATACGGGGCGACCACCACCGGCGGACGACCCGTCATGGCGCGCCACGCCGTCATCTGTTTCGCCCGGCCCGATAGAAAATGCTCGACGTGCTGGTCCACGGCCTGCAACGCTGCCGCGCGATCGTAGGGCTCCTTGTCGGGCAGCGGCACGTCGCGCCGCGTGACCCGGTGATATTTGATGCCGACGTTCCTCCTGGTACCGTCGGGGAGGCGAAATGGCTTGATCGCGGGCCCCTCGAGGTCGTGGCCGAGATCGCGATAGAACTCGCGGTACCGTCCATCGCCGGGGTAGCCGTGCTCCGAGCTCCAGACCTTGGCGGACGATTCGCGATCGCGCGGAAACGCAAAGACGGCGCCCGGGCAGACAAGGGGAGAGAAGGTGCCAAAGACCGGCCGGGGATCGGCAAACTCGACCGCATGGGAATCGACCAGGAAATATTGGATCCCTTCATCGGCGAGCATGCGGTCAATTCCCGGAACGAAACCGCACTCCGGGAGCCACATGTCTGGCGGGTTGCAGCCGAAATGTTCGCGGTAAGTCCGGGCTCCAAGGCGGATCTGCGCAGGCCGGTTGTCCTGCTTTCCGGATTTCCACATCTCTCACCACAGGAATGCCGTCGAACCGGCGCCGCCAAATCCAAGGACCGTTCCCGATCTCGAGTCCGGCAAGCAGGACCGCTGATCTTGATGCAATATTCTGGATCGGGTCCATTTCCGAACGCTTGATCTTCAAAGCAAGAGCAGGCCAAAATCCTCCCATAAATGGGAAGGTTGCCTCCCAGTTTGGGGACCAGTGGCGGGACGGCTGAGTCTGCTCGAACTCGCAACTCATTTGATGCGAGCTGGAAAAACACAACGGTGGTGCTTGGAACGTAAGATGCTAGACTGATCATGTCTTCCAGTGACCGCCGGCGCTAGCAGCCGAAAACCCCAATTTCAACCGTGTCCTGTGCGCTTGTTGACTGCACGGCACCACAGGGTCAGAACATGAACAACCTCCGACTCGCCTTCCGTTTCCTCATCAAATCCCCTGGTTTCACCACCGTCGCCATGGTGCTGGTCGCGCTCGGCATCGGCGCGAACACCGCGTTCTTCAGCGTCTTCAAGGCCCAGGTGCTCGCGCCGTTTCCCTATCCCGAGCCGAATCGCGTCGTGCAGCTCTGGCGGGCCAATGGCAGCGAGAACGCTTCGAATCCGTGGTCGGTGCCGGATTTCCTCGACGTGCGCGAGCAGAGCGAGTCGTTCGCCGAGATGGGCGCGTTCCGGCCGGACAGCTTCACGCTCAGCGGCGCGTCGCCCTTGCCGCTCACGGGGATTATCTGCACCTCCGGCGTGCTGCGCGTGCTGGGTGTCCAGCCGGCGCTGGGACGCTGGTTTACGCCCGAGGATGAAAAGCTCGGCACGCGTTCGGTTGTGATCCTCAGCCACGGATGCTGGCGGCAACAGTTCGGCGGCGATCCGGCCATCCTCGGCCGCGTTATTCGCCTCGACGGCCAGAGCTATTCCGTGGCCGGCGTGATGCCGGCGAACTTCGAGTTCTATTGTCCGTGGACCGGCAACAAGCCGATCTCGCTCTGGATGCCGCTGCGCGTTGCGCGCGAGGGGCAATCCCGCGACGGGTATTGGCTGCTGGCCGTCGGCCGGCTCAAGCCGGACGTCAGCCTCGACGACGCGACGGCGGAATTGAGGCTCATCTCGCAGAGGATCGAGGCGGCTTACCCCGAGACGAATCTTCAAAAGAGGTTTTATCCGCGGCCGCTGACCGTCGAGCTGGCCCGGATGGCGATGTTTCGCTACGCGCTCGTCGTCACTGCGGTGACTCTCGTGCTCGTGGTCGCCAGCGCGAATCTCGCGATCATGTTTCTCGCGCGCGGCTCCGGCCGGCAGGTCGAATACGCCGTGCGGCTCGCGCTCGGCGCGTCGCGGGCCGATCTAATCCGGCTGGCGCTGACGGAGAGCGCGGTGCTGGCCGTGCTCGGCGGCGCGGCGGGCGTGTTCGTGGCGTGGAACGCAACCGGACTGCTCGCGACGATCTTCGTGCCGTTCAGCGCGCACGGGGGTGCGATCGCGATCGATCGCGTCGTGCTCGGCTACTCGCTGTTGCTGGCGCTCGTCGCGGCGCTGGCGGCAGGCCTGCCGCCGGCGCTGACCGCGGCGCGCACCGACGTCATCGCGACCATGAAGGAAGGCGGGCTGACGCAGGCCGGCTCGCGCGCGCGGCACCGTTTTCTGCGGCATCTCGTCGGTGCCCAGGTGGCGATCGCGCTGATTCTCGCCAACACCGCGCTGCTGCTGCTCGTGAATCACCGCGCCGCGCTCGCGTTCAGCGAGCCGCTCTCGTCGGAATACGTGCTTTCGTCGCAAATCACCCTGAAAGGGATGGCCTACGTCTCCGGCCAATCGAAGGTCGAGTTTTGGGAACGGTTTATCGACCGCGTGCGGGCGCTGCCCGGCGTCACCTCCGCCGCCGTCACCACGAAGCTCCCGCTGGGCGGCGCGAACAACGCGACGGTGCTCGCGAACGACGAGGTGTTCGACCCGAAGCTTCAGCGCCCGCCGGTCGAGGTGTCCGGGGTTTC
Organism: uncultured Verrucomicrobiae bacterium; assembly: GCA_963804395.1. Taxonomy (GTDB): domain Bacteria; phylum Verrucomicrobiota; class Verrucomicrobiia; order Opitutales; family Opitutaceae; genus Fen-1467. Next base: position 16,223 of record CAWDQK010000015.1, on the reverse strand, counting down.
ACCGGACTATTTTGCGGTGATGGGCATCACGCGGCGCGCCGGCCGGACGCTGGAGCGGACCGATGCGGACGGGAAAGCGCCGGGCGTACTCGTGAACCGCAAGCTGGCCAACACCTACTGGCCGGGTCAGGACGCGCCCGGGAAAACCCTCCGCAACAATGGGCCGAGGCCCGCCTACACCGCGACGGTGGTCGGCGTCGTCAACGACGTGCGGCAGTGGGACATCGGCTACCCCGCGCAGTGCGAGATGTATCTGCCGTTTACGATGAATCTATACGATTCCATGTATCTCGTCGTGCGCACGGCATTCGACGCGCACCGGCTCGCGCCCGCCTTGCGTCGCGAGCTCGCCGCAATCGATCCCGATCTCGCCCTCGCCACCCCCACGACCATGGCCGAGATCATCAGCGACGCCGCGCGCAGCCGGCGCACGCTTCTCCAGCTCACGAATTTCTTCATGATCGCGGCGCTGGTCATGACGTCGATCGGGGTTTACGGCACGCTGTCGTTTCAGACCCGGCAGCGCACCCGTGAGATCGGGGTTCGGCTCGCCTTCGGCGCCACGAATCGCGACATCGTTCTGCTCGTGCTGCGCCAGACCGTGCCGTGGCTCGTCAGCGGAGCGAGCGTCGGTGTCGTATTGTCCGTCGGCATCGCTTGCGCGCTGCGGGCTTTCTTCGCCGACGTGAGCGCGATCAACCCGCTGTATTACATGGGTGGCGGCGCGATTCTCGGCATCGCCGTTGCGCTGGCCTGCTGGCTGCCCACGCGTCGCGCCACTCGCGTCAACCCCGTCGAGGCGCTCCGCGCGGAATGACGCGCTTCTCTCTTTCCGGCCACAGTTCTCAGCAGTGTCCTATACACGGATAATTTCGCTGATGCGGACTTCACGGGTAGCGTGGTCCACCCAATAGGAGAAGAGGCAGAGCGCGCAGATTTGTGCCACCGTGAAGACGCCCAAAGCAGGCAAGGATGCCTGAGCTACGTCCAGCGAGTCCGGACCTCGATTGTTCTCCGGGGATCGACCGCCTCCATCCGCGCCCATCCGTGTGATCCGCGGTGAATGGATTCGGGATCGCCCCCGCTCTTTCCGCGTCCTCCTGTAAATGGCTTTGGGGTTGACCGGCAATGCAAGCATCGGTGCAGAAGCCGCTCGCTGGCGCTCGCGGCCACGGGCACGAACGCCCGCCGACCCGGGATCTGGGATCATTGCGGTTGCGGAGGAAATGCCTGCAGCTGACGCGGCGAGGGCGTCGCGTCTTCAGGGAACGTTCGCCGGCCGGCTTGCCTTATGGGAAAAGGCCGCGCCGTTCCTTCGCCTCGGCGACGCGCTGGATGCCCAAAGTGAGCGCGGCCAGGCGGCGGCTGAACTTCATCTTGCGCTTCTGGTACTCGACATGCGCCTTCGCCTTGTCGAGGATGGCGTAGAGTTTTGTCAGCACCTCATCGCGGGTCCAATAATAGTTCTGGAGGTTTTGCAGCCACTCGAAGTAAGAGACCACGACGCCACCCGAGTTGCACAGCACATCGGGGATGACCTCGATTTCCTCGCGTGATTCAAGCACGCGGTCAGCGCCATTGGTGGTCGGCCCGTTGGCCGCCTCGGCAAGAATGCGGCACTGAAGCTTCGGGGCGTTGACCTCCGTGACAACGCGTTCGACTGCCGCCGGAATGAGCACGGTGCACGGCAGTTCGAGCAGCTGCTCGTTGGTGATTGTCTCACCCCCATCGAAGTCATGGAGCACGCGATTGAACTTCACGTACTGGAGGGCCTTGCGGACGTCGATGCCCTGGGGATTGTGAAACGCGGCCGTGTGGTCGGAGATCGCGATGACCTTTGCCCCGAGCCCGGTGATGGCAGCGGCGGTCTCGCTGCCGACATTGCCGAACCCTTGGATGGCGACCGTTGCCTGGTTGAGCGGGATCTTGAGGTCGTCGAGGTAGGCCTTGACCAGGTAGGCAACCCCGGCGCCGGTGGCCTCGCGGCGGCCCTCGGAGCCGCCGAGCGAGATCGGCTTGCCGGTGACGATCGCGGGCTCGACGTAGCCGACGTGATTGGAATACGTGTCCATCATCCACGCCATGACCTGCTCGTTCGTGCCCATGTCGGGCGCGGCAATGTCGACGTGCGGGGACAGGAACGGAATCATCTCCTGCATGTAGCGCCGCGAGAGGCGTTCGAGTTCGCCCGGCGAGAGATGGTAGGGATCGACGATCACGCCACCCTTCGCACCGCCGAACGGCAGGCCGACCAGGGAGCATTTCCAGCTCATCCACATCGCGAGCGCCGCGACTTCACCGAGGGTGACGTTCTGGTGGAAACGCAGTCCGCCCTTGGAAGGCCCGGTCGAGAGACTATGCTGTACCCGATATCCTTCAAAGACCACGATGGTGCCGTTGTCGCGTTTGATGGGGAGGGCCACCGCCATGCAGCGGCGCGGGTATTTGGTGCGGTCGCGCAGCGCTTCGGGGAGATTGATGGCGTCGGCGGCGTGGTCAAACTGGCGGCACGCCATGCGAAAAACGTCCGAATCGTACAGCTTCGAAACGATGGCCTTGGACATGGGTAAGGATGGGCCGGGTTGAAGTTTGTTTTTCCGGAAGGATGGCAGATGCCCGGCCGTCTGGCAAATGGCATCGCGCCTGGCAGCCTGTCGGGCTGCGCCCGTTGGGGGAGAATGGTGGGTGATTGATTTCCCCGGCGGATCCTTCCATTCCGGACCCGCTGGCGCAGCCAGCGGATAATCGCAGCGCGGAGGACGAAGTCCGACACCCTGCTATTCGGGAAGGACGATGTGATACCGATCGAGCGAGCTGCCTTCCAGCCGGTGCAGGGCGGAAAATGAATTCTGCAGCGTGATCCGGGCCTGCAATTCCGCGACCCGCGCGTTTTCCAGGTCCGATTGCGTCTGCAGCACGTCGCGGCTGGTGGCGAGGCCGGCGGAGAAGCGCGCGTTTTCAAGGTCGTATTGCTTTGCGCTGAACTCGGCGGCGAGCGCCGCAAACTTTACCTTTTCGATGTTGGTCTCGACCGCGCGGACGGCCGAGCGGACCTGTACGAGGATGCTCTGTTCGAGCTGGCGCACCGTGAGCCGCTGCTGGCTGAGAAGACCAAGGCTCTGGCGATAGCGCGCCTTGTCGCTGACCCGGCCCCACGGATAGCTGACCGTCAGGTCGAGCTCCCAGGAGTTGCTGTCGCGGTGGGCTTCGCTCTCAAAGGCGTCGTAGGCGCTGCCGCGCGGGCCATTGAATCCGAGGATGCCGTTGACATTGACCGTGGGTTTGAGGCTGTCCTTGGCCACGGCCAGATCGAGTTCCATCTGTTGGAGCTGCAGCCTGGCCGAAAGATAATCGGGCTGGTGGTGCAACGCCAGCTGGTAGGAGGAATCGATCAGCGGTAGCTGTCCGTTGAAGTCATCGAATTTCGCGGCGCCCAGCGGGGCATCGAGCTCGAACCGGCCGAGCAGGGCCAGCAGCGCATCCGCGGCATCCTTCACCGATTTTTCCGCGGAGATGACGTTGCTGCGGGCGTTGGCGACGCCCACCTGCGCCTGGAGGACGTCGATGTCCGTTGCGGTGCCGACGGTCCTCTTGGCCTGGGCCTCCTCGAGCAGCTGGTTGGCCAGATCGAGCGAAACCCGGTAAACCAGAAGCTGCTCCCTTGCGCCGACGAGATTGTAGTAATCTGTCTCGGTCTCCTGGATCACGTTGAGCACCTGGGCGTGAAAGTCGAAGCCGGCGCGGGTCTCGCCGATCCTGGCCCGGTTCAGGGCCGCGGTCGTAATCGCGGTGCCGGCGCCCCGCAGGAGCGGTGGGGTGACAGTGACTGTGAGGTCCGAGTTGTAGACTGGATTGTAGAAGCTGGTGAGGGAGGGCGGATTCGAAGCCGACCGGCTGAGGCCGGAGCTGACCGTGACGGTCGTGCCGGTCTTGAGCAGTTCCGTTGCCGTGAGGCGCGCGTCGCGCGCGTCCGCGCTGGTGCCGGGAGCGCTGCCGACGGGCGCCGTGTTGGAGTGGCTCTGCGCTCCGTTCAGCGAGATCGTTGGGTCGAAGCTGCCGCGCTGGACGTCAACCGCGTCCTTGGCATTGACGGCGGTGTAGCGCTGGATTTCGACGTCGAATCCATGCTGCAGGGCACGCCGGACACAGTCCTCCAACGTCAGCTGGGGCGGCCGGCGGCGTCCCGGTCGGGGCCGGCGGCGCAGCTGGTGGAACGGCGGGCGAAAGGGCCTCTTGCGCGCAGACGGGCAGGACGATCCCGGCAAACAGGCTGGCGGCGACGAAGAATGGGCGGATGCGGTTCGGCATGATGGGGGGAAAGGCTTCGGTGAGAGCCGGATCGACGGCGCACGGGGCAACCGCCTGGCGGGCGGGCCACGCAGGAATATGACGGCTGCGGCGCGCTTCAGGTTGCTTGAATCCGCTGCCGCAATGTCGAATCTCAGGCTGGCGGCCCCCGGGGCGGATCAGCGGCATCCGCCGCCGGCCAGGGCCGTCAACGTGGAACCGCCGGCGCGCTCTTCTTCAATTCGCGGTCGACAACTTCACTGATGAGCAGGCGGTCGTTGAGGCTGGCCGTGTAGCGGGCCAGCTGGGATTGGGTTGACGCGAACAGCGGGCCGGCCTCGGACAGATCGGGGCTCTTCTTCTCCCGGACGTAGACGATCAGGCCCTGGTCCGCCGTGGGGATTAGATCGGACAGCTGGCCTTGATCCAGGTTCTCAAGGACAGCGAGCTCGGACTGACCGAGCTCCTTTGGCGGCTGGCGGCGGGTGAAGGCGGGATAATCCTTGATCGCAACCTTGAGCGAACCAGCCGCGGCGGCGGCCTTTTCAAATGGGTCGCCAGCCTTGATGCGCGCTTCAATCTGGCTGCGAAAGGCGCGGCCGGCTTCAATGAAGCTGTTGTGAAGTTGTTCTTCCTTGAAGTCAGCCACCACGTGTTCGCGAACCTGGGCGAGCTGCGGCTGGTAGGACGCGACCGTCTCGCGCCAGAACAACACAACGCTGCCATTGGCCGCAGACACGGCGTCCGACACGGGGTGGTCCGCCGAGAGCTGCAGCGCCAGATCCACCACCTGCCGGTTCCAGCCGAGACTGGGCGGGACTGACTCATGGTCGAAGGGGGGCAGGGTCTTGCGTGCAAGCTTGTTGCTGGCGAGGAAATCAGCAAACGCCGGCGACGATGGCTGCAGCTTCTGTTCGTAGATCGCAACCGTGAGATCGGCCGCGGCCTTGGCGGCGAGCCGTGCGGCCCGCTCCGCCTTGAGCGTCTGTTCCACCTGCGGTTTCACAGCGGCAAAATCGGCGTCGGGATTGTCCATTTTGGCGGGTTCCGCCTGGGCAGCCTTTTTTTCGCCCTCCGCCTTGGCCTCAGCGGGCCGCGGGAAGCGCGTTGAATTCTCGTCATAGTATTTGCGCACCTCGTCCGGCGTCAGGGTGACCGCCCCAAGAAAGTCGTCGGTCCGGTATTCCACATAATCCACACCGATGCGGGCCGGAATGACATAGCGGAAGGCATTGCTCTCGAAGTAGTGCTTGAGCGCCTCCTCGGCGACGGGAATCTCCGGCTTGTAGGTCGCGTAGTCGGCCGTGGCCACGGCGATGGTCCAGGACGAGTCCGCGCGGAGCAGCTGGGTCCTGACTTCCCCGGGCAGCACATAGCCGGGGCCGGCCATGAGCTTCTGCAACTGCGTCATCCGCACATCGTCGCCCAGGACGCGGGCGATGTCGCCCTCGGAGCGGCGCGGATTCAGCTTCAGATTGTCGCGGAAGGCGGCGTAGCGATTGGCGTCAAACTGGCCGTCGGCGCCGGCGAAGCTGCGCAGGCCGCGGATGTGGCTGGCCAGATCATCCCGAGTCGGAGCCGGAAGCTTGATCTGGTCGGCCAAGGCCAGGACCGCTGCACGCTGCAAGCCATATTCCTGGAGTTGCGCGCCATCAGCCGCCATATACCCCGCCTGCAGCTCGATGCTGGCCTCGGCGTCCCCGAAAATGCTGTCGCTCGTGCCCTGCTTGCTCAGGTCGTGACCGAAGAACAACCGGGAGTAGGTCTTGGTTCCCGCACGGCCGATGCCGGGCGAGGCACCGATGGTGAAGATGAACGAGATGATGGTGACAGCCAGCAAGACGCCAAAAACGGTACGGAAGTGGTGCTGGAAGGATCGTTGAATCCAGGTAATCATGGGGGAAAGTGGCCGAGCTAAGGGGTGCGATCTTGGGCTGTCAACCGGGATTGGACCGGACGCAGAGAGCGGGCGCGGCGCATCTCCCGATGGATGGAGGAGCAGCAAGCTCGGCGATTCCGTAGCGGAGCCGCGTTCGGGTCCGGCGGCGCGGAAGGCCGCGCCGCTACCGACCATTCTTCACGCCTTGCTTGGCAAGGGGCGGGCTTTCTGCACAATGCGGTCCACATGTTTGTCGACGAATGTGTCATCAAGGTGCAGGCGGGGGACGGCGGTCGCGGGTGCGTCAGCTTCCGGCGGGAGAAGTTTGAACCCTGGGGCGGGCCCAACGGGGGCGACGGCGGCCGGGGAGGCGACGTCGTTCTGGTGGGCGACGACGACACGAATAATCTCGTCGACTGCAAATACCGGCCGCACTGCAAGGCCGGGCACGGCGGGCATGGGCGGGGCACGGACTGCACCGGCCGCGAAGGCAAGTCCGTGGTGCTCAAGCTGCCCCTGGGAACAGTGGTCATCGACGAGGCGACCGGGAAGCCGGCCGCCGAAATCATCGAGGACGGCCAGCGCGTGGTGCTGTGCAAGGGCGGGAACGGCGGATGGGGCAACACCCATTTCAAGTCGTCGACGAACCGCGCCCCGCGGCAGGCCAATCCGGGGCAGCCGGGCGAGCGGGGAGTTTACCGGCTGGTGCTCAAGAGCATTGCCGATGTCGGACTGGTTGGATTTCCGAACGCCGGGAAATCGTCGCTGATCGCGCGACTGACCAATGCGCATCCGCGAACGGCAGCCTATCCGTTTACCACACTGCACCCGCAGATCGGAGTTTGCGAGACCGACGAAAACACCCGGCAGGCCCAGCGGCTGCAGATCGCGGACATCCCGGGCCTGGTGGCCGGCGCCAGCGAGGACCGCGGGCTGGGCCACCGCTTCCTTCGCCACATTGAACGCTGCCGGCTGCTGGTCCTGTTGCTCGACATGGCGGGCAGCGAGGGCCGCGATCCGGGTGACGACCATGCGACTTTGCTGCAGGAGCTCAAATTGTACGACCCGGCGCTGGCGAGGAAACCGCGATTGATTGTGGCCAACAAGATGGACCTTCCAGGAGCGGCGGCGAACCTGGCCCGGTTCAAGCGGCGCTGCCGCAGCCGGAGCATCGCGGTATCCTGCGTGACCGGCGACGGGGTGCCCGAGTTGCGGAAGGAACTGGCAAAGCGCGTGCGCCTCCTCCGCCGCAACGAAAAAAAGTCGCCTTCGCCAACGGCCTAGGCAAGGATCTACCCACATGTCGGAACACCGGTCATTGCTCATGCGCGCCAACCGGACACTCGGTGCGGCCCTGGTGGAGGCCAACCTGGTGAAGGTTGACGATTTGATGGCGGCGAACGAGCGTCTGCTCGAGTTGCTGCAAAGCAATGCCGAGCGGCAGGCGACGCTGCTGGGCGTGCTGATGTACGAGAAGAAGGTGCTCAGCGAGAGCGATCTGCTGCACCACCTGGTCGAAGTCGACGGGATCGGCCTGATCGATCTCAAGGGTTACGATGTGCCGGAGGAGTTCCGGAAGAATGTGGATATCGGCTCCTGCTGGGCGACGTGGACGGTGCCGTTTGACAAGGAGGAGGACCTTTACTTCGTAGCGAGCGCCTACTACCTGAGCCAGGCGGTGCGTTCCCATTGGGAAAAGCAGCTGGGCACCAATGTCCTTTGGTACGCCACGTCGCTGGAGGTGGTCTCGGATTTTCTGGAAAAGCTCGAAGCAGCGAACGCCAAACCGCCGGCGCCGGTTGAAAAGAGCGCGTAATTCCCATGGCACTCGGAAAGGTCCAACAACAGATTGTCGCCAAGCTGGAGGAAATGAACCGCCTCTCTGCCGAGCAGCAGGGGACGATTCTGGCCACGCCAGGGGATCTGACGGGCGACGCTCTCGACCAGCTCCTGCAGGACGAATACCGGATCACCGACTTCCAGTTGCTGGTCGCGCGGGCCCGCGCTCTCGGCCTCGCCCCGTACAATGTGCAGCGCTATCAGATTGGACCGAAGACATTCGAATACGTCCCGCAGGATTTCTGCCAGGAGAACCTGGTGCTGCCGGTGGGCCAGGTGGGCGACTTTCTGCTCGTGGCCTTCGCGAACCCGTTTGAGGTCACGCTCGCCGCGAAGATCCAGGAGATGACGGGCAAGAGGGTCGTCCGCCTGCTGGCCCGCGAGAAGGACATCAAGGAGAAGTTCAACAAGAACCAGCAAGTCGAGGTCCGGTTTACCGATGTCGTCCAGCAGATCGGCGCCGAGTACGCCGCGACCGAGGACATAGCGGACGAGGATCGTCAACGAGGAGTCCGGCCCGATCATCCACTTGGCGAACCGGATCATCGAGGACGCATATTTCGCGGGGGCGAGCGACATCCACGTCGAGCCCCAGGAGAAGGAGGTGATCGTGCGGTACCGGATCGACGGCATCTGCCAGGAGAAGCTCCGCCTGCCCGCCAAGGTCGGCCGGCGCTCTCGTCGCCCGCCTGAAGATCATGTGCAACCTGGACATCGCCGAGCGCCGGCTCCCCCAGGACGGGCGCATCGTCTTCAAGCAGTACACCAAGAAAAACCTCGACCTCGACCTGCGCGTGTCCACCGCGCCGCTCAACCACGGCGAGGGCGTGGTCATGCGCATCCTCGACAAGCAGAAGACCACGCTGCCCCTGCCGGCGCTCGGATTCACGCGAGGAGAACCTCGCGATCTACCGCGGGTGCATCCGCCAGCCCTACGGCATGATCCTGCACTGCGGCCCGACCGGCTCGGGAAAGTCGATGACGCTCTATTCGGCGCTCAACGAGATCAACACCCCCGACATCGTCATCCGCACGGCCGAGGACCCGATCGAGTACACGCTCGCCGGCATCAACCAGATGCAGATGCACCGGCAGATCGGGCTGACGTTCGCCACGGCGCTGCGGTCCTTCCTGCGCCAGGACCCCGACATCATCCTCGTGGGTGAGATTCGCGACGTCGAGACCGCCGAGATCGCGGTCGAGGCGGCGCTCACCGGCCACCTTGCTCCTGACACGATGCACACGAACGACGCGCCCAGACCATCGCCCGCCTGACCGACATGGGCATCGAGCCGTTCATGATCTCCTCCTCGATGCTATGCGTCTGCGCCCAACGCCTCATGCGGCGCGTCTGCAAGAAGTGCAAGCAGCCGTACGAGCCGAAGGGCCGCGAGAAGGAGCTCCTCGAGAAGGCGATCGGCTGGAGCGGCCCGATCTTCAAGGCCACAACCCGAAGGGCTGCCCGCGGTGCAACCGCAGCGGCTACCAGGGCCGCGTCGGCATCCACGAGCTCATGGAGATCAGTGAGGAGCTGGTCGAGGGCATCAACAAGAAGGTCGAGACCGCCGAGCTGAAGAAGATCGCCATCCGCCAGGGCATGAAGACCCTCCACCAGGACAGCCTGCTGAAGGTGAAGGATGGCCTGACCACGTTTGAGGAGGCGCTGGCCACGGTTCCGCCCGACCTGTGAGCGGCTACGGGTCCGAATTCCTGCTCGTCGCGCTCGCGCACCTGGTGGCGGTTGCCAGTCCCGGTCCGGATTTCGCGATGGTGCTGCGGCAAAGCGTCACCTACGGCCGGCGGCCTGCAATCTGGACGAGCATCGGCATCGGCACCGGGATTTTCCTGCATGTGGCCTATTCCCTGCTCGGCATCGGGCTGCTCGTGAGAAGCTCCGTGTTCGCGTTCAATATTCTGAAGTGGCTGGGGGCGATTTACCTCGCTTGGATCGGCCTGAAGGCCCTTCGCGCGAAACCCTTTGCCGGCGGGTTCACGGCCGGGGGCGGCGCAGCGGACGGGATTCTGAAGACGCCGGACCGCCGCGCGGCATTTGTGACCGGCTTCCTCACCAATGTCCTGAACCCCAAGGCCACCCTGTTCTTTGTCGCGCTCTTCTCGGTGGTGATCAATCCCCGGACCCCCGTGCTGATCCAGAGCGCCTACGGGTTGTGGATGGCGCTCGTGACGATGGCGTGGTTCACGCTGGTCTCGCTGTTCTTTTCGCACGAACCGGTGCGCGCCGCGTTCCTCCGCAGCGGTCACTGGTTTGAGCGGGTCATGGGCGTGATCCTGCTCGGCCTCGGCCTGCGCCTTGCGCTGGCGACCGCGAACTAGCCCGCAAATTTCCCAGTGTCGGTCGTCGTCACAATCATTCTTCCGCTCTCGATTGGGGCGTCGGCAAGAGTCGCAGGATATGCGGGCTGGTGAAGAATGGCTGCGCCATTCTTTCAGGAGCGTGGAGGGCGAAGCCCGACAAGCTCCTACAGATACACCCCGCCGCCGAGCAGCTGCTCGCCGCGGTAGAACGCAAGGATTTGCCCGGAAGCGAGCGCCCGTTGGGGTCGCGCGAAACGCACGCGGGCGGTGCCGTCAGCCCCGGGAATAAATTCCAGTGGCACCCGCGGATCGCGATAGCGCACCCGTCCCTCCAGGGCGCAGGCGTGGACGACCGGTTCGCCTGTCCAGCTCAGCGTGTGGACCGCGATGTCCTGGACAAACAGACCGGGCGCATCGGGTGCGTCGAACGCGACCAGGAGCGCATTGTCAGCCGCCCGTTTGCCCACCACCACGTAGGCCTTGAAATCGGTGTTGGACGGGATGCGGATGCCCTTGCGCTGGCCGATCGTGTAGTAGTGGAGTCCCCGGTGGCGGCCGATCTCCTTCCCGTCGGTCGCCCGCACCACCGGTCCGGGCGCATCCGGCACGTAGGCGCGGAGAAAGTCAGGCATCTTGACCTCGCCGATGAAACAGATGCCCTGGCTGTCCTTCTTCCGCGCCGTGGCCAGGTGGTGGTCGGCGGCGATCGCGCGCAGTTCCGGCTTCCAGAGATGCCCGACCGGGAAGCGGGCGTCGCGCAATTGTTCCTGCGAAAGCAGAGCCAGAAAATAGGACTGATCCTTGTTTTTGTCGACGCCTTCGAGCAAGGTGCAATCCGGTCCCGCCTCCACGCGGCGCGCGTAGTGCCCGGTGGCGACGGCGTTGAATCCCTGCACCTTCGCATAGGCACGAAGCACGCCGAACTTGATCTCACGATTGCACATGACGTCCGGATTGGGCGTGAGCCCGCAGGTATAGCCGTCGAGCAGGTAGTTGACGACCAGGCGGCGGTAATCCCGCATGAGGTTGACCACCCGGAACTCGATTCCAAGCTGAGTGGCCACGGCCTGCGCGTCCTCGATGTCCTGCATCCACGGGCAATCGCCGGCGATTTCGGGCTCGTTGATCCAGTTCTTCATGTAGGCGCCGACGACGGTGTGCCCGGCGCGCTGTTGCGAGCAGCGCGGCGACGGAGCTGTCGACTCCGCCGGACATGGCAACCAGGACTCGCATCAGGATTCGACAAAGACCGGAACTGCCGCTGGAGGCAAAGAAATCGTGCTTGGCGTCAGGTGCCGGGTCCGATGATGTCTGTAATTCCGCATGATTACGAATGGACGGCGGATTGCGCAGGCCTGGCTGGAAACACCCGATCGCGGCGTCATCGAGTTGAGCCGCGACTGGACCGGTGCCGCGCTTCCGCCGCTGGCGCTCGGCCCCCGGGGCGAGACGTTTCTGCGGCTGACGCGGGTGCCCGACCACACGTTCGGCTGCGAGAGCGGCTTCTTCGTCAACGCCTTTTGCGAGATCTTCTTTTTCCTCCAGCTGGCCCACCATGCGGAGATTGATGCGGCGACCGATGCGGTGTACCTGGCGGGCGATTTCAACGGCTGGCAGCAGGCCGTGGGCAATCCCGAGTGGCGGCTGCTGCCGGCGTCGATGGACGGCGAACGCGTCCTGCTGCTGGCGGCCCACGCGGACCGGTTCCTCACCCGGCCGCCGCAGCGCTTCAAGTTCGTCACCGGCGACCATCGCTGGCTGGCTGTCCCGGCCCAGGCGGTCAATGCGGTGCGCGACGACCTGGGAAACTACAACTACGCGATCGATCCCGACCGCACCGGACGCCACCTGTTTCGTTTCACCACCGCGGCGCCCGTCGACGCCACCCAGGCCCAGACCGTCCGGTGGGCGGATGATCCGGCCGACCAGGTGCCGCTGCGTCCCGGGAATTACTTCTTCCGGCAGAAGAGCCACCTGCCGATGGGTGCCGAAGTGGGCGGGGGTGAAACCACCTTCCGATTGTTTGCGCCCCGCGCCCGGGACGTGCGACTCCACCTCAGCCCGGGCGTCAAGGACCTCGAAAACGCGGCGACGTACGCGATGGACCGCCGGAGCGACGGGGCCTGGGAGGCCCGGCTCGACGGAAATCTGCACGGCTGGTATTACTGGTATACCCTGGACGGTCCGCGGGACGCCTTTGGCCTGTTCGATGACCGGCAGCGCATCCTGGATCCGTATGCGCAGGCGGCGGTCGGGCGCGATGGGCCGGGGATCGTCATTGACCGCGCCCAAATCGCCCGGCCGGAGCGCACCTTCCGCACTCCTCCCTGGCAGGATCTGGTGATCGCGGAGGCGCATGTCCGCGACCTGACGGCCCTGGCGCCGCTGAAGCTCCGGGCGGATGAGCGCCGCGGATTCGCGGGATTGCGGCGCTGGGTCGAGAGTCCGGAGTTCCATCTCGCGCGGCTCGGGGTGAACGCCGTTGAACTCCAGCCGGTGCAGGAATTCGACTGCGTGACGCCGGAGGAATATCATTGGGGCTACATGCCGGTAAACTGGTTCGCGCCGGCGAGCGCCTATGCGCTGGCGGCCGAGCGCGCGTCGCAGATCGGGGAACTGCAGGATCTGGTCGCGGCGTTTCACCACCGCGGTCTGGCCGTGCTGGTCGACGTCGTTTACAACCACGTTGGCGTGCCGTCGCACCTGATGCACATCGACAAGCTTTACTATTTTGAGCAGGACCGCGAGGGCAACCTGGCCAACTGGAGCGGCTGCGGCAATGATCTGCGGGCGCAGGCCGCCATGAGCCGGCGGCTCATTATCGACAGCCTCATCCAGCTGGTCGAGGTCTACGGGATCGACGGATTTCGCTTCGACCTGGCCGAGCTGATCGGACTCGAGGTGCTGCGCGAGATCGAGACGGCCTTGAAGCGGGTGAAGCCCGATGTGGTGCTGGTCGCCGAACCGTGGAGCTTCCGCGGGCATATTGCGCGGGAGTTGCAGACCACCGGCTACGCGTCATGGAATGATGGTTACCGCAAATTCCTGCAGGATTACGTGCGCGGCGGCGGCACGTGCGAGCAGTACGAGCAGTTTGTCACCGGCTCGCCGGGATCGTTCGCGGCGTGGCCCGCGCAGACCGTCAATTACACGGAGTCGCACGACGACCGGACCTGGATCGACACCATCACGGAGAATTCCGACAACAACGGCCAGCAACCCACGCTGAACGACTGCCGGCGCACCCATCTGATGTGCGCCATCCTGATGTCGTCGGTCGGGATGCCGATGCTGGCGGCCGGGCAGGATTTCCTGCGGTCCAAGCGGGGCGCCAACAACACCTATTTGCGTGGCGACCTCAATGCCCTCGATTACGGCCGGATGTACCGTTATCCGGGCACGCACGCCTATTTTGCCGACTGGATCGCCTTTCGCCTCAGCGAGCGCGGACGGCTGTTCCGGCAGTTCTCGCGGCCGGGAGAAGGATTTTTCCAGTTCCTCTTCGCGGCGAACTCGACGGCGGCGGCCACCATCTACAACGCGGACCGGAGCCAGGGCCCGTGCCAGCTGCTCTTTGCCGTCAACCCGACGCTGCAGGACGTGGAGATCCCGCTCGCTGGAATCGCGCGCGCCCGCTGGCAGCAACTGGCCGACCACGAGCGCTTCTTCCGGGCCGGCGACCACGAGCCGGCGCGGACGGTGGAGGACACCGTGTCGGTTCCCGGCCTCGCTTGCGGCCTGTGGCTGGCGGACTAGGAAAGGCGCACGGCACGATTGCGGCGGGCGGGCCGCCATCGGGTGTCCGGGATAGGCCCGCCCGGTCCGAAGACCGGACGAGGCCCCCACAGAACCGGACGAGCGCAATTAACGCATCCGGTTCCTCAGGCTGTGGATTCGATTACAGGTAAGAGTGAACAATACGAGCTGGGGCCAGCGGCAGGCTTTCGAGGAGAGCCGCAAACTGCTGCCAGTTCCGGCATCGTCCTCGATTGCGTCGGTTCAACCAGTACAGCCACACCCGTTCCACCTCCGTGCGCAGCTTGGAGAGCATGCGGAAGTTGAACGTGATTCCATAGTAGGCATCGTGGCCTCTTAACTTGGCGTTGAGCGCGCCCTGCTGTTCCTTCAAGCTCAAGTGTCGGTTTTCGCGACACCATTGCTTGATCGCATCAAGCGTGCGCGTGAACCGCTTGCAGGCGGTCTTCGGCATCACCACGTTGTATCCCCGGCGCGTTTTGCCCCAGTAGAGCGTGAACCCAAGGAAGTCGAACGTCCCTGGGCCACCCGAGGGGCCTCCCCCATTGAACGGAGGGCGCTTGAACGGCACCAACCGCGTCTTCTCAGCATTGATCTTCAGGCCGAACCGCGCGAACCGTTTGTCGATCACGCGCATGACCTTCTGGGCGTCCTCCAATCGCTCGAAGCCCATGATAAAATCATCGGCGAAACGAACCATGAAGGTGCGCCCCCGGCACGCGGGCTGGACCGATTCCACGAACCACTTGTCCAGCACCTCGTGCAGGTAGATGTTACTGATCATGGGAGAGACGACCCCGCCTTGCGGAGTGCCCTCCTGAGGGTAACTGACCCTTCCCTCTTCCCAAACACCCGCGTTCAGCCATTTGCCGACCAGGCGGGTGATCACTCCATCCTGCACTCGGCAACCCAGCAGCTCACGGACATGCTGATGCCCGACCGTGTCGAAGAACTTGCGCAGATCAACCTCAAGAATCCACTCCACCTTTTGCGCGTGACATTGCTCACGCAGGTATTCGAGCCCCAGATGCGGAGAACGACCCGGCCGGAAGCCAAAGGAAAACGGGAAGAACTCCCGTTCATAAATCGGCTCAAGCACCATGACCACCGCACGCTGAAGGATCTTGTCCTCCGTTGTCGGCAGCCCGATTGGCCGGTCCTCCTTCTCGTTCTTCGGAACATACCCTCGCTTGACCGGCGGCGCTTGGTAGCGACCGCTTTTGGCCCGCGCGAGCAGGTTCCGCAGATTCTCCGTCAGGTTTTTCCCGTACCCGGCAACTGTCTGCCCGTCGATTCCCGGCGCAGAGTCCTTGCGAACCCGCCGGTACGCTTCGTGCATCCAGTTCAGGTCCATGTGCTGATTCAACGCGGTCAACGGCTCGTTGGGATGCCGCTGCGCCACCCTCTCTATGCGCCGTCTTCGGGTAGACACGCTTTCCATGGGCTCGGGTCCCACGCGCGTTTCCGACGACGCTCCCACAGCCCGACCGCTGCCTTCGCTACTCCCGGGCTCCCTCGAGCTGGTTTCCCCGGTTTCAATCGCTACTACGCGGCGGCTAAGACTGCCTCTGTTTGCTTCTGCACCTTCGCTTTGTCGCTCGGTGCGCGATACCTCGGTTCCCCGGCTGTTTTCGCTCACATCCGACCGCGGGGGCGTCGAACGCAGTTCAGGACCTTGTTTCACCGGGGTGGCCCTTTCCGGTTTTCTTGCCGAGGAGACAGGAGGCTCTCCCAGCTTCCCAGGCAACCCTGTGTTGCTTTGCCCTGCTCTCCGACCCCGGAGGGACCTCCGCGCCAGACCATGACGACGCTTCGGTGCTGCCCACGCTGAGATAAACACGCGGGCTCCCCCAAATACCAATCCTTTCGAGGCTCAATCACACGGCTTTGCAACTCACTGCCTACGCTTGAAGACGCCGTTTCCGGTCGCCAGCCAAGGCTCGTTTCCGGCTGCCGGTCAGGCTTTGCCGGGCGGGTTGATTCCCGCAGGGTCACGTTAGAGACTTTCATGCGCTTTCCCTTTTCGTTTCTTACCTTTCGTTTGCTCTTGTTTTGAACGCCTTCCCGTCTCTCCGGGCTTCGCTGGCGCCATATCTCCCGATTGACGGTGAAGCAGGCTGGAAGCTCCGCCGCTGCGGCGCGAGCA
>CAWDQK010000014.1:0-16364 GCA_963804395.1 uncultured Verrucomicrobiae bacterium | reverse complement strand
ATCGCGCTGCCCAGGGGCCACCTGTGGTGTTCCGCCGCCCTGGCCACACGCGCCGGCCTGGAATTCGTTGCCAATCTGCCCACGGAAGAGATCTTCACGCTGCCCCACAAGGCGTCGGCGGAGGGCACAGTGCGTGTCGCGCGGCCGGTGTCCTACGGCGGCAGGATCATCAGGGACATCAACCTCGAGTTCCACGCCGGCCGTGTGGTCAAGGCGACTGCGCGGGACGGACAAGACCTGCTGCGCCGCCTGCTCGCCACCGATCCCGGCGCCTCCCGGCTGGGGGAAGTGGCGCTGGTGCCGGCGGCGACGTCCATTGCCCGGAGCGGCCGACATTTTTGCAATGCGCTCATGGATGACAATGTCTGCAACCACATTGCCCTCGGCGAAGCCTATCCGCTCAGCCTGCGCCGACCCGATCCCGCCGCATTCAACCACAGCTTGATCCATGTCGATCTGCCCGTCAACGCCGACGCGAGTTACTAGGCCGCTTCTATTCAATATGCCTCGTTTTCGCTCGTGAACAACAACGCGGTCCGGTGAACGATGTAGGAGCCTGCTTGCAGGCGATTCCTCGCCTTCCCGGCCATCGCGAGCACGTGTCCGCCGTAGCTTCAGCGAAGGTGGAAGCTCGCTCCTACAATTTGCATCGATCCAGCTGAGCCAGGATTCGCCGTTTTCGGCAGCGCCGAAAACGATTGAGGACGTCTTTTCCCGTGAGATCTTGCGTCGGCATGAAACAAGCTTTTAGAAACTTCCCATGCCTTCCCGTCGCTCGACCTGTCTGTTGGCCGCGCTGCCTTGTATCGCCATGCCAAATCCGGCGGTCGCGACCATCGATGACCCGGCTCCGCAGCACCTGGGGCAGGTCATCGTCCGGCCGATCGACTACTGCGGGTGGCCCGACAGCATCTTGCTCGGCAACGGACTCGTGGAAGCGGTGATCGTCCCCGCAGCCGGCCGGGTCATGCAGTTCCGGCTGGCCGGCAGGTCGGACGGGCCATTCTGGGAGCATCCCGAATTCGGCGGCAAACGCCTGGCGCCCGATTCGAACGGATGGGCAAACTATGGTGGCGACAAAGCCTGGCCGGCCCCGCAGAGCGCGTGGGCGCATTTTGCCGGGAATCTCTGGCCGCCGCCTGCCGGCTTTGACGGGCTGCCGACGACCGCTGTCGTCAACGGAACCGCCGTGACCCTGGTTTCGCCCGTCGATCGCGGCTTCGGGATTTGTGTTCGCAGGCGGGTGGAACTCGATCCGAACCGGCCAATCATGACGATAACGACGACCTTTGAGAAACAGACGGGAGCGCCCGGCGAGATCAGCGTATGGGTCATCACTCAATTGAAGGATCCGGTCGAAGTAAGTTTTATGCTCCCGGAATCCTCCGGCCCCGGCACTGGCTACAGCCTGCTGTCTGAAGCCGCGCCTCCAAGTCTCCGGCACGCGGCCCGGCGCCTGATCCTGGCCCGCGACCCGCAGGCCAAGCATAAGATCGGGGCCCCGTTCCGGAACGTTGGTGTGGGTCGGACAGAACGAAGTGCTGCAGATCGATTCCGCACTCGTTCCGGGAGGAAAATATCCCGACGAAGGCAGCAGCGCGGAAGTCTATACCAACTCCGATCCGCTGCCCTACGTTGAACTCGAGATGCTCGGACCGCTCACCACCCTGGAAGCCGGTCACACCATCGAGCGGGTTTCGACGTACACGCTGCGGCCCACGGGCGGCAACCCGGCAGTGCCCTGACTGGAGTCTTCCCCCGGACCGGCTTGGCGCCGGACTCAGGCTCGAAGGGCACCGCAAACGATCCGGCGGCGACAGCGCAACTGTAGCCGGCCGCGTTGAGGCTGGCCTTCGTGCGAGGCTACGGCCCGGCAGGCCGGCTGCCTGGGTCAGCCCGTTCGGCGGGTTCGACAGGCTCCCATTCGACGGGCTCAGGGCCTGCGACACCGCAAGCAGACTCAGGGCAGGCGCCCCCGGCTACAGATGCCGGCCCCGCCTGGGCTTCGGCATGGCCAACCGCCCTCCGGCCGCGGAATTGGGTGGTCTCTCCAGCAGCAAACCGTACGGTCGAACTGGGAAGGAAACCACGAATCCCATGCCTGCCCTGCTCCGCTCGATCCTCGCCGGTCTCATTGCCTCGATTATCCTGTCCGGCACCAGTCTGCATGCCGCGGACGGTGCCATTACCGGTCAGGATGTCATTCCCGACTGCCCGTCGTGGGTGCACCACGGGGTGGTCTACCAGATTTATCCGCAGACCTTTTACGACTCAAACGGTGACGGGATCGGCGATCTGCCGGGTATCATCGCCAAGCTGGATTATGTGAAGAGCCTCGGCGTTGACGCCATCTGGCTTAATCCGTTCTTCGACTCGCCCTTCAACGACGCCGGCTACGACATCCGGGATTACTACCGGGTGGCGCCGCGCTACGGCACGAACGACGATGCCCGCCGGCTTTTCGCTGAAGCCCACCGGCGCGGCTTGAAGGTATTGTTCGATTACGTCATCAGCTATACTGCGATCGACAATCCCTGGTTCATCGCTTCCTGCGAACAAACGCCCAGCCGGTTTTCAAACTGGTACATCTGGACGGACAATTCGTGGAAGTTCGAGCGGGGAAACCTCTGGGTCCACGGCTACGGCCGGCGCAACGGCAACTTTCTGAGCAACTTCTTCTGGTCGGAACCGGCCCTCAACTACGGCTATGGCAGGCCCGATCCTGCCAAACCCTGGCAGCTTCCAACCGACCATCCGGACGTCCTGGCGCTGCGCGCCGAAATGAAGAAGGTCATGCGCTTCTGGCTGGACATGGGTGCCGATGGTTTTCGCGCCGACATGGCGAGCGCGCTGGTCAAGGGCGGCGATCCCCGCCAGGCTACGAAGGGCTACTGGCGGGAGGTCCGGCAGATTCTGCGCTCGGACTACCCACAGGCCTTCACAGTCGCCGAATGGTCTGCGCCACAGGACGCGCTGGATTCCGCCTTCAACGCCTGCTTCCTCCACTGGATTGATAGCTTCAACGACCTGTACCAGAAGGAAAGCTGGCGGATTCTCAACGGGTTGTCCGAGGGGCACAGCTTCTTCGATCGCGAGGGCAAGGGCGACGTGACCCGTTTTCTGGGCGATTACCGGCACAGCCTCAACGCGACGCGCGCCAAGGGCTATATCACGCTACCCCTGGGAAACCACGACATTGCCAGGCTCAACACGAACCGGACGGCCGATGAACTGGAGATGATCATGGCCTTCGGTTTGACGATGCCGGGGGTGCCGTTCATTTACTATGGCAACGAAATTGGGATGCGGCAGCTCGACGGCCTGCCGCAAATCGAGGGTTGCTACAAGCCGCGCGCCGGAGCCCGCACGCCGATGCAGTGGACGGCCGGCAAGAACCTCGGGTTTTCCAGCGCCGACCCGGCGCACCTGTACCTGCCCGTCGATCCGGCCGCTGACGCGCCCAACGTCGCCACCGAGGAACGCGATCCAGATTCGCTGCTGAATCGGGTGCGAAAGCTCATCGCGTTGAAGCACTCTGAGCCGGCCCTGGCGGCCTACGCCGAGTTCGTGCCGCTTTATTCCCGGAAGAACGGCTGTCCATTCGTCTATGCTCGGGCCAGCGGCGAAGACGTCCTGCTCATCGCATTCAATCCCTCGTCCGAACCGGCTGTCGCGCAGTTTCCCCTCGCGGTGCCCGACCGCCGGCGCGACCTGCTCGCAGGCGGGGAACTCGGTTATATCCGGCAACAAGCCGAAGTGTGGATCGAGGTCCCGGCGGTGAGTTACGCAATCTACCGGCTCGGGAAATAGATCCGGCTACCCAGCGTCGTGCCCGGATTTGCCGTGGAATCGGTCACCGGGCAATCGCGCCGGCCGGCCCGCCGGCTTTGTAACACATTACGTTACATCGCCCGAGAACAAAGCGGCATCCTCCGCCCGCGTCCCGTGTCCGTTTTGCAGCTCATTTGGATCATCTCATCTGCGGCATCCGCGCTATCCGCGGCTCAGTTCCGATCTGCATCAACCGCGGATCGCGGCAACGGCTGCGAATCCGAAGCCGTCAGCCGCGCGCTTCGCCATTGTCAAACGTTTCCTGGAGATTCAGAAACCACCAACCGCCATGAAACGCCTCGCCGCCTTTTCCCTCATCCTCCTTCTCGCCGGTCGCGCCCTCAGCCAGGAGGCCTACAAGAACCCGGCGCTGCCGATCGAGCAGCGGCTCGACGATCTGCTCGCCCGAATGAGCCTGGAGGAGAAGGTCGCGCAGCTTCAGAACTGCCTTGGGGAGGATCCCCTGGCGTGGAACGACCAGGGTAATTTTGTCGGGGGGACCGATGCCGCAAAACTGCAGATCGGCGCCGGCTCCTATTTCAATCTTCCGGCATTCAAGAAAGGCGGCTTCACCCTGCCGCCGCGGCAGCTCGCCCAGCGGATCAGCAGTCTGCAGCGCTACATGGCCCAGAAGACGCGGCTGGGCATTCCAGTCTTCTTCTTTGGCGAGGCGCTGCATGGTTTCATGATGCCCGGCGCGACCAGCTTTCCCCAGGCAATTGCGCTCGGCAGCACGTGGGACACCGCGCTCGTCGAGCAGGTGTTCACCGTCGCCGCCCTGGACGCCAGCGCGCGGGGCACCCGCCAGGTGCTTTCGCCGGTGCTGGATCTGGCGCGCGATCCGCGCTGGGGCCGGACCGAGGAGTGTTATGGCGAGGATCCCTATCTGGTGTCGCGCATTGGTCTGGCCGCGATCTCAGGGCTCCAGGGCCGCGACATCCCGATCGATTCGCACCACGTCGCTGTCACCCTCAAGCATTTTGCCGGCCACGGTCAGCCCGAGGGCGGGCGCAACATTGCTCCCGTCAATTACTCGGAGCGCGAGTTTCGCTCGACGCATCTCTATCCGTTCGAAATCGCGGTCAAACGCGGGCATGCCCAGGCGGTCATGGCCTCCTACAACGAGTGGGACGGCATTCCCAACCATGTGAACCGGAAGTTGCTGACCGACATCCTGCGCAACGAATGGGGCTTCAATGGATTCGTCATGAGCGACGGCGGCGGCCTCGATGTCGTGTCCGAGAATCACCTGGCCGCGGCCGGACCGGACGAGGCCGGCATCCTGGCGATCAAGGCCGGGCTCGACTATGACTTGAGCAGCAAGAACGCCTTCGGGAAACTCGCCGACGCGGTCCGGGCAGGCAAGGTTTCCGAAAGCGATGTCAACCGTGCCGCCCGCGCCGTCCTCCGGGTCAAACTCACCTGCGGGCTGTTCGAGAATCCGTACGCCGACGCCGACCAGCCTCGAGCAGATTGCCCACGATCCCGCACACCAGGCCCTGGCGCGGAAGGCGGCGGAAGAAGCGATGGTGCTGTTGAAGAATGAGCCGCGGGTGCTGCCCTTTGACGTGACGAAGATCAAGTCGCTCGCCGTCATCGGGCCGAACGCCGCCGCCATTCACCTCGGCGGCTATTCAGCCGTGCCCATGCACGGAGTGAGCGTGCTCGACGGCCTCAAGGAGTTCGCCGCCGGCCGGTTCACCGTTCGATACGCCGAAGGCTGCAAGCTGACTCTGAACAAAGATTGCGACTGGCGCGTGAATGAGAACCCGGTCCTGAGTGACCCGGCCGCCGACCGGAAACGGATCGCCGAGGCCGTCTCGGTGGCCCGGCAATGCGACGCGGTGGTGCTGGTTTTGGGCAACAACGAACTGCTCGACCGCGAAGCCTGGAGCGAAGACCATCTGGGCGACGCTGACACGCTGGACCTGATCGGCCAGCAGAACGATCTGGCCAAGGCCGTGCTCGCAACCGGCAAGCCCGTTGCGGTGTTGCTCATCAATGGCCGCCCGCTGTCGACCAACGAACTCAAGGCCCGGGCTTCCGCCATCATCGAGTGCTGGTATCTCGGCCAGGAGACGGGGCGCGCCGTCGCGGATGTCTTGTTCGGCAAGGTCAATCCCAGCGGCAAGCTGACCGTGACGATTCCCCGCTCGGTCGGGCAGCTTCCCTGCTACTACGACCACAAGCCCAGCCGGTACCGCGAGTACGTGGCGACCGATTCCACGCCGCTCTTCCCTTTTGGCTTTGGCCTGAGCTACACGACGTTTGCCTATCGAAATCTCACAGTCGCGCCGCAAGAGATCGCGGCCGATGGCAGCACTCGCATATCAGTTGATGTGACCAATTCCGGGTCGATGGCCGGAGACGAGATTGTGGAGCTGTACATTCACAAGACCGTCAGCCTGCCCACCCGCCCGGTCATGGAGCTCAAGGATTTTGCGCGCGTTTCACTCGCCCCGGGTGAGACCAGAACCGTGAGCTTCGTGCTCGATCCCGAGAAGCTCGCCGCCCTGGGCATGGATCTGAAGCCGGTGGTGCAGCCGGGCGAATTCGAGGTCATGGTCGGCCGGTCCTCGGCTGATTACCTGAAAGCCGCCCTGACCGTTCAGTGAAAGGCACTCTCCGTAGCTGCGAACGCAAGCGAGTGGCTTCTGGACTGTAGCTGCGAGCGCCAGCGAGCGGCAGGCAAATCCCAGGACCGCTCGCTCGCGCTCGCAGCTACCCCCTCGCGAGCTTCCTTTCGTGGCTGACAGAATGGCGTCTTGGATCCTCAGCTCCGGTCGAACGATTCTGGGATCTTCCGGCTTTGGCAAATGTCTCCGCATCCATGCCCACCGCCCATCTGATCCACGGCTACATTGGGGCCGGCAAGACGACCTTCGCGAAGAAGCTGACGGAGGAGGTCAACGGCGTGCGCTTCAACCCCGATGAATGGATGGTGCGGCTCTACGGTGAGGATCCGCCGGCCGACCAGTTTGCCGAACGGCTCGAACGGGTTTTCGCCCTGCTCGACGACCAGTGGGTCCGCGTCGTCCGCTGCGGCGTGGACGTGGTCCTCGACTACGGCTTCTGGTCCCGCGCCTCGCGCGACACCGCCCGCCAGCGCGCCGCCTCCTCCGGGGCCGCCTGCCGGCTCTACGCCCTGCAGTGCCCCGAAGCCACCGCGCGAACGCGCTGCCGGCTCCGCAATGCCAGCCTGCTGGGCAGCCTCTACATCGCCGACGCCACCTTCGACAGCCTCAAATCGCGCTGGGAGCCGCTGCAGGTGGACGAGCCTCACGTGGTGATCAACACGGAGAACTAGCGTGGTTCCACAAGAAATGCGGCCGCGAGCGTGAGCGAGTGGACGCCTCTTCCGCTCGCTCACGCTCGCAGCTACGTTTGCGTTCCCGGCTGCAGTTCAGGTCAAACCGCCCCATTTGGCGGCTTGCCTCCGCGTCGCTTTGAAAAATGGCCGCGCCATTTTTCCTCAGCCAACCGGAGGACCGCCGGTTCGACGGTTGGCTAGGGCCGCCAGGGGAACTTCCGGGCATCGGGCGCGCGCTTTTCGCGCTGGGCCTGGTGGAACTCCCTCGCCTCCTCGGTCATGTAGTAGAGCAGCGTGGCGTTGCCGGCGAGCTCCTGCAGCCCCGCCTGCCCGTCGACCTCGGCGTTGAAGGCGCTCTTGAGGCACCGGATGGCCAGCGGGCTGTGCTGCAGGATCTCGCGGGCCCATCTCACGCCCTCCGCCTCCAGCTGCGCCACCGGCACGACGGCGTTCACCAGGCCCATGGCCAGCGCCTGGCGGGCGTTGTATTGACGGCATAGATACCAGATTTCGCGCGCCTTCTTCTGCCCGACGATTCGGGCGAGATAGCTCGCGCCGAAACCGCCGTCGAAGCTTCCCATCCGGGGGCCGACCTGGCCGAAGACGCCGTTGCTGGCGGCGATGGTCAGGTCGCACACCAGGTGCAGCACGTGGCCGCCGCCGATCGCATAGCCCGCCACGAGCGCGATGACGACCTTGGGCATCGAACGGATGAGCTTCTGCAGATCGAGCACATTGAGCCGCGGCACGCCGTCCGCCCCGACATAGCCGCCGGGACCGCGCACGCTTTGATCGCCGCCCGAGCAGAAGGCGTACTTGCCGTCCGTGTGCGGACCCGCCCCGGTGAGCAGCACGACGCCGATCGTCGGATCCTCCCGGGCATCCGCGAAGGCGTCGCCCATCTCGGCGACGGTCTCCGGCCGGAACGCGTTGCGCTTCTCCGGGCGGTTGATGGTCACCTTCGCGATGCCCTCCGCCTTGTGATACAAGATATCCCGATACTGCCTGGCCGCCTGCCATTGGATGCTCATGCCGCGGATCGTGGTTTTTTTGCGACCATTGTCGACAGCTTCGCGCTGAAAGTCGTGGATCAATTCGCCTGGTCATCGCAAGTCCGCGAAGGCGGGCCGCCTCTCCCGATTGACGGTGGTTGAGGGCGTTTTCCGGACGTAGCGCAGGCTTCCAGCCTGCTTTACCGTCAATTGGCAGATGCGTCCGGCGAAGGCGGGCCGCGCAAATACTGCTTGGAGAGGATCGCGATATCCTTGAAGATCCCCCGTTCATGAGTTCGCCGGAACCTGCCTCCCCCGCCCGGTCGGCGCAGATTGCCCTGACGGTCGGCCCGCTGGGTGTCGTGTTCGGCGACATCGGCACCAGTCCGCTCGATGCGTTTCTGAGTCGCAATGCGCGCCCAGTTAAGGATTATTACAAAACTCAGCCCATGCAGGTCATTGAGATCGGCCTTTCCGTCCAGCTCTAGCCAAAATCCGCAAAGCGACCGATGGAATTGCTGCAACACCGTTTCTTCCGCAACTTCCCGCCCGCCCAGGCCCGGCGGCTGGCCCGGGCGGCGCGGCGTGTCACCTATCCGGCCCGGCGGATCATCTTTGAGGAGAACGATCCTTCCGATTCCATCTGCCTGGTGCTGTCGGGCCGGGTGGAGATCCTCAAGCATTCGAGCGCCGACCACTACCACACCCTCGCCTACGCCAGCGAAGACGACTACATCGGCGAACTCGGAGTCCTCGACGGCAGCGGCCGGAGCGCCCGCGCCTTCGCCCAGACCGAGGTCCACGCGGCGGTGCTGCCCCGCGCGGTCTTCCTGGAAGTGCTGAGCCAGTGCCCGTGGGAGACCACGATGGCGCTGTTTGTGCGGGTGATCTCCAACCTGCGCGACACCAATTCCCGCTTCGTCCAGGAGGTCATCCGCAAGGAACGGATCACCCTCATCGGCGAGATGGCCAACAGCTTCCTCCACGATTTCCGCAGCCCGGTCACCTCCGTCCAGCTCGCGCTCGGCGCGATCACCAAACGCTCCGACGACGAGGCGACCCGGCAGGCGTGCGACACGATTTCCCGCCAGCTTCGTCGCATGAGCTCGATGGTGGAGGACGTCCTGCAGTACGCCAGGGGCAATTCCATTCTGGACCGCCGTCCGGTGCCGATGCGCGAGCTGTTCGCCGACCTGCTCTTGCTTAATACCGATGCGCTGCGCAACGCCGGCATTGCGGTCCGGGTCCGCGCCTCCGCCCAACTGGTGGCGGTGATCGATCATGACCGCATGATCCGGGTCTTGCAAAACCTCCTCTCCAACGCGATCGAAGCCCTGGCCGGCAACCCCGAAGCTGCCATCGTCCTCACGGCCCGCCGCGTCCGCGACCTGTGCGAACTCACCGTGCGCGACAACGGGCCGGGGATTCCCAAGGTCATTTGGAGCAGCCTGTTCCAGCCGTTCACGAGCCATGGAAAACGGGGCGGCACCGGACTCGGACTCGCGATTGCGAAGGGAATCGTGGAAGCCCATGGCGGGGAGATCACCTTTGAGTCCAGGAAGGGCGTGGGCACGACGTTCCGCATCCGGCTGCCGCTGCCCGCCTGAGCAACCTGTCGGACTCTGCGTCCTCCAGATGAGTCGAAGCGCTTGCGAGTAGCGGCGCGACGTCCCGCGCCGCCGGAGCCGGACGCGGCTCCGCTACGGTTCCGCCGCCAGCCAGGCCTCCCAACCTTGTCGAGACGGCTCCATCAGTCGCAAACAGATCCTGGAAATATCTCTCCAGTTGAGTCTGAGAGCTTGCTTGACCACCAAAGTCTCCATACTCTGTTTGCGAAATTATCATTCAATGCTTGCGACCATCCATTCCGCGGCGTTGCAGGGCATCGAAGCCGAACCCGTGCTCGTCGAGGTCAACACCGGCGAGGCCGGCCTCCCGGTCCTGATTCTTGTCGGCCTGC
Source organism: uncultured Verrucomicrobiae bacterium (assembly GCA_963804395.1). Lineage (GTDB taxonomy): Bacteria > Verrucomicrobiota > Verrucomicrobiia > Opitutales > Opitutaceae > Fen-1467. The sequence continues at coordinate 6,271 of CAWDQK010000014.1, read as the reverse complement.
CCGATGCGGCGGTCAAGGAATCGGAGGACCGCGTCTTCTCCGCGCTCCACAACAGCGGCCTCCACATGCCGCGCTCCCGGACCACTATCAATCTCGCTCCAGGCGACCTCCGGAAGGAGGGTCCGATCTACGACCTGCCCATCGCCCTCGGCGTGCTGCGCGCCACCGGCCAGCTCAACGACGACCGCTTCTCCGATTTCCTGATCGCCGGAGAGCTCAGTCTGTCGGGCGCCATCCAGCCAATGCGGGGCGCGCTCGCCATGGCCCTGCTCGCCCGGGATCTCCACAAACGCGGCGTGCTCCTCCCACCGGCGGCCGCCGCGGAGGCGGCGCTCGTGGAAGGGCTCGCAGTCTATCCGGTGCATACCCTCGACGAGGCCTATCGTTTCTTTGCCGGCGAGATCGAATTGACTCCTTTGCCCGGCGGGACGACGGCCTACCGGGCCACCCACGGGGTCAACGACGAGCCCGGCGGCGATTTCTCCGAGGTCAAGGGACAGCAGGGATTGCGCCGCGCCGTTGAGGTCGCGGTCGCAGGCGCGCACAACCTCCTGATGCTGGGCCCGCCTGGCGCCGGAAAATCGATGGTGGCCAAGCGCATCCCCACCATCATGCCCCAGCCGTCGCTCGATGAGTTTCTCGAGGTGCTTAACATCCATTCGGCCGCGGGCCGCACCCTCACCGACGGACTGCCCTTTCTCTGCCGGCCATTCCGCTCGCCGCACCATACCATTTCCGATGTCGGCCTGCTCGGCGGCGGCGCCATTCCCGGTCCCGGCGAGATCTCCCTCGCCCACCACGGCGTCCTTTTTCTCGACGAACTGCCGGAATTCAAGCGCTCCGCCCTCGAAGTGATGCGCCAGCCGCTGGAGGACGGACAGGTGACGATTTCCCGCAGCGCCGGCAAGGTGACGCTGCCGTGCGGCTTCATGCTGGTCGCTGCCATGAATCCCTGCGCTTGCGGCTACCTCGGCGACCCCCGGCATGAATGCCGCTGCACGCCGACCCAGATCCAGCGCTACCGCGCGCGCATCAGCGGGCCTCTGCTGGATCGCATCGATCTTCACGTCGAGGCGCCGGCCCTGACAGTCGAGGAATTGCGCCGGGCCGACCCCGGGGAATCGTCCGCGGCCATCCGCAGTCGCGTTGAGGCCGCGCGGTCGCGCCAGCACGCGCGCTTCACGGGCACGCGGACGCGCTCGAACGCGCGCATGACGCATGCACAGATTCGCACGCACTGCGCGATCGACTCCACGCTCGGACGCATGTTGCAGCAGGCGATGGAGGAACTGCATCTGTCGGCCCGCGCCTACGACCGCATCCTCAAGGTTTCGCGCACCATCGCCGATCTCGCCGGCGCCGACTCCATCGCCGCCAACCATCTCCTCGAAGCCATCCAATACCGCAGCCTCGACCGGAATCTGTTCTATTAGCCGCGCGTCGGACTCCGTCAGGGAGCAAGCCTTGGCGATCCGCAATGCACCCAGCAAACAGCGACGCTGTGAACGCACAATCGCCGATACGGGAAATTGGCCGCCTGGTCCGATCCAAGAGGATAGGTGACACATTGTCCGGGAGGATAGATTCCTGTCAAGAGTCAACTCGTGACCCCTTCATGGCTTCCGATCCCCTCCATTGTCAGAAACAGACGGCCAGCACCATCGTGGGCAAAGGCGGCGATTACCTGCTCCAGATCAAGGGCAACCAGCCCTCCCTGCTCCAGCAGGCCAAGGCCTTCAACGCATTGGAGGACACCCCCTTTTTTTCCAAAACTGCACCGGGCATGGCCGCGCGGAACAACGCAGCCTGCACGCCTTCCCCATAGAACCGGATGCCGCCGGCTTTGCCGGTGCCCGCAGTATCGTCGTGGTGCGCAGTGAGGTATTTACCAAGAAGACCGGCAAAACCACCACTGAAACCCGATTCTATCTCTCTTCTTTGGAGCCGGCCGAACGCTCGTCGGAGCAATGGCAGGAACTCATCCGCGGTCATTGGGCCGGAGTGGAGATCCGCAACCACTGGCGTCGCGACAGTCTCTGGGGCGAGGACCGATCCCGTACCCGCAACCCACGCGCACTCGCCAATCTCGCCCTCCTGCGCAACGCCCTGCTCGCCCTGACTCCGATTCACTTTCCCGCGCTTCCCCTCAAACAAGTCTTTGAATGCCTCCACTCAAATCCCGCTGCCTGCCTGCGCGTCATTCGTTAACCGTGTGCCAAAACAAAAGACCATGCATGGCTTCCCCTTGAGCGATCCGGGGCGAGACAGAAGTTGACCATCGGAAAGCGCGAAGTCAGTTTTCGTCGCGTGTTGCAGGAACTCACCTTCCGCATCGTCTGGGTCGCGCCCGGCCAGGGCGCAAGCACACCCGTGACGGGAATCGCTCGCGCCATCATCCACGACTCTGCCCAGTGGTGCCGCTTTCCGCAGCGCCGCAAGCGAGAAACCAACAACCGGATCCGTTTATGATTCGAATGAATCGCGTCGCCAGTTCGTTCATCCTGTTAGCAGCAGGCTTCGGTCTTGGCAGCGGCGTCCGGGCCGAGCCGCTGTTGGCGCAAGCCCCGGGCATGGTGTCATACACCTACCGCGAGGAATTCAAGCGGGACGTGCCCGGCACGCTCGACAAGATCAAGGCTCTCGGCATCACCGACCTGGAGTTCTCCAGCTTGTTTGGCCGGACCGCGGCGGACCTGCGCCGGCTGCTGGATGAGCGGGGCATGTTCTGCTCATCCTTCGGGGTGAGTTATGACGATCTCCTCAACCAGACCGACGAGGTCGCGCGAAATGCGGCGGTGCTGGGCGCCAAATTCGTGCGGGTCGCGTGGCTGCCCAACCGGCAGCCCTTCACCCTTGAGCTCGCCGAAAAGACGGCGGCGGAATTCAACCGCGTCGGCAGGCAGCTGCGCGAACGGGGTTTGACTTTCTGCTATCATAACCACGGTTACGAATTTGTCCCGCAGGGTGAAGGCACGCTGTTCGATGTGCTGATGGCCGGGACCAATCCGCAGGACGTCAGCTTCGAATTGGACATCCTGTGGGCATACCTGCCCGGCGCAAATCCGGCGCAACTGCTGGAGAAATATCGTTCACGCTTTAAGTTGATGCATTTGAAAGATCTCAGACGGGGGGTAAAAGGCGACTTCAGCGGCAAGACTGCCGTCGAGAACGACGTCGCGCTGGGCACCGGCCAGCTTGATTTGCCAGCGATCCTGAAGGCCGCCAGGCGGGCCGGCGTGCAGCATTACTACATCGAGGACGAAAGTCCGAACACCGCCACCCAGGTGCCGCAAACCCTGGCCTATCTGAAAAGCCTCACCAACTGAGCTGGATCCATTCAAATTGTAGGAAGCGCGCTTCCACCTTCGCTGAAGCTACGGCGGACACGTGCTCGCGACCTGTCCTCCGAAGGCCCGGCGAAGGAGGATTCCGAGGGAACATTCGCCCGCGAGCGGGCTTCCTACGCGGTCACCTGACGAAATCTGGTCTACGAGTGAACGTCGCGGTTTTTGCATATTTACGGCTGAGCTCAATGGCCTGATTGCAGACACGGCGATCGAAAAAAGGAGTTCATTCCATGAACAAACCACTATCACGTCGCCAATTCCTCGCGTCGTCCCTCACCGCTGGCGCCGCCGTCGCCCTGCTGCCGCGCAGTGCGCTGCGGGCGGCCGAGTCGGCCGGCAACAAGGTGGTGCTCGCCGTCGCGGGCGTGCGCACCGGCGGCCCGGGCGCGAGCGGCCGGGGCATTGAGCTCATCAACAAGTTTGCCGCGCTGCCGGGCGTGGAGTTCAAATACGTGATTGACGTCAACCGGCGCTCGCTCGCCCCGGCGGCGGCCGTGGCCGAACGAGCCCAGGGCAAGGCGCCGAAGATGGAGACGGATTTCCGGCGCGTGCTCGAAGACCGGGACGTGGACGCGCTGCTGGTCACGACGCCGGACCACTGGCATGCGCCGATGGCGATCCTGGCCGCCAAAGCCGGCAAGCACGTTTATGTGGAAAAACCGTGCAGCCACAATCCCCGCGAGGGCGAGATTATCGTCGAAGTTGCTGACAAGTATCAGCGCCTGGTGCAAATGGGCAGCCAGCGCCGCTCCATAGCCAACGTCCAGTCGATGGTTCGCCAGATCCACGAGGGGAAGATCGGCCACCTTTTCCTGGCCCAATGTTTCTATTCCCGCCGGCGGCCGCCCATCGGATTCGGCAAGGTCATCGCGCCGCCCGCCGAGCTGGACTGGGATTTGTGGCAGGGCCCGGCCCCGCGCACGGCTTATCGTGACAATGTCCATCCCTACAACTGGCACTGGTTCTGGCGCTGGGGCACGGGCGAGGCCCTCAACAACGGGGTTCATCTGCTCGACGTGGCCCGCTGGGCCATGGGCGTGACGTTCCCGACCAAGGTCAGCTCGTTTGGCGGGCGCTGGCACGATGTGGGCCTCGACGACTGGGAGGCGCCAGACACGCAGGAGATCCAGCTCGAATACGGGCCCGACCGCGGCATCTCGTGGTTTGGCCGCTCGTGCAGCACCTACGGCGCTCCCGGTTACAAGGCCAACGGGATTGTCTTCTACGGCAGCCGGGGAACGATCGATTACGACGGCGGCGGCACGTACACGGTGTATGACCTCGACAACCAGCCGCTCATGACGGTCGGCGAGGATCCCACCAGGAAGGCCAACCTTGCCAACAGCGCGGATCCCGGGCTCAACGATCAGCACGCGCTGAACTTCGTTGAGGCCATCCGGGGTAACACGAAACTCAACGCGCCCATTGCGCAGGGGCATTGCAGCACCGCGCTGGGTCAACTGGGCAACATCGCCCAGCGCACCGGGCGCAGCCTGCAGGTTGATCCGGCCAACGGCCATATCATCGGCGACCCGGAGGCGGCCAAACTGTGGACGCGCGAATACGAACCGGGCTGGGAGCCGACCGTCTGAACCGGACGCTCCATGAGCGAACCCAATCAACAGCCCACATTGTAGCCGGCCGCGCTGAGGCCGGCCGAACCCGCCGGGGCCAAGGCGCCCCCGGCTACAGATCTCCTCTCGTCTCCCAAGAAACAGCCCACATTGTAGCCGGCCGCGCTGAGGCCGGCCGAACCCGCCGGGGTCGGCCGCCTTCGCGCGAGGCTACGGCGGGCCAAGGCGCCCCCGGCTACAGATCTCCTCCCGTCCCCGGCAAAATCGCGTTTTAACTCCTGGCTTTTATGAACCTCCCGATCATCCGAACCAGCGGGCTTGCTCTGGTGCTCGCCATCATCGCCGGCCTCGTAGCCATCGCCAGCCTCTCTCAGGCGGCGGATGGTGGAGCAGCCGGCTCCGCCGCACCCAACACGCTCACCCCGCAGGAACGGGCGGCTGGCTGGCAGTTGCTCTGGGACGGCAAAACAACGGCCGGCTGGCGAAGCGCGAAGTCGGAGGATTTTCCGTCTCACGGCTGGACGATTCGCGACGGCGTGCTGACCGTGCATGAAAATAGCGGCGAAGAATCCGCTGGGGGCGGCGATATCATCACCCGCGCACGCTACGCCAACTTTGAACTGGTGGCGGATTTCAGGATGACGCCCGGCTGCAACAGCGGAATCAAGATTTTCGTCCAGCCAAACCTTGCGCCGATTGACGGCAAGACCGGCCAAAAGACTGCCGTCGGCTCAGCCATTGGGATGGAGTTTCAAATCCTGGATGACATGCTCCATCCGGACGCGAAACTTGGGCGTGATGGCAACCGTACCGTGGGTTCGCTTTACGATCTGCTGCCGCCGCCCAAGGACAAGCGGTGTTTCCCGCCGGGCGAATGGAATCACGCTCGCATTCTCTCGCAGGGCAAACACGTCGAGTTCTGGCTCAACGGCAGCAAGACCGTCGAGTTTGAGCGCGGCTCGCCGGAGTTCCGCCGGCTCGTTGCGTCCAGCAAATTTCACAACATCCCCGGGTTTGGCGAATGGCCGGACGGCCACATCCTGCTCCAGGAACACGGCAGCGAAGTCTCGTTCCGCAACGTCAAGATCCGCGTCCTGCCGGACCGGTGAGCACAGGCGATTGAGGCGAAATGGAACGCCCGGACGGCTGTTGAGGGCAATCGACCACCGCCCCCGGCGCGGTCGATCGGAACATGCGCCGTTCAATCTACCTCCTCAGCCCGACCTACTCTAGGCTGGGCGCATCTCCCGATCGATGGCGATTCCGAACGTAGCGCAACCATCCCTGGATGCATCGATTGCAGGCTCGAAGCCTGCGCTTCAAACCGCGACCGCTCGTTCATCACCGGGG
>CAWDQK010000013.1:0-28766 GCA_963804395.1 uncultured Verrucomicrobiae bacterium | reverse complement strand
CGACGCCTACCTGGCCGCGCAGTTCCGCAAGATCGGGCCGCTCATTCTCGTCATCACGGTCATCCTCTACTTCACGACGCAGAGTGACCTCGGTGCGTTCAAGTTCGGCCGCGCCGGCGCTTTTGCCGTCGGTGCCCTGTTCAGCTGGCTGGTCGGCTTCGTTGGCATGCGCCTCGCCACCACCGGCAATCTTCGCGTCGCCGCCGCCGCCCGCTACTCCTACGGCGAGGCCATGCAGCTCGGCTACCGCACCGGCACCGTCACCGGCATGCTCACCGACGGACTCGGACTCCTCGGTGGCACCCTGATCTTTATCGCCTACGGTGAACAGGCCTACGAGGCGCTGCTGGGCTTCGGCTTCGGCGGCACCCTCCTCGCACTCTTCATGCGCGTCGGCGGCGGCATCTACACCAAGGCCGCTGACGTCGGCGCCGACCTTGTGGGCAAGATCGAGAAGAACATCCCCGAGGACGACCCCCGCAACGCCGCCACCATCGCTGACAACGTCGGCGACAACGTCGGCGACTGCGCCGGTATGGCCGCCGACATCTTCGAGAGCTATGAAGTCACCATCGTCGCCGCCATGATCCTCGGGCTCGCGACCTTCGGCCACAAGGGCGTCATCTTCCCGCTGCTCGTCCGCGGCATCGGCGTCCTTGGCTCGATCATCTCCACCTACACGGTGAAGGCCGGGCGGAACGATACTTCCGACACCGCGCTGAAGAGCGTGCACAACGGCTTCTGGATTGGTTCGATCATCTCGGTCGTGGGCTTCATCGCCCTGGGCCTCGGCTATCTTCGCTTCAACGCCGAGTACCTCGCGGGCAACGCGACTGTCGCCGCGGGCTTCCCGAACGGCGATCCCGCCCAACTGCCCTTCTGGGCCAATCTCGGCATCGCCGGACTCGACATGCGCCCCGCGATCACCTGCTTCATCGGCGTCATCCTCGCGATCGCCCTCAACAAGGTCACGAGCTACTACACGCACACCACCCACGCGCCGGTGAAGAGCCTCGCCAAGGCCTGCCAGACCGGCCACGCCACCAACATCATCCAGGGCTTCGCGGTCGGCTACGAGAGCACCGTCGCCATGGTCATGGTCATCGCGACCGCCATCCTCTTCTCCGTACCTCTGCTACGCCGGCACGCCTCCGCTGTTCGTCGCCTATGGCGTGGCCATGACCGGCATCGGCATGCTCACCCTGACCGGCAACACGATCTCCATGGACGTCTTCGGCCCGGTGGCCGACAACGCCAACGGCATCGGCGAAATGGGTTACGACGAGGAGGAGATGGACAAGGAACAACCGGGCAGCTACAAGCGCGCCCGCCAGATCCTCGCCGACCTCGACGCGGTGGGCAACACCACCAAGGCCGAGACCAAGGGCATCGCCATCGGCTCCGCCGTCATCGCCGCCGTTTCGCTCTTCGCCTCCTTCATCGCCGTCATCGCGGTGGGCAGCGAAGACAAGATCAGCCTGATGAAGACGAGCGAGTATCTTGACAGGCCGGCAAGCTCACCGTCGCCCACCCGATGGTGTTCATCGGCTTCCTGATCGGCGGCGCCGTGCCGTTCCTCTTCAGCTCGATGCTGATCCGCGCCGTGGGCCGCGCCGCGTTCCTCATCGTCAAGGAATGCCGCGTGCAGTTCCGCGACGCCGACATCTGGAACGGCACGAAGAAGCCCGATTATGGCCGCGTCGTCGACATCTGCACCGCCACCGCCCAGAAAGAGCTCATCGGCCCCGCCTTCCTCGCCATCCTGACGCCGATCGCGGTCGGCTTCCTTCTCGGCACGTACGCGCTCGGCGGATTCCTCGCCGGCATGATCCTCGTCGGCCAGCTCCTCGCCGTGTTCATGGCCAATGCCGGCGGCGCGTGGGACAACGCCAAGAAGATGATCGAGGACGGCCTTTACGGCGGCAAGGGCTCCGAGGCCCACAAGGCCGCGGTCACCGGCGACACCGTTGGCGATCCGCTCAAGGATACCGCCGGCCCGGCCATCAACCCGCTCATCAAGGTGATGAACATGGTCAGCCTGCTCGCCCTCGGCATGGTCATGAAGTACTGCGTGGTCCAACCCTCGGACAAGACTCAGCACGCCGTCTGGATCGGTCTTCTGGTCGGGGCCGCCTGCATCGCGACGATCGCCTGGGCGATCTGGCAGAGCAAGCGCGAGTCGAAGGAACTCCAGGAGATGGAAAAGCAGTTCGAGCAGTAAGCTCCCGCTCCAATTCCGACCTTGTCTTCAGAGGCGCCCGCCCGGGCGCCTCTTTTTTTGGGTGCCGGCAATTCCGGGCCATGCTCAGGTCGGACTCCTGTAGCCGGGGGCGCTGACCCCGGCACGTTCGTTCGGAGATCCCGGGCCGGCCTCGACGCGGCCGGCTACAATGAACCGGTCTCCTGTAGCCGGGGGCGCTGACCCCGGCACGTTCGTTCGAAATCCCGGGCCGGCCTCAACGCGGCCGGCTACAATGAACCTGTCTCCTGTAGCCGGGGGCGCTGACCCCGGCACGTTCGTTCGAGATCCCGGGCCGGCCTCGACGCGGCCGGCTACAATGAACCTGTCTCCTGTAGCCGGGGGCGCTGACCCCGGCACGTTCGTTCGAGATCCCGGGCCGGCCTCGACGCGGCCGGCTACAATGAACCTGTCTCCTGTAGCCGGGGGCGCTGACCCCGGCACGTTCGTTCGAGATCCCGGGCCGGCCTCGACGCGGCCGGCTACAATGAACCGGTCTCCTGTAGCCGGGGGCGCTGACCCCGGCACGTTCGTTCGAAATCCCGGGCCGGCCTCGACGCGGCCGGCTACAGCGCGACGCATCTTCCTACGGCAGCTCGATCTCGTGAACCCGCCAGAGATACCACGCCGCGACCGAACGATACGGCTGCCAGCGCGCCGCGTGACGTTCGATCTGCTTGGGAGACGGCTCGCTTCGTTTGCCGTAGAGTTTCTTGAAACCCATGCGCACGCCGTAGTCGCCAGCCGGCATGACGTCGGGCCGGCCAAGATCAAACATCAGCAGCATGTGAACCGTCCATGGACCGATCCCACGCACCTCGGTCAGCCGCGCGACGAGTTCGGCGTCACTTAGCTGGCGGGCCTCCGCCGGCGATGGAATCGTGCCATCGAGCGTCCTGGCCGCAAGGTCGCGGACCGAGGCGAGCTTGTTGCGGGAGAGTCCGGCGGCGCGCAACGCCTCCTCGGACATCGCGAGCAGGGCTGCCGGCTCGACGCGCTTGCCCGGAAACAGCGCTTCGACCCGCCCAAGAATCGTCGACGCGGCCTTGCCGTTGAGCTGCTGAAAAACAATCGCCCGGAACAAGACGCTAAACAGACTGCCGAGTCGCCTTGGCCGGAGAGAACAGGTTGCCGAGCGCGCAATCACGAGCGCAAGACGCTCATCGGCCGCCGCCAGGTGCGCGGCGGCAACGGTGGGATCGAACAGAGGTTTCATGGGGTGATGGACTGGGCGCCCTGGAGCGGTTTAACCTGAACTGTGGCCGAAAACACGAACGTAGCCGCGAGCGCCAGCGAGCGGAAGGTTCATCCACTCGCCCGCCCCGAGCCTGCTGGCGGTGAGCCTGTCGAATCCGTCGAGGGGCTCACGCTCGCGGCCACGCTTTTTGCGAGGCGGCACGAGCAGCGAGCAGGCGCAACTTGTACCAAATGCTCCCCGGGTCAAATGCAGACATCGCCAGGCCGATGCAGCACCACGGCAAGGCCTGTTTTGTCTCGGGTAGGACCGGCCTCAACGCGGCCGGCTACAATAGACTTGTCTCCTGTAGCCGGGGACGCCTGCCCTGAGCCGGTCGAACGGGCCGACCCCGGCAATTTCGCTCGAGAGGCAAGACCCGCCCTCAACACGGCGGTGTTTGTTAGGAGTGAGCACACGCGCTGGGGCGCGCCCTTGCGGGCAAGCAAATCGCTCGGCGATTTACTTGGGAGCGCGGGGAGGACGGAGCCCGACAGGCTCCTGCCGGCATGCGGCGGAATCAATGGTAATACGTGGTGCCGTTCCACAACGCCGCATAAACACAATTGCCATAGCCGGATCCGGCGATCTGGGCGATGGCCGTGTGCTTCTTCACTGCCGGCTTGACGAACGATTTCTTGGCTTTGCTCTCGGTTTTCATTTCAAGGATCCAGGTTGAGCCAACTCGAACGCCTAATGGAGACGTGACGCCCTCGTCGCGTATCCGGGGAATGGATGTGACAAAGACATTATGCCGCCGCACCGCGGACGGCAATCAAAGGTTTGCCACTTTCCTGGTCGCCTCCTCGGGATTCACTTGGCAGCCGATTCACGCTCCAACCCAGCAACCCAGGACGGGTATCGGCGACTATTCTGCTTCAGTTCCCCCGCGTTACTAGCGCCTTCAGAAGAAGGCCCAGGTGCACGATACCAATCCCCAGAAAGAGGATGATCATGAAGATATTGAACTGCTTGCTCCAACTCGGGCACCTGCCCAGCAAACGACAAGTGGTTGGCTTGCCGCCCCCGCCGATGATTCCTATCTTCCACCCATATACCTTCAGAGCTCCAACCGTAGTAAAGAGCACGGCAACCAATGCGTACGAGAGGCGATCTATCGGTGTGACCATGGCGTGCCTTTGTTCAATCTCTTGCTTTTGTTTTTTGCTGCGCCCACCACCATAGCGCCGGTGGCACCAGCCAGAGGAAGTTAAGCCAGGGCATATAACGCATCCCAGCCAGAGCGCTTTGAAAGAAATGGCTGTCGCGGATGAATGCCTCCGCAGGGACATCATTCGCATATCGTCCCAACGCGACGCCGCCGATGGCATAATTGTGGGCGATAGCCACGCCACCATGCGCGGCCAACCAGGCCATGGCGCAACCACCAAAAGCCTGCCAGCCGACAGCCATCCCGCCTAGCGCCCATAGACCCAAGGTGAACCCTCCCAAAGACAAGCCTCCAATCGCAAAACCACCAAACGTCAAGAGACCGACTGCGAAGCCGCCGAAGCTGATCGGTGCGATGGCCACGGCGCCGAATGCAAAGACCGCGCCAATGGCCGAATCACCGCCGGCAATCCACGCCTTGACCGGTCCCCGGTCCAGTCCGCCGCGCAGGCGGATGTGAACCAGCGGCAAGCCAAACAAGGAGAGTTTGCTGCGATACTCAAACAAAGGCACGAGAATCGGCACTGGACGATATTCAGCGACGTCCTTTTGGCGGAGAGTTCTGCGCCGACGCATCGCCCACATGTTCAGGGTGATGACGCCGAACATGTAGGCCGCACCCAGTCCGATGAAGAGTCCGGCAAAAAGCGCTGGACGTGACGCGGCCAGCGGCCAGCCCCAGAACATCAGCGAGAACATTGCCAACCCGAACACGGCGATGCATCCGATGATGATCCGCCAACATCTGATGACGAAGTCGCGCATTTGCGGAGAACGCGCGGTGTCGCGGTCCAACCTGAACCAGAAACAAAAACTCAAAAACATCAGGATTGTTCCGGGAACTGCGCTGGCCAACCCCGCCAATCCGGCTGACTTTGCCACGGCGCTGCCTTTGACTGCAGCAGCTCCGACCGCGGCGGCCTTCGCCGAGGTCGTCAACTCCGGCAAGGCCGCCAACACACCCAGAGTGAACGCCTTGCCCGGACTCGTTTGCTCCAAGGCCCCTTCCACAAACGCCAGCACCTGTTCTTGCAGCAGCCTGCGCCCGCGCGAAAGCCGTTGCTTGACCGCGTCCGGGGTCAATTCCAAAGCCTCCGCCACGCGCTCAACGGACTGGTGCTCGCGATAGAACAACACAAGCGGCTCGCGGTAGGTTTCGGGAATCCGCTCCAAGGAACGCCAAAGAATGGCTTCTTCCTCCTTGCTCATCAGGTGTTCGGAAGGAAGCGGTTCCTGCGATGGAAGTTCATGGGGCTCTTCCAACTGCTCTGCGACGTGGACAGGCTCGCGAGCGTCCCGTCGGAGCGTCTTGCCAATCAGGTTCCGCGCGATGCCGCACAGCCAGGCTCGCAATCTTGCCGGCTCGCGAAGTTCCGGCAGGTGGGTCCACGCAGTCACGAAGGTCTCCTGCGCGATGTCCTGGCTCTGGGTCAGGCTGCCGGTGGCGCTGTAGGCCAGCGAACAGATCAGAGACTGATGTTGCGCCACAATCTGCCCAAACGCATTCCGGTTGCCGGCCACGCTTTGCGTCACCAGCCCGGCGTCGTTGCATTCGGTTACGGGCATTGTCTGGGTCGTGATCATCTTACCGTATAAGTACCCGAAACGACCGAAAGGTGACAACGGAACAATCGGGTGTTTCCTGGCGCATCAAGCCGCTCGAGGGGACGCCGAGTCCCGACTGCCCGCCCGTCCTGCTGGTGGCCCGCGGCCCGGTTTCGCCGTCCGGGAAGGCGGCCTCCGCCGGCGGACAGGTTGACGTCGGGGTCCAGGTGGGCGCCGACGGCGAGATTGCAAATGCGGTCGTGAAGCGATCGACCAATCCGTCGCTCGAAAAGGAAGCCCTGAAAGCCGTCGCCCACTGGCGCTTCCTGCCGAAACGCAAGAACGGGACCGCGGTGCCCGCGGACGTGGTGATTCCATTGCTCATCCAGCCCGCCGCCAAACCGACCGGCGGCCAAGGCCCAGCATCACCTCGGTAGGCCTGCGAGTACGCATGATTTCCGCTCATGCACGTTCGCCCACTCGGTCACCTCTCCGGGACTAACCCGTTGGAGCGGCTCGAACGGTGTCAGCCGAACGCTACCAGCCTGCCATCAGGCTGGCGGGCGCGATTCGTGCGGCTTGGCCTCCGAAGCCTCGGCGAAGGAGGCAGGCACGAGGCGTGCTCGACGACCGAATTGGCGGCGATGGGGGTTGGGCAAATTCAGAGTCGGTTCAGTGGATAGTGCTGGTCGATGTAATGAAAATCCCGATCGTTCTCCAAGAACGCGACGCCGTTTTGAACAACGATGGCGGCGATCAGACAATCGACCGAATTCCGAATTGTGCTGCCTTTCCGCCTGAGCTCCCGATAGATCGTCGCGCCCAATTCAAAAGTAGACCGATCGCCGGGCAGGTAGATCAATCCGTCAAACAGGCGTTTGGTGGCAACAAGCTCCTTCTCCTCCCGGATTCCCTGCAGAACCTCGGTGAGGATAAACCCACAGCAGCAGATATCCGCCCTCTTCTCGATCAGATCTTCCAAAAGTGCGACCTTGGGTGACGAAGTGCCGCGGAAGAAATCAATCCAGACCGTGGTATCGACAAGCACCTTCATGAGGTCCTCGTACCGCGCATTGCCTCCAGATTACCCTCCCATCGGATCTTCCCCTTGAGCGCGAGCAATCCGGCCTGCTTCTCGCGCCGCACGAGTTCCCGTAGAGCGTAGTCCACCAATGCGCGGCGCGTTTTCATCCCTGTGGACCGTAGTCCCTGCCGTACCAGCTTTTCGTCCAGAACGATATTGGTTCTCTTCATGGCATACACATCTATTCTAGCAAATAGGTGTATGCAAGCCGGATCGTTTTCTTCTGCCCAACGTCCAGGGGTCAGCCACGCCGAACCGGGGACTCTGTGGTTGAGATGGACAACCGACGCAATCGGTTCTCCTGAGCGCCTTGGCTTTCGAGGTGCCGTCTTTCCTCACATTCCGCCAAATTCCATAGCGCGGAGGGTCGTGACGAATGGCACTCAGAGGCACGCTGCTGGATTAACCCCTTGACCCGCGCGCTGGCTTTCCGCTCTATTTGGCCCCTTGCCACCAACCGGCGCGGTTCGTGAAACGCCGGCCGGGTCTCCGGAGAGGTGACAGAGTGGTCTAATGTGCATGATTGGAAATCATGTGTACTCGCAAGGGTACCGAGGGTTCGAATCCCTCCCTCTCCGCCATTTTTGGCGCGTCCGCCAAAAATGCTGGCCCCACGCTCCGTGGGGCAGGAGCGAAGCGACGAGGAACGGATATGGGCAAACCGACGCGACAGCGGAGGTTTGGGGCGGAGCCCCGAGCGCAGCGAGTCAATCCCTCCCTCTCCGCCAGCTATCCGTTGCCCAATTTCGGGGGAACCCGCGCGTCTGGCAGAAAGTCGCATCAACCCGTTCGACACGCTCAGGGCAGGCGCGGCCGGCTACAGCGTGGACTGTATTCAAGCGGGAATCGCCGCAAAGGATTGTGATCCCGTCTGGCAAATTCCCCGAAGGTCGGCATTGTTCCAACCGACCCTCGCCAAATCATGGTTGCGCCCAGCCCAATCCTTGACGCTCCGCCTGCACCGGCCGAATTCGATCTCGCGCTGGTGAGGAAATACAACGTGCCGGGGCCCCGCTACACGTCCTATCCGACGGCGCCGCACTTCACGGACGCGACCTCTCCCGAAGTCCTGGTCGAGGCCATCCGCCGCGACAATCTGGATGCCGCCCGCCCGCTTTCCCTCTATTTTCATCTGCCGTTCTGCGAAACGCTTTGCTGGTTCTGCGGCTGCACGACCGTCATCACCCTGAAGCGCGACGCCGCCTCGGACTATGTCAGTTATCTCGACAAGGAACTGACGCTGCTCCTACCGCTGCTCGCTCCGGGGCGGCGCGTGGCGCAGATGCATTTCGGCGGGGGCACGCCGACGTTTCTGGCCCCGGACGTCATCCGCCGGCTGGGTGAAGCCATTCATTCCCGGTTCCAATTCGCCGCTGACTCGGAAAACAGCGTCGAGGTCGATCCGCGGCGCATCACCCGCGACCACGTCCGCGCCTTTCGCGAGCTCGGTTGCAACCGGGCGTCGATGGGCGTGCAGGACACCAACCCGGAGGTGCAGCTCGCGATCCACCGCCTGCAGCCGATGGACGTCACGCGCCAGGCGTTCGACTGGATGCGCGCCGAGGGGTACCATTCCATCAGCGTCAACCTGATCTTTGGGCTGCCGCACCAGACCGCCGACTCCTTCGCCCGGACCATTGACGATGTGCTCGAGCTGCAGCCCGACCGCCTGGCGGTCTTCAGCTACGCTCATGTTCCGTGGATCAAGCCCTCGCAGCGCATTTTTGAAAAGCAGGCCAACCTGCCGTCAACCGAGGAGAAGCTGAAGATGCTCTCAACGGCGGTGCGCAAACTCACCGCGGCCGGCATGGTTTACATCGGCATGGACCATTTCGCCCGCACCGACGACGAACTATCCGTGGCGCAACGCGACGGGACGCTGCAGCGCAATTTTCAGGGCTACAGCACCCACGCCGGCGCGTCGATCTACGCGCTCGGCATGTCGTCCATCTCGCAGACCGGGGATTCCTACCGCCAGAACCTGAAGGAGCTGCCGGAGTACTACGCCTCGCTCGACGCCGGCCGCCTGCCGATTGAGCGGGGGCTGATCCTGACCGAGGAGGACCGGATCCGCCGGCAGGTCATCATGCGCGTCATGTGCGACCGGCGGATCAACTACGGGGACCTGTCGCGGCGGCTGGGAGTTGATTTTGCCGCGAAGTTTGCGCGCGAGATCGAGTCCCTGGCGGACCTTGAAGCGGACGGGCTGCTCCAGCGCCACCCGGAAGGCTTCGTGGTCACCGGGGTCGGCGCGCTGCTCATCCGCAACATCGCGATGCGGTTCGACGCCTATCTCGAAACCGGGCCGCGCCGCTTCTCCAAAACGGTATGAAGGCGCCCGGCCCACGCGGTGGCCCCGGTTCTCCGATCGGCCGCAGAGACCCATCCGCAGTCTGGCGGGCGCGCTGCCCAACATGTCAACTATTGGTTGACATTTCGCGCAGGCGAAAACGTCTGCAATCCGTGACTGGCGTCAACTGATCTGACCGGCCATCGATCCGGGCGCCGACCGCCCATTCCTGCGCTTGCGCTCCAGCCGGTTTCTTGCGCCAATCTGCCGTCCCATGCCGTATCGCATCTGCAAGACCTTTGAGATCGAGAGCGGGCACCTGCTCTCGAAACATCCGGAGAAATGCCGTTTCCCGCACGGGCACAGCCGGAGGGTGGAAGTCGTGCTCGCCGCCGACGATCTCGATGCCAACGACATGGTCTGCGATTTCCGCACGATCAAGACGGCGGTCGCCGCCTTTCTGGAAGCGTGGGATCACGCCCTCTGCGTCAACACCGCCGATCCCCAGTACGCCTTTTACCGGGCAACCTACGGAGACCAGGTGATCGCCTTCGACCGCACGGATCCGACCAGTGAAGTGATGGCCCGGGCGGTGTTCGAGGAGTTGAAGCGCCGGCTCGCCGGGGCGGCGGCAGAATCATCCCCGCCGGCGGTGCTGCTGCGCCGGGTGCGGATCGAGCGCGTCCGGGTAACGGAGACCAGCACGAGCTGGGCGGAGTACAGCCCCTAGGAGCGCGCAGAGCCTGGCCAGCGCGCTCCTACGGGATTTTCAGCGTCAAACCGGGATGCACGGAGTTCTCGTTCTTCAGGACGTCGCGGTTGGCTTCGAGAATCACCGGCCATTTGGCGCCGTTGCCGTAATAATGCTGGGCAATCTGGAACAGCGATTCACCCGGCGCGACCACGTGGGTCCGGCCGGCGGCCGGCGCCGGTTTGGCGGCGGCCGCGCCCGGCATCTGAACGGAGGGGCCCGCCGTCTTCACGTTCGTCGCACCACCCGGCGCGGGAGCGAATTGCGGTCCGAGCGTGATCCCCGGTGAAGCCGTGGGCTCTGCCACCGGGACCATGGAAACGTCGGAAGCTCCATCCGGTTCCGCGGTGCCCGGATGCACGCCGGCGACCTCATCCCGCAGCCGGGCGTTTTCCTTCTGCAGCTCGTCGATCCGGGCCATCAGGTCGAGGCGCAACGTCTGGTTGTCCAGCGGCCGGGCGGGGAGCGAACGGGCAAAATCGCGCGTCGCCGCGTCGATCCGCTGCCGGACAAGGTCGGCTTGGCGCGAGCTTGGTTCCAATTCAAGGTATTTCCGAAGATGATAAATGGCGTAGATCGGGTCCTTGAGATACTGCTGGTAGATCAAACCCGCCTCGAGTTGCGATTCCGGGGCGTCCTCGCTGCGCTTCTCGATCACCTTGAGGTAGGCGGAAAGCGCCTCCTGGTACCGTCCCTGCCGCTTCAGCTGGTCCGCCTGCTTGAAATATTGTTCGCTGGTTTCCGTACCCAGGGCGAGGCGGTCCGCCCGGTCGCAACCCATCGCGAGCAGCAGGAGCAGCCCCGGCAGCAGGGCGGGCATTTTCACGATGCGAAACGGTCGCCGCATGGAGGCACGGGAATGGGATTGAACGCGGAAAATCGAGAGCTAAGTTCACCCCACGCGTTAGCCCAACACAAATCCTAAATGACTCCCGACGCCAAGTCCGCCCTGGCCCGCGGCCGCGAATACATCCGGATCGAGATTGAAGCCCTGCAAGCGACCGCCGAATCCCTGGACGATTCGTTCGTGGCGGTGGTGCAGGCAGTTGAAGCGGCGCAGCGGGCCGGCCGGAAGCTGATCTTCAGCGGCGTGGGCAAGTCCGCCCACATCGCCCAGAAGCTGGCCGGCACCTTCAACAGCACGGGCGTGACCTCGTGTTTTCTCGATGCCACCCAGGCGCTGCACGGCGACCTCGGCCTCTGCGCCGCCGGCGACCTGGCGGTCCTCCTCAGCAACAGCGGACAGAGCGCCGAGGTGCTGCGCCTGCTGGCGATGCTGAAGCGCTTTGAACTGACGATCGTGGCGCTGACGAGCAATCCCGATTCGGAGCTGGCGCGGGATGCGGATTTGCAGCTGCTTTACCGCGTGCCGCAGGAGGCGTGTCCGCTGCGCGCTCGCGCCGACGGCCAGCACGACGGCGGCCCTGGCGCTGGGCGACGCGCTCGCCATGGTCCTGTTGGAACGCCGCGGCTTCACGCGGGAGGATTTCGCGCGCCTCCACCCGGCCGGAAATCTGGGGACGGCCCTCCTGCTCAAGGTCAAGGACATCATGCGCGTGGGCGACCGCCTGCCGGTGATGCCCGACAGCCAGACCGTGCAGGATGCCATTCTCGGCATGACCAGGGCCAAAGCCGGATCGATCGCGCTGATCGACGAATCAACCGCCAGACTGACCGGCATCCTGACCGACGGCGACTTTCGACGGCACATCTTGAGCAGCCCGGATTTCCTTTCCCAACCGGTCCAGCGCTTCATGACCCGTACTCCCAAAACCGTGCACGTCGATGCGCTCGCGGTGGAGGCGCTGCGGATTTTCGATCGATTCAAGATTGACGACCTGATTGTGGTGGATGACGCCGGGCGCCCGGTCGGGTTGGTGGACGTCCAGGATCTGCCCAAGATGAAGCTGTTGTGACCGCGGCAACGCCGGCTAATTCCTCTCGCGTGCGGCGGTTTGGGCAGGTTTATTGGCGCCGACTGACTAACTTACCGCCGCCATGCCCGTGCCACCGTTCCGCTATCAAGAGCCGTTTCCCCTCACCAAGGACGCGACCAACTACCGTCTCCTGACCAAGGAGTTCGTCTCCGCCGGCACCTTTGAAGGCCGCGAGATCCTTAAAGTGGACCCGGAGGCGCTCGCCGAGGTGGCGCAGCAGGCGATGCGGGATTGTTCCTTCCTCCTGCGGGAGAAACATCTCAAGCAGGTCGCGGCGATCCTCGATGATCCGCAGGCCTCCGAAAACGACCGTTACGTCGCGTTGACCTTGCTGCGCAATGCGGAGATTTCCGCCGAGGGGATTCTGCCCTTCTGCCAGGATACGGGAACCGCCACGGTCATCGCCAAGAAGGGCCAGCAGGTTTGGACCGGGGCGAACGACGCCGAATATCTGTCGAAAGGGATTTACAAGACGTACACGGAGGAGAATCTGCGCTATTCCCAAACCGTTCCCCTGGACATGTATCAGGAGGTCAATTCGGGGACCAATTTGCCGGCGCAAATCGACCTCTACGCGACCGAGGGAGCCAGTTACGAGTTCCTTTTCGTCGCGAAGGGCGGTGGCTCGGCCAACAAGACTTTTCTCTACCAGGAGACCAAGGCTCTGCTGAACCCAAAAAGTCTGGAGGCGTTTATCGCCGACAAGATGAAATACCTCGGGACGGCGGCCTGCCCGCCCTATCACCTCGTCATCGTAGTCGGCGGCACCTCCGCCGAGGCCTGTCTCAAGACGGTCAAACTCGCGTCGGCCAAATACCTCGACAACCTGCCGACGAGCGGGAACGAGCTTGGCCAGGCCTTTCGCGATGTTGAGCTTGAAGCGCGGGTCCTCGCCGCCGCCCAGGCCTGTGGCATCGGGGCGCAATTCGGCGGCAAATATTTCGCCCTCGATGTTCGCATCATCCGCCTCCCGCGCCATGGCGCTTCGTGCCCCGTCGGGATCGGGGTGTCGTGCTCGGCCGATCGCAACATCAAGGCCCGCATTGACCGGGACGGCGTCTGGCTCGAACAGCTCGAACCCAATCCCGGCCGCCTAATTCCGGACCGGTACCGCGTCATCCGCGAAGAGAACATCGTGCGCCTCGACCTCAACCGGCCGATGCCGGAGATCCTCGCCGAGCTGACCCGTTATCCGGTCACCACCCGCCTGTCGCTCAACGGCACGATTATTGTCGCACGCGACATCGCCCACGCCAAACTCAAGGAACGCGTGGACGCCGGGGAGGGCCTGCCGGGATATTTTAAGCGCCACCCGGTCTACTATGCCGGTCCGGCCAAGACTCCAAAAGGATACGCCTCGGGCTCATTCGGTCCCACCACGGCAGGGCGGATGGACAGCTACGTCGAGCTATTCCAGTCGCTTGGCGGCTCGCTGGTCATGATTGCGAAGGGCAACCGGAGCAAACAGGTGACGGACGCGTGCAGGAAACACGGCGGCTTCTACCTCGGCTCAATTGGCGGACCCGCAGCCGTCCTGGCCAAGGAGAACATCCGCAAGGTTGAACTGCTGGAATATCCCGAACTCGGCATGGAGGCGGTCTGGAAGATCGAGGTTCATGATTTCCCGGCGTTCATCCTGGTGGACGACAAGGGCAACGACTTCTTCACCAATGCCTGCCTGGCGGCCCATTCTGTTCCGAAGACGTAGCTCCGAACACGCTGCCGGGGTCCAAGGGTCAGAATCGGATCGAAAGGCGATCGGCGTCGGCCTGCAGCCGGCTCATTGACCGGTCCCAACCATCCTCGGCCAGGTAACGAATCACACTGCGTTTTGCGTGTTCCGGCGCCGAAGGCTCCGGTGCATAGGTTCCCGCAGAACCCAAGGCAGCCAGCAGGCGGGCGCACCGTTGTTCGGTAACCGCCACGACCGTCGGAAGCACCTCGGCAGTGCGGCGCAACACCGGCGTCGACATCGAACGGTCTTCAAAACTGATCTGACGACCGACCGGGTCAATCAGAGCGGATTCAACCATCATGGTCGGGGCCAACTGGATCGCAAAAGAATCAGCCAAGGACGCCTGCCCCATAGGAATCCCGACCGCATCGAACCCGCTTTCCGGCGACGGCAGGGCGGCAATCTCGCGCGATGCCTCCTGGGCAGCTTCGGGCATTGCCCGGCTCGATGTCGGAGCCTTGGGAATCATACGCTCCTCACCCACAGTCGCCGGAGCCGAGCCGGTAACCCGCGCCACCTCGACCGGCCGGGACGGGGCTGACATCGCCGGTACCGCCGCCCTTGCAACCGTCCTCTTCCTCAACACAACTGAGGGCTGCACATCCGGCTGAGTATATTGGTGAACTGAAATCAACGTCAGGGCAAGGGCCGCCGTCGCTCCGACCGGCAAACGCAGCCAGCCAAACCGCCCGGCGATCACGCTCAGGTCATTCCACCAGGGCTTCCGTTCGACGAGCGCTGCGAGCTGCTTGGTCCGCAGTTCAGCCTCAAACCCCGCCCAGAATTCCGGCCGGGGACGCTCAGCACGCTTCAGGTGGAGCAAATCCTCCACGGTGACGCGCGACGGGGCTTTGGCGAGACGACCGGACATGGTTAATTAGCGGAGATACGGTTGAAGTTCTGCCTGCAACAACTGCTTGGCATAGTGCAGGCGCGATCGCACAGTACCCACTGAGCAACCCATGATTTCGGCAATCTCCTCATGGCTCAGTCCGTCTATCTCGAATAATGTGACCACTGTTCGGTGATTGATAGACAGCTTCTGCAACGCTTCGTTCAATTTTTCTTGCAGTTCTTTTACAAACGTCTCGCGGTCAGCGCCCGTCTTGTCCGTCAGCGCGTCGATGACCTCGGCCGAACCTCCGTCCTCCTCCACGCGCTCAAAGCTAAAAAAGGTGCGCAGCCGGTTCTTTCGCAGGTGAGTCAACGTCGCGTTGACCCCGATCCGGTAGAGCCAGGTAAAGAATGATGACTGGCCCTGAAACCGGTTGATGGATTGAAAGGTCTTGATGAACGTCTGCTGGGTGAGGTCGGCGGCGTCCTCGCGGTTTGCACAGAGATTGTAGATGACCGAATAGATTCGTTCCCGGTATTTGACCATCAACAGGTCAAATGCCGCCACATCGCCGGCCTGTACGCTCCGCACCGCCGCAAGATCGGCATCCGCCTCCTGCCGTCGTGCAGGAGTCATAACCAGCGTCTTTCCGATTGCTTTGGTTAGCGCCATCCCAGCCAATAGAAATCAGATCACCTCTTTGAAGCAACCGGATTCGATGAATCCGCGCCACCGGGCAGCCGGCTGACCTGTTCCCGAAGCAGTTCAAGCAACGGCACGAGTTGTCGCGTTGCCTCAAGGTGCGCCCACGGCGCCAGCGCGGCCTTGGCGGCAGCGAGCTCAAGTTGCACGCGCCGGGCCACTTCTTCAAAAACGCCATGGGCATTCATTACCGCCCGGCGCTCCTCCAGAGACGATGTGCGCCGCTGCCGGATCTCGTCCAGCAACCTTTCCCGCTCAACCGAAGGCAGCTTCTCCAGGAGCACCAGCGTGGGCAGTGTGATCTTACCCCCGGTCAGGTCGGTACCCAGGGTCTTGCCGATCTGTTTCTCCTCCCCGTAGAAATCGGCCAGGTCGTCATAGATCTGGTACGCCGACCCAAGCCTGAGGCCAAACATGGCCGCCGCATCGACAAACCCAGCTTCGAGTCCCCCCAGCCGGCTTCCAAGAAGACAAGACAGGCGGAACAACTCGGCGGTCTTCAGCTCGATCACCCGCCGGTATTCGGGCAACGTGACGGCCGGGTCTCCCCGGCGCAGGGTCTGGGCAATCTCGCCTGCGCACACCTTGCGGGTCGACTCGGAGACCACGCGGCAGATATCAGTCGATGGGAATTGGGCTGCGAGGTACACGGCATGCGCCAGCAGCGCATCGCCCAGCAACACGGCGACTTCCGCGCCGTAGCGGAGCGCGGCGGTGGGTCGGTTGCGGCGCATGGCCGCTCCATCCATGATGTCATCGTGCACGAGCGTGGCAAGATGCACCATTTCGACAACTGCGGCGGCGCGAACGAGCGCCGGATTGATCCGGTCCGCCCCGCTCCATCCGCTGAAAAAGACGAGGGCCGGCCGGATTCGTTTTCCGGATGCGTCCAAACAATACCCCACCTGATCGCGAATCTCCGGTTCAAAACTGTCGAGCTGGGACTGAAGGAAACAGTCCAGCTCACTCATGTACGGATGGAGGCGCGCGAAGAGATCGGCGAAACCCTGCCGGGGTGAAGCTGCAGTCAAGGCACTGGGCACGGTCATCAAAAACGCACGCTAGCGGATTCCCAAAAAATGGCTAACGAATAGTCGCAGGCGCCGGTGAAATCATGCCGGGATCTACCAGGATCCGGAGCTTCCCCGCTCAAGCGACTCCGCGAGATCGTCGTCTGCCGGACCAGTCGGTACCCGCCCATGGCGCACCCAAACGAAAGGCGCGCCCGGAACTGGGGCGCGCCCTTGAGCTGTAAAAGAGGCCGGCAACGACCGGCCGCACCGGGGCAGTCTTAATGCACTAGTTCTTCTGACCGGCCTTCCCAAGCGGGGAAAACGGATCCGATCCGTCGCGGTAGCCGGGCAAATCCTGGCGCCGGACATCCATTTCCCTGACTTGACGCGGATCAAAAACGTCGGACACGGTGCCGCCCTCCGGACTCACAGTCTTGGCGGTGATGAAAATTAGAAGATTGGTCTTCTGGACTTCCGTGTTGTCACTTGAGAACAGTCTGCCCAGCAGGGGAATCGATCCGAGCACGGGGACCTTGGAGACGCCCTTGGTCGTGGTGGATGAAATCAGCCCGCCAATGCCCATCGTGTATCCATCTTTTAGCGTCACCTGGGTGCTCGCCTTGCTGCTCGCAATGATCGGGATCTGCGCCCCGCCGGCGCCACCGAAACTGATCGTGCCGTTCTTGGAGCTCACCTCCGGCGCGAGCGTGAGCTTGATGAAGCCATTGGCATTCACCTGCGGCGTCACCTTGAGGATGATGCCGATCGGCTTGTACATGAAACCGCTGACCTCAAAGGAACCGTGCTCCTGGTTATAGGTGTAGTTCGGGATCGGATCTTCCTCACCCACGTTGATGACCGCCTCCGTGTTGTTGAGCGTGACGATGGTCGGATTCGACACAATCTTCGTCTTGCTCAGGGATTGCAGGGCGGAAAGAATGAGGCTGAAATCGCTGGCGGAGAACACCGCCGAGGAACCGACTTGCGCGGCCGGCGCTGAAACCCCCGCCTGGCTGCCCGAGATGCCCCTCACGCCACCGTTGTTGTCGCTGCCGGGGCGATTGATCAGATTGTAGAAGGCGTTCGGAATGCTGCTGGCAGCGATTCCCTGCTGCAGATTGCCCAGGGTCAATTGATAGTTTTGAATCGACGCCCAGTTAACTCCAAGATCCCTGGTATCCTGGTTCGTCACCTCGATGAATTTCGATTCGATCATCACCTGGTCGGTTGCGCGGTCGAGCTGCTTGATGATCGGGCGGATCTTGTTCAACTTTGAGGGGCGCTCCGTGACGATCAGCGAATTGCTGCGGGCATCGAGGGTCAGCTTCCCTCCCTTGGCGCTGTCGATCATCGTCGTGACCACCGTCTGGACGTCCGCGGCCTTCGAGTAGCTCAGGATGAAGACCTCGGTGGTCACCGGCTCCTCGGCCAAGCTCTCCAGACTCACGATCTTGATGATGCCAGCCTCGTCGACAAACGTGTAGCCCACCGGGGTGAGGACAACATCAAACACCTGACGCCACGTCACGTCGTGCAGTTTGACCGACGTCTTGCCCTGCAATGCGGCCGGAATGACCAGATTCAACTCGAACAGGTCGGCGACATTCCGCAAAATCGTCCGGATATCTTCATCCGGAAAATCGACCGACAGGGTATCCTTGTTCCGGCTAGCGCCGCTGTTGGCATTGTCCGTTGCTGCCGCTGCCGGGGCCGGGGCCGCCGGGGCCGGGGCTGGAGCGGCCACTTCGGCGGGCTTCGCCGCCACACCGGGCGTTTCAGTGCTCGCCGCAGGCTCCGCGGGAGCAGGCTGACTTCGCCCGACAGCAGCAGAGGTGAGCAGTATGAGCACAAGCTTGAGCGAACGTGTTCTCATGGGGACTTTCCTGGTTTGATTGGCCGGGTGATTTCTTCGCGATTAAGACTGAGCCGAAAAGAGTTTGGTTCGATGCCCGTGACCACCACCACATACTCGACGCCTTCATAGGGGATTCGAACAATGTCGCCCACTCTAAGCCTCTTTTCACGGAGGAGGAGCATCGGCTTGCCGCCAAACATCATCATTCCGGTGGGCGCGATAGTGGGCGCGATCTTTTCCAGAATTTCGCGGTCCGTTCCGGTGGATCTCGTGACACCGACGGCCTTGGCGGCGGCGGGCGCCTTGGGACTAAAAGGATTCACCAGACTATCGGGCAAGGACGCAGCCGGATTCGCGCGAGTCGCCAGCAGGCTGGAAGCCAGATCCAGCGTCTCCCGACGCTTGCTGCTGGATGCAACCTCGTCGCCTCGCAGCGGCAAAACCACGGCGACGACCACCACCAGGAAGGCTAATGCGCGGCTTGTTGTCTTCATGGCACGCCGAGCAATTCAATGTTGAGCGTCGCGGAAACCTGACTCGAACTGCGCTCCCCCTTGCGGGCGACCGAAGCCGAGACCAGCCGGTAAAAATACTGCCCGGATTCCAGCCGTCCCACGAAATCAAGAATCTGGCGGTAATCACCTTCCACCGTGACGGTGTACGCAATTCCGCCAAAAATGCGCCCGCCCTTTGGGGCATCAGCGCCACCGGTTGACTGCAGGCTGATTTCCTTCACGCCGGTATCGGCTTCAAGCTGGTAGAAATAGCGCTGGTTGTGCGCACGTTCGCTGGCCCGCAACAGCCGCGATTCCAACTGCTTCGTTTCGGCGCTCAAAGTCGAGTACTGCTCCGGAAGACTGATGGCGTTGCTGATTTCGCTGTCAATCTTCCGCCCCTGCTCCTCCAGCTGCTTGAGCTGGGCCGCCGCATCGTCCGCCTTGTCACTCCGCACGTACCAGCCCCCGAGCATGATGGCAGCAACCAACCCGCCACCGACCCCGATCGGGAATCGTTTCACGAAGTCCATCACATCCTTCAGAGTGACCGTCATGGCTTCTTCTTCATTTCCGCCTTAAAACGCAGGAAAAGTTCAAACGACAGGTGTCCGGCCTGGTCGCGATTTACATCCTGCCTCACATCCTTTGATTCGAAAACGCCGGCGAGATATTTGTCCTGCCGCAACTGTTCAACATAGGCCGTTGTGCGGTCGCTCGCCTCTTCGGGCGTCCCGGCAGCCGTTCCCCGAAGATCCACGCCAGTGTCGCGCACGTCAAGAGCGTCAATCACCACATTTTCGGGCAGGGTACTGCCGAGATGCAGCAGAAACTCTGAAAGCACCAGCCGCGGCTTGATGAAAGTCTCCAGCTCGCGAATCTTCTTGTCCTCGCTGGAAAACTTCTTGGACAAGGCGACCGCCTCGTCGGCGCTCTTCTTGTTCGTGGCATTGTGCGCGGCCCAGAACGCCACCTGGTGGTTCAGGCTGTTGATGCGGTACTCCTGGTAACCGAACAACAGGGCGAGACAGAACGCGACGGTGATCGCAGTGACGTTGACGAAGAAAAACGTCCGCACCACCTTCGTGTCCGGCAACTGTTGATGGTTGCGGAAATTCGGATGCCAGGCGGGTACCAGCCCCACCTGCGACTGTTCACTTTTTTGCCACGGAAACTGCATCGTAATACGTCATGAGCCCAAGCACCCCAAGCCATCGCGCGCCCAGCTCGGAAGCTTCCGCCGAGCTGGCAAAAGTAATTCCGTGCGATTTCAACCAGCCCTTGAAATCCAGCTTGAGCACGTCAACACCGAGTTCTTTGGCGATCGAACCGCTCAACCAGGCGAGCTTCGGCGGCATTTGTGTACATAGCACCTGCCCGATTGACTGGCCCGTCTGCACTTCATAGAAGCCGATCAACGACTGCAGTTCTTTCAAGATCTTCCTCGTCAGAAGACCGCCCATGTTTGTGAAGTCAAAAGTGTTGGAATAAAAGAGCTTCCGCGCCGATTCTTCATCCTTCAGGTTCAGCTCCTTTTGGACGACCGCGATCATGGCCCCAAACCCGTGGGGAACCGACCGGCTCAAATCGAGGCCACCCGTGCCGACGACGAACGATTGCGTGTTCTCTGCATCCATCTCCAGCACCAGCGTGGGAGCTTTCAATTGGGCAAACGCGTGGTAATTCACCAATCCCCCCAGAGCGGAGACCGTGCCCATCTCCATGCGTTCCGGAAAGATGCCCAATGACAGAAGCCGTTGTTGCACAGCCAGAAGCTCGTCATTGGGGCCACCAGTGAAAATGACCTCCTTCTGCGTCGTCACTTTTCCCGCGTCGAAATCGGTGCCATCAACCGCGTTGAGCACGGCGATCGTACATTTGTCCTCATCCAGACGAAATTGTTGCGAGCAAATCTCTTTGAAGTATTCCGGATCCTTGGCGCGCTTCACGTCCAGCGTCACCCGCCGCACCAGCCGATGGGGCACGTACACTCCGCAACGCGCCCGCATGAAGCCGGTTGCCCCCCTCCTTCGCGAAAGCTCCCGAGCCGCCTGCTGCACGGCGGCGTCATCGGCGGCCGGAACTTCCCGCATCTCTTCGATTACCATCGGTGAATCAAACGACGACGTACGAACCATTAGCGCCGATTCATCATTGAGATCGACATAATATCCGTTCGGTTTTTTCGACAGGGCAAGCATGCGAGGGACGGATGGATGGGCGGTGAGGGTAGTTGATTCGCTACTGTCACGTCCGGCCGTGTCAGTAAGCACAGCCAGCCGAAACTTGCATCACTATTCGAGAAACACCATAGTCTTATGACGAAGCTCGCAGTTGACAAGACCAATCAATCATTTGCCGGAAGTTTGGACCAATTGGTTCGTCCCGGGCGGGTCAACAGCCGAAGTCTGCTGTAACAGAAAAACGAAAGCCCGCCGCGAGTCGGCGGCGGGCAACGTGCTCTCGGAGGGCGACGGCGAACGGCACCGCGCTTACTTCTGCCAGGTGCGCTTCTGGTGACGGTGCGACTTCAAGCGCTTGCGGCGCTTGTGCTTGTTCATCTTGAGCCGGCGTTTCTTCTTCAGGTTTCCCATAGGGTTGGCGGATTGCGAGGACCGCACCGTGCGGCGCATTTTTCACTCTGTAAAGCAGAATTTGGAGAACGAGCGTCCGCCGCGATGGCGGGGACTCAAACCACGCACACCCGTCGCAAAGCCGACGTCAGCACAATTTCGCACCCAACTCTACTCTCCGACAGCCCGGCCAGCTGGGCCGCCACGCGCCGGTACATCCGCAATTGGGTTTCATGCCACTGGAGAATCTGGTCGGCATCCGTCCGCCGATCAGTCTTGAAATCAATGACTGTGACCCGTGACGCCCGACCGGCGTCATTCTGCTCAACGATCACCCGATCAAACACTCCCGTCACCCAGGCGCCGTCGCAAATCGTGTCGAACGGCTTTTCTCGCCAAAGCTCCGCCGGTGCCCGCGGCCGGGCGAACACTCCGGCAAGCTCCGGCGCACTGAGAACGGCCAGCGCCTCACCCAGTGCCGAGGGATCGGCCCCCTCGGCCCTTCGCGCCGCGATCCAATTGTCCGCCGCGGCCTCGTCCCACCATTCCACCTGCGCGAGCAGCGCGTGAACGGCCGATCCGAATTCCGCCGGTCTTCCGGCTTGCGGTGCGAAAAGTGCGCGGCCGGCAATCGTTCCGTGGTGGGACGCGGACGGCGTGCGCGCCGGCTGGCGTGGGGCAAGCCGGCAGCGATCGGACACCCGCCTGGCAAGTTCCGCGTCCGGCGCCGAAACCGCGGCCATCGGCAGCGTTTGATACCACGCCGGATCACCTTCTTCCCAGGCATCGCCCAACGTATCATTCAGCAGGCGGGGATAGTTGATCGAGGCCGAGTCCGGTTTTGCGGGCTCGGCTACGATGATCATCGCCCGCTTTGCCCGGGTCATCGCCACATAGAGTACGCACAGCGCCTCATAGCAGGCATCGGCTTCCGCCGCCGCCAGGTGGGCCCGCAACACCTCGTCCTGCATGCAAAAATCCTTGACCGGCAAATCGCACACCCATTCGACCGAACTCCCGGCGCCCTTCTGCACCGCCAGCCCGTCGCGCCTCCGCGCCAGACGCTGGCCTTCGATATCCGGCAAAATCACCAGGTCGAAGCCCAGACCTTTTGCCTTGTGCACGGTCATGACCCGCACGACCCCGGGCGCCTCGACCCCGCGGACGACGTAGTCCGCCGCAAACTCGCAGAATTCCGCCACGTCCCGTCGCCCCGTCTGGTCAAAAACCCGCGCGGCCTCGACCAGCTGGCGCCCCCGCTCCCGGCTAAACCGGTCGTCCGGCGCGAGCAGGGGTTCCATCCATTGCAGCCACCGCTGAGCCGTGCGCTCAAACCCGTCGGCATGGATTTCTCCGAGCAGGCGCGTCGTTAGCATCTCCGGTTGTTCGAGCCCTTCGCGGGCCAGCGCCCGGCCGGCCGGCGTCATGGCAAAATGAATCCGGGCGAGCCGGTCGCCCGGGTGGGCCGCCGCCTGCACCAAGGCGAGAAACGCGCACGTGAACGGGTTGTCGGCACCGACCCGCAGATCGCTTTCGGCGACCGCCTGCATCGGGCCCTCGCGCCGAAGAAAATCCGCGAGGGCTGCGGCCGTGTCGTTCTTCTGCACCAGCACGGCCGCACTGAGACCGCGCGCCCCCACCCCGGCTGCCTGCAGGAGCCGCAGGGTCTCGCCAAAGCGACCCGCCATCCCGGCCGCCCGCCGCAACCCCGCATAGCCACCGAACTCCGGCCGGGCGCTCTCGTGCGTCCTCCATTCCTGCGACCACCGCTGTGCCGCGTCCGCAGGAAAGAGCTCCGCAATCACAGATTCGGCGCCGAAAACCCGGTTCACCATCGCGATGACCGCCGGACCCGAACGCCAGGAACACGTAAGATGGGCTTCGGCGATCGCGCCGACCCCGCCGGAATTATAATGATCGAAGATTTCTCTGAAAAGCCGTGGATCGCCGGCGCGCCAGGCGAAGATCGCCTGCTTCACATCGCCGACATAAAAGAAACTGCGCCGTCCCGTCGGATCCTGCACCGCCTCGTCGATCAGGTTGCGCAGCACGCTCCACTGCCCGTGGCTGGTGTCTTGAAACTCGTCGAGCAGCCAGTGGTCGAACTGGGCGTCGAGCCGGAAATCGATCGCGAGCCGGCCCTCAACCTCCGGAGCGGAAGCGTCCGGTCGCGCGCTGGCCGCGAGCACCGGCGCCCCGCCCTCCGGCAGCAGCAGTCGCTGCACATCGGCGAACGTGAGCCGCCCCCGCCGGCGCACGGCCTCGTGGTAGACCGCTTCGTAGCCGCGCAGGACCGCAAAAATGCCGCGGGTCATCTCGAGCCGGCGGCTGAGCTCGGCGCCGATCACCGCGGCGACCAGCCCTCGCAGCGCAGTGCGCGCGGGTTCGGGGAGCGCGAGCTTTCGGCGCTCCACGACCAGCACGGCCGGGTCCGCCCCGGCCTTCAGCGCGTTGCCCACCACGTACGCCACGGCGTCCGGGAGCGGCGAGCCCGGCGACCAGGCGGCCAGTTCCGCGAAAAACGCATCGAGGCGCCCCCGCTGTTCTTCATCCATCGCGTCCCACGGCAGCGCCGCCCGGAGTTCGCGGGCCGCCCGCGCCAGTCCGCCCGAATGCACCAGCCAGCGGCAGCCGGCCGGCCAGATTCGCTCCGCATTTCCCCAGAGCTCCGCCCGGGGCGCCGCCAGATAGGTTTCGCCATGAACATCGAGGAATTCGTCCAGCCGGCGTCCGAGCTGTTTCTCCTCGGCGCCAAACGTGGCCCGCTTGAACGCCTCGATGAAATCCTGCTGCCCGGGCGTAAGCCCGGCGCCGGCCCGGGCAAACATCTGTCGCAGGACGCGCCGGCGTTCGAACCGCCCCTCATGTGTATCCATGACGTCGATATCGCCGGCCATGCCGAGTTCGAGCGGAAAGCGGCGCACGATCTGCGCGAAGAAACGGTCGAGCGTGCCCAGCTGCAGGCGGGGCATCTGGTCCACCATCCCGCGCAGCAGCCGCCGAAAATCCGCCGCCGTCATCTCCGGCGCCTGGATCTCCCGGGCCAGCCGGCTCGCCGCGGCTTCGCCGGCCGCGGCCCGGCCCAGCTTGTTCATGATTTCGTCAAAAAACTCGCCGGCCGCCTTGCGGGTAAACGTCAACGCGACAATGCGCTCCGGCGGGGCGCCGCCCGCCAGCAGCTGCACAAACCGGGTCGTCAGCGCGTACGTCTTCCCGGAGCCGGCCGAGGCCAGAATCATCAGGTGGCCCGGCGGCTTCATGGGCCGGCCTCCCCCGCCCAGGCCGGATCGATGCTCGCGGCCGCACCCTCGTGAAACAGTCCCGGCCAGTCCTCGTCGTCGCCCTCCTGGCGCTCGGCCGGGGGCCAGAAGCGGCCGGCCGCCACCGCTGCCGCCACCCTTTCAGCGCACGCGAGCGCGGCCGCGTGAAGGTCAACCGCATAGTCATCCCAGAGTGCGATTCCCGTCTCGCCCGACGCTTTCGGCAGGTTGAAATAGCCGCAGGTCGCCTCGCCTCCCAGCGCCGCCGCCACCGCCTGCCGGTAGAGCGGCAGTTGCAGATCGGTCCACACCCGTTCGCTGCCGCCGCGCATGAACCGGGTCCAGCCGGGCTTCCCGGCGTCCGAGCCGTCGCGCCGCGGCCGCCGGCAGTGGGCCTCCTCCGGCCGGACCGCCTGGTCGGAGGTCTTGTAGTCGAGCACCCGGACCGCGCCGGTCCGTTCGTTGCGGTCCAGCCGGTCGATCTTCCCGCGGACCGCCAGCCCTCCGAAGACCAGAGTGGGCGCGGCGGGAAACGCCCACTCCACCTGGGAGATCGCCCACCGGCGGCCCGCTCGCGCGCCTGAACCGCGGCCGCCTGCCGCAGGCGCTGGCGGGCGGATTCAAGCTGCACGACGACCGGCAGCGTCAGCCGGCCGCCATAACGGGCGCGCGCCGCCCGCGCCAGTTCCGCCAGGAGAAAATCGCGGAGCACCGCCTCGTCCATACAATCCCGCAGACCCGCCTCCTCGCCGAGCGCTTGAAGCGCAATGTGGCAGAGATTGCCGAAATCGCGGGCGTCCAGCTCCGCTTTCGCCGGATCCACCGGCTCCATCCGCAACACCTGTTTGAGATAAAACCGGAAGGGACACGCCAGGTAGTCGCGAAACGCGGTGACCCCCAGGTGGCCGACGCCCGGTGGCGGGCGGGGCGGGCGAAGCGTCCACGCCCGCCGCCACGGCAGGCTGGCCCGCGGGTTCGCGCCCGGACCAAACAGGAACTGCACCCGGCCCGGCAGCGCCGCGTCATCGCACTGCAGGAGCAGGCGGGACGGTCGCAACGGCTCGCCGGCGGTTGAAACCCGGCCAACCAGCAGATCGAGCCGGCCGGTCCGCCCGCGGCCGGCCGTCGTCGCCGCCAGCAGGTAGGCGTCCCGGGCCAGCCGGGCGGCGTTCGTCTTCAGGCCGAGCTGCTCGCGCAACGTCTCCGGCACGAAGGCATCGCCGGCCACGGCCTCGGGCACGCAGCCGTCGTTGAACCCCGCCACCACGAGGTGGGGCGCGTCCTCCCACAGCAGTTCCAGCCAGCCGAGCAGTTCCACCGCCCCGGCCGGCTTCTCGTCGAACCGCCGGGTCTCACCAAAAAGCCCGAGGGCGAGCTCCCAGCACTCGTTGTCATTGAATTGTGGATATCCGGCCGCCGCGCGGGCCACCAGCCCCTGCAGTTCGTACCAGGCCGCGGCATCGTCGGCGCGGGCCCGGTCCGCCGCCTGCGCCAGGTCGAAGCTGCGCGCCGCAAACAGCCGGGCCAGGGCCGCGGCCGGGCCGGTGGGAAACCGGCCCCCGGTCAGGATCGTCCGCAATTCCCCGATCCGTTGCAGCCCTGCGGCCAGCATCCCCGGATCCGCTCCGGCACCGCGGGTCCCCCGATCGCCCGCCGGGCCGGCCTGACGACGGGCTTCGTCCAGCGTGGGCGGCAGATGTTCCGCCCGCAGCTGGTCGAGCGCCGCCAGGAACCCGGCAGGTGAGAATCCCGGCCCGATTTCGGTTTGCAGCCAGGACAGGACATCGGGACAGCGGGCCAGCGCCGCGATTGAATCAAACGCCGGATCGCGTGCGAACTCGGCAAGCGCCGCCAGCAATCCGAACAGCGTTCCGCGCTGTCGCGGCACGCCCTCAGGATCAAAGGCCCGCAAACCCGCGCTCGCCAACCTGTGCTGGAACGACGGAAGCACGTCCGGATCGGCCACCCCGACGCCGAGCAGACCCGCCGGGTCCCCGTACTGGCGGACCAGCGCCACGAAACGCTCGGCCTGCATCGCCGGGTCGGCGCAGCGATGCACGTGTTCTTCAAATCCAGCCCAGGCCGGCGCGCGGCGGCTCCAGGCCTCGGTCCGCGGCCGGCCCCACTCATCGAAGAGCGCTCCCCCATCCTCGGCCGGCGGAGCTGCGATGACGAGATCAACCGGCAGGGTGCGCGCATGACTGGCGAGCACCGCCAACGCGAGGGACAGCGGATCGGGCGTGCCAATGACCACAATCCGCGCAATGCCCGGCGGCAGGGGCGGATTGGCGGCCAACGCGATCCTGGCCGCCTGGGCATCAACCAGTCCGCGGCGGGCGAGCGCCTCGTCGCACCGTCGTTCCAAGGCGGCCAACTGCGCCCAGCGCGCCTCCTCGACGAAACCGGGGCCGGCACGCGCCGTGACATCGCCGCACCGCAGGCCGCCGTCGGCCAGCGCCGCCTGAACCCGCATCAACTGCGCTCCCAGCTGTTGCGCCCAGGCAAAGCTCCGGGCCGGCGGATCGACGGGGAACACCTCGCGAAAATCCTCCAGCTCGATTCCACGCAGCACTTCAATCCAGGCCAGCAGCGATTCGGGGCGGGACGCCACCGTGCCGCCGGGCGCGGCCGGCTGGAGCAGATCCTCGGGCAGCAAGACCCGCGGCGGCCAGACGCCCTGCCCGCGGGTGCCGGCCCACGACGCCAGCGCCTCGCGCAGCCGGCGACCCGACTGCCGGGTTGGCACAACCACGAGGAACCGGCTCAGGTCGAGCGGTCCGCCGCCGTCCCAAGCGCCCGCCAGAAACGCCACCGCCTGCGGCAGCAGCGGACGGTCCCAGGGGATGAAATGGCGACCGACGTTGGCGGCTGCGGGATTCACGGTTGGGCTAGGCACGCAGAAATCTGCGCGCGGCGCAACCTCTCCGCCGGATCAGGAAACAGAACCCCCCGCGCCTCAGGAGGCGAAAGGGGACAATGCCCTGGCGTTCGTCCTACTTCGCGAACACCAGCTTCGCCGTGTGCGATTTCACGCGGGCCGCCGCATTGGCATGCACCACGCCGCTGCGAACGGCCTTGTCGGTGGCGGCGACATAGGCGACGGCCGCGCTCTTCGCCGCCGCTGGATCGCCGGACTTCGTGGCCGTCTCCATTTGCTTGGCCAGCGTCTTCAGGCGTGTCTTCACCGCCTTGTTGCGCAGCATGCGCCGGGTGGATTTGCGGGCGTTCTTGGTGGCGGACTTCGTATTGGCCATGACGTGATTGAAATTGGTAAGGGGTTACAGACTCAGACGCCTCCGGTCGAGTCAAGGTCGAATTCCCGTCGTTCCTCTCAAACCTTTCCGCGGAATGCGAACGGTGATGCGAAGCAGTCCGGCAGGCCTTGGTCCTGGGGCCGTAAGCCGGATTCTGTGCCCCGGCTCGCGCCGGGCTGACCGTCATTTCTCTCGGATTCCCTGCGGAACCCGCCCTCCCACGCCCGCGAAGCGAGCGGAGGAAGGTGCGATATACCCGGGACTGCAGGACGGGCCGTCCAGTCCCCTATTTTGTCTTGCACCGGATTGGGTTTTCCGTGCCACCGGCATTGCTGTCGGTGCGGTGGGCTCTTACCCCACCTTTTCACCATCGCTTCGCCGGGTGAAAGTGAGGGTGAAAGTGAAACTGGATTTCTCCCCTTTCACTCTGCCCTTTCACTCTCACCAACTGCGAAGCAGTTTGTTTTCTGTGGCACTTTCCGTCGCGGCAGCTTGACCTGCCGCGCCCCGGCTTGAGTCGAAGCGAATCCGGCCGGCGGCCTTGCGGTCAACCGGGCCGGCGCGACCACGTTTCTCGCCGGGAATCCTGCCCGAGGGTGTCCGGACTTTCCTCTCCGAACCGCCTGTGTCGCCAGGTGGCCCTGGCTGGCAGGCGCACTGGGCGCGGGTTTCCCCGCGCCGTCGGGATGTTTCCAAAGAACGGAGCGACGATCTGGCCCCAAGACCAAGGAAACGGACTCTGCGACCGGGAACCGACCGAGGCAAGCGGCGAGTTCGCCGGCGATCCCAGATGTG
>CAWDQK010000012.1:0-6731 GCA_963804395.1 uncultured Verrucomicrobiae bacterium | reverse complement strand
AAATGATCGTATCGGCGCCCCAACCCAACTCGCGCGGCTGGTGTTTCAGCACCCGGATGCCTTCGATGAACGACAGCCGTTGCCGCTTTGCTCCGGGTGAATCGGGAGCCACCGTGTCTCCTTCCGCCCCGCCGGGTGCGCCTCCGGCCCCGCACAGCGCCAGTGTTTCCTCCGCTCCGATCGAGGACAGAATGTGATCCGCCGTGATCTCGGTCCCATCGTCGAGCAGCAGCGCGGCGGCGCGATCGTCGCGTTCAATGATTCTGGCCACTCCGCAATTCATCCGGCGTTCGCCACCGGCGGCCCGATATTTGTCCAACAGAACCCGGATGATCCGGCGGACGCCCTCGATCGGCCGCGCGAAGCCCTCCAGGAAAAGGGCCGTGAACATGATCACGAACTGAGAGCTGTCCATGTCGTGTTCCCGGGCGCTTCCATAGTACATCAGCGGGCAGAACAGCAGGTCTTCGAGCAGTGGATCGGATATGAATCTGCGGACGATGGCCCGGGCTCCAACGCCGGGGACATCGAAGATTCGCGCTCCATGGCTCCGCACCCAGGCGGCGAGCCGCCGGAAGCCGTCGATCTGCGCCGGAAACCGGGCCGCCACCTCGCCCTCCAGCACCGCAAAATCGTTCGTGAACCGCAACGCATGCCCGCCGTGCGCGCCAAAGACGACTCGCGACTGCCGTTGGGGACAAAGCGCGAATTCCTCCCTCTCGATCCGGAGCTGGCGCAGGATCCTGCCGAGCGGCGTGCCCCGGACACCCGGCGGCACGAAGTTCGTCATCGCATGCAATCCTACATCGTATTTGCGGCCGCCGATGCTGTAAAAGCCGTTGAGCCCGCCAGCGGAACTGTGCCGTTCGAAAATGCAGACCCGCCGGCCAAAATGCGCCAGGCGGATGCCCGCGGCCAGGCCGGACATTCCGGCGCCAATGATCGCGACGTCATACTGCCTGGCGGAATTCATCGGCCATGGATTAGGGTGGCAAGACCGGAAGTGGCAAGACCGACTCTCGTCAGGATGTCTTCCGCCGGCCGTTGGTTCCGCGATTCAGGCTGGATCGGGCGTCGCGCCTTCAGGCGGGAAACAGGTTGGAGGGCCGCGCGGACTCGTCGAACGGGCGATCAGAAGACTGGTCCACTCGCTCACGCTCGCGGCCACCAGGCACCACTCCCGATTGCCGGTAGCGGCGCGGCGTTCCGCGCCGCCGGAGCCGGACGCGGCTCCGCCACAGCATCTCCGAACTAGCTACTCCACCATCAACCGGCAGATGCACCCGCGGCCACACCTCTTCGGCAATCGCCCTAGCCCCTCGCCCCGAGCGCATTGAACTTCGGCGTCAGGTACTCCGCGCAGCTGTCGAGCGACGCCAGCTGGATGTAATCCGCCTCCGGAACCTCGATGCCATGCCGCTTGCGCAACTCCATCACAATGTCGAGAAAGTCCATCGAATCGAGCTGCAGCTGGTCGCGGAGGCGCACGTCCGGCTTTAAATGGCTCAGATCCTCGTCCGGGGCGATGTCGGCGATGATGTCAGTGACCAGCTGCTTGCATTCGTCTTTCGTCATATGGAGAGTGCGGTGTCAGGTGCGGAAGCGGAAAATGATGAGGGCAGAATTGATTCCGAGCATACCAAACGAGTTGTTCAGAATCGCGTCAACCCGTTTTGCCTTTCGCGGGTGGTTGAGCACGAGTCCCGGCAGATCGCACAGCGGATCGAGTTCGTCGACATTGATCGTCGGATGCACCGTCAGGTCGTCGAACGATGGGAGGTTGCCCGCCAGCTCCAGCGCGCCGGCGGCCCCCATGGCGTGGCCGATGAAGCTCTTCGTGTTGTTGATGTTCACGTCCGGACACCCCGCAAACACCTCGCCGATGGCCTGGCACTCCTGGATGTCGCCCTGCGGGGTGGCCGTCGCATGCGTATTCACGATGTCGATGCCGGCCGGCGTCAGGCCCGCGTGCGCCACCGCCCGCCGGATGCACTCGGCCTGCCGCACCGAATTCGGGAGCACGTAGTCGGTGGCGTCGGAGTTGACGCAATAGCCGCCGATCTCGCCGTAGATCTTGGCGCCGCGTGCCACGGCGTCCTCCAGACGTTCCATCGCATAGATGCAGCCTCCCTCGCTGACCACGATGCCGTTGCGCTCCCTGTCGAACGGCCGGCTGGCCTTGGTCGGGTCGGGATGGGACGCGAGGGCGCCCTGGCTCTTGAAGGCGGCAAAAATCCCGAAGGTGCGGATGCTCTCGCTCACCCCGCCGGCAAAGGCGAGGTCCACCTCGCCGAGCCGCAGCATTTGCGCGGCATGGATCAGGCCGAGATTGCCGGCGGCGCACGCCGCCCCAAGCGTATAGGCCGGGCCGGTGATCCCCAGGTTGAGCGAGACCTCGCCCGCCGGATTGTTGGCCACCGTGCGCGGGTTGTGGTGATGCGACCAGAACTTGGTGTCGTACTTGAAGAGCGAGACGTTGTAGATCTCGTTTTCAGTCTCGACGTTGCCGTGCTCCGTGATGCCGAGGTAGATCCCGGCCCGCGACTTGTCGAACGCCTCCCAGTTCAGGCCGCTGTCGGCCAGCGCCTCGCACGCGCAGTAGATGCTGATGCTGCCGGCGCGGGTGCCGATCCGGACGTCCTTCTTCTTCTGGTATTTGAGCGGATCAAAGTGACAGACGCCGGCAGGCTGCGCGCCCATGTACCGCACCTCGATCAGTTCGACGCCCGAAACCCCCGCGAGCAGGTTCCGCCGGTATTCGGCCAGCGTGTTGCCGTTGGGCGCGGTGAGCCCGAGACCGGTGATGACGATGCGCGACTGCTTCATGGGTTGGTTCAGACGATCCGACACGCGCGTGATCAGACGCGCAAGAGCGTTTTGCCTAGCCATTGCCCGGCGAAAATCAATACAAGTCTCGTCTGATGAATGTACTCGTTGTTGGCGGAGCCGGCTACATCGGCAGTCATTGCGTGCGACAGCTCGTGGCCGCCGGACATCGGCCGGTGGTGCTGGACAATCTGGTTTATGGCCACCGCGGAGCCGTCGCGCCCGCCGTGCCGTTTTACGAACTCAGCCTCGGCGACGAGGCGGCGGTGCGCCAGGTGCTGGAGGAGGAAGAGATTGGGCTCGTGATGCATTTTGCCGCCTATTGCTACGTGGGCGAATCAGTCACGGATCCGCTCAAATACTACCTGAACAACGTCGGTGCAACGCTGCAGCTTTTCAAGTCAATGCTCGCTGCCGGCGTGAAGCGGTTCGTTTTCTCCTCCACCTGCGCGACCTATGGGATTCCGGAACGCCTGCCGATGACGGAGGATCTGCCGCAGGCCCCAATCAATCCGTATGGCCAGACCAAGCTCGATGTGGAAAACGTGCTCAAGGCGCTCGCGCATGCCCATGGGCTGAGCTTCGCGGCCTTCCGCTATTTCAACGCCGCCGGTGCCGCTGAAGATGGCACGATCGGCGAGGACCACGATCCGGAGACGCACCTCATTCCGCTGGCGATCGACGCTGCCCTGGGCCGCCGGCCGCCCCTGCGGCTTTTCGGCACGGACTACCCCACCCCGGACGGCACCTGCCTGCGCGACTACGTGCATGTGGATGATCTCAGCCGCGCACACATCGCCGTCTTTGACCGTCTGGCCAAACCCGGCACCGAGCTCTTTTACAACCTCGGCACCGGGACGCCTTCATCTAATCGCGAAGTTATTCGCGCCGTGGAGAAGATCTCCGGCAGGAAGGTGCCGTTGATCGAAGCCCCGCGCCGCGCGGGCGATCCGCCGGCGCTCTATGCCGATTCGAGCCTGGCTCAGCGGGAGCTGGGATGGAACGTGAAGTATCCCGACATCGAGTCGACGGTCGCGACCGCCTGGAAGTGGCATTCAACGCACCCGAAGGGCTACGGCGATCGGAACCGTTAAGGAGGTGATCGTCCGTCGTCTTGCGAGCGATGTAGGAGCCTGCTTGCAGGCGCTCCGTTTTCTGGGAGTACGGCCAAGGAGACTGCCGGGTGTAGCGGCGCGGCGTTCCGCGCCGCCGGAGCCGGACGCGGCTCCGCTACGAGATCGTCCGCTCCTCTGCTCCGCTCAGCGTTGTCCAGGACATATCGAACAAGCGAGCAGGCTCCGACACCGCTCAAAGCATGACGCACGCGGCTCCGGCCTGGAGGTCTTGGGCTGCTTAGCTTGTTGCGCGCAGATCAGGTTCTTATTCGACAGCTTTTCCCTCCTTCAAGGTCTGATCCCGTCGCTCACCCTGTCCGCGCAGCGGACGTTTGGCGAGGCGCTGCCTCCAACCTCACGCAGCCCCCGTGGCCTTTCGACCACCTGAGACCCAGTTTGGTCTGAGACGGGGCCTCGCTAGAACAACTCCGCCTGCTCGTACCGCTGACGAGCCTCGGCCAGGCTGCCGGTCATCTCGAGTTCGCCCAGCAACCGAAGCAACTCCCCCGCATCCGGCTCGGGCTTCTCCGCCGCCACGGTTGGAAGCCCGCGGTTCAGCGTTGTCAGCTTCAGATTGCGGCGGAGCAGGTCGGATAGCGCGAGCACCGGATCGCGGAAACGCTCCGGCTTCAGTTCGCGGGCATGGGCGATCACACTCTCCAGACTGCCGAATTCACCGAGCCATTTAGCCGCCGTCTTCGGTCCGACGCCTTCGATTCCGGGAATGTTGTCCGAGGCGTCTCCCACCAACGCAAGGTAGTCCGGAATCTGCGCCGGCGATACGCCGAACTTCTCCCTCACCCCGGCCACGTCCAGCCGCCTCCAGCCGAGTTTCGGATTCGCAGACGGCGGTGGAAGCAACAACTTGATCCGGTCGTCGACGAGCTGGGCAAAATCCTTGTCGGCGCTCACAATCAAGACCTCATGGCCCTGGGCGGCCAGGTGAACTGCCTGCGATGCCACCAGATCGTCCGATTCCACTCCGGATTTCTCCACTCCCACCAATCCCATCGCCCGCGTCACCGACTTGATGTACGGCAATTGTTTCACGAGCGCGTCGGGCATTTCCTCGCGTTGGGCCTTGTATTCCGGAAGGAGCGCGAGCCGGTCCTGGGCGCCGCCCAGATCGAAAAAAACAAGGGTGGCGACCGGCCGTTCCTGGTCCATGAGGCGCCAGAGGGATTTGACCCACCCGTGAATCGCGTTCGTCGGAAAGCCATCGACGCGCGCCAGCTCCGGCACTGCGAAGAAACAGCGGTAGGCAACATTGAATCCGTCCACGAGCAGCCATTTGGCCATCCGCCAAGCCAAATGGGAATTCACGCCGTCGTAAACCGCAATTCGTCAGCCGGATCAAATCCCCAGGCGAGAATGCCTTCTTTTCATAGAAGAACCGGGCGGTCCGGCTCTAACACGAAAGCGAAGCCAGACCTTCGACCAGTTCGGGAATGTCTTCCGGGCGGATCTCCCGGATAACCGCCGGAAGTTCGAAACAAGATTGGCGAAAGTCGACTGGCATCGTGGGATCGAGCAGCGGGTTCGGTTTGATCAGGCGTTTTCCCAGGTGATGACCGAACCGTCGTCAGTCAGGCCCGCGACCAACCCGACGGCATCCCGTCGGGCGCAGAAGGCAACATCCTCGCGCAAATCGCTATGGGCCAACAACCGCCGGCCATTGCACGACTGGGCGAAGGCAGCGGACAGGTTATGTTCCTCGATCAGGTACAGGCGGCGGGCCAGGAAGGCAGAATCGGCCACGGCGCCCGAGCTTCGTTGCGCCCAAATGATATCCGCCAGGGCTCCAGCGCAAAGCACATCTTCATAAGCCGCCTGCTCGCCGGTGCCGCTCCCGACCAGGACGAGATCGTGCGGGTTTCTCTTCGCCAGGTATTCTGCGGTGGTGCGGAGATTCAAGAAACAACACACCAGCGTGGCATCGGCTCCGGCACAGGCGCGCAAGGCGCGGGTGCCATTGGTCGTGGTCATCACAATGGCCTTGCCCCTCACCTTGTCGGGCGTGAACTCGCGAGGCGAGTTGCCCAAGTCAAACTCAACTCCCCCCGTGAGATCCGACCGGATGCGAATGCCGTCCCGTTCTCCCGCCAGAAGGCACCCCGGATGCAATTCCCGCAGGTGCAGGGCCTCCGGAATCGTGGCCGCCGGGAGGATCCTGGCGGCACCATGGTTCAGAGCGGTGACCATGGTGCTGGTCGCGCGCAGGACATCAAAGACGACACAGACTTTACCGCTCAGATTCGAACGCTTCAACGCTTCAAAATCAGCAGGAGTAAACAGCGTTTCCAACGTCGTCATCGGTTTGGTATGAGACTCTCACTCTTGCGCGTGGTCCGGCTCGTTGATTTGCCTGCCGGCGAGAAACGCGAGAAGATTCTTCCTCGCAGGCGCAAATGGCAAATGAACAGTGGAACCTGCTGATCAGGCGCGGGCAGGCGGCAGCCCGGCCGAAC
Organism: uncultured Verrucomicrobiae bacterium; assembly: GCA_963804395.1. Taxonomy (GTDB): domain Bacteria; phylum Verrucomicrobiota; class Verrucomicrobiia; order Opitutales; family Opitutaceae; genus Fen-1467. The sequence goes on along the minus strand of CAWDQK010000012.1, from coordinate 322 downwards.
CCGATTTGTCGTGCGAAAAGACACTCTGTGATGTCGCGCCGGCCCGATAAGTCGCGGGCACTTGCCAGCCGGCATACGCTGGATCGAAGGCCTTCATCGCCCTGACCACCTGTTGCCGAAACGTCGTTTCGATCAGCCCCCCTGTCCCGGCCAGATCTTGAAATGCACGGACGGTCCTGACCACGGCGTGCGTGGCAAGGGTCAATGCAATAATGATCAAAAAGCGCGCCTCCGGAGCCGGACGCCAGCCTTCGCTGAAGCTCCGGCTCGGCACGCGGCTCCGCTACGGAATCGCTTCCCAGCCTGCTTTACCTTCCCGTCA
>CAWDQK010000011.1:0-14621 GCA_963804395.1 uncultured Verrucomicrobiae bacterium | reverse complement strand
CACCGTCCTGAATTCTCCCGGTGTGCCGCCGCTGGCGGTTCGATTTCACCATTGGAAGGAGGGTTTCTGGCTGGAGGTGCCCGTGGAGGGCAAGAGCGCGATCTCGCTCGATGGCCGCCAGCGGGCGGCGGGTGATGTGGTGCCGCTCCAGCCGCTTCACCAACTTCGGGTGGTTGATCTGAATTACGAACTGCGTGTTTCCTGACTGCGCTGAACACTGGTCCAGCCTTGCGGTCAAAACTTAATATGCATCAACCCGCTTGTCCCGACATGGTGGCCTTCTTGCAGGCTGCAGAGAAATGGGTTGGTGACGAACTTGAATTGAGCCGGCTCGCGGCGGGGGATCGCCTCCTCGTGCAAACCCGCAATACCCGCTATCTGTTTCTTATGACCGGAGCGCACACGGCGCGTCTGGCGACCGACCGGGCCGACCGGCCAAATGGAAACGTCCAGATTCAAGGTTGTGTTTTCGGTGAGTCCCGGATGATCAAGCCGGGTCACCTTTTCTGTGGCGGCGGCCTGGAGATCTTGCTGGCGCCGGATGGAAAGACCTATACGACCACGCCCATCGAGGCGATCCAGTTGGTCAAGGTTTCTGGTGCGGGAATTGACGCTCCGGCGCCCGGGTGAGGAGTTTTGCATTGAATCGGAGGCGCGGGCGCTCTGTGATCTCAAATCCATGCCCGACGACCATTCGATTCCGCGTGATTCCTTTGATCCACCGGCCGGACTCGAATTGGGTTGGGCAATCAATATGCTGGTCGCCGGTTGGGTGGTGTTCGACCGCTATACGCTGGAGAAGTTCTTGGGCCGCGGCGAGATAGGAGTGGTCTGGCGGGCGCATGATTCTTTGTCGGACGATTCTGTCGCTCTGAAATTCCTGGCAGAATCCATCGCCCATGACGCCGTGGTCGCGGACGAACTGCGGCAGCAGACCATGCATGCCCGGCGGTTGATGCACGAACACATTGCGCGCATCAACGATTTCATGCGCGACCGACGATTCGCAACGATCTCAATGGAGCTTGTCGATGGCGAGTCTCTGGGAAGACGGATGCTGGCCCAGCCAGGGGGGGTGTTCTCCGTGGCGACGCTGGCACCGATCGTTGAGCAACTGTGTCAGGCGCTCGACTATGCGCATAGTGCCGCCAATACTCTGCATGGCGATCTCAAGTTGTCGAATATCATGGTGACGCAAGACGGCGTGGCCAAGATCGTCGATTTTGGCATCGCGCGTAGTCTGCGGGAGGCTGGTGTCCGGCTGTCGCGCGGAACCGTCCGACCCGAAAGTTCGATTTTCTATCTTAGTCCGCGGCAGCTGGATGGTGACCGGCCGAGCGCAACCGATGACATTTACGCTCTGGGTGCAATCCTCTATGAATTGCTGACTGGCAAGCCTCCGTTCTATGCAGGCGATGTCGCGGCGCAGATCCGCGCGGAAAAGCCCCCGCGGATGACTGAGCGTCGGGCTGAGCTGCAGATCGGAGGCGAAGGGATTCCGCTGGTTTGGGAGACCACCGTGGCGGCCTGCCTCGGAAAAGATCCCGCTCAACGTCCGGCGAGTGCAGGGGAGATTGCCCGCTTGCTTCGATTCGGAGGCAGCCAAATCACGGTGGAGGAAAAATCGACGACCAGGCTCGTGCCGTCAACATCCGATGCGGTGCCGGGTGCGCCAACTACGCCCAATTTGGCCGGACCACCAACTGCTCGTGGTTCCAAACCGGCCTTTGAAAGGCCTCCAGCAGAAAAGAGTCCGGTCTTCTCCTTGTCTGGCCGCACCGGGGTTCCGATTCCTTCGGTCGCACCAGCGGCACCGGCAGCGGTGAGTGAACCGGTGACTCCGCCGCCGACTCCACCGCCCGCAGCGGTGGTTGTACCGGCGGTCGTGGAAGCGCCAATTGCGCCAGCACCGGCTCAGGATGTCGTTCCGGCAGTCGCGCCAGCGGCACCGGTGGCGGTGAGTGAACCGGTGAGTCTGCCGCCGACTCCACCGCCCGCAGCGGTGATTGCACCGGCGGTCGTGGAAACGCCAATTGCGCCGGCTCCGGCTCAGGATGTCGTTCCGACAGTCGCGCCAGCGGCACCGGCGGCGGTGAGTGAACCGGTGAGTCTGCCGCCGACTCCACCGCCCGCAGCGGTGATTGCACTGGCGGTCGTGGAAGCGCCAATTGCGCCAGCACCGGCTCAGGATGTCGTTCCGGCAGTCGCGCCAGCGGCACCGGTGGCGGTGAGTGAACCGGTGAGTCTGCCGCCGACTCCACCGCCCGCAGCGGTGATTGCACCGGCGGTCGTGGAAACGCCAATTGCGCCGGCTCCGGCTCAGGATGTCGTTCCGACAGTCGCGCCAGCGGCACCGGCGGCGGTGAGTGAACCGGTGAGTCTGCCGCCGACTCCACCGCCCGCAGCGGTGATTGCACTGGCGGTCGTGGAAGCGCCAATTGCGCCAGCACCGGCTCAGGATGTCGTTCCGGCAGTCGCGCCAGCGGCACCGGTGGCGGTGAGTGAACCGGTGAGTCTGCCGCCGACTCCACCGCCCGCAGCGGTGATTGCACCGGCGGTCGTGGAAACGCCAATTGCGCCGGCTCCGGCTCAGAATGTCGTTCCGACGGTCGCGCCAGCGGCACCGGCGGCGGTAAGTGAACCGGTGAGTCTGCCGCCGACGCCACCGTCCGCAGCGGTGATTGCACCGGCGGTCGTGGAAACGCCAATTGCGCCGGCTCCGGCTCAGAATGTCGTTCCGACGGTCGCGCCAGCGGCACCGGCGGCGGCGAGTGAACCGGTGAGTCTGCCGCCGACGCCACCGTCCGCAGCGGTGATTGCACCGGCGGTCGTGGAAACGCCAATTGCGCCAGCTCCGGCTCAGGATGTCGTTCCGGCAGTCGCGCCAGCGGCACCGGTGGCGGCGAGTGAACCGGTGACTCCGCCGCCGACTCCACGGCCCGCAGCGGTGGTTGCACCGGTGGTCGTGGAAATGCCAATTGCGCCAGCTCCGGCTCAGGATGTCGTTCCGACGGTCGCGCCAGCGGCACCGGCGGCGGTGAGTGAACCGGTGACTCTACCGCCGACTCCACCGCCCGCAGCGGTGATTGCACCGGCGGTCGTGGAAACGCCAATTGCGCCAGCTCCGGCTCAGGATGTCGTTCCGGCAGTCGCGCCAGCGGCACCGGTGGCGGCGAGTGAACCGGTGACTCCGCCGCCGACTCCACCGCCCGCAGCGGTGGTTGCACCGGTGGTCGTGGAAATGCCAATTGCGCCAGCTCCGGCTCAGGATGTCGTTCCGACGGTCGCGCCAGCGGCACCGGCGGCGGGCGAATCAACTGCGCCGATTCCTCCATCGCTTTCTATTGCGCCATTTTCTCCAGGCAATGCGGAAGGTTCGGTTGCTCCGGCAGCAGTTGGAAACGCGGTTCCAGCGGCCGAGCCTGCAGCGCCGGTGGCGTTAGGCGAGCCTGCGACGTCTCTTTCGCCGACTCAGTCCACCATGCCGTTCTTGCTCAATACGCCGGAGCTTCAAGCTGAGCCGGCACGGCCTGAGGACGTGGTTCCGGAGATTACGACCGACGCGCTCGCGGCCGAAAGTGAACCGGAAACTCTGCCTTTGCCGCTTCCGCCTAACGCGCTATTTCCGTCGGGCTCGCCGGAAGCTCCGGCTGCGGCGCTTCCTTCGATCGCTCCATTTCCATCAGAGGTGCCGGAAACTCCGGTTGCGCCAACTTCACCCGCTGCTTTGGCTTCAGTGTCGTCGGACTTGCTCACTTCTTCAACAAATCAGCCTGCGCATCCGAACCCTTCAAAGCAGCGACCAGGGAAACCCCGTCCATCTGGCAAGCGATCCGCGATTCATTATCCGACCCCCCAAGAAGCGCAGGAGGAGGCGGAGGCCGAGGAAAGGGCCGCGCAATTGCGCGCCGGTGGCACAATCAAGCGGTCCTTGCTGGTTCGAGTGTGGCACGAATTCCTGCGCTATTGATGGCGCCGGCGGCTTGGACTCGGATTCTCGGTCGCGAAAAGGCTGACGGCGACCAGCCGGTCTCAAGTCAGACAACCAGTCGAAACACTTCGTGTGTGCCGGGGAATCCGTCGAGTGCGTGGCGGCCCATCGACTCGCATGACCAGGGGGCGGGCAGCTCGCCCGAGGCAGCGGCACTCACAATCGTATCGGATCCCAGCGCCGAGCAGACCTTTTCCAACCGAAAGGCATAGATTACCTCGGATCCGGACAAATTGTTCGCGCCCCCGGCCCCGCCTTCGAGCGTAGCGGCCGCCCGATGGAGAACGATGCGAAAGTCGGGATCGCGTGTCTGCTGCAGCTCGATGAGTTGCTGCAAGGCCCGGCCCACCAGCGCTGGCGCCTCCTGATTGTTCTTCCAGTAGGCGAAGATGGCGTCACCCAGAAACTTGTTGACGACCCCCCCGGCGGACTCGACCGCGTCGCGGCAGAGGCGGAGCCAGGTGCCGACTTTGAGACTGAGGGAATCGGTGTCCAGTTGCCGGCTCAAGCTGGTGTAGCGCTTGATATCGACCATGAGCAGCCAGCAAACCGGCTGGGCGCGCATGACCACGGTGGGCGGAGCATCTGCTGTTGGGAAGGGAGTCGCCGTCCTCCGGTTCATCCGGAAGATGAACGCTTCGCCCATGATGTTGATGACATCGCCATCCTTCAGCCGGTAGGGGATCGTAATCCGCTTTCCGTTGCAAAGCGTGCCGTTGGTGCTGCCGAGGTCGGCGAGCCAATATTCCGTGCGATTCTCCGAATGCTGCGCGTGGATATGCGCATGGCGGCGGGAGGCGCCCAGCGCCTCCACGCGCACCGTGTTGCTTTGGGCGCGGCCGAGGTAGCAATTCGCTTCAATGGCAATGTGATTGCCGTCGGGAGTCTCGATCCATGCATTCATCAGGCGGGACGCGTGCCGGAGCATGGTGCGAAACCGTCTGGCAAGGCAATGTAAAATCCACCGCGGCGGCGCGCTTTCGGATGGACAAATCCCAGCTTGCGTCGCCATTCAGGATTGCTCATTCTTCCTCTCTCCAAATCTTGGACCGAGACTCCTGTGCCGATGGACGACAACCTGCCAACTCAACGTGCCTCCCGTGAGGAGGGCGACACGCCGACGGTGCGCACCCCCAAGAAAGAGGTCGTGTTCAACCGCTATGAGTTGCAGGGCGAGCTGGGCAAGGGGGGCATGGGCGTGGTCTGGCTGGCGCTAGACCGGGAACTGAATTCCAAGGTTGCGCTCAAGTTCCTGCGCGAGGAAATGACGAGCGAGGCCGATGCGCTGAAAGAGCTGAAGGGCGAGGTGATCATCAATCGCGACCTCTCGCATCCGAACATCATCAAGACCTACAGCTTCGAAACCAACGAACGTACGTCCGCGATCTCGATGGAGTACGTCAATGGCGTGAATCTCCACCGGCTGAAGAAGATGGCCGAGCCGGAAGCGCGCTGTCTGGGCCTTCCGCCAGCGAATTCTGCGGGATTCTTCGAAGTGGAAGATATCAAGAAATGGGTTGGCCAGTTGTGCGAGGCGATGGACTATGCGCACAAGCAGAAGGTCGTTCATCGGGACATCAAGCCGGCGAACCTCATGATCAATGAACGCGGCGAACTGAAGGTGGGTGACTTTGGGATCGGCCGCACGGTTGCTGACACGGTTAATCGCGTGACGAAGAATGCTGCGGGGACGCCGCCCTACATGAGTCCGCAGCAGACCATGGGCGAGAAAGCGGCGCCGGCGGATGACATCTACAGCATCGGCGCGACGATCTATGATTTGGTGACGGGCGACCCGCCGTTTTTCCGCGGGGCGATCCGGGATCAGACGCTGATGAAGGTGCCTCCCAGCATGACGGAGCGGCGCAAGGAACTGGGGCGCGTTGGCAAGCCGATCCCGGCGGATTGGGAAAAGACGGTGGCGGCGTGTCTGGCGAAAGAGGCGGCGGACCGTCCGCCGACGGCTTTGGCGTTGCGCGACATGTTGGACGGGAAACTGGTTCTCCGGCCGCGGGCGGGTACCCAGCAAACGACGAAGACCAACTGGTTCAGATGGGCCGGGGTGGCCGGTGCCGTGGTCTTGGTGGTGGCCGCAGTGGCGGGGTATTGGCAGCTGAAACGGCCCCAGGGGGCGACAGCCTCGGTGCCGGCCAACCGAACTGAGGCGGCCAAGCCACCCGAGCCCGTGCACAAGACGCCGGTCGAGGAGTTGGAGGATTCGGGCAAGTTGACCGTGGCGGAAGGCACGGCCGTGGACCTTGCGTTGCGCAACAAGAGCGGGGAATACGAAAGGATTCTCGCCACCCGCCTGGCTAATGAACACTCACTCACGCCGGAGGAGTGGAGATACTATAGTAAACTGGTGCCGCCGGCGACCGAGACAATCAAAGAGCTCCGGCCGTTGCTTGAGGATGGATTTATCAAGGAGAAGGAGTTTAACTGGCTGCTGGCGGCAATCCCTGGAGGCAAAGGCCTTGAGGAAAAGGCGCTGGCGCTCAAACTCATTGAACAGAAGACGCTGTCGCCAGATGACTGGCGGAAGCAGACGGAGCTTTATCCACGGCCCAAGGATCCGTTCATGGAGAAGGTCAAACCCTTGATCGCGGACGGAACGGTGGTGCAGGCGGAGGGCCAGTGGCTGCGCGATTCGCTGGCCGGGGAAAAGGGCGACGCCGAAAAGACGCTGGCCGAGGGTCTGGTTGACGAGAAGAATGTCACGCCACGGCAGTGGCGCGCCCGCACGGGCTTCAGCTATGCCCTGAAGGATGACGCGGTGATCGATCCGGCCAATCTCCCGGCGGCCATCGATCTGCCGCTCGGCGCCACGGTGAGCCTGCGGTTGTTGCGGATCGATCCCGGCACATTCGTCCACGGCTCTCCTCGGGAAGAACTGGGGCGCATACTCAATGAATCTGTCCCGGAGCGCGTCACGATCGAGAAGCCCTTCTATATCGGGGTGTACGAGGTGACACAGGCCCAGTATACCAGCGTGATGCCGCGCAGTCCGAGCTGGTGGCGGGGAAATCCCACCTGGCCGATCGATTCTGTGGACTGGCAGGCGATCACGGGAAGCAAGGGTTTCCTGGCCCGTTTGAACCACACTCTGAAGACCAAATGGGGTGGCGCGCTGATGGCCGACCTACCGACGGAGGACGAATGGGAATATGCCTGCCGGGCCGGAACCGATACATCGCTGTACAACGGCAAGAATATCAGCAGTACCGATAACGACAAGGAACTGGACAAGCTGGCCAATTACAACCGTTCCAGCAGTGGAACCCCGCGGCCAGTGGGTTCCTACCAGCCGAATGCCTGGGGGCTCTATGACATGCTGGGCAACGTGTCCGAATGGTGCCAGAACCGGTACTATCGCGGAGGTTCCTGGCAGTCCAAGGCGGCGACTTGCCGGGTGGCGGCGCGGACGCAGGTTAGCAGCGACGCCTCGCCGTCCAATCAGGTTGGCTTCCGGCTCGTCCTGCGCTACCATACGGCCGGGCCGGGCGAGTGAGGCCGGGCGCTTCTCCCGATTGACGGTGATTCTGAGCGTAGCCCTGCCATCCTTGGCTGCATCGGTTGCAGGCTGGCTCGCGCCGCGGCGGCGGAGCTGGAAGCCTGCGCGACAAACTGCGAGCGCTCGTTCATCACCGATGGCGCGGTAGCGGCGCGGCGTTCCGCGCCGCCGGAGCCGGACGCGGCTCCGCTACGCGATCGCTCGCCGCCTGCTTTACCGTCAATCGGGGCATGCATCACTGCGGCCCCGGGGGTTTGGGCGGACCCGACGAAGTCCGGATTGCTCCCTTGAATCGTCGCGGTGGGGCGGTGTCCTCGGCTGCACCCGAGGCCTCCCGGGCACGGGGACGACGCACCGTGCCTCCCGGCGTCATGGATTCGGGGCCGCAGGCGGAGGCGCGGTTTCGCCGGCTTCCTCCTCATCCTCCGCGATCTCGATGACCCGCGCAATGGACAGCAGTTTGTCCCCCTCGGCGAGATCGATGAGCTTCACCCCCTTGGCGCCGCGGCCCGTCTCGCGGATCTCCTTCACCCGGGTGCGCACGCTCTGACCCTTGGCCGTGAGGAGCATGACCTCGTCGTTGTCCCGCACGCTGAGCGCGCCGGCGAGCTTGACGGAACCGTCCTCGGGCAGGTCGATGGCCCAGACACCCGAACCGCCGCGGTTGATCAGGCGGTAGTCCTCAAAGCGGGTGCGGACGCCAAGGCCGGCTTCGCTGGCGACGAGAAATTTCGCCTCGTGGTCGACGACCTCGATGACGTCGAGGTAGTCGCTCTTGAGCTTGAAGCGCATGCCAGTGACGCCGCTGGTGGCGCGACTGGTGGCACGGAACAGCTCCTCGGCGGTCTCGGGATCGCGTTCGCGGAAGCGGACGGCGAGGCCCTGGTGGGAAACCAGGATGAGCTCGTTGTCACCGGTGGTCAGCACCGTTCCGATGACCACATCGCCCTCGGCCAGATTGATGCCGATGAGGCCGCCGTCGCGCGTGCAATTGGCGTAGTCGGCAAGGGAGCTCTTCTTGATGATGCCGCCCTTCGTGGCCATCACGAGGTAACGGTCCTCGACGAAGTCCTTGACGCAAATCATGGCGGCAATCTTTTCGCCCTCGGCGAGCCGCAGGAAGGAGGAAACGGACTTTCCCTTGGAGGTCCGTGTGCCCTCGGGCACGTCGTAGACCTTCTTGGCGTGGCACTGGCCGGTGCTCGTGAGGAAGAGGATGTAGTCGTGCGTGCTGGCGGTGAACAGGTGCTCGACGAAATCCTCCTCGTAAGTCTCGGTGCCGATGACGCCCTTGCCGCCGCGCCGCTGGCTGCGGTATTCCGCGACCGGCGTACGCTTGATGAAACCGAGGTGGGAGGCGGTGATGACGCAGCCCTCGTTGGGAATGACATCTTCCATCCGGAACTCGCCGACGGCGCCGATGATCTCGGTGCGTCGCGGCTGGGAGTATCTTGCCTTCAGGGCGAGCAGCTCCTCCTTGATCACGGCCAGCAGCTTGGCCTCCGATTCCAGGATGCTGCGCAGTTCCTCGATCAGCTTGATGAGATCGAGGTATTCAGCCTCGATCTTGTCGCGCTCCAGGCCGGTGAGCTGGTACAGACGCAGATCGAGAATCGCGTTGGTCTGCCGCTCCGACAACGGATAGCGGGCCATCAAGCGGGCCTTGGCCTCCTCCCGATCCTTGGCGGCGCGGATGATCCGCACGAAGTCGTCGAGATTGTCGAGGGCGATCTTGTAACCCTCCAGAAGATGGGCGCGCTCCTCGGCCTGACGGAGGCGGAACTGCGTGCGGCGCGTGATGACCTCGCGGCGGTGCTCGATGTAGCACTCGATGAGCTCCTTGATGTTCATCTGCTTGGGCCGCTTCTTGTCGAGGGCCAGCAGGATGACGCCGAAGGACGATTCGAGCGCGGTCTTCTGGAAAAGCTGGTTGATGACAACCTTGGACTGTTCGCCCCGCTTGAGCTCGATGACGATGCGGGTGTTCTCGTCGGACTCGTCGCGGAGGTCGCGGATGCCACCGATTTGCTTGTCAGCCACCAAGTCGGCAATCCGGGTGACCAGGGTGGAGCGGTTGACGTTGTAAGGGATCTCGGTGATGACGATCTGTTCGCCGCCGCCCTTGAGCTCCTCGGTGTGCGCCTTGCCCCGCACGCGGACGATGCCCTTGCCGGTCTTGAGATAGGAGATGATGCCCTCGCGACCGGCGATGACGCCGCCGGTCGGAAAATCGGGGCCCGGAATCAGCTCGACGACTTCATCGACCGAAATATGGGGCTGGTCGATGACGGTGCAGATCGCCGTGATCAGTTCGTCGAGGTTGTGCGGCGGGATGTTGGTGGCCATGCCGACCGCGATGCCGGTCGAGCCGTTCATCAGCAGGCCGGGCAGGGCGGCGGGCAGAACGGTCGGCTCGGTGGTCTCCTCGTTGTAGTTCGGCGCGAAATCGACGGTGTCCTCGTCGAGATCCCTCAGGAGTTCCTCGGCGGTCTGGTCCAGGCGGCATTCGGTGTAGCGGTAGGCGGCCGGCGGATCGCCGTCCACGGAACCGAAGTTGCCCTGCGGATTGATCAGCGGATAGCGGACCACCCAGGACTGGGCAAGGCGCACCAGCGTGTCGTAGACCGACGCGTCGCCGTGGGGGTGGTAGTTGCCCAGCACCTCGCCCACCACCTTGGCACACTTGTTAAACGGCCGGTTGTGCAGCAGGCCGAGCCGGAACATGGCATAAAGAATTCGCCGCTGCACCGGCTTGAGGCCGTCGCGCGCATCCGGCAGGGCGCGCGAAATGATCACCGACATCGAGTAATCGATGTAGGCGGTCTGCATGATGTCGGTGATGTTGGCCGTCGAAAGCTTTTCGTTCGCGGTGTACACAGGGAAGGAGTCAGAAGCCAGGAGTCAGAGGCCAGAAGTCGGGAGTCAGAATGCGGAAACCAGAAGCCAGGATCCACCGGGCAGGAGTGAGGTGGAGGAAGGTGAAAACCAAAACAGCGGAGTCGAAAGCTAGAAGCCAGAGTGACGAAAGTGGGAAAGTGGGATTCGGTGAGTTGCTGGCTCCTGAATTCTGACTCCTGACTCCCTTCCGGCCTACACATCCAGGTATTGCACGTTGAGCGCGTTGTCTTCGATGAACTGGCGGCGCGGCGGGACCTCGTCACCCATCAGGAGGGTGAACAGGTGGTCAGCCTTGGCGGCGTCGTCGATCGAGACGCGAAGGAGCCGGCGTTTCTCCGGATCCATGGTGGTCTCGAACAATTGCTTCGGGTTCATCTCGCCCAGACCCTTGTAGCGCTGGATGGAAAGACCGCGGCGGCCAAGATTGCGGATGTGATGGAGGATCTCAAAGGGCGCGCGAAGCTCGGTTTGGGCCTCGTTCTTCTGGCCGAGGTTTTCGATCAAACCGTAGCGCGGCTCCTCGGTGGGGGAAAAGCGCGAGACGTCGAGCCCGCCCGCGGCCATGGTCCGGAGCAGCTTGGTCATCTCCGTTGATTCGAAGATCTCGTGAATCGTGATGCGGCGGGACCCGGCCGGGCTGCCGCCATTGCCGTCCACCGGCCGGGGCGGGCTGGCACTGTCGGATTGATCGGTCACGTCGGCGTCGGACTCCTTGCCTTGGTTGAACACCGCGCAGGCTTCTTCGTCGGCGAGGAACTCGTGGGATTCCTTGTTCCCCTCCCGAATGCGCGCGACGTACCGCGGCAGCGCGTGGGTCTCCGCCGCATGCAGATCGAGATATTCGGCCAGGGAGGCGCCATAGCGGATGACGCCGGCGCCGAGCTTCTCCAGCGCGGCCAGGGTTTCGACGATCTTGTCGACCTTCGCCGGATCGAAGGTCGTCTGATCCTTGGTCTGATCGTTGATGCGCGTCAACGTCACATCCTCGGAGCCAAGTTCGAGCAGGATGCGGTTCAGCTGCTCGTCGTTGTCGACATATTGCTCCCGCTTCTTGCGCTTGATCTTGTAGAGCGGCGGTTGCGCGATGTAGACGTACCCACGGTCCAGCAGGCCGCGCATCTGGCGGTAGAGGAACGTGAGCAGCAGCGTGCGGATGTGGGAGCCGTCCACATCGGCGTCGGTCATGATGATGATCTTGTGATAACGGGCCTTCTCCCCGTCGAAGGCGGAGTCGTCCTCCCCGGCGCCAATGCCGGTGCCGATCGCCGTGATCAGGGTTTCGGATTTCCTCGTTGTTGAGGACCTTGTCGAGCTGGGCCTTCTCGCTGTTGATCAGCTTGCCGCGGAGCGGCAGGATTGCCTGGTAACGGCGGTCGCGACCCTGCTTGGCGGAGCCGCCGGCGGAATCGCCCTCGACGATATACAACTCGGTCAGGGCGGCGTCGCGCTCGGAGCAGTCCGCGAGCTTGCCAGGCAGCCCGCCGCCGGAGAGCGCGCCCTTGCGGATGGTCTCGCGCGCCTTGCGCGCGGCCTCGCGGGCGCGGGCGGCGTTGAGGCACTTGTCGATGACCCGGCGGGCAATGGCGGTGTCTTTCTCCAGGAAGAATTTGAGTTTCTCGCCGACGATCTTCTGGACGATGCCGTTGACCTCCGAGTTGGAGAGCTTGGTCTTGGTCTGGCCCTCGAAGCGCGGCTCCGACAGCTTGACGGAGATGACCGCGACCAGGCCCTCGCGCACGTCATCCCCGGTGATGCCGGGATCCTTCTCCTTGAGCAGGTTGTTGGCCTTGGCGAAATTGTTGATGACGCGGGTGAGCGCGGTGCGGAAGCCCGAGAGGTGCGTGCCGCCCTCGAGGTTGAAGATCGAATTGGCGTAGGCGAAGATCTGGTCGTTGTACGAATCGTTGTACTGCATCGCCACGTTGACGACGGTGCCCGCCTTCGCCGGATCCTCGTTGGGCACGGTGTCGCTGAATGTGATGGGCTTGTCGTGCAGGACGACCTTGTTGGCGTTGAGGAAACGCACGAACTCGGTGATGCCGTCCTTGAACACGAACCGCTCGTGCTTCCGGGCGCGCTCGTCAGTCAGGTCGATGAACACGCCCGGGTTGAGGAACGCCAGTTCGCGCAGGCGGTTGGCAAGGATCTCGTACTTGAACTCCCGGGTGACCTGGAAAATCTCGGGATCGGGTTTGAAGGTGATCTTCGTGCCGGTCTTTCTGGTCTCCCCCTTCACCGTCATCTTCTGGACCGTCTTGCCCTGCGCAAAACGCATGTGGTAGACCTTCCCGTTCCGGCGCACCTCGGCCTCGAACCATTCGGAAACGGCATTCACACATTTCGCGCCGACCCCATGCAGGCCGCCTGACACCTGGTAGGCACCCTTGCCGAACTTTCCGCCGGCGTGAAGGTTGGTCAGCACCAGCTCCAGCGCCGGAATCTTGTAGACCGGGTGCAGATCGACGGGAATGCCGCGCCCGTTGTCCTCGATTGAACAGGAACCATCGAGATGGATGGTCACCGTGACCTGCGAGGCGAAGCCGGCCAGCGCCTCGTCGATGGAGTTGTTGACGACCTCGAAAACGCAGTGATGCAGACCGCGCTCCATCGTGTCGCCGATGTACATGTCCGGGCGTTTTCTGACGCCTTCAAGGCCTTCGAGCTTCTGGATTTTTGAAGCGTCGTAGTCAGCGGCACCTGCCTGGATTCTGCTCAGATTCTTGAGGTCTTCTTGGTCGGGCATGCGGGGTGAAAATATCCGTCGGAAACGATGGCTTGACTGTCTCGGAAAACGGGTCCGGCGACAACGTTTTTCTTTGCGCCTCCAGACTGAGTTTCAATTTTGAGTTGCCAGCCAAAGATTAAAGTGTAAGTGGCTGGCAACGTGAAGCTTTCAATTAAAGTTGATTACGCCTGCCGAGTGTTGGCTCAACTGGCGAGGCACTATGGCGAGCAACGTTTGGGACACATCGAGGAATTGGCCCGGACCGAAGCCGTCCCGGCGAACTATCTGGTGCAGATTCTGAGTGAACTGCGCAACGGGGGTTTGATCGTGAGTCGGAGGGGAAAGCAGGGCGGTTACCTGCTGGCCCGCGCGCCGGAAAAGATCACCCTGTTCGATATCGTGAAGTTGATCGAAGGCGACCATCTTGAACTCGGCGGCAACGCCGACGGACAATCAGGAAAGCGCGTGCAGCAGGTCTGGCGGGACATCCGCGCAACGCTGGAGGCGAAGTACAAGAGCTATACGCTCGACATGCTGGTGGCCCGCAACCCGGGCGAGATGTACTACATCTAGCAGCGACAATCCTAATTGACCGGGCTGGACGGGGCGGCACAGTTACGCGTCGATGCCGACTTCGACGATTGAAAGGCTGCTCATTCTTCAAGATCGCGACCAGAAGCGCCTGGCCCTGGAGACCCAGTTGCGGGCGGTGCCGCGCGAAATCGCGGCGGTCGAGCAGAGAATTGCGGCGGAACAGACGACGGTGGAAGCCGCGCGCGATGAGCTGCAGCAACTGGAGGTGAGAAAGAAGTCGATCGAGAACGAGATCGGAGCCGCCAACGACCAGATGGCAAGGTACAAGAGCCAGCAGTTGCAGGTGCGAAAGAACGACGAATACCAGGCGCTGGGCGTTGAGATCGCGCACGCGCAGGCCGCGGTCGGCGCCTTGGAGGAGCAGGAACTCCTGGTCATGTACGCGATTGACGAGGCCAGGCGGAAGCGGGCCGCAGCGGGCGAAGAACTGCGGCGCAATGTCAGTGGACACGAGGCGCGCATCCGGACGCTGCGCGAACGCGAGGCGGTCCTCCAAGCGGAACTGCAGACACTCCGGCCGCTGGTGGCCGGCGTCAGGCAGGAGATCGACGAAGCTACCCGACGGCTCTACGACCGCCTGGCCACCAGTCCGGGATTGCCGGCGGTGGTGGCCATTCGCGACGGCATGTGCGGTGGCTGCCATCTCAAGATTTCCTCGAACATCGACAGCGAGATCCGCAAGGGAGACAAGTTGCTGACCTGCGATCAGTGCGGCCGGATCGTCTATTGGGATGCCTAGGAATTGTCGGGCGCGGCGATGATCTGGGATGGGCGCATCTCCGAATTGACGGTAGCGGCGCGGCGTCCCGCGCCTCCGGAGCCGGACGCCAGCCTTCGCTGAAGCTCCGGCTCGGCACGCGGCTCCGCTACGGAATCGCTTCCCAGCCTGCTTTACCTTCCCG
>CAWDQK010000010.1:0-14023 GCA_963804395.1 uncultured Verrucomicrobiae bacterium | reverse complement strand
GAGTCCTTGAAGTTCAGAACATGGTGTGAGCAGGTCAAGTTTTCAGGCGGCAAGTTTTTCTTCGGCGAAGGCGTTGAGCGCGCGGCGGAAAGCGGGCGGCAAAGGCATGAGCGAGAGACGTCGGAGTGGCTTGTGGCGTTCGGATTGCAGAATTGGACAGGCCGGGTCGAATGAAGCGTTGGTGGAGGCGGCTGTAGAACAGAGCGACTTTTAAGCCGAAGTCGGTGAGCCGAGAGCCACCTGCGTCTTGGGGATGCGCTCGATGATGTGAGCGGAGGCGCAAGCGGTCTTTCTTTGCATCCGGCGACCAAAGATCAACTGCACCTGTTCAGGACGGCCCAAATCGATGTTTTCGCGGATCAGCTCCTCGAACCAGCCCGGCCGTGATCGGCTCGGTCCCAGATCTGAGTGAGGGACAAACCTCCGTTGGAGAATCGAAAGCTCATAGCGGTAGCCGGCGCGCCGATCCTTCGGGCTGTAAGGATGGGGCAGCCGTGCCAGCCACTTGCGGAACAAGGCGTCGATTTTCGCGGCGCTTAATCCTTGGCTGATCCGCCGGGCGGCCGGCACATCGGCGCAGGACAACAGCCCGTTGTCGAGCACCTGGGCCTCGAAGTGGATGCCCCGCCGCCGCAATCGCCGCTTGAGATACTCATGGCCGTTGAGGCACAGCTTGGCCCCGTACGGAAAATAGGAACAGGTCTTCAGGAAGAACGGGCCGAAATCCCGGTCCAGGCAGTAGAAGTAGTACACGTTCACCATCGCCGTGCTGTAGATGATCCACGGAATGGTGCCGCCGGATTCCAACTTCAGCCGGGTGGTGCGCGGCACACGAACCTTCTCCTGGGCTACCCCGACAAAGACCACGCCCTCGTCCTTCTTGAAGCGGCGCAACCGGGCCTGCATCAGGTCGTCCTTGCGCTGACCCTTCTGGAAGCGCACCAGCTCCAGCCCTTCCCGGGCGATGAAACTGCGGATCGCTCCCACGAAGGCATCCGTCATTGCCGCCGCCTGCTTAGTGGAGGCAAAACGGTGGCCGAGATACCCGCGGCAAAACGCCGCGATGCCGCCCTCGCTCGTGAGCTGAGGCACGTAGGCGTTCAGATACATCCGGTCGATACACTCCAACTCCAGCACGACGTGTTCCTGCTGGAGCTCGGCGAAACTATGGGTCATCTTCATGGCGAGTCCGGTGGGGCGCTTTTGTTCTCCCTTACCGGAGCAACCGCCGCTTGTCGGCTAATATCTGGCACCGCAAGGCGCCATGCCGCTCCACCGGACTCACCTCCGTTTCCTTGTCCGCGCAGCGGACACTACAGCGAGGCGCCTTCCGTGCCCCCCGCCTCCGCCAACGACCAATACCATTTGCCCACCGCCCTCAGCGGTCTGAGGCTGCGCCTCGCTGGAGTCCAAAATGGTGGGAGCGTTGCCTGGTGACAGGCTACGTCTGGAACGGGATCACGGCATCTGTCCCAGGTCTGTTTGGCAGGCTGGGACGGACTCGACCTTCGGGCGTCTTCTATCGCAGGTGTTGGGGGCGCACTGTATTGGTGAAACCGTCTTCGGGTGACAGGCTGGACTGCAGTCAGGGACAGACCCCATGGGGTTTGTGCGGGGAGCAGCCCCATCTGCTGGTTTTGGGGACAGGACCCACACAGCAAGATCCGGGGATTGCCTATGGTGCCCGGCGGTCCGACCGCGGGCTCCCTCGGCAGGCGGGCAAACTGGCGCCAAACCGCCGGCAAAGCCCACGCGCTGCAATCTCGGCGCTGGGTGAATCCAGGAAGCGCCAGCCCAGGACGTTGCCCAGGACCGGCGGCAGTTTCTACCCAAAGGCCGGTCCGCGCAGCCGGTGGCGGATCGCGAGTTCGCCCCAGTCGGTGAATGCGGGCAACAACCAGGGCTCGGGGCTGCGGCCCCGGCCGGTCCGCGCCTGGTGCGCCGCCAGCTGCTGCTGTACAAACGCCCGCCCGCCCAGCACCATTCCCGCGCTCAGGTAGCGGATTCGGCAGCGCAGCACCTCGGCCAGGGGCAGATGCCCGTTGGCCGCTAGCACCGCCTGCAGTTGCTGCGCGGTCACGCTGGCCGCCTGTTCCCGAGGCGCGGCGGCGGTGCCAAACAGCCGCTGCCGGTAGGCCGCCTGGACCTCCGCCCAGCCCGCGAGCCCGAGCGCCCAGGCCAGGCTGCGCTGCGCCCGGAGGTTGCCCGCCACGGCCTCCGCGTAACCGCAAAAGCGGTAGTCCTTCGGATCGCGCGCCAGGCCGGCCCGCACGCAATTCAGGTCAATGTAGGCCGCCACGACCGCGGCGGAGTCGCGGGCGTGCTCCACCAGTTCCGAGCCGAAGCGCTCCGCCCAGAACGTTCCGAACCGGTGGTGGGCCCGGTTATACCAGACCGTGAAGCCCTGCTTGAGCAGTTGCATGAACGGGGAGATGTCGCCCATCATCGCCAGCTGCTGCTGCCGCCACGCCTTGGCTGCCTCGTCGTTGCGTTCCAGCATCGCCTGGATGCTCCGCAGCAGCCGGGCTTGGCGGCGGTCCGAACCGGGATGGCGCAGCGCGTAGCGGCGCACGAGCTCGGGGTCGGGCACCGCGGTCTTCTGCGGCACGTGCACCAGGAGGTGCACATGGTTCGAGAGCAGGTCATAGGTGACCAGCTCCAGTCCGCAGAAGTCCACCAACACCCACATCTGGCGCCGGAACACCTCCCGGGCCGGACCATCCAGCAGCCGCTGCCCGCCGACCACCCGGCTGGTGCAATGGTAGATCGCCTCTCCGGTCTCGGCCGGCACTTTGATCCGCGGTTCGCGCATGACCCGCCCAATCCGCCTCAGACGCCTATTTTGTCAAAGATTAATTTTCATCTTTAATGACTTTTCCGCCAACCCCGCTCGCTTCCAACCGGTCCGCGGAATGGTTGTCCCGTCGGAGCCTGTCCCCTCCGGCCCTCCTTGACCGTGGCAAGATGCACTGGTGAGAAAGCGCCTGTCCCTCATCGGCGCATCGAGTCGGCCTCCTGGATGGAGTCTGTCCCCAACGGTTCTCATAACCCATCCCCCACTGGTGCGGGCATCGAAGCCTGTCCCTAACGGGCATCTTGCCGATCGATGTTGGCCTGTGTTGCCGACTTAGCCATGGATTCGCGGATGCGGCCTCAGAACGAAGGCCATGTGATCAGGCCTTTGGCATAGAGGATGGAGGGTGCGAGGCGGCGGATCGAACTGACGGGATGGCCCAGCCAACCCCGGGAAGAACAGTCATGGTGCGGCCGCTCCACCGACCGAACGCACGGCCGGGTTTGACCGGCGATGCGGTATGCGTTACCTGCCAGCTTCGAGGTACCGGCAAGGGCACGGAATCAGACCGCGCTGCGACGATCTAATGGGAAAAACAGACAGTCCCGGCGGATCAGGGCAGCGCCAGCCGGCGGACAACCGTGTTTCCGAATTCGTCCGCGAGACGGATCTCGACCGCCGTGGCGCCGGAAACCTTCGCCGCGGGGCACTGGATCTCATACGTTTCCTCGCGCCCGTCATTGATGCCATCGACCGGGTGCAGTCCGGATTCGTGGTAGCCGTTGTTGAAGACAAACTCCGCGCCGTCCAACAACGACAGGGCATCCCGTCCGTGGACGGTGACGATCAGATTGCCACCATCGCGCCGCACCGTGGCGGCAATGATCTCCGGCGGGGTGTGATCGATGACGAAGTCGTCCGTCTCATACTGGGCGCGCAGCCGTTGCGCCGGCGGTCGCGGAGCCTGCTCGGCAATCACCAGCCGACTGGCATAGATCCCGTCGGGCAAGTGGGCGGTGTCGAACTGTACGTAGTTCTCCCGGATATTGACCGCGATGTCGATCCACTCGCCGGCAGCAGATGGTTTGATGGAAAACGTGTAGGCGAGAGTGTCCCCGTCGGGATCGGAAGCGGTCCAGTAAACCACCTGTTTGCCGAGATCTGGCACGAGTTGGCTGCCAAGAAAGCCTAACTTCCGCCGGTTGTCCGAGCCGTTCTCCGGGCTGAGCGCCAGCTGGTTCGGGTTGATCAGTTGACCGAGCATCGTAACCGTCTGGGCAGGCATCTCCGGCGCCGGATTTAGCCGGAGATTTGGCGGGAGCACCCGAAAGTCAGTCAGCACCGGGCGGCGGTTCTGCGGCAGGTTGTACAGCGTGGCCGGGCCGATTTCGAAATCGTGCGCCTCCGCCGGTACGGTGATCTTCAGCTTCACGTACCGGCCGCGCAGATCCGCGTTGCCGCACGCACCGTCGCGGACAGCGAGCGATTGCCAACCGGTCCAGCCCTCGGTCTCGTCGGATCCGAGACTGGTCTTCGCCTGCATCTGGATAGAATCAAGGGCGATGTCGTGAAACTTCGCGAGACGCACCGCGCCCAGCTCAGCCGGAATTCCGAGGTCGAGGCGGCTGGTTTCGAGGCTGCGCGGTCCGACGCTCTGAAAGTCCAGCAGCGCGAGGCCGGGTGCATTGTTCCGCAGCAACAGATAGCGATCGGGGATACCAGGAACCGGATCGAGGCCGCCAAGCTGTGAACCGACACTGCCGGCGAACGTCAGGCTGATGCGATTCTTGAGATCCCACCCGAGCAACTCGCCCTGTTCACCCGCGGCAATCAGCAGCAGGTCGCCACGGCGCGCGAGGCGGTAGAACGCGATGCTGTTCCGGGTCAACAGCAGCTCTGGAAATCCGTCTGCCGGGAAGAAGATGACGTTGCTACGACCGGCGAAGGAATCTGGTTTTGGACGGTCGGAGCCCGGAGGGAGCGCACCGGCAGCATCTTCGGAATTGGCGGCTCCTGGCGTGACGGATGACACCGGAGGCGCGGTGCCGGGCATGCCCGGACGGTTGATGCGGTGCTCAACCGGCGCGGAAGAGAACACGATGCTCGCGTACAGGTCGCCGTTCTCCTGCGGCAGCAAGTCCGTCACCTCCGCCTCGCGATTCTCCTGCAAAATGACCGGGTCGCCGCCGTCGCGCGGGAACAGGTAGACGTTGCCGTGTGGCGCAGATCCGGCAACAATCGTGCCGTTGGGCAGCAGCGCGAGCCGCCGCACATTGCGATCACGGATCTCTCCGAACAAGGTTAACCCTTTCCCGGCGAGCGCCGTCGGATCGGCGATCGCGGCCGCGTTGACGCCAGCGGCGCTGAACCGGTCGAGATCAATCTTGTAGATGCGGCCCGGATTGCCAGTGGCCACAAGCGCCACCCGAGGCGCCGCAACGGTCGCGGTGCCGCCGCCCGGCTTGGCCGGCCCAACCGCCGTCATCCCGGGCAACAGCAGGATGTCGAATACCGAGTCGGCCGGAAGCACAACGCGCGAAACGGGCTTCCCGTTCCTGACCAGGTAGACCGCACCGGCGGGCGACGTGCCCGCCAACAGCGAACCATCGGGCAGGGTCTTCAGCGCAAACACCTGCGGCTCCGAAAGCCGGACAATCTCGCGCCGGCGATAACTCGTCCCGTCAAGCGTGACCTCGACGATGCGGCCTTCGGGTCCGGTGCCGATGAACCAACCCGGGCCGGAAGCACCCTCGGGCTCCGCCGTCCACAGCAGTTCTCCGACCGCCGGCCCGTCGAGTTCGGTCAACGTGGGACCGGGAATGATGCTCCCGGAAGAGGTGGTGGCGAGGCCCTTGAGGTCGCGGCTCGCCGCATCGCGACCGAAATCGATATCCAGATGCTTGGTCAGCGGATCCGCGCCGAACAGGCCGGCGGTCCCCGCGAGGCTGATGAGAAGTGTAAAGCGACGGACGATGGTCATGACTCTAGTTTGATTTCCTTCTTGAAACTCAGCCGTAGCGGCACGGCCAGCCTTCGCGCAAGGCTACGGCATGGCACGGCGTCCCGTGCCGCCGGAGCCGGACGCGACTCCGCTGCGGATTCGTCACCGGCATTGGGTTACGCACGAATACTTGATGGGTTCGCAACATTGCTCGCAGATCGATGGCTCTAATCGGTTACCTTCAGCGTGCGGTGAACGATCACCGGAATGATCCGGCCGGCGAGCACGCGCTTCTCCCAGAGTGACACCTGGGCCTCCCGCTGGCGGAATCGCTGTCCGTCCGCTCCGGAGGCGATTCGCGCAAAGGAACCGGGATAATCCACGATCGGTCTGGTCTGGTCGAGAAACACAGCGGCCTTCTCCATGACTGCGACATAGAGGCCGTCCGTGTGGCGCCCCTCTTCCAGCGCATTCAAATAATCGTCGAAGCTGCGGATCTGCGCGACCGCCATCGTGCGCGGCAGGCCCGTCAGTTCGTCCAGTTGCGGGCCGGGCGCAACCACCACGTCAAGCATCTTGCCCGCCCAGGTCCGGTCCACCGGCAGGTCCACGATCTCCGTCGACCGAACCTCCTGGTAATCGCGCCACGTGAGTACCAATTGAACCGTGTCGCCGCCGCGCGCCGTCGAGCGGGAGAGTTGCACGACGTCGAGGACGGCAACCGGATTGTGGCCGAGTGCTTCGACCGAAAATGCGACATTCGTCGGGAAAACCTTCTCAAACGGGTTCTGCAACCATCCGGCCAGATCCCGCGAAAACTCGCCCAGGCTGGCGGCGAAGCCTTGCGGCCCGGCATAGAGATCGTCTGCTGAAATGGTCCGTCCCCCCGGGAACGTGACGTGGCGGCGGATGCGAAAACCGTCCGCCAGGCCGGCATCGTTGGAACCCATGATGCCCTGGGCCAGACCCGTCGCGGCAATGACGGGGGCAATCTGGGCATGACGCACAACAGAAAAATGAATGGTGCGCGCTCCGCCCCGACCAGGCACTGAAACCGTGATCGGAATCATCTCTGGCAGGCGCCCGACCTCGCCGTAAACCGCCGACAGACGGTCCTGGCTGATCGTGCCGATGACCGGGCCCACATTTGCCACCTTCAACGAATTCATCGAACTGGGCAGGATCGTGACGATCTCGCTGGCAGCCATGGGCAGCTCCACCGCGCCGAGATGCATAAGCGGGTGCCCGAAGGCGAGGAGGTGACTGCCGTCCACCCGCGACACGGTTCCCGTGCCGGCAATCGTGATGTCGCCGGTCGCCAACGCCACCGAAACGGCATCGCCCGGGCGCAAGGTCCTTGGAAAACGATCGTTTCCGGGGGCTATTCCGACGTTTTGATCCGCGGCCTGGAAGCCGTACGAACCGCCGACCGCCGCGACTGTGAGCCCCAGTGTGCGGAACTGCGGCGCAAACAGCGAGGCAACCTCCGGGTCAATCCCGCTGAGCGTGAAGACCGGCGTCAACGCCTGGAATGACAGATCGATTCCCGCCATCGACACCGGCGGCAGCGCCGATGGCGTCCCCCCTCCGGCTTGCGCGGATTTCAGCGGAATCGGCGCGGGAAAAGTGTCGGGGGCCGGTGCCGGGAGGCGGCTGACTTCAATCAAATCCTCGATCGGTGTGAAACCGGCGTGAGGAACCGTCTCAAAGCGTTGCAGCTGATAGGCGAGGGCGCCTGCAAGCCGTCCGTTGATATAGAGCGGGCTGCCGCTCATGCCTGCGCCCGCACCCATCTTCTGGACCCGGAGGTCAGTTAGCCTGCAGAGGATGATGCTCTTGCCGGGTCCGAGAGCATTGCGAATCACGCCGACCACCACGACAGAAAAAGGCTCCGGGCGGGTGCCGTGGAAGACCGTCCAAACCTCGCCATTCATGCCCGCCCTGACCTCCTCCAGCGGCATCAGCGGCGCGTGCAGCGGCTGACCCGCAGTGCGACTGGCGAACGCCAGACACAGCACGCCGAGCATGCATAAAAGCGGTTTGGTCATCGCAAGATACTACGGTCAGGCGAGGCGGAAATTAGCGTCCATCGAACACACCGCGGCTGAATAGGCAATCAAAGGCGCAGTGCGTCGCGGCCGGCAGACTGACCCTCTCTCTTTCGGCGGAGCATGCGATCGATCCACGTTCAGGAGATAAGATCGTGGAGACGCGACGCCCTCGTCGCGTGCGTCGAGCGCAGACGCGACGAGGGCGGCGCGACTTCAAAACACCGTCTGTACCAGCGAACCATTCCGAGTGAGAACATTGGGGTCAAAGTCCCGCGATCGCATCCGACATGATCTGACAGGCGCGGGCAATCGCCGGGCCCTCATGCGCGGTGCTCAAGAACGCCGTTTCGTAGGCACTCGGGGGCAGATAGACGCCGCGATCGAGGCAGGAACGGAAGAACCGGCCGAACACCTTGGCGTCGCTCGCAAGCGCCGTGGCATAATCCCGCACCGGCGTGGCGGTGAAGAAAACGGCGAACATGGAGCCCGTCTGGGGCACCTGAAGCGGCAGGCCCTTTTTGCGGGCGGCGGAGAGCAGGGCGTTTTGCACTTCGCAGCCGAGCCGGTCCAGGCGCGCATAGGGATCGAGCTCCTCGAGCAGTTTCAGCGCGGCAATTCCTGCGGCCATCGCGAGCGGGTTTCCGCTCAGGGTGCCCGCCTGGTACACCGGACCGAGGGGGGCCACCAAGTCCATGATCTCGGCGCGGCCGCCAAAGGCTCCGACCGGGAGCCCGCCGCCGATGATCTTCCCCAGCGTCGTCAGGTCCGGGGTGACCTTCTCGATCTCCTGCACACCGCCAAGGGCCAGCCGGAACCCGGTCATCACCTCGTCGAAGATCAGCACCGCGCCCTGCGCCGTGCACAGTGCACGGACATATTGCAGGAAGCCGGGCTCGGGCAGAATGAGGCCGACGTTGGCCGGATAAGGTTCGAGGATGACGGCGGCGATCTGCCCGGGGTCCGCCGCAAACGCCGACTCAAGAGCAGCCGCGTCGTTGAACGGCAGGACAATCGTCTCCTGCGCAAAGGATGCGGGAACCCCCGCGCTGTCCGGGTGACCGTGGGTCAGCGCCCCCGATCCCGCCTTGATCAAAAGCGAGTCGGAATGCCCATGGTAGCAGCCGGCAAACTTGACGATCTTGTCGCGCTTCGTGAAGCCGCGCGCCAGGCGGATCGCCGACATCGTGGCCTCGGTGCCGCTGTTGCACATCCGCACCTTCTGAATCGACGGCACCAGGCGCACAATGAGCTCCGCCATCTCGACTTCGTACGGATTCGGAGTGCCGAAGCTGGTGCCGTTCTCCAGGGCCGCGGCGATGGCCGCCTTGATTTGCGGGTGGTTGTGTCCGTGGATCGCCGGCCCCCAGGTGCAGACGAAATCGATGAGTTCGCGACCGTCGGCGGTGGTAAGACAGGCGCCGTGAGCCGCCGTGACGAAGAACGGCGTGCCGCCGACGGAACGGAAGGCGCGGACGGGCGAGTTCACGCCGCCCGGAATCACCCGCAGGGCGCGTTCGAAGAGTTGTTCGGAGGTCATGGGCCGGGCAAAAATATCTCTGTTCTGTGTTGGGCGAGCCTCAGCGATAAAGACACGCAGCTGAGCAATCTAGGCGAAAACGAGCTGTTCGTATTTCTCTATCTGCATCCACTCGGGCGCATCGCTCAAGGGTAGATTGGCCAGCTCAGATGGCTCCATCTTGTGCAGACCTCCACCGTATGCGCGTCCATTTCGAAGCAGTGTATCGAGGCAAATGGAGGCGAGCAACTGGTGCAACAGGTCAATGCGATCTGGTTCCGCGTTCAATTGTCTCTGAAGGAAAGGCCGCGGATACAGGTTGAGGAACACGTTTGTCGCCACTGCGCAGGACCGATTGCGGAAAAACCGAATGGGGGTATCGCTGCGCTGGGAAGTCCGCCCCATATAAGACGCAAGGATGGGAGCTGGCGGACGTTGTTCTTGAGAGTACCACGGCTGGCGATGGGAACAGATGTAGCCATCAGCGACACCGCGCATTCGGCCTTCTTCGAGGTAACGCCATAGCGCAGGAAAGTCGCGCTGCAGAACTGCAGGCGCCTCAGTACAATCGAGCAGCCAGCCAACGTTAGCCAGCAGCGGCACGCCATCCGCGTCGGCTTCGATCACCAAATCGTCAATCAGTCGAGGACTCGGCAGCACAGGACGCAAAAACTTTCGGGGCAGGCCGAGAGCTGTAGCGCGGTCCGATTCCATGATAAAGAAGTCGTTGGCCCCGGTCGCGAGTCCACGTTTGACGTCGAAAAGGTCGCCGAGCCGCATCACTCCCTCGACATCCGGGCGGTACTCGCGCTGCAAATCCCAACGTCTGCCAAGTGCTGGGCTGTCGAACGTTATCTCTTCGCGCCGCGCCGGTTCGTCCAGCGACCCGCCGAAGCTATAGGCCAAGCTCCTTCGTCCCGGTGAAGCCTTGCGGTAGGTGACAACGCAAGACGATACCAAGGCATCGCCAAACTGGACCTCTTCTGGATTGAACTGATGGATCGACAGCAATTCCACGCGGCTCCTTAGATAGTCGCGCAGCACTTGGCCGTAGTTTACAACCAGGAATTCACTGGGAACCAGCCACGACGCCACCGCTTCCTCGGCGAGAACGGAATGCGCCAGCAACATATGATAGACATAGAGACCTGCGAGCCCGCTTACCCTCAACCCAAGCTCTTGTTCAATCCGGCTCTGTACCCGCGCCTTTGTGTCCGCGGAAATGTGGTGGTGGCGAACATAGGGAGGATTCGTACAGATCAGGTCGAACCTGCCTCTGTTTTCGGTACGAGCGGAGAACTCAGCGAAATCCTCGATGCAGATCTCGTAGGGAGGCGTGGTCCAGAGTCGGCGAGCCTCGTTGCCATACGCGGAATCAATTTCCACGCCAACGGCCAACGTCAACCGGTTGGCCAAACCGGGAAGTTCGGACAATGCTGAAAGGAAAACTCCGCTGCCTACGGCTGGCTCGAGAAAGCGTAGCGGTGAATCGACGGGAACGTATGTCAGCGATTGCCGCAGCATCGCGACTGCGAGAGGAAAGGGCGTGGAGAATTGCCCTAAGCGATTTCGTTCGGCCGACGTTTTGGTAGCATCGATCTCAGTTTGTATCCGATATCGCGCAGCTTCCCTTGTCGAAGTTGTCAGATAGGGCGCGGGAGACTCTTCAAGGAACCGCAGCGGGCTTTTTTTTTTATCAGAACCGGGAATGACCTCCGCCAAATCGTCCAGTCTGTGTTCCCACACCCAATCGATCAATTCGGCCGCCTCGTATCCCAAATAGCCGGTTTCGAAATAGCCGCAGAGCAATAGAAGGAACCGAACGTTGGCGCCGTAGCGGGCACGCAATTGGTTCGCTTTCTGAGCCTCTTCCTTGCGCCGCTTATTCGTATTCGTGGCATCGCCGGCGGATTTGGCTTCGATCAGAATCGGAATCTGCCCGGGCGTTGCACCATGCGGCTGAATGACACAATCAATCGGCAATTGCACCTCTTCGGCGGCCGCGCCTACCGGCAGGTTCATCCGGAAGGCAAAAGTACCAGCTACAAGGCCCGTCGCTCGACTAGCCGTGTCAGCTTTGACAAATGAGTAGCCGCGTTTTGTCAGCCATCTTCGCAGCGATTTGAGCTGACGTTGTTCCTGAGCATTACGGATGATTGGATCTGCCGCTGCTCCGCAGAGGCGATCAGCGACAACCGCAGCGGCGCGATTCACGGACTCGTCGCTTGGGGGGAGGTTTTCATCAAGCCAGGGGAATAGATCGTGGTCCAATAGCTCGGTGAGCACATCGCAGATACGAGCAAGTTGGGAATTCAATCGCTCCCTTTTCATTCGCGGGGGCAGGCGTGCAGAGGTCCCGTCCTTGCCTTCCATGCAACCGATTAGATTCTTGTCCGCATAGGCGAGGCCCATCAAACGGTCGCGCGCCAATGGCGGCGCAGTTGTCATTCGCAGCATGGGCAGCACGTCGGGATGTTCAGCCAGGAACTCGGGAGTTAGGACGCGCAGATTTTCTGTGAGTTCAAAAGCCGACTTGACTTCCTTTGTCCGTATCTTCCGCTGTTTGCGATAGGTGGTTGGAGCGAATTGGATGAACCAATCGTTGTAGAAGTCGATGGAAGTCTCGACGTCAGCCTTCCAGAGATGAGGCTTATCCGAGTTGATCGGCATGTTTCAGGCGCTGACGCTAGAAGCTGCGAGGACGTCAGCAAGGTTGTTTGTTCATCAACTTTTTTGACGGGCCGCGAAGACTCCGGACTACTGCAGACAGCAACCATCCTTCAACTGACATATTTTTGCACGATCGGGATGCGCCGGCCGACACCGAAGGCGAGGGGAGTGATCTTCAGCCCGGGGGCCGCCTGTTTGCGTTTGTATTCGTTGAGATCGACCTTGCGCACCACGTCGTTGACCATGGTCTCCGCATAACCCTGGGCGATCAGATCGCGCC
This sequence comes from uncultured Verrucomicrobiae bacterium, assembly GCA_963804395.1. Taxonomy (GTDB): domain Bacteria; phylum Verrucomicrobiota; class Verrucomicrobiia; order Opitutales; family Opitutaceae; genus Fen-1467. Next base: position 1,771 of record CAWDQK010000010.1, on the reverse strand, counting down.
GGGACAGCCCTTGCTCCACGTATCCGCTGCAGGATGGCATCGAGCAGGTCGTAGGGCGGGAGGCTGTCCTGGTCGGTCTGGCCCGGGCGCAGTTCCGCGGAGGGCGGCTTGTCGATCGAGCGCTGCGGAATGGGCGGCCGGCGCCCCGAGCGCCGGGCGTCGTCGTTGATCCAGTTGGCCAGGGCGTACACCTGGGTCTTGAAAACGTCGGAGATGACGGCCAGGCCGCCGCACATGTCGCCGTAGAGCGTGCAATAGCCGACCGCCAGCTCGCTCTTGTTGCCCGTGGTCAGCAGCAGCGAACCGAACTTGTTCGACAGCGCCATCATCAGGACGCCGCGGACGCGGGCCTGGATGTTCTCCTCCGCCACGTCTCGCGGCCGGCCGGCAAAGACGGGGCCCAGCGCCGACTCGGCGGCCGCGACCACCTCGGCGATGGCGATCGTTTGAAAGGCGATGCCAAGGTTGGCGGCCAGTTCGCGGGCGTCGTCCCGGCTGTGTCCGCTGGAAATCGCGGACGGGAGACTAACTCCGGTGACATTTTCCGGCCCAAGGGCGGCGGCGGCGAGCACGCCCACCACCGCCGAATCAATGCCGCCACTCAGGGCCACCAAGCTTTTCCTGAAACCGCGTCTTGCCGGCATAATCGCGGAGTCCGAGCACCAGCGCCTCGAAAACGTCCTTCATCTCCGGCTGCGCGTAGGACGCAGCGATCGGCGGGGCTGCACTCCCTGGCGTGACGGCGGTTGATGGATCCACCACGCGCAGTTCCTCCTGAAACGCGGCCAAAGCGGCGACCACGACACCGTCCGCCGAGGCCACCACGGACCGGCCATCGAAGATCAACTCATCGTTTCCCCCGACCGCATTGCAGTAAACCACGGGGCAGGCCAGCGCCTTCGCTGCATCCGTGATCAGCGTTTCGCGGACGTTGCCTTTGCCGTGGTGCCAGGGACTCGCGGAAAGATTGACCACCAAATCGCACTGTTGCGCCACGAGCTCCTTCACCGGATCCAGATCCTTGGTAGAGACGCCGGGTGGCGACCATCGGATGGTTCCAGATGTCTTCGCAGATGGTCACCCCGATTCGCCGGCCGGCATGGTCGATCACTCGCGGTGCCGGCGCCGGTTCGAAGTAACGGTCCTCGTCGAAGACATCATAGGTTGGCAGCAGGCATTTGCGGGCAATCGGGGCAACCTCGCCCCGGTGGCACAACGCGGCGGCGTTGAAGAACGGGCGTCCCTGGCCGGTGGCATTGGTCTCGACGGTGCCGACCAGCGCGGGGATCTCGCCGACGGCCGCGGCGATTTCAGTCAGCGCCGACTCGACATCGGGCACAAAGTGGCGCTTGAAGAGCAGGTCGCGCGGCGGATAGCCGAGACCGCCAGCTCCGGGAAGACCACGATCTCGGCCCCCGCGGCGACGAGCACCCGATAAGCGTCGAGGATTCGGCGCGGTTGCCGGCCAGGTCGCCGACGGTGGTGTTGATCTGTGCGATCCCGAGGCGCATGGAAAGTGAGATCGGCACTGTGGAGGCGATTGTGGCGGCTGACAACTGGCAAGGTTGTAGGGCGGGCGATTGCCCGGTGGCACCCGGTTGGGCGGGAGCGCATTTCCCGATTGACGGTAAAGCCGCAAGCTCGGCGATTCCGTAGCTGAGCCGCGTGCCGAGCCGGAGCTTCGGCGAAGGCTGGCTTGCGCCGCGGCGGCGGAGCTGGCGTCCGGCTCCGGCGGCGCGGAACGCCTGCCATGCCGTAGCCTTGCGCGAAG
>CAWDQK010000009.1:0-14389 GCA_963804395.1 uncultured Verrucomicrobiae bacterium | reverse complement strand
TTCGCGCAAGGCTACGGCATGGCAGGCGTTCCGCGCCGCCGGAGCCGGACGCCAGCTCCGCCGCCGCGGCGCAAGCCAGCCTTCGCCGAAGCTCCGGCTCGGCACGCGGCTCAGCTACGGAATCGCCGAGCTTGCTGCATTACCGTCAATCGGGAGATGCGCCCTGTAGCCGGCCGCGTTGAGGCCGGTTTCGCCGGTGCCAAGGCGTGGGGCGGACCTGCCGGGGTCAGCGCCCCGGCTGCAGTTTTCCTTGAGGCGGGCACGCATCCCCGACGAAGCCTTCGCGGACGCTGGCGATCCGCCCACCAAGATCAGCTCCACCCGACGAGGCGACCCGGTCCGTGGAGCGCCTATGGGCGGGCCTCAACGCCATACCAGTTGACGCGCCGCGTGCAGAACATCACCAGGGCCAGGGAGACGAACAGGGCGCCGGTTCCAGCGAGCAAAGCGTAGTCCTGGGATTGCAGGACGAAGAAGAGGTAGCCGTAGGTCGCGGACAAACCGCCGACAATCACCAGCGTCCGCCGGCCGCTCCGCAGGAAGCTCCAGGCATAAAGCGAAACCAACGCCGTGCAGGCCGCCGCGGCGATGCCGTAGGCCACGCTGGTCAGCATGAACTCCGCCAGCGCGAGGAACCCGAGAAAGAACAGGCACAGTCCCGCGCCCACCAGCGCATATTGCAAGGGATGGATTGGCAAGTCTGCCGTCATCTCGAACAGGAAGAAGACCGCAAACACGAGCACGAAGAACAGCAGCCCATATTTCTCCGCGCGCTCGGCGAGCCGGTAGCCATCTACCGGCTGCGCAAACGCCACTCCGAAATCAGCTGCGCAGATCTTGCCTGAAACCTCCTTCGTACCGACCGTGCGACTGGTCCAGCTCTGCGGAAATCCGCGGCTGAAATGGGAAATCTCCCACGCCGCCTTGAAGCCGCTGCCATCGACCTGACGGGTGACGGGCAGGTAGGCACCGCAGAACGAGGGATTAGGCCAGGCAGATTCAATCGTGAGCGCCGTGGTCTTCCCCACCGGGGCAAGCTGCAGCCGTGCGCTTCCCTGCAAGGCAACGTCGAAGGAGAAATCCACTTTCGCCCCCGGGGTCAGTATCGCGGCCTTGGCGGCGAGCGGCAGCAGGCAGCTGGTCTCCCCCACCCGCAGACTCGAAGGGGCTCGCCTGACCGCCGCCAGTTAGCAGCGGGGAGACCGAACGCAATCCCCGCAGGTCGGAGACGCCAAAGAGGACACAGGCCCTGGTCCAGTCAACGCGATCTGCCTCGATGCCGGCGGCGGCAAAGTCGGGCTGGAAGACGCCCGAGAGCCGCACCTTGGCGCTGTAGACAACGGCGTCGTAGATTCCGCGGTGCCGCACCTCGGTCTCGACCGGGGCGTCTGCCGTCAATGTTTCCGGAAGGAAATACGCGATGGCAGCCCGGGACTCCGTCTCCTCGACCTGCTGCAGGATTCCCGCGACCACTTTGTCGCGTGTGACTTGAACACTGAAGACGTACGGCACGGCCAGGACGGGTCCGGTGATCCGCTGTTCGCGGCCCCAAACTCCGGCGATCTCCTCAGTCGCCTGTCGCTGATATTCCCGGCGCTCGGAAAGAACACCGTTCGTCAGGATCAGCGGAATCTGCAGCAGAAGGATCAAGGCCCCAATGCCGGCGAGTTTGATGAAGATCATCCGCCGGCGACGCTCCGGCGACGGGATGACAGGAGGTTCAGGAGGGTTCATCCCGCCATCCTGACCCGCCCAGAAGAAATCCAGATGAAGGCTCGATGAAATCTCGACGAAATCAGGGGGCGCCACTCACCGGCATCCAGAGGGTCGCCCGCGCGCCGCCTTCCGGACGGTTGGACAAGGCGGCATCGCCCCCGTGCAGACGGGCAATCTCGCGGACCAGGCTCAGTCCCAATCCCGTGCTCTTGCGACCGGACCCGGGCCGGGGCAGCGAATAAAACCTCTCGAATGCCCGCTCCAACGCGTAGTCGGGTACGCCAGCCCCACTGTCCTCGACGACGAATTCCACGCGCCCGGCCGCAGCGGCGGTTCGCAAAAGAACAGTTCCGCCAGCCGGCGTGAAATCCACGGCGTTCTGCAGCAGGTTCACGAGTGCTTCCCGCAGCAGGAGGCGATCGCCCCGGACCCAGCCGCTGTCGCCAGGTCTGACGATCAGACTGACCCCCACCGACTCGAACGCCGGACGCAACGCGCCGGCCGCCTCGCCAAGCAACCCGCTGACCTCGATCCGCTCGGTCCGGTCGGGCGCCGTGCGCGCTCCGATCGACGACAGTTCCAGCAACCGCTCCACGGTCTGCTGAATGCGCGCCGCCTCGCTCCTGATATTTCCCAAAAACCTCCGGCGTTGCTCGTCTGGAACCTCCTCTTCGAGCAACTCCGCCGCGCCCCGGATGGCCGCCAACGGTGCCTTCACTCCGTGCGCCAGCGCTTGCGTATAGCGCTCGATCTCCCTCCTGCCCTCCAAGGCTTCGCGCATCTCCTCCAGGGCCAGACCCAATTCACGCAGCGTATGACCGGGGAGTTTCAGTGGCGGGACCGGCTGGCGGTCCCGGACCGCCCGGGCGTAGGCGGTCAAGCGTCCCAATGGCGCGATCACCCACGAGGCCGTCAGCAGCAGCAGAAGCAACAACGCGAAGCCGCCCAGCGCCGCCCCCAGGAGAGTTTCGGCGCCGGGCTGCGGTCACCAGCGTGCTGACGCCGCGGGTCGGCTTGCCCACCGAGACAACGCCCACGATGCGGCCGTCCTGTCGCACGGGCGCCGCCACGTAGATCACCTGCGTGTCGTCGTTGCCCGCAATATCGCGGGAGGAACGCGCGCCATATTCGCCGCGCAACGTATGCCAGACATCATTCCACCGGGAGAAATCGCGGCCTTCGTCGCGTCCGGCAGAATCAAACACCACGCATCCCCTGGCGTCCGTCAGGTAGACGCGCAGGTCGACCGCCGTCTTCCGGAGCGCAAACACCTTCGCCTCGAAGGAATGCCGCTGCGTCTCGGCAAACATCCGGCGCAGCAGATCGCCGTCCACTCCCCCGACTGGCTCTGGCTGGGCTTCCAACGCCGATGCCAGCAGGACCGACGTGTCAACGAGCGATTCCTCCATCGACTCGAGGTAGCGCGGCCGCACCTGGTCGAGCGCCCAGCGGGTCAGCAAATATCCGCCGACGCAATAGATCCCCACCATCAATAACAAGAGTCGCAACCGGAGGCTCATGGTTCCTCGCGCCACGAATACCCCAACCCCCGATGCGTGACGATCGGATCGGATTCCGGTGCAACCTCCCGGAGCTTGGCCCGCAACAGCTTGACGTGGGCGTCAACGGTCCGGTCGGTCGCCGCGCCGGGATCCTCCCACGCCGCCGCCATCAATTGATCGCGGCTGAACACGCGGCCCGGTTGGGCGAGCAGCACGCTGAGGAGGCGATATTCATTGCGGGTGAGATCAAGCGGCCGGCTCCGGTAGCTGATCCGGCAACGAACCGTGTCATGCTGCCAGGCGGTCGGCCGACCCACCGGCGCCGCAGGATCGTTCGCCCCGTTGCTTCGACGCAGCACCGCCCGGACGCGGGCGGTGAGTTCGCGAGGGCTGAACGGCTTGGCGAGATAGTCATCCGCGCCCAGTTCGAGGCCGACGATCTTGTCCACTTCGTCGCTGCGCGCGGTGAGGAAGATCACCGGCACCGCACCGAGCCGGCGGATCTCGCGACAAACGTCGAGGCCGCTCATGTCAGGCAGGCCGATGTCGAGCACCACCAGCGCAACCGGCCCGGCTTTGAGCGCGGCCAGCGCGTCGCGCCCCGTGGTCTTCCACAGCGGCGCAAAGCCCTCGGTCTGGAGCGCATAAAGGACCGTCTCGGCGATGCCCGACTCGTCCTCAACGACCAGGATCGTCTGCCGCGGGGTCAACATGCCGTGTTTCTGCCGCCCAGTGACGATGCTGGCAAGCCCGCCTGCACAGCGTGGAGCGGACAACTGGAGCTGGCAACTGGGGACGCGATGCCCTCGTCGCGTTTCGGAGGTCCCAATCCGGCGGCGGGGGCGCCGCCGCTCCACGGCCAAGAAATGTCTTTGCGCTCCGGTCGGAGGCGCCTCATGATGCCACGGCCCATGAGTCCTCCTCCGGTCAAGATGCTTCGGCAGCTCTGGTGGGCGCCGCTGTTGTGCATCGGGCTGGCCTGGCTGGCGAGTTTCACCGACCCCATGCAACAAATGGAATGGCGGACGCTCGACTGGCGGATCGCGGTCCGCACGCGGTTTCAGAAGCCGCCGGACCCGCGGCTGGCGGTGGTTCTGTTTGACGACGATACGGAGGCGATTCTGGGGAAGCCGTGGCCGGTTGACCGGCAATATCACGGTCAGATGACCCAGGTGCTGGCGGTCGCCGGGGCCAGGATGGTCGTCTGGGATGTGATCATGGACGCGATTCGCGAGGGCGAAGGCGACGCCTTCATGGGACAGGTGGCGCAGGCGGCCGGCGAGGCGGGCACCAAAGTGCTCTCCGCCGCCGTCACCAGCCAGGATCCGACCGGTGCCACGCCCGGCTGGGAGGGTCCGACCCGGCCCCTCCCCCATGTCGAGGGCGACATCGCCCCGCTGATCGGAGACAACTACGCCTTTATCCCCTTTCCGCAGCTGCGCGCGACAAGCTGGTACGGTTTTGCGAACATTCCGCCCGGCCCAGACGGAACCCTGCAGGAGATTCCGCTGGTCGTGCGGGTCGGCCGGGAGGTGTATCCCTCGCTGTCGCTGCAGACCCTGCTGCTGTACTACGATGTCAAGCCCGACCAGGTGAGCGTGCGTCTGGGTGATGGAATCTACTTCCCGGCCGCCGGGCAGATCCTGCGGCTGCCGGTCAACCGCGCAGGCCGCTTGTTCTTGAACTATCGCTACGATCATGTCGGCAGCCACTCGGATTTTCCCGTCTACAGCTACGGCAAGCTCTTCTTCGCCCTGAGCAGCCTGTACCTCGAAAACAAGCAGCCGGAAGCGCCGCCGCCGGACCTGAAGGACAAGATCGTCTTCATCGGCCAGATCGTCACCGGCAAGGCCGACGTTGGTCCCGGTCCGCTCGGCGCCATGACGCCGCGCACGTTTGTCATCGCCAATCTGATCAACAATGTCCTGGCCTTCGACTATGCGCACACGGTGCCGGGCTGGATGGCCTGGGGCGCCGTGCTGCTGGTCGCCTACGCGTGCCTTTTCTGGCTGGCCGACCGGTCCGTGGTCCTCCTGTGCAGCGGCGTGTTCCTCGTCATCGTGGCCTGCCCGCTGGGCGTGATTTCGTTCTGGGTCTGGAAGAGCTGGAATCTTCCGCTGGTCGCGCCCCTGTGCGGCATGGTGGCGATGCAATATATCATGATCGACCGCCGGTTCCGCCAGGAACAGAAGGCAAAACAGGAAATCAAGGGGATGTTTGGCACCTATGTCTCCCCGCAACTCGTTGACCGGCTGATCAAATCCGGGGAGCGCCCGCAGCTGGGCGGTCACCAGTCCGAGATCACCGCGCATTTCTCCGACATCCAGAGCTTCTCGACGTTCTCAGAACTGATGCCCCCCGACCAGCTGGTCGGCCTGATGAACGAATATCTGACGGCGTGTACCGACATCATCCAGGAGGAACATGGTACGCTCGACAAATACATCGGGGATGCGGTGGTCGCGATGTTTGGCGCGCCGATCGCGCTGCCGGACCATGCCTATCGCGCCTGCGTGGCCGCCCTGCGCGAGCAGGGAAGGCTGGCTGAACTGCGGGCAAAATGGAGGCTGGAGGGCGCCAGGTGGCCCGACGTCGTCTCGCGCATGCAGGCGCGGATCGGCCTCAACACCGGTCTTTGCACCATCGGCAACATGGGCAGCCGCACCCGCTTCAATTACACGATGATGGGCGACAACGTGAACCTGGCGGCGCGCATGGAGTCCGGAGCAAAGTTCTGGGGCGTTTACATCATGTGCACGGAGGCAACGCGCCTGGCATGCGTGGACCATGATGTCGACCCGGTGGAGTTTCGCCCGCTCGGCCGGATCGTCGTCAAGGGTCGCTCCCAGCCGGTGCCGATTCACGAGGTCATGGGGCTGAAGGACGACCTGCCGCCCGCCACGGTTGAATGCCTGGGGGCGTTTGCGGAAGGGCTGGCACATCATTATGAGCGCGATTGGAGCGCCGCGCTTGTCCGGTTCCGGCAGAGCGCCCGGGTGGAGCCCAACCAGCCCGGGAAAACGCCCGGCGTCCTTAGCAACCCCTCGCTGTTCTACCTCAAGCTCACCGAACACTTCCAAGCCGAACCGCCCGCGGAGCACTGGGACGGCGTCTACGAGATGAAGGAAAAGTGATGGCCCCGGTCCGTTGTTTTTGCTCCTTGGCGATTTTGCGGGAGGCTGCTTATCCTGCCGCCCACTCTTTCGCGTGAGCACCGCAATAGACCCGTCCTCCTCCCCCAGCGTTGACCGGCAGTCCATGGACGTTGACATCGTCTGCGTCGGCTTTGGACCGGCGATGGGCGGCTTTCTGACAACGCTGTCAAGGCAACTGTCGAAGGAGGACGGTACGCCGGTGGTCGAAAGCACCGCCGCCCCCGGGATGCCACCCCAGGTCATCTGCTACGAGCGCGCTGACGACATCGGTTTCGGCGTGTCGGGCGTGGTCACGCCGGCGCGCAGCATCCGGGTGAGTTTTCCGCAGCTCGATCCGGCCCAGATTCCGATGGCGGCCCCGGTGAGGAGCGAGAAGGTCGCCTACCTGCTCGACCCGGTCGGGGCCAGCCGGCGGTCGGCCGCGCTGCGCGCCGCGGACCTCCTGTTGAAGGCATTTCGCTGGGCCTTGCCCGTCCGGCACCAGGCCTTTGAACTTCCCTGGGTGCCGCCGTTCCTGCGCAAGCATGACGGCTTGGTCCTCTCGATGGGCCAGTTCATGCAGTGGGTCGGCGCGCAGACGATGAGCGCCGGCACCGTGCAGGTCTGGCCAGGCACGCCTGTCGCCAGCCCGCTCATCAAGGACGGCAGGGTCACCGGGGTCCGGTTGATCGACCAGGGCACCGACAAACAGGGGACACCGGCTGACGGATTCATGCCGGGCATGGACATCCACGCTGCGCTCACCGTGGTGGGCGACGGGCCCGTCGGAACCATCGGCCGCCAGCTGGACGAACACTTTGGATTGCCCAAGGGAAACCACCAGCACGACTGGGCGGTTGGCATGAAACTGGTTGTCAACCTGCCGCCGCAATCGACGCTGGAGCCCGGCACGGTCTTTCACACGTTCGGCTATCCCGAGCCGGAGATCTTCGGCTTCATGTACGTTCATCCCGGGCGGATCGCCTCGCTTGGGATCTTCGTGCCGTCGTGGTTCGACAATCCGGTTCGCACCGCTTACCGCTACCTTCAGTATTGGATGATGCACCCCTACCTGTGGCGTCACCTCGAAGGAGGCACGCTGCGCTCCTGGGGCGCGAAAACCCTGCAGGAATCGGGCCGCAGGGGTGAACCGTATCTGGCCGGCAACGGCTATGCCCGCATCGGCGAAGGTTCGGGAAGCACGAATGTGCTCACGGGATCGGGCGTTGACGAAGCCTGGGCGACGGGGGCGCTGCTGGCCGAGGGAGTGATCGAACTGTTGAAGGCCGGCAAGCCATTCACCAAGGAGAATCTCGACCAGGCCTATGTCCGCCGGCGTCGCGAAAGCTGGGTTGAACGCGAGGGGCTGGTGGCCGAGCGCGCCCGCGACGGATTCCAGCGCGGCGTGGTCACCGGATTGATCGGCATGGGCCTGAGCGGCCTGACGCGCGGGCGATTGAACCTCCGCGGCCGGCCGATGCCGCCGCACCGCCGCCTTCCGACGGTCGAAAGCTATTACCGCGGACGCATCCCGGCGGAGGAAATCACGCGGCTGCGCCAGGAATGCACCGCCAAGGGAGTCTCGCTTCATGGCGCGCTGATGGATCGCGCGGGCTGGCCGGCGATCCCGCTCGACGGCAAGCTGCTCATCTCGCATCAGGACGCGCTGCTGATGGGTGGCAAGGTGCAGGCGCCCGCCGGCTACGCCGACCACGTCGTGTTTCTGCACCCGGCCGTCTGCCAGCAATGCACGGTTCGCGTTTGCATCGACGCATGCTCCGGCCAGGCGATCACGCCCGGCCTCGATGGCGTGCCCGCGTTCGATCGCGAGAAGTGTGTCTACTGCGGCGCCTGTTTGTGGAACTGTTCACAGCCACGGCCGGGCGATCCAGAAAAGGCCAACGTCGAGTTCCGCGCGGGTGCCGGCGGCCTGCACTCGGCGGAGAACTAGGCGGAAGGAGCGGGAATCGAGGAGCGAGGAGTCTGGAGTGAGCGCCGCCCGGGGTTCGGCCTCGTAGCTGCGAGCCTAAGGCGGTCTTAGTGGCTGCGAGCGGCCATCGTAGCTGCGAGCGCCAGCGAGCGGTTCCGTAGCTGCGAGCGTGAGCGAGCGGATGATTCGTCCGCAATTCCACTGTAGCCGGCCGCGTCGAGGCCGGCCCGATGTTCGAAGGAATATGCCGGGGTCAACGCCCCCGGCTACAGTCCGGAATGGTTTCAGATGAAGCGTAGCCGCGAGCACCAGCGAATTCATCTTGTCGGTGAGATTGTCCGGTCGATATCGTGCGCCACCAAATGAATGCGGGTTCGACCGGACGCTGGGCCGCGATGGCCTGCCTGTTGATCGCTTTGCTCGCGGGCTGCAAACCGCAGCTCGACAGCGATAATCCGGAAGAACGCCAGCAGGCTGTGGCCACTGCCACCGACCAGACCGTACTCGCGAAGATCGCTACGACCGACCTTTCGGATGCAGTGCGTCGGGCCGCGGTCAACCGGCTCACGGATCAGGCCCTGCTGGCGAAGGTTGCGCTGGAAGACTGGAACCACGACGTTCGCCTTGCCGCCGTGGGCCAGCTGGGCGATCAGGCGGCGCTCGGACGCATCGCCATCGAGAGCAGTGACGAGGAATTGCGCCACGCCGCGGTTGCTCACCTGACCGATCCCGCCCAACTGTTTCGCGTGGCCGTTGAAGGCCGGAAGGCGCGCCGGGAGGACACGGAAACCCGGCGGCTGGCCATCGCCGCACTCGCGGACCAGACGGCGCTGGCACGGATTGCCATTGAATCCGACGAGCCGTGGGCCCGCCAGTCGGCGCTCCAAAATCTCACGAACCCGGCAGCGCGGACCCGCGTTGCCATTTCCGCGCGTGACCCCGAAACCTGCGAAATCGCGCTCCAGGGACTCAGCAATCCGGCGGGACTGACGAAAGTAATCCTCGAAAGCCAGCATGAGGAGATCCGTCTGGCGGCCGTCGGGAGGCTGACCAATCAGCAGGCATTGACCAGGATCGCGGTCAGCACCAATGCCGGCGCCATCGGCGCGGCGGCAGTCGAGAATCTCGCCGATCCGGCCAGTCTGACGGATGTGGCGTTGCGCGGAAGAGATCCCGCGGTACGCCGCGCGGCCGTGGCCCGGGTGCACGATCCCGCCGTGCTGACGACCATCGCGACGGAAGATGAAGACGACAGCGTGTGCCAGGCCGCCAGGGAAGGTCTGGCCGACCAGGCGCTGCTGCCGTGGTCGGCCGTGAAGGCGTCAAGCCCGCTGGCGCGCGCCCTAACCGTGGCCTCGCTTAACGACACGAATCCAGCTCTCCGGCTCCTGGCCGGGAGTCTGCAGGCCGGAATTGCGCATGACGCCCGGGTCGCCATGGCGCGCCTCAAGCTCGCTCTCCGCGAACCCCGCATCACGGCGCGGCTGCCTCAGCTCGTGTTTCACCCCGCTGTCCGGGAGATCTCGGCGAATTACCTGACCGGACGAAAGGTGCCCGGCGAACGCGTCGAGTTCGAAGTGCGCCAGGGAAGCGAATTGCTCGCAGCGAAGCGCTGGGCCTCAGTCTTTCCCGGAGCCATCGTCGTGGCCAATCCGGCGGACAAATCCGATTTCTCGTTTGTGCCGGCCGTGGTCAATGGCGAAGAGATCTTGGTCAAGCTGCTCCACCGTCCTGTGTTCTCCCAGGAGGATCTGATCGTTCTCTCCCGGTCCGAGTTTCCCGAAGTCCGGGCCGGCGCAGTGGCCAATCTCACCGACGCCGCCACCCTGGCCCAGGTCGCGACCGAGGATCCGATCGCCGGGATCCGCCTGACTGCCGTGTGGAAGATTACGAACCGGGCCGTCCTGGAAAAGATCGCCGCGGAGGATATCGAGCCGGCCGTGCGCGACGCCGCGCGCAGCCGGGCCCACTTCCTCGCCAGCGGCCTGGCCCCGAGGTAGGGGTGGCGAGTAGCGAGTACTGGGCATGGGGCGCCAGCAGCATCTGCATCCGATGGAGAATCGCCAAGAGGCAGCGAGCGTCGAATTACTCAAGACCCCGAACTTGCCTGCGCCAGTTCTTTGAGCCCCTGTCGGGGCAGGCGCGGTCGGGGCCAAGCCAGCCGCCCTTCCAAGGCCGGTCCGTCCGAATCGACATGTCATCTATTAGTTGACATCGATCCCTGGGGTTGCACGGTCGAAACCAGGACCACGATGGGTGATCGCGAACTCCTGCGCGCCGCGGTTTTTGCCTTCAGCCGTTCAGCTTTCAGCCCTTCAGCCTTTTCGCCTTTCCGCGTTTCAGCTTTCAGCTTTTCCGCCTTTCAGCCTTCAGCCTTTCCATCACAGCCTCCGCACCGATTTCAATTTCCCTGCCGCCTTCTCGAAGGTCACCATTGAACCGCCGGACGCAACGTAGGCGCCCCGAATGAGGCGGTCCACAAACTCCGGTTTGGCCGAGGCCAGCCCTTGCTCCGCTCCTCGCGCTACGCTCGCCCTTTCAGCTCATACCCTATCGGACTGCACTGAGGGCGAGGCGGAAGCCGACGCTGCTTCCATCGTCTCCTCACGGCCGCGTTTGCTCATCCGACGGCATCGGCATGGGTTTGAAGACCGCACCGAGAACAACCGCCACCAACCCGCCGATGGCGAGGGCGACGGCCCAGTGAAGCGCGGCCTCCATCACCGGCTGCACCACTGCCGTCACAAGTCCGGCCAACGCCTCCAAGGTTGCCGCAGGAGCCTCCGCCGGCAGCCGAGGCACAATGAGGTGCCCGGATATCCAGTTCGCAGCTGGAACGACCGAGAGCGCAAAGGCTCCGGTCACCGCGCCGGCGGTCAAACATGGGATGCCCCACCACCACATCCAGCCGCGGAACGAACGCACGGCGAAGATCGCGATCAGCAGCAGCAACGCCGCGGGCACCGCCACACTCCACCATGCCAGCGCCTCCACCTGCCCGAGGCGGGTCCGCGCTTCCGCCAGCCGCCGGGCCGTCTCGACAGTCGTGCGCCCGCCGCTGGGCTCCTTCAGCAGGTCCACCGTTTCGGGAATCTGGCCCGCGGCCATTCTCATCATTTCACGAAAGGCCATGCGCACCTGCGGCATTTCCTCGGGCGGCGGGCAGCAACCAACTGGGAGCACGCCGGCGGACCAAAGCTCCGCCGCCGTGCATTGCGGTTTGGTCTGCAACATCCGCACGTACGCTTCCTCAGTTTCCCGGGCCACAAGCCGCTGTTTCAGGTCGCGCAGATCAATGGTCACCACCGGATCGGCCGCATCGGACCGCAGGCAGCCAAAGAACTGGTCCAACGCCCCTTCGGTCTGCTGGCGCAAATAGTCCGGCGGCAGGACAGCGCCAAAAACCATCTCCCAGTCCGCCGGGGACAGCTGGCGGAAAAAGCTGGCGGGCAAGCCGGCACCCGCGTCGCCAAGGTTCGCCGCATCCCCGGCCGGGGCGTCGATCGAGTGCGTGACCATGTCAGCCACCAGGGCGGGCAGCCGGTCGTAGAACCGCTCCTTCTCGAGGGCATCCTTGTAATTCTGCGCCTGGGTGAGCCCGGAGAGGGCAGCGTGGAAGAAGATAATCGGAACCGTGCACGCGACGAAGACGATGGCGAACACCACCGCGAGAAACCGGGCGAAAATGCGGAGCATGGCCTAATTCAGCTACGCCAAAACGTTCCGCAGGTCGAGATCGCGATGCGGTTTGCCCCGAATCGGAATATCCGTCTTGTCGGATGCCCGTCTGCCACTTCTACTCGCCACCCGCCACCCGTCACCCGTCACTCGCCACCCGCCACCCGCCACCCGTCACCCGTCACCCGTCACCCGCCACCCGTCACCCGTCACTCGCCACCCGTCACTCGCCACCCGTCACTCGCCACACCCGATTCGCTTCTCCATTCAGCCTTTCAGCTTTCCGCCTTTCCACCCATGCCCACCGCCTACCAAATCATCGTCTGTGGCAGCATCGTGCCCGATCCGCTGCAAACCCTCGAACCCGTCACCGGCCCGACCGGACCCGCATTGAAGAACGAATTGATGCTGCCTGCGGTGCTTGATCCCTGGGCCGGCCACGCGCTTTTTGAAGCAGCCAACCTCGCGAAGCAGAATCCTGGGAGCAAAGTGTGGCTGGTGAGTCTGGGGCCGAAGGCCAAGCTGCAGCAGGTCATGATGACCATTGCCCAGAAGGTTCCGTTTGAACTGGTCGCCCTCGACGGCCCGGCGAGTGGGTTCACCGAGTCCGCCGAAGTGGCCGCCGCGCTGGCCGCTGCGATTCAATCGATTCCGGGGCTGGACAAGTCGCGCCTGCTGATCTTCGGCGGCTGGGAGTCCGCTTCGCGCGGCGCCGGCACCACCATGCAGATGGTGGGTGAGCTGCTCGGCATCACCGACCAGTTCCAGGGCGTCGATCAGCTCACCGTGCAAAGCGACGGATCCTTCCGGATTCTCGAGCGTATCGAGGGTGGAAAACATCTGGTGTCAATCTGCGCCGCGCTCCCCGCCCTGCTCGGCTGGGCCACGGGCAATCTGCCGGAGCCGCCCAACAATCCGCAGATCGGAATGCTCAACATGCGGACGGTCATGCCGGCGCTCCAGCGCGCCAAACCGGTCAAGATTGCCAATGATGGCGTCGCCTTCGCCAGCGTCGCGCTGCCCCGGCAGCGCCGCGATACGAGGATCGTCAAGAACCTGACCCCGGACGACATCGCCCGGGAAATCGTCGAATGGATCGGAAAGGACTGATGCAGAAGAAGCGAGTAGCGGGTAGCGAGTAGCGAGCATATCAAAGCAGCAAACAGCAGCACGCTCCTCCATCTCCTGCTCGCTGCCATTGCCTGCCAAATCCTCGACCCTGCTCGCTTCCGGCTACTCGCTATTCACTACTCGATTCTCGCTGCTCACCAGCCATGGAAACCATCCTCTTTCTCGCCCACACCGAAACGGACGGATCGCTCGGCCGCGCCGCGCTCGAAGCGCTTGCGACCGCCGAAACTCTTGTCACTGGACTCGCCGGTTCGCAACTGGTCGCCGCCCTCGTCGGCGGCGACATCCAGCCCGCTGCCAGCCAGATCGCCGGCTGCGGCGCCACACGCTTTCTCGCCGTGGCCGGATCCGATTTTGCCCCGTCGCGCTATGCCACGGACATCCTCGCTGTCGAGGCGCTTGTCCGGGCCGCGGCCGCCACGATCGTCATGGCGCCGGCCACATCGCGCTGGAACCGCGTGCTCGCCGGCGCCACCCAACGCCTGGGTGGTCGCATCGACACGCATGTGACCAATGTCGCAGCGACCGGCGGAACGCCGGCCATCACCCGCTGGTATTACCGGCAGCGCATGGAAGGCGTTGTCCAGCGCACGCGCCGGCCGTGGTTCATCCTGCTCGATCCTGGTTGCGGGGCGGTGTGGTCCGGGCCGGCGGGCAATGCCGTGGTCGAGGTCATTTCCGTCGCCCCGGACGAATCGGCCAGGCGCACGTCAGTCGCAGGCGCCCAGGCGCCGTCGGCGGACCAGCAGACCATTCGCCCCGACGCTAAGTTGCTGTTCGTGGCCGGGGCGGGCTGGACGAAAACCCAACCCGACGGCAAGGCGCATCCGGACGAGGCCGAACAACTGATTCTCGGCTTTCTCGCCCGGACCAAGGCGTCGTTGGGCAGCACCAAATCCCTGGTCGACCTGAGCGGCGAAGGTCAGGCGGTGCTAAAGTTCATGACGCACCTCAACCAAGTCGGCCAGACCGGGTCGACCCCGCGGCACCCGAAGGGCCTGGCCACCTGCTGCCACGGCGAGGAGCCGCATACGGTCGGCTGGCGCTTCATCAACGAACGGCGCGCCGTGAATCTGAATCCGAATTGCAGCTGGGCACAGGGCAAGGCCGACGTGCTCTATGTCGCCGACGCGTTTGCGGTCATGCGGAAAGTGAACGCGCTGCTGGCGGCGAAAGAATAGACTGCGTTGGGGTGCCCTTGTTGGTTCTCGCGAATCAGCGTGCGGGAGGAGCAGACAGCCCGGCCGCGGCCTCGGCGCTGACGGCCTGCCGCGCTGTAGCCGGGGGCGCCCCCGCTC
>CAWDQK010000008.1:0-9613 GCA_963804395.1 uncultured Verrucomicrobiae bacterium | reverse complement strand
CATCGAATCCCTGGGGCTGTCAAAGAGCAGGAAGGGCTCCATCTCCCGCCCGTTGACGCAGTAACCGGGAATCCGGTGAAGATTCAGGTTGATGTGGATGCCGTGCTGGCGGCCCAGTTCCACCGCGTGGTCGATCGGCTTGATCGCATCTTCGTCGATCTGCATCCAGTCCCGCCGGCTGGACCACAGCCAATAGGAAAGGGGCAGGCGCGCGAAGTCGAAACCCCACTTCGCCATCCATTCAAAATCAGATTCCCGGATCGTTTGATGGCGCCAGCCGCCCGCCAGCTCGGTCAGATTGAAACCGCGGCGGCGCGGGAGGCGGGGCTGGGCTGCCGGCTGGGGCGTCTCGGCGGCCTTGGCCGAGGGAGGCAGAAACAGCAGGCTCGCGGTGGCGGAGGCCGTCAAGGTGATGAATTCACGACGATCCATGGAAACGATGGATGGAGAAGAGCGGGAGCGACGTCACGACCTAACCGGCAGATCGCACACAAACAACGGATCTGCGATGCGGGGAACGCCGCGCGGTTAGCGCAACTGTAGCCGGCCGTGCCGAGGCCGGCCGCTCGTTCGTTAAGATGTCGAAAGACTGGGCCGGGGTCAACCCGTTCGGCAAGCTCATCCGTTCGACAGGCTCAGGATGACCCTGAGCGGAGTCGAATGGGTCAGGGCGGGCGCCCCCGGCTACAGTTCTCCATACTACAGTAATGCAGAATCCTCGTGAGCCGCATTGAAATCAAGATCTGCTTGACCACGAAGAGGCGAAAATGCCCAAAAGAACAAAAGTTATGCGGGATGACAGGAATACCGTTCTCGATGGCATGGAATCGGCGACAATCTGAGTCATCTGCGGCTAAAACGGATCAGCATTGAACCGCAGATTACGCAGATGACGCAGATGCAAGAAACGGTCCCAATTCGTCAAGCTGATCGGGGTATCCATGGCTTGGGATCTGCGATTATCTGGGTTATCTGCGGTCAAAACGGATCGGAATCGAACCGAAGATGGCACAGATGGATGGCCGCAAGACATCAAGTTAATCGCGATGCGGGGTCCGTTGTGCCCTGTAGCGACGATTGACGCTTTGGATTGAGTTTGGTTGCGGCTCCGCCGCGTTAGGCCGCGGACTTGGCAAACTGACCCATGGCCGAGCTTTCCGCACACTTGACGCCAGGCGCGGAATCGAGTCGGATGTCAAACTCGCCGGTAGTTGCGCCGATGAAACCAACGTCAACCTTGAGCCTTGGCCAGTGCCCCGGCCAGCACCGATGGCGGCGCAGCGTGGCGGCGCTGTTCGGCCTCTGGCTGGTGGGAGCGGTTGCTAGTTTGCCAGCGGCGGACGTTTCTTCGGCACCCGCACCGGAAACGCCGGTTGCCGCGATTACTGATCTGAGGCAATTGTGGTCGCTTTCTCCCGAGATGAGATTGGTGGCGCATCCGCTGCGGGTTGAGGGCCGGGTCAGCTATTATGATCCACAGTGGAAAGCATTCTGGCTCGAACGGGATGGACTTGGAGTTTACGTCCAGTTGGCCTCGCCGGCTCCGAAGATGCGGACTGGCCAGCATGTGCTGATCGAGGGAAGTCTTGTCCCGGACAAGGGTCTGACTGCGGATGCGGTTACCGTAACGGTGACCCAGGAATTCGAACCGGTTGTTCCGCTTGAAACCAAAGGCAGGATTCGGGACCTCGATGCCTTGCGCGACCGGGTGGTCACGGTCGATGCCTACGTTGACAATCAATGGCTCATGGATGGCGACCACCTTCGATTGTCGTTGATCGTCGAGGGCATTCCGTTGGTTGCCTGGGTCAAGCCGGACGATTTGCAGTCAATCCCGAGACTCCAGGGCAAATTCATCCGCGCGACCGGCCTTTATGCAGGTCGCTTCGATCCGACCGGAACCGAGGCTTTTGTTGAACTCTGGATCGGCCGCCAGAGCGATGTGGAGGTGCTCGGTTCGCTGGCGGAAGATCCCCGATTTGCGCGCCCGCTGACCCCCATCGACCAGATTTACCGCAAGCCGATCGAGGAGGAGGTTCACATCCGTGGTCTCGTCCATGGGCAGACCACGGGATTGTCCTTGGTCATCCGCGATGATACCGGGCAGGTGACCGTCCTATCCGCACAACAACAGCGGGTGATCGTTGGCAAAGAGGTGGAGGCGGTCGGACGGGTTGCGGTCTCCGGCGCCCAGTGGATCTTGCGCTCGGGGATGTTTCGCGAGGTCCTGCCGGCGGTGGCCGGGGCGCAGGGTGCTCCCGGGAACTCCCTGGTGATTGACAGTGCCGCGCGGGTCCGGGAGTTGACTTCTGCAGAAGCCGCCCGCGGTCTTTCCGTGGCGATTTCGGGAACGGTGGTCTCAGTGCTGCCAGGGGAGGATTACTTCTATCTGGCGGGCATCACCGGTGGAATCCGCGTCAACTTTCCGTCAGGCACGCGGAGACTCCCGCCGCTCCTGCAAGCCCTCCTGATCGAGGGGGTGACGGTTGGCGGCGCAGGCATGCCGACGGTGGAGCTGAGGCGCTCCGTGGAACTCGGATCAATGAGCGCTCCGCCGCCCCGGCTTATTACTTTTGACCAGGCGATTACCGGAACTGAGAACGGCCAGTGGGTCGAAATGAGCGGGTTTTTGCGCAACATGGAATCGAGGGGTAATCGGCGCTCGGTTTATGTGACAACTGCGACCGGCGATTTCGTCTGTCAGCTCGATTCACCAATCGCGTTTGCGGCAACGCCCGGCTCCCTGATCCGGGTGCGGGGTGTCTGCATTGCCGCGGCGGGCGGGAATGGCCAGGCCGGGGCGGTCTTGTTGCGGGTGCCATTCCTGCACAATTTCTCGATTGTGGAGGACGCGCCGGCCGATCCCTTCGATCTGCCGCTCCGCTCGATGAAAGACCTCGGTCAGCTGAGCGCCGGGCGGGACCTGGTCCGGGTGCGCATCTCTGGCACGGTTCTGAGTGCGGTCCCGGGCAGCCTCGTCTACCTGCGGAACGAGCAGATCGGACTCCTGCTGTTCAGCCGCCAGACCGATCCGCTGATCCCCGGAGATGCCATCGAAGCCGTCGGCCTGCTGGGGCGTGAAGGTGCCCGGACGGTGCTCCGCGGAGCCACGTATCGCAAACTCGGTGCCGGATCCCCGCCGGCGCCGGTCCGGTTGTCCGATCCCTCGCGGTTCGCAGCCGCGTTGGACGCGCAATTGGCCAGCGCCACCGGCACTTTGGTTGACACGCTGCGCGAGCCGGAGCGCACGCGGATGACGCTCCAGAGCGGCAGCACGTTTTTCGAAGCAGTGCTCGACCAGCCGAACGGGGTGCCGGGGCTTCGGGAGTTCACGCCCGGAGCGGTTCTCGAAATCACGGGAATCTACAAGGCGGACTTCGACGACGCCCGGCAGTTGCGGGGGTTCCGGCTGCAGTTGCGTTCACCGGCTGACGTGACGTTGGTGCGGGTTCCGCACCTGTGGACGGTTGCCCGCGCGTTGACGGTTGCCGGAATTCTCGGCTTCCTGACGCTCGCAAGCGTGGTTTGGGTGACGGCCCTCCGGCGGCGCGTCCGCCAGCAGACCAGCCAGATCCGTGAACAAATGGAACAACAGGCGCGGCTCGAAGCGGAACTGCAGCGCACGGCGCGCCTCGAATCGCTTGGCGTGCTGGCCGGGGGCATTGCCCACGACTTCAACAACCTGCTGACGGTCGTGATCGGCAATGTTTCGCTGGTGATGTTTGATGAGAAGCTGGACAGCGCCAACCGGGAATTTCTGCGGGAGATCGAACGGGCGGCGCACCGCGCCCGCGACCTGACCCAGCAGCTTCTGACGTTTGCCAAGGGCGGCAATCCCGTGCGCGCTCCCGCCGCCATTGCCGAGATCGTCCGGCAGGCGGCCGGATCGATGCTCCATGGCTCCAGCGCGCGCTGCAACTTCGATGTTCAGCCGGGTCTTTGGGATGCAAATGTGGACAAAGGCCAGATCACCCAGGCGATCCAGAATCTGACGCTCAACGCCGTTGAGGCGATGCCGAGTGGCGGGGTGATCCGGATTTCGCTGTCCAACGTGGAAATTGCGCACGGAACGAAGTCCGTGCTCGTCCCCGGCCGTCATGTCCGGATGGTGATCTCTGATTCTGGCGCAGGCATCAAACCCGAGATTCTGCCGCGGATCTTTGATCCATACTTCTCGACAAAGAAAGTCGGCGGCGGGCTGGGCCTGGCCACCGTCTATTCGATCGTCAAGCGCCACGACGGACGCATCGAGGCCGAGTCAACTCCAGGTCAGGGCGCGTCTTTTACGGTATGGCTGCCGGCCTGCGAGACCGCGGCCCGACTCCCACCCCCGCCGGTTCCAGCGGTCGTGTCCACGCCCCTGTCATTGCGCCCGGCGCGGGTGCTCCTGATGGACGACGAAGAGGGAGTGCTGCAGTTGGGAGTCAATCTGCTGCAGCGGTTGGGCTTGAAACCGACCGCCGTGAAGGATGGCGCTGCTGCCGTCAAGGCGTTTGGCGCAGCCCGGGAAGCCGGCCAGCCTTTCGATCTGATCATCCTCGACCTCACCATTCCCGGCGGAATGGGGGGACGCGAGGTGATGGAACGGCTGCGCAAACTGGATCCGCTCGTTCCGGCCATCGTGTCGAGCGGCTATTCCCACGATCCGGTGCTGGCGGATTTTGCCGCCTACGGCTTCCAGGCGATGGTGCCGAAGCCCTACGAGGTCGGTCTGTTCAACGAGACGGTCCGGCGGTTGCTGGCGCAGCACAAATAGACGAACGCGGATCGCCAGGGAGGGTCTGGTGCGGTTTCGTTGATCGTGTGGCCGCGAGCGTGAGCGAGTGGACGCCCCTTCCGCTCGCTGGCGCTCGCAGCTACGTTCGCGTTCTCGGCCACCGTTCAAATCAAAGCGTTCACGGCCGGCGAAAAGTCGCCGGTCATTTGTCCGTCGAAGCGACGGATTCCTTGCCCGCTGGCGCCGCTGCCAGAACCGCGCTGAGGCGATCAACCATCTCCAGGCAGGTCCGCCCGTCATGGTAGGGGCATTTCCAAAGGCTGACCTTGTCGTGCGAAAGCACGGTGAGGTTCCGGGCCAGGAGGTTGTACCATTCGCCGCGCTGATGGTCGATGACGTTGGCGTCGATGAAGTCCCAGCAGCGCAGCGAAGCCTGAACGAACCGGGGATCACCCGACAATTGATAGGCGTTGAAGAAGCCGGTCACCGCCTCCGCCTGCTGCCACCATTCCTTGTTCGTGTTCGTCAGGCCTTTGGGTCCGGATTCCGACAACAACCCGCCGTCCGTGTCCACGCCCTGGTCCAGGGTGGCCCGGGCGACTTCGAGTGCGATGGTTTTCGTTTTCGCAATCAGAGTTTGGTCGCCCAGCACTTCCGCGGTCTCCAGGAGCAGCCAGCTGAATTCGATGTCGTGGCCAAAGGAGACCTCGTCGGAGCGCGGAGTCCAGTCGTCGGCGAGGAACAGCCGTAGGTGGTGGTTGGAGGAATCGAGGATGTGCGTCGTCATGACGTCGACGAGGTCGGTCAGGTTGGCGCGCAGCCCCGGATCGGGCCAGACGCGCAACAGATTGGCGTAGGCCTCCATCACATGCAGATGGGTGTTCTGGGATTTCGGACCCGGCGGACCAAAGAAGCCCCAAAACCGGCCGGTCTGGCGCGTCCAGTCTCGGTTGAAGTCCTCGAAATAGCCACGGTGGGCGCGGTCGTGGCTGCGGGATTCCACCGTGCGATACAGCGCAATCGCGCGATCGAGCGCCGCGCGGTCGCCCGTGGCCCAGTTGAATTCCGCCAGCGCGTAAATGCCGAACGCCTGACCGTAGATCTTCTTGGCGGTGTCGTCCGGCTTGCCATCGGCGGTCACCGACCAGTACAGCCCGCCCTGGTCGTTGTCCCAAAACCTCGCCAGCAGGTCGTCGTAGGCCCAGCGGGCCATCTCGAGATACGCTGGATCCTTGTAATGTCGGTAAGCGGCGGAAAACGTCCAGAGGATGCGGGAGGTCAGCAGGGCGCCGCGCGGCTCGTCCTCCTTCACCGTCAGATCGTTGGTGATCTCGCCAAAAAAGCCTCCGCGCTTGCGGTCCCGCGTGTGCTCCAGCCAGAAGGGCAGGATATCAGACCGCAATTCAGCTTCGATGCGCGCGAGGTAGGCGCGGAGGACGGCTGGATCTGCGGTTGGGGCGGCGGCAGATTTTTGCGACGAAACGGCAACGGACGCCGGACTGACCGTCGCCGCTGCTGGTTTGTCGGCCGAAAGCTGGTCGGCGGCAGACAGTCCGGTTGCTCCGGTGGCGGCAAACGCAATCAGAAACAAGGTCGGCTTCATGTTGAATTTGATGTTTATCCAGAATCACGCGCAACGGCGAGCCGGAATCCGGTCGTCGCGCAGGCATTGGCGCATCTGCCGATTGAGGGTAGCGGCGCGACGTTCCGCGCCGCCGGATCCGGACGCGGCTCCGCTACGGAATCGCCGAGCAAGCCTGCGCGATCAATGATCAACGAGCGGCTCCGCTACGTGGCGCAGGCTTCCAGCCTGCAACCGATGTAGCCAGGAATGCCTGTGCTACGTTCGGAATCACCGTCAATTCGGAGATGCACCCCGCAGGCTTCCCCGCTTGCCTCCTGACGGCCGGTAATTGTTTCCGACCACCCACGCCGCGCGTTCGATGATTGCCTCGGGCGCAATCGAAGCGAGAATCCGAGATCAATCCAAGCCTGCGCCGTCGGTGCCGACCGGATGGCGCCTTCATCCCAATGAAATCAATCCGCCGTTTTCTCCTTTACCCCGTGGCCGTCGCCTCGCTCCTTGGTCGTCCCGTCATGAACGCTGCTGAACCGTCCCACACGCCCGCCTGGCTGGAAGACGCCGTCTTCTACGAAATCTATCCCCAGTCATTCCTGGACACAAATGGCGACGGAATCGGCGACCTGCACGGAATCATCGAAAAGCTGCCGTATCTCCACCGTCTCGGGGTGACGGCGCTCTGGATCAACCCATGCTTCGAGTCGCCCTTTCACGACGCTGGATATGACATCTCGGATTTCTACAAGGTCGCGCCGCGCTATGGCACGAACGACGATCTGCGAAAGCTGTTTGCCGAGGCGCGCAAGCTCGGCATCCACGTGATGCTGGACCTGGTCGCAGGCCACACGTCGGATCAGCATCCCTGGTTCCGGGAGTCCCAGCGCCACGAACGCAACCATTACTCCGACTGGTACATCTGGACCAACAGCGTCTGGACCTGGTTCGCGCCCAACCAGCAGGTGGTGGTCGGGGCCGCCGAGCGCGATGCCAACTACATCCCCAACTTCTTCTATTTTCAGCCGGCATTGAATTATGGCTACGCGCAGCCCGATCCCAAGGCGCCGTGGCAGCAGCCGGTTGACGCCCCGGGACCGCAGGCGGTGCGGGCGGAACTGAAGAACATCATGCGATTCTGGTTCGACCTGGGTGCGAGCGGCTTCCGCGTCGACATGGCCGGCTCGCTGGTCAAGAACGATCCGGACGGCCGCGCCACCGCCGCGCTCTGGCATGAGTTCCGGGCGTGGATGGATCGCGAGTATCCCGATTGTGCGCTGGTCTCCGAATGGTCGGCGCCGCAGGTCGCGATCCCCAACGGGTTCCACATGGATTTCCTGCTGCCGTTCAGCAAGCCCGGGTACAAGTCGCTCTTCCGGCCGACTGAGGACGGCGCGACGGCGTTTTTCGACCGGAGCGGGCGCGGTGACATCGGGAAATTCCTCGACGAATTTGAGCCGCTCTATGCGGCGACCAAAGGCCAGGGGTTCATCGCCATCCCGACTGGCAACCATGACACGGTTCCGCGCCTCGGCGATGGCAAGGATCCACGCGAGCTCGCGGTGGCGTACGCCTTTTTGCTGACGATGCCGGGTGTGCCGTTCATCTATTATGGCGACGAGATCGGCATGCGCTCGACTGAGGGCCTGCCGTCGAAGGAGGGCGGATTCGGGCGGACCGGAGCCCGCACTCCGATGCAGTGGGACGACTCGCCCAACGCCGGGTTCTCGACCGCACCAGCCGACAAGCTCTATCTCCCGGTGCCGGCTGGCCCGGACCGGCCGAGCGTCGCGGCGCAGCAGAATGATCCGGAGTCGACGCTGAGCGCCGTGCGCGCCTTGATCGCGCTGCGCCACGCCCATCCCGCGCTGGGGGCGAGCGGCGATTTTACCTCCGTGGTGGCGGCGGCGGGCCGGCGGCCGTTTGTGTTCGAGCGCACCAAGGGCGATGAGCGCATCCTGGTCGCGGTCAATCCGGCGGCGGAGCCGTGCGAAGCTCGTCTGCCGGCTGCAGTCACCTGCTCAACGATGCAGAAGCTCGCCGGCGAAGACGGAGCATTCCACCGCGACGCCCAGGGCTGGGTGGTGAAGCTTCCAGCCGTCAGCTACGCCGTCGTGAAGTTGGAATAACCAGTTTCCAGCCGCGGCTGGAAACTGTAGCGCCGGTCTGCGACCGGCGGCGGGAGTTTGGCCAATTCGGGACGGTTTAGGCGGTCGCCTGATTGACGGTATGATCGCACACGGGGCACGGCGACTGCGGCGGCCGGGACCCGTTCTACCGCGGATCTGCGGATGGCTCGGATACAATCTGAGTTGTATCGATGCAGTCGGGTGGAGGACCGCCGCTGGTCGGCGGGCCGCTTGCAGAGTGGGCCGCGGCCCGGACGCGCGGGGTGCGTTTGCCGGCCATTGGCAGCTGCTTGACGCAAGCGCCCATCGGGAACATGTCAACCATTAGTTGACATTGCAGCGGGGTGATCGCTGGCATGTGAACAGGCTCCGACTTGCAGGGGGCGCCGCAATGGTCCGTTGCTGTGCGGAGGGCGAGCGGCTCGCGTTCAGGGCGGCCCCGGGGCACACAAGGGGTTGGGAGGACAAATTGCAGCGATATCCCGAAGGGAATTGTCCCTGACGGCGGAATCCTGCATGGTGCGCGGTTCCGATGACTGCGACGACCAAATCGACGGCCCGCCATCATCGCGGTTTGGCCGCGATGCTGGCGGCGCTGGCCGCAGTTGGGCCGTTCTCGATCGACGCTTATCTGCCCTCGATGCCCGAGATCGGACGGACGTTTCACGCGTCGCCCTGGCTGGTGCAGCAAACCTTGACTGCCTATATGGCGCCGTTTGCCCTGATGGCGCTTTGGCACGGGGCGTTCTCTGATGCGCTGGGCCGCCGGCGGGTGACGCTGACAGCGCTCGCGTTGTTCCTGGTTGCGTCGATTGGGTGCGCGCTTGCCTGGAGCATCGAGAGCCTGCTGTTCTTCCGGACGATGCAGGGAATGACCGCCGGGGCGGGCTTGGTGGTCGGGCGCGCCATTGTGCGCGACGTGCTGGACGGCGCGGAAGCGCAGCGGTTGATGTCGCAAATCACGCTGGTCTTCGCGGTGGCGCCCGCGGTGGCGCCAGTAATCGGCGGCTGGCTGCACGTCTGGTTTGGATGGCGGGCGGTATTCTGTTTCGTGGTGTTGTTCACCAGCGGCGTCTGGGTGGTGTGCTGGCGGTCATTGCCGGAGACGCTGGCGCGGGAGCGACGGCAGCCGATGAACCTCGGCTTTCTCCTGCGATCGTATTGGCGGGTGCTGCGGACGTCGCCCTTTGT
>CAWDQK010000007.1:0-25702 GCA_963804395.1 uncultured Verrucomicrobiae bacterium | reverse complement strand
TGTCGGCCAGCCCTGTAATGTGGTCGTGATTACAACGGACAAGTGTTATGAGAATCGCGAGTGGGTGCATAGCTACCGCGAGGACGATCCGCTTGGAGGCCATGATCTTTACAGTGCGAGCAAGGCTTGCTCCGAGTTGGTGCTCAGCGCGTATCGACGTTCTTTCTTTTCCGCTCCCGACACGCCAGTCCGGCTCGCCTCGGCTCGCGCCGGGAATGTCATCGGCGGAGGCGACTGGGCGGTGGATCGGATTGTCCCCGACTGCGTGCGCGCCCTCCAGCGGGGAGAACCGATCATTGTGCGGAACAGGAACGCCACCCGTCCCTGGCAGCACGTCCTTGAACCGCTGAGCGGATATCTATGGCTAGGCGCCTGCCTGGCCCACCCCGAACTGGCTCCGAGATGCTCCCAACCACCTGCCACGGCATTCAACTTTGGCCCGGCGATGACTTCCAACTGCTCCGTTGCCACGTTAGTCGAGGAGATTCTCCGCCATTGGCCCGGTCGCTGGGAGGACCGCAGCGATCCGCTCGCCGTACACGAGGCCGGCCTCCTCAACTTGGCTACGGACAAAGCCTTCCATCTCTTGGGATGGCGGCCCGTTTGGGATCTTGCGACCTCAATCGAACAAACGGTCAAATGGTATCGTGCCGTGGCGGAAACCAGCGCTGGTAGCGGTCCCGACTGCCGGGCGCTGGCGCTGACCCGGCAACAAATCGAACGTTATCAGACCGACGCCCAGACACTAGAACTGCCCTGGGCGCGGCGTGATAACGCGTAGACCTCTTGTTTTATGGATCAAAAGAAGACACTCCGACACGAGATTCTTGAACTCGTGCGTCGCTATCATGCGGCCGATATTCGTTCCGCCTTCCGACCGGGCGAGGATCCCGTGCGATATGCCGGTCGGCACTTTGACGAGCGCGAACTGGTCGCCTTGGTGGACTCGTCGCTTGATTTCTGGCTGACAGCCGGCCGCTATTCGGAGGAATTTGAAGCGGGGCTGGGCGACTATCTCGGAGTGCCCAACGTACTGCTGGTCAACTCTGGCTCTTCGGCAAACCTCGTGGCGTTCTCGACGCTGACTTCCCCGAAACTCAAGGATCGCAGGGTCCGGCCCGGCGATGAAATAATCACGGTGGCCGCTAGTTTTCCAACCACAGTCAACCCGATCATCCAGAATCGGGCGGTGCCTGTCTTTGTCGACGTCGAACTGGGTACCTACGTGCCAACGCTAGCCAGCATCGAGGCCGCGCTAAGCCCGCGAACCAAGGCGGTGATGATCGCCCACACAATGGGCGTGCCCTACCCAGTGCGCGAAGTCCGCGAATTTTGCGATCGCCATGGGCTTTGGCTGATCGAAGACAATTGCGATGCGCTGGGCAGCCGGTACGAGGGCCGCCTGACGGCCACCTTCGGCGATCTTGCGACCTTCAGCTTCTATCCGGCCCATCATATCACCATGGGAGAAGGTGGTGCCGTGCTGGCCGCTAACGAGGACCTGGCGCGAATCGCCCGGAGCTTCCGCGACTGGGGACGCGACTGTTATTGTTCCGGAGGAGAGAACAACACGTGCGGCAAGCGCTTTGCGCAGCAGTTCGGCACCCTGCCTTTTGGCTACGATCATAAGTACGTCTATTCCCATATCGGCTACAATATGAAGGTAACCGATATGCAGGCCGCGATCGGAGTTGCCCAGCTGCAAAAGATTGATGAATTTGTTGCGGCCCGGAGGAGCCATCATGCCGCCCTGCTGTCCGGCTTGAAGAAACACGAGCAGCACCTCTTGTTGCCACGCGCAACACCCAAATCAGATCCCTCGTGGTTCGGCTTTGTCATCACCGTCCGACCGGAGGCCCACTTCACCCGAGCGGAACTGGTCAATGCGCTGGAGGTCGCGCGTATCGAAACCCGTAATCTGTTTTGTGGAAACCTACTGCGCCATCCTGCCTACGCGGAGATCGAGCACAGGATCGCGGAGCCTCTTGCGATGAGCGACACCGTCACCACGAATACGTTCTTCATCGGAGTCTATCCCGGGCTGACCGCGGAAATGATCCAACATGTGGTCGCGACGTTTGATCGGTTCTTGGAGGGGAAGATGAGCGGTTAAAAGCGGTGTAACTGAGCCGTTCCTAATATCTGCCTGCTTGCCTCCTATCTTTGTTATATGGCAATATCCCGCAAGCTCCGATGCATCGTAGAATCGATCGTCGACCATGGTGGCCGCGTCTACAGCGTCAACTTGAAGCCGGAGCGGACGGCACCGGCCTTCCTCCCTGGACAGTTTCTGCATTTGACCGTAGATGATTACGACCCAGCCGGATTTTGGCCTGAGTCGCGAGTCTTCTCGATCGCCAGCTCTCCAGCAAGACGAGATCGGATTAGGATCTGCTATTCCGTCAAGGGAAGTTACACCCAGAAGATGGAGCAAACGCTGGCGGTTGGTCGCGAGGTCTGGATTAAGCTCCCCTACGGCGAATTTGTGATCCAGACTGACAGCGAAGCCGTTTTGTTCGCCGGTGGCACGGGCATCAGTGCATTTGCCTCGTTTGTGGAAATGTTGACTCCGTCGTTTGCACAGCCGGTAACGCTGGTGTATGGGGCTCGATCGCCCGAATTGCTGCTGTTGTCCGAAATGATCATGGCCCGGTTTGACAGCGTGTCGGCCTTTCGGGTCTTTTTCTTTCTGGAGACCGGTACGGAAGAATTGGTGTCTCGCCTTGAACCGCGCGCCCGCATGCCAAGGTGCTTTTCAGGCCGGATCTCCCTCCCCCATGTCTGGCAATTGTTCCCAAACCCCAAAGAAAGCATCTTCTACTTGGCTGGGCCGCCGGTGATGATCTCGGCACTCAGCTCCGGTCTCCACAATTACGGCGCTAGGCCCGGACAGATCCGCGTTGACGCGTGGCAATAGAAACAGCAACGGCAATGCGCGCCGCGGCTCCACCGCAGCATGGAATCTGTCTTTTGTCGCTTCCGTTCTTAACAACAGGTTCTTCTATAATGCAACGCGTCTTCGTAACCGGTGCTGCCGGTTTCATCGGCAGTAATCTGGTCGATCGGCTGATCGCCGATGGGATCAACGTTGTTGGGTGGGATAATCTCTCCACCGGGCAGCAACAGTTTCTGGACAAAGCGCTCGCCCAGACCGGCTTTACGCTGATCCGGGGGGATAATCTCGACCTGTCGGCGCTCACTGCCGCGATGCGGGGCTGCGATTTCGTTTTCCACCTGGCGGCCAACGCCGACATCAAGGACGGCTGGCTGCATCCGAAAAAGGATCTCGAACAGAACACCATTGCCACCTTTAACGTGCTCGAGGCGATGCGCGCCAATGGCATCAGGCGCATCGCATTCTCGTCGACCGGCTCCGTCTACGGCGAGGCATTGGTTACACCCGATCAGCCGACACCCGAGGCGGCGGCCTTCCCAGTCCAGACGTCCCTCTATGGTGCTTCCAAGACGGCCTGCGAGGGCCTGCTTGCCGCCTATGCCGAAGGCGGTCAGATCGACGAGGCCTATATCTTTCGCTTCGTCTCGATTCTCGGCGAACGCTACACCCACGGCCACGTCTTTGATTTCTACAAGCAGCTGATCGAACATCCTGACCGCCTTCGCGTCCTCGGCGACGGCACCCAGCGCAAGAGCTATCTCTACGTGCAGGACTGCATCGATGCCATGCTCCAAGTCACCCGGGCTCATGCTGCCCGCGATGCCAAACACCATACGGAGATCTACAACCTCGGCACCCCTGAATTCGTCGAGGTCAATCAAAGCATCGGATTCATCTGCGCCGCGCTCGGACTAAGACCAGAACTCAAGTACACCGGCGGCAACCGCGGCTGGATCGGTGACAACCCCTTCATCTTTCTCGACACCAAGAAAATCCAAGCCACCGGCTGGAGGGCGAAGCTGACGATCGAACAGGGCATTTTGAGGACCCTACGCTGGCTCGAAGCGAACCGGTGGGTGTTGGAGAGAAGGAAGTGAAAGTGAGAGTGAGGGTGAACGGTGAGGGTTGGAAGTGAAGGTGAGGGTGAGAGTGAGGGTGAAGGTGAGAGTGAAAGGGAAAGTGAGAGGGGGAAAGTGTGGTGAGAGTGGGGGTGAACGGTGGATCTGGAGGAGAAAATGGGCTGGACTAAGGGAACGGTCGTCAGCGAGCTGGTTTGCGAAAGAGATGAAAGGACATGACCGCTTGAGATCGTTCGGAGCGTACGCGAAGGCGCTCGTGCTTTTTGATTATGTTGTCGGAGACTTGGAACCTTTGACCAGGAATCCCATCCTCCACCGGATTGTCGCACAACAGTTGGCAAGCGCTGACTCTGTCGCGTCAAACATCGAAGAGGGTTATGGCCGGGGAAGTTGACGGGACTATGCACATTTCCTGATCATCGCTCGCGGTTCGGTTCAAGAAACCAGGGGGCGATACGGCCGACTCAAACACTGGCTGCCCGCCGGAATCATCGCTCACCGGGTGGCCATCTGTGACGAGATCGTCGGCATACTTACAGCATCGATCACATCTCTGCGTGAAGCCGACCGCCATTCGTTCAGCTCCTGATCCGATTCCCGTGGCTCCTAATTCCCGTCTTCACCCTGACTTTCACTCTCACCCTCACTTTCACTCTCACCCTCACTTTCACTCTCACTTCCGTCCCACCCTCACCTTTACCCCTTCACTTTCACCCACTCTCACCCTCACTTACCCCTTCACTTTCACCCACTCTCACCCTCACTTTCCCCTTCACTTTCACCCACTCTCACCCTCACTTTCCCCTTCACTTTCCCTTTCACTTCCGCCCCACCTTCACTCTCACTCTCACCTTCCCTTTCACCCCCACTCTCACTTTCACTTTCCCCCTCACTTTCACCCTCACTCTCCGATGCGCATCGTAATTACCGGTTCGAGTTCCGGCATTGGACGCGCCCTGACTGAACGTCTCCTTTCCCACGGTCATCAGGTCTGGGGACTGGCCCGCTCGGACCAAACGGATCTCGCGACGTGTAATCCGAACGCGTTCTTTGCCACCCGTTGCGACGTGGCAAACTGGGCTCAGGTTGAAGCCACCGCCCGCGGCATCCTGGCCGAATGGTCGGCAATCGATGGGCTCGTCACCTGTGCCGGCCTGCAGGGCGCAATCGGGCCCGTGGCCACGATTGATCCGGCCCTTTGGAGCGCGACGGTGCGCACCAACCTCGACGGAACCTTCAATGCCATCCGCGCCTTCTATCCTGCGCTTCGTGCGACGGCGCGGCGCGCGAAGATCGTCTGTTTCTCCGGCGGAGGCGCCACCAAGGCTCGCCCGAATTTTTCCGCCTATGCCGCCGCCAAGACCGCCGTGGTCCGACTCGTTGAGACGATCGCAGAGGAGGAACGCGCCGCGCCGCTCGACATCAACGCCGTGGCCCCCGGCGCCATCAACACCCGCCTGACCGACGAGTTGATTGCCCTGGGCCCGGGCGTCGTCGGTGAAGCCGAATACCAGGCCGCCCTCCGCCAAAAGCAAACCGGCGGCTCCTCCTTGGATCGCGCCCTCGATCTGGTTGAGTGGCTGCTTTCGCCAGCCAGCGATGGCGTCAGCGGACACCTGATCAGTGCCCAATGGGACCCGTGGGACCAACTGGGGGGCAAAGGCCAGGAATTGCGCGAAGCCGAAACCTATACTCTCCGGCGCGTGGTTCCAAAGCCTCAACCTTGACCAGGATGGCTGCGCTACGCTCGGAATCGCCGTCAATCGGCAGATGCGCTTGTTGGAAGAAGCGGAACTTCAATTTGACGTGGCTGGTGGCACCAACGTGCGGGGTGTCGGTCCTGAACCACTCGCTGGCGCTCGCCGCTACACAGCAAGCGTTGTTCTCTGTTCTACATCATCCGATTGCCCAACCTCGGCTAATCTTCCATCAGAGCCGGATTGGGAACATCCTTGAACACGTGCATCTTCAATAAGAAATACCCAACGACGGTGCCTGGCGGCACGGCGGCGGCCTTGGCAAGAAAGACATTCTGCTTGAACAGCAACAACCCTCCTCTGAATCCCGCCAACTGCACCAGGTAGATGATTCCAATCACCACGAGGTATTCAGCCAACTGTCTGGCCAGGTCCGCCCGCCCACAGCGAAAGGTCCAATGCTTGTTCAACAGAAAATGGGTTGCCGCCCCGGCAATATAGGCTCCCGAGAACGCTGCCGTTGGGAGAATCCAACCTCTCAGGATTCCCAAGAGGCCGAAATCAACGACTGCCGCACACCCGCCCACGGTGAGGAATCGCACAAACCTGACCGACGTGATTCGCCTAAACACAACCTAACACATGCGAGCTAATCCCTTGCAGGCAAGCAACAACAAATACATCGTTTAATGATCTGCTGCCTCGCAGTCGTCCTCACCCAAGGCATCACCCCTCACTCTCACTTTCACTTTCACCTTCACTTCATGAAAGTACCCTATTTCGACCTGCCTGCCCAGATCAGATCCCTGCGGCCCGAACTCGATGCCGCGATCGCCCGTTGCCTCGACAGTGGCGCCTTCTGTCTCGGGCCCGAGGTGAAGCAGTTCGAGCAGGAGTTTGCGGCCTATTGCGGCGCCAGCCATTGCATCGCCTTTAACAGCGGCACGTCCGCCCTGCATGTGGCGATGCGGCTGCTCGACCTCGGGCCGGGTGATGAGGTGATCACCACGCCGTTCACGTTTGTGGCGACCTGTTGGGCGATCGTCTATACCAGCGCCCGGCCGGTGTTTGTCAACGTCGAGGCAGGCACGCTCAATCTCGATCCGGCCAGGGTGGAGCGGGCGATTACCGGGCGCACCAAGGCCGTGCTCCCGGTGCATCTCTATGGGCATCCGTGCGACCTGGACCCGCTGATCGAGGTTGCCCGCCGTCATGGTCTGCCGCTCGTCGAAGACGCCGCCCAGGCGCACGGCGCCCGCTATCACGGGAGGCCGGTGGGCACGTTTGGCGAGATGTCTGCATTCAGTTTCTATCCCACCAAGAACCTCGGCGCCTGCGGCGAGGGCGGGGCGCTCGTGACCAACCGGGCCGATCTGGCCGCCCGCGCCCGCACGCTCCGCGAGCACGGTTCGAGCGCCCGCTACCTGCATGATGAGGTCGGCTACAACTACCGCATGGAAGGCATCCAGGGCGCCGTGTTGCGGGTAAAACTTCCGCGCCTAACGGAATGGAATCTGGCCCGCCGGCGGATTGCCCACTGGTATCGCACGCTGCTCGGCGACACTCCGCTCGTTTTGCCGTCCGAGGCGGCCGACGTGGAGAGTGTCTACCACCTCTACACGGTCCGACACCCGGGCCGCGACCGTCTAAAGGCGTTCCTGGAATCCTGCGGGATTGGCAGCGCCGTCCATTACCCCCGTCCGCTTCATCTGCAGAAGTGCTTCGCCCATTTGGGCTACACGGCCGGCACCTTTCCCGTCGCCGAACGCGCAGCCCGCGAATGCCTCAGCCTTCCCATGTATCCCGATCTCACCGACGATCAGATCGCCGCCGTCGCCACGGCGATCCATGATTTTCAGGACTGGTGATAGCTCCTCCCACGAATACACACGAATCCGCACGAATGGATGATCGGCAAGAATTCGTAGCCATTGGTGTGCATTCGTGGGCCTCAATTCGTTCCGTGAAGAATGCATGTCGTGATTCAATCGGTCGTCGTGTTTAGCTGCAAAACCAGCCGTGACAATGAGTATGCAAGCTAGTGGCATCGGATTCGCCTTGGTCGGTTGT
The DNA here is from genome assembly GCA_963804395.1 of uncultured Verrucomicrobiae bacterium. Taxonomy (GTDB): domain Bacteria; phylum Verrucomicrobiota; class Verrucomicrobiia; order Opitutales; family Opitutaceae; genus Fen-1467. The sequence goes on along the minus strand of CAWDQK010000007.1, from coordinate 17,960 downwards.
GGCGCCGTGGGCCGGAAGCGGGCCGCCGCGCTGTCCGGCGCCCGTCTGCTCTATGCGTGCGATCTCGATGCGACCCGCGCCGCCGACGTGGCCGGGACGACGCCCGGTTGCCAGGCAGTCGGCGATTTTCGGATCGCACTGCAGGATCCCGCGGTCGACGCCGTAATCGTTTCGACGCTGAATGCCTCGCTCGCCCCGATCAGCCTGGCGGCAGTCGCCGCCGGGAAGCATGTCCTGGTCGAGAAACCGGGCGCGCTAGACTCCGCCCAATTGCGCGAAGTGCAGGCGGCGGCCGCGCAGACTGGCGCCCGGGTGCGCCTGGGCTACAATCACCGCTTTCACCCCGGAATGCAGCAAGCCCGGGAACTGGTCGACGCGGGCGCCATCGGTCCGCTCATGTTCCTGCGCGGCCGGTATGGGCATGGCGGCAGGGTCGGCTACGACCGGGAGTGGCGGGCCGATCCGAAGTTGTCGGGCGGCGGCGAGCTGATGGACCAGGGCGTCCACTTGATCGATCTTGCCGGCTGGTTCCTCGGACCCATCACCGTTGTCGAGGGCCATTGCACCACGTCCTTCTGGGACATGCCGGTCGACGACAATGCGTTTCTCTCCCTCCGGACCGCCAGCGGACAGACCGCCTGGCTGCACGTCAGCTGCACGGAATGGAAGAACCTGTTCTCGTTCGAAATCTACGGGCGCGACGGCAAGATCGCGATCGACGGCCTCGGCGGCAGCTACGGCCCCGAACGACTCACCTATTACCGGATGCTCCCGCAGATGGGTCCGCCGGAAACCACCGTCTGGGAGTATCCCGCCGCTCCCGCGCCCACCGGCCGGCCGGGCGATGCCTCATGGGCCCACGAACTGACCGCTTTTCTGGACGACATCCGCCTCGGCCGCGAACCAGCCCCCGGTCTGCGCGAGGGAATCCGCACGCTGGAAATCGTCGAGCAGATCTACCGCCGGACAAAGGAGGAAACACGGGAAACCAAGAAATCTGGAAACCGGCAAGCCGGAATGCTGTGACCAATTGTCTCTGATTCTCTTGCTGTCCCGGTCCCTTCCGGCTTCTCGAAGTCAACTTTCCCGGCCCCATCTTTCTCTTCGCCCTACTTTATCTCGCGGTTCACCATCGGCCTTTTCTGCCCTCTTAACATCCCGTCCTCACGGTTTCTCCGATTCCCCGTTTCAAGGGTTCCCCAGTTTCAAGGTTTCCCCAGTTTCAAGGTTTCCCTGTTTCAAGGTTTCCCTGTTTTCCTCCCATGATCATCACCCGTTCTCCCCTGCGCGTCACCCTCGGCGGCGGCGGCACCGACCTGCCTTCGTACTACCGGGAACACGGTGGCTTCCTCGTCGCCGCGGCCATCGACAAATATGTCTACATCACGCTGCACCAGACGTTTGTCCAGGAGTTGATCATCAAATATTCCAAACTGGAACGCGTCGCCACCGTCGATCAAATCGAGCATCCGATCATTCGCGAGGCGATCAAGTTCGTCGGCATCGATAATCCGCATCTCGAGCTGACCTCGATGGCGGACATTCCTGCGGGCACCGGCCTGGGCTCTTCCGGCAGCTTCACCACCGCCTTGCTCAAGGCGCTGCACGCGCTCAAAAAGAATATCGTACACCCAGCCGAATTGGCCGCCGAGGCCTGTACGATTGAGCTCGACCGGCTCGGCGAACCCATCGGAAAACAGGACCAGTATATTTCAGCCATCGGCGGCATCACCGCCTTCACGTTTCAGCCCGATGGTCGAGTCGAGTACCGCGCGGTGCGCCTGCCGGAAGAGACCCTGTTCAATCTCGAGGATAACCTACTGCTTTTCTTCACGGGCTACTCGCGGTCGGCTTCGGCGATTCTAAGGGATCAGAACGATCGTTCGAAGCTCAATGACCGGGCGATGCTCGACAATCTCCATTTCACCAAGGAACTCGGCGGCAAGTCGCTGGCGGCTCTGGAGGCGGGCCACCTCGATGAATTCGCACGCCTGATGGACGTGCATTGGCGGCACAAGCAGGCCCGCTCGGGCGGAATGAGCAATCCGCAGATCAACGAATGGTACGACTGCGCGATGGCTAACGGCGCGCTGGGCGGGAAGCTCATCGGGGCCGGCGGCGGCGGGTTTCTCATGTTCTTTGCCAGGGACAAAGCCAGGCTCCGCAGCGTCATGAAAGAGAAGGGCCTGCACGAGGTCCGGTTTCGCTTCGACTTCGAGGGGACGAAGGTGGTGGTTCAAAACTAGATCAAGCCAGGAAACTCGGGAAACCGCGGAAAGAAGAAACCCCATGCCACGAAAGGGACTTGAACTTGAGGAGCGAACGCTGCAATTCGCCGTCCGCATCGTAACCTTCACCGGTGCATTGCCTAGAACAGACCCAGCCATTGTTCTAGGGCGGCAGCTGCTTCGTTCTGGCACATCCATCGGAGCCAACTATCGCGAAGCCAACCGCGCGGAGTCACGCGAAGATTTCATCCACAAGATCGCGGTTGCCCTGAAAGAGGCCGCAGAAACAGAATACTGGCTCCTGTTGCACTCACGAGTCTCTCTCGGAAATGCCGAAGAACTTGCCGATCTTGCGGCAGAAGCTGGTGAATTGGTTGCCATCCTAACGACCATCAAACGCCAGGCTGCACAGACTTCGGCCTGAGCTTTTTGCTTCACTGTTTCTTCTGTCTTAGCTTTTGCGGTTTCCCCGGTTTCATCTTTCACGGTTTCCTCTTTCATGGTTTCCTCGGTTTCTTCCTTGCCCGTCGCCCTCCTCGCCGGCGGTCTGGCCACCCGGCTGCGTCCGCTCACAGAGAGGATTCCAAAACTGCTTATCGATGTTGCTGGGGAGCCATTCTTCTCCCACCAACTCCGCCTGCTTCGCCAGGCCGGTCTCCCCCGGATTGTGCTCTGTGTCGGTCACCTCGGAGAGATGATTGTCAACCGTTACGGGGACGGGGAAAAATGGGGCGTCCACATCGACTACTCCTTCGACGGCCCCCGGCTCCTCGGCACCGGCGGCGCGCTCATTCGGGCCCTGCCGCTTCTGGGAGACGCGTTCTACGTGCTGTATGGTGACAGCTACCTCCCCATCGATTACCCCGCCGTTGGCCGAGCGTTCGTGAAAGCCCAGCTCCCCGGCCTCATGACAGTCTATAAGAATTGCGGGCGTTACGATGCGAGCAATGTGTGGTTCGCCGACGGTCGGATCAAGATCTACGACAAAAAGAATCAGGTTCCGCAGATGCAGCACATCGACTATGGCCTCGGCCTGCTTCGGTCCGCCGCGCTGGATGCCTGGCCCCGGGATGAAGTGGTGGATCTCGCCGACGTGTACCGTCGGCTGGTCGCGCAGTCGCAACTCGCCGGCTACGAGGTGAACCAACGGTTCTACGAGATCGGTTCGCCCGCCGGATTGCAGGAGCTCGATGCGCTGCTGCGCGGCAGAGGTTTAGAGTGAAGGTGAGGGTGAGAGTGAAAGTGAAGGTGAAAGCGAGGGTGAAGGTGAGAGTGAAAGTGAGGGTCAAAGATCGGCGTGAACAAGGCGGCTAAGGGCAACAGTTCGAATCGCTCCGGGGCCAACGTCAGGCCACCCGAGTCCATCGGCAAAGGTCCGATGCAGGCTGAGCCGTGTCTATTCAATATGGTTCGTTCTCGCTCGTAAACAACAACGCCGTCGGTGACCGATGTAGGAGCCTGCTTGCCCGCGCCGCGGCGGCGGGGCTTGCAGGCGATTTCGTCCTCTGTAATCCTCCTTCGCCGGGCCTTCGGAGGACAGGTCGCGAGCACCTGCCCGCTGTAGCTTCAGCGAAGGCGGAAGCTCGCTCCTACAGTTTGCATGGATACAGCTAAGCTCTTGCGTCACCTTCCCTTTCACCTTCACCTTCACCCTCACTTCCGCCTTCACCCTCACTTCAATTCCTCCCATGTCCTACGCCACCCAGCACCTGAAGGAAACTGCAGAGATCGTCGGAAGAATCAACCCGGCCGACTGTGAGAAATGCGTCGCCGAGCTTCGCGGCGTGCGCGAACGGGGCGGGCGCTTGTTCATCCTGGGCGTCGGCGGCAGCGCCGCCAATGCCTCGCATGCCGTCAATGATTTCCGGAAGATCGCCGGCCTCGAATGCTATGCTCCGACCGACAACGTGTCGGAGCTGACGGCGCGCACAAACGATGAAGGCTGGGCCAGCGTGTTCGTCGAATGGCTGCGCGGCAGCCGGCTCAACGCGAACGATGCCGTGCTCGTCCTCTCGGTCGGCGGCGGCAACCTCGAGAAGAACGTCTCTCCCAACCTTGTCACCGCGCTCCAGTTCGCCCGACAGGTGGGAGCCCGGGTGCTCGGGCTGCTCGGCAAGGACGGCGGCTTCACGGCCAGCGTCGCCGATGCGTGCGTCATCGTGCCGACCGTGAACCCAAACAACGTGACCCCCCACTCCGAGGCGTTTCAGGCTGTATTGTGGCACCTGTTCGTTTCGCACCCGGATCTCAAGGTGAACCAGACGAAGTGGGAGTCCGTGCGCTGACACGCACGGACGAAGTCCCGCGCCGGGCGGCGGGACGCTCTTTGTAGGAGCTTGCTTGCAAGCGATCCCCTTACCCATGTCTTCCGCGTCTTCCGTCTTGAGAGCCAACTCTCCTCTGAGAAAAGCGGTTTTCCTTGACCGTGATGGAACGCTGAATGCTTCCCTGGTGAGGGCCGCCAAACCCTACCCACCGGCGTCGGTTGACGAGTTTGTGCTCTTGCCGGGGGTCGTTGAAGGCTGCGCGCGACTGAAGGCTGCAGGCTTCATCCTGGTAGTCGTCACCAACCAGCCGGACGTGGGTCGCGGAACGCTGCCGCAGGCGGTGGTCGAAGCCATTCACGACCGGCTGCGAGCCCAGCTGCCCATCGACCGGATCGAAGTGTGCTACGATGCCGGCGGTGCCCAGCCGCCGTCCGCCTTTCGCAAACCGGCACCGGGAATGTTGCTTCGCGCCGCCCGGGAGCTCGGTCTCGATCTCGCCGGCTCGTGGATGGTAGGGGACCGATGGCGCGACATCGACTGTGGCCGGGCCGCCGGCTGCCGCACGGTGTTTATTGACAGCGGGTATGCGGAGGCGTTGCGCGAAAGGCCTGATTTCACAGCACCAAGCCTAGCCGCGGCCGCCGACATTATTCTTGCGCACCGCTGAACCCTGACGTCATTACGCCTGTTCATGATCTCACTCGATACGCTCAAGATCCAGATCTACGCCGACGGCGCAGACAAGGCCGGCATCCTCGATCTCTACAGCAAGCCCTACATCAAAGGCCTCACTACCAATCCTTCCCTGATGAAGAAGGCCGGAATCCGGGATTATGAGGCGTTCGCCCGGGACATCCTGAAGACCGTCACCGCCAAGCCCATTTCTTTGGAGGTTTTCTCCGATGAGTTTTCGGAGATGAAACGTCAGGCGCTCAAGATCGCCGCCTGGGGCAGCAATGTCTTCGTCAAGATTCCCATCACCAATTCGCGCGGCGAGCCGTCGCTCCCGCTCATTCGCGAACTGGCCGCCCAGCAGGTGCAGCTCAATGTCACGGCCATCTTGACCCTCGGCCAGGTGCGGGACGTTGCCGCCGCCCTCAATCCTGCCGTGTCCTCCGTCGTCTCGGTATTCGCCGGCCGAATTGCCGACACTGGCCGCGATCCGGTGCCGCTCATGCGCGCCAGCCGCGCGCTGCTGGAGGGCCAGCCCCGGGCCGGCTTGCTTTGGGCCAGCGTCCGCGAAGTATTGAACATCCTCCAGGCCGAGGAATCCGGCTGTCACATCGTGACGGTGCCGCATGACATCCTGGCCAAGGCCGCCAAGCTGCTTGGCACGGACCTAAGCGCCCTTTCATTAGATACCGTCAAGATGTTTGCGCGGGACGCCGCCGACGCTGGTTACATGCTCCAGCGAGGCGCCGCCTCAGACCGGGCTTGAGTCTTGATGTGACAAGGAGGCTGGAGGCTGATCGAGGCCGGAGCTAGCGCCTCGCTAAATGTCCGCTGCGCGGGCAAGGCGATCAATGGGAAAAGAACCTCGCTGCATTGAGCACTGCTCCGAGGGCGTACAGTCGCCGTTCCGCACCAAACGGCGTCCGCCGTTTGAAAGGAGCGGGCGGGCGAAGCCCGACACGCTCGTAGGCACGCGGCTCCGCTACGGAATCGCCGAGCTTGCTGCTTCACCGTCAATCGGGACATACGCCCCGGGATCTGCGGCGGAGAAAATAAGCATTTACGTACCGGCATGACTCGCCCACTTTTGCGAGTCTACAGCATTGTTTTGGGCCAAGGCCATTCCGGACACATCCGCCGCCCATGTTGGCTCTTGTCGCCGGTAATTCAAAGCCGGCCGGCGAGACCCCGCCTTGCGCGATCGGACAACGACCCTTTCTTCTCTTCGTTGCGTGAACATCCTCTTCGTCAATTACGGCGATTTCACCACCAACAGCCTTAACCACATCGCTGGTTTCGCCGCCACGCTCAGTGATCTCGGATACTCGTGCGCCGTGGCTGTCGCTGGTCGGAAGGAGACATTATCGGTCGTGCCCGAACCGCGGTTCATTCCCGTCACCTACGAGGAGATGCTCGCCGGCCCCAGCCCTTTCCCCGACGGGAGGGAAGCCGATCTCGTGCACGCCTGGACACCCCGGGAGGGCGTGCGTAGGTTCGTGCTTGCCTACCAGCACCGCGCCCGAGCCCGACTTATCGTTCACCTTGAGGACAACGAAGAACACCTGCTCGAACGCTGGACCGGCCGGGCCATCGCTGACCTGCGCGTTCTGTCGGACGTCGATCTCGGAGATGCCTTGCAGGACGGCCTGCCGCATCCGGTGCGTTATCGCAACCTGTTGCGACTCGCTGACGGCGCCACGGTGATCATCGACCGCCTCCGAGAATTCGTGCCCGCCGGAACCCCGGTACACCTTCTGACACCCGGGGTGGACTTCTCGCTATACCGGCCACTGCCCGGCGACGACGCGATGCGCCGCCAACTTGGGTTGCGGTCAGGCGAGAAAGTCATTGTGTTCACCGGCAGCAACACGTTCGCCAACGAGTCCGAGGTGCGCGATCTTTACATGGCGGTCCGCCTGCTCAACCAACGCGGGATGCCGACCCGCCTGGTGCGTACCGGCCTCACGTCACCGGAATTCCAGGAGGGCTTCGCCTCTCGATTCAAAGACATCGTTGTCGACCTCGGTTTCGTGGCAAAGCCAACGCTGCCCGGGTTGCTAGCGCTCGCCGACGTCCTCGTGCAACCCGGAAGCGCCGGTCCGTTCAACGACTACCGCCTGCCATCCAAGCTACCGGAGTTTCTGGCCATGGGAAAGCCGGTCGTGCTTCCGGCCACCAATCTCGCAATCAGCATGGATGACGGCCGCGATGGATTGTTGCTGCACTCAGGCACCCCGGAAGAGATTGCTGACGCCTGCCACCGGATCTTCACCGACACCGGGCTGGCGGACCAACTCGCCCGCCACGCGCTGTCTTTCGCGCTCCGGCATTTCGACTTGAACCGCAACACCCAAGGACTCGCCGCCTTTTACGAGACCACCGCAACCGCGTCGGCGCGCGTGGATTGGAGCACCGGCACCGCTGCGCGAGACGCTGACGTCCCGGTTCTTGCCCGACAGCTTCACGACGAACTGGCGCACCTGCAAGACGCACTCCCGAAAGAAGCGCAAGTGTCGCTCACCCGCTTCGTACGCCAATCCGAAGATCTGGTCTTGTTGTGTCGTCAGTTGGTGGAAGACGCCGCGGCGTCTCCAGCGCGTTCCATTCTCGAACGGGTCGAGAAAGAACGCGACCGTTGGCGGCGGGCTGTAGAGGATGTCCGCCAGCACGCCGCCAACCTCGAGCCTTTCCGCCTGCGCGCCGGCCAGCTCGAACAAGCGCTGGCTGATTCACAGCAGCACAGCGCCAACCTTGAGAACCTCCTGTCGGTGGCCCGGAGCGAACTCGACGCTACCCGCCAGCACGCCGCCAACCTCGAGCCTTTCCGCCTGCGCGCCGGCCAGCTCGAACAAGCGCTGGCTGATTCCCAGCGGCACAGCGTAAACCTTGAGAACCTCCTGGCGGCAGTTCGGAGCGAACTCGACGCCACCCGCCAGCACGCTGCCAACCTCAAGCCTTTCCGTCTGCGCGCCAGCCAACTCGAACAAGCGCTGGCTGATTCACAGCAGCACAGCGCCAACCTTGAGAACCTCCTGTCGGTGGCCCGGAGCGAACTCGACGCTACCCGCCAGCACGCCGCCAACCTCGAGCCTTTCCGCCTGCGCGCCGGCCAGCTCGAACAAGCGCTGGCTGATTCCCAGCGGCACAGCGTAAACCTTGAGAACCTCCTGGCGGCAGTTCGGAGCGAACTCGACGCCACCCGCCAGCACGCTGCCAACCTCGAGCCTTTCCGTCTGCGCGCCAGCCAACTCGAACAAGCGCTGGCTGATTCCCAGCAGCACGGCGCGAACCTTGAGACCCTCCTGGCGGCGGTCCGGAGCGAACTCGACGCCACCCGCCAGCGTGTCACCACCCTCCAAACCGATGCCGCGATTCAAACGAGCGCGCTCAGGAAAGCGGAGCAAACAATCTCGTTGGGAAATTGGCAACATGTCTTGATCGGGAACCAATTGACCAAGGCCCAAACGACTTTGCTTTCGGCAGAGGAGAGATGCCGCACGCGTGAGGCGAGAATCGTCGAACAAGAGCGGCGAATCGAAGGCCTGACGGCGCTGTCGCATCTGCGCGAAGACAAGGTTCGTCGGATGCAAAACTCCATTTCCTGGCAGATCACCACGCCATTGCGGTGGGCGCGTCGCCTCTTGGTGGATCGCTCTCACGAACCTCAACCGCTTCCGTCCCTGGCCACGCTCCATGTGATCGACCTGCCGGTCGCATGGGAAGCCGCTCCCGCCAAGGGGGAAATCAAAGGTTGGTGTGTGCACCCCGACGGGCGGCCAGTGCGCGGCATCCGTGCAAGAATCGGGTCAGACAGAGAATTGCCCGGTACCTACGGCCTGGACAGGGAAGATGTCGCCAGAGCGCATGGATTTGTCCGCCCCGAATCACGCGCCTGTGGCTTCACGATTCCTTACGAATTCCCGCTGGAAGCCACCCATTCAGTGATCGTTGAAGTATTGAGTGACCATGATCGTTGGCACTCATTGGTCGAACGGCCGCTGCATACGTGTTCCCAACCGCGCCTGCCGGGGGATTACTACGGATGGATTCAATCCTTCGACCAACCGACCGAGAAACGTCTCTCCGATTTACGGGGACGACTGCTGGCCGTTGGAAGCCATCGCTGCCCGCTGGTCTCGATTCTGATGCCGGTCTTCAATTCGCCGGAGCGCTGGCTGGACCGCGCAATCGCTTCAGTTGCTGATCAGACCTATCAGAATTGGGAGCTCTGCATCGCTGACGACGCATCGTCCGAGCCTCATGTCCGCCGCGTGCTCGACGCATGGGCGGAACGCGATTCCCGCATTCGGGTTGTTTACCGCTCGGCCAATGGCCACATCTCCGCCGCCTCCAACTCCGCCCTTGAGCTAGCTCGCGGCGAATTCACCGCCCTTCTTGACCACGACGATGAACTTCCTCCCCAGGCGCTGGCTGAAATGGTCCTGTTTCTTGACGCTCATCCTGAAACCGATCTGCTGTATTCCGACGAAGACAAGATCGACGAGTCCGGAGTCCGTTCAGCACCGTATTTTAAGCCAGATTTTCTCCCTGATCTCCTGCTCGGACAAAACTGCGTTTCCCATCTGTCGGTCTATCGCACTTCAGTCGTTCGCGCGGTTGGAGGATTCCGAAAAGGCTACGAGGGAAGCCAGGATTGGGACCTCACCCTGCGCGTTTGGGAGAAGGTCGGATCCGGACGCATTCGCCATGTTCCGCGGATTCTCTACCACTGGCGAACCGTCGCCGGTTCCACTGCCACGGCTGTTTCGGCGAAGAACTATGCCGCGGCCAGCGCCCGCCTGGCCCTGGCCGACCACCTCAAGCGCTGCGGAATCGAAGCCTCCATCGAATCCGTGCCAGGCAATCACTGGCGGATTGTTTATCCGGTTCCTTCTCCTGCGCCGCTCGTTACGATCATCATCCCAACTCGAAATGCGGCTGATCTGGTGCGTCTCTGCCTCGCGTCGATCATCGCGCGAACCCGGTATCTGCCCTATGAGATTATCCTGATCGACAATGGATCCGACGCACCTGACGCCCTTGAGCTCTTCGCCGGGCTCGAACGCGAGGACAATATCCGGGTCGTCCGCCACGACGCTCCATTTAACTACTCTGCGCTCAACAACCTGGGCGCCCGAAATGCCCATGGCGCCATTCTCTGTTTTCTTAATAATGATATTGAAGTTATCAATGCCACTTGGCTGCAAGAGATGGTCGGCCAGGCTGCCCGTCCCGAGATCGGCGCCGTGGGTGCGATGCTGTATTATCCCGACGAACACATCCAGCATGCCGGAGTGATCCTCGGTCTTGGCGGAGTAGCCAACCACACTTTTCTGCGGCATCCCCGGGGAACGGATGGCTATTTCAATCGCGCTCGACTCGTTCAGAATTACAGTGCGGTCACTGGCGCCTGCCTGGCGGTGCGCCGGGAGGTTTTCGATCAAGTCGGCGGCTTCGATGAGATCAACCTCGCCGTCGCTTTTAACGATATCGATTTCTGTCTGCGCGTCAGCGCCGCCGGTTACCGCAATCTTTGGACGCCGTTCGCCGAGTTGGTGCACCACGAATCCATGAGCCGGGGCAGGGATGACATCCCGGAGAAGCGGGCTCGATTTGTTCGGGAAGTTGACTACATGCGGCGCACCTGGGGCCCGCTGCTTGACAACGATCCCGCGTACAATCCCAATCTGTCCCTGTCGATCAACGACGGATTTGCACTGGCGTGGCCGCCGCGTGTGCAGAACTGCCGGGAACCCCAGCCGCTCGCCTCTTGATCCAATCTACGAAGTCGTTACGACCAGCGTGGCGCTGGCGCATGAGACCGGTCCATTATTCGGGTAACGGTCTGCCGACACCTGAGGCGAGCCGGGACGGTTTGCTGGTTGCATGGAATCGGTGGAATCAGCCCAGCCGGGCCAAACGGAAGGCTTCCTGGTCGCCCGCTGACGCCCGGCCGGCACCGGTCAGACATAGCCCTTGAGCAACATGGGGACGGAGATTCGAGGAGTTTCAATGCATCTTCCAACTGCGCTTCGATGCACCATGAATCTACGGCTTTGGCTGACGCGCGTTATCCTGGCAGCGTTGACCGCCGCGCTTGTCGTCAGCCTATTTTCTCAAAAAAAGCTCCTCCCATTTGCGGTCGAAATCCAGGCGCAATCCGACGGCGACGCGATCGCCCAAGTGTATTACGACCGCGGCCAGGGTTTTCGAGAAGAAGATTCGGTGCGGCTTCCGGTAACTGCTGGCATCCGGCAGGATTACCGCTTCGACCTGCCCGGAGGCAGACTCCTTGGCCTTCGTCTCGACTTTCTTGACCGGCCCGGCCGAATGCGGATTGCGCAAATGATCTTGCGCGACCCCGCCGGGCGGACGTGGCGAGTCCTTCCAGGCGTTAACTTCACACCCAACTCCGAGGCAACCTGGCGCGCGCTCGACCACGGCGAGATGGAATTCATCTCGTCCGGCAGCGATCCATGGGTGTTGCAGACGTTTCACCAGCCATTGGAATTGCAGGCGGATTGGACCGCATGGTTGCGCGCCTTTCTTCCGGAAACATCGACTGTTTTTTTATTAGCGTTGCTTGCATTGTGGGCTGGAGGCATCTTGGAGACGCTCAATTGGCAGCCGCGCGCAAGCATGATTTGCCACCAGCATCCGTGCATGATGCTCGCTGCCGTCGCCGGCTTTGCGACCATTTGCGCCTGCTATCCATTGATCTTTATGGGCCGAAGTCTTGTGTCGCCCAACTACGGGACGGCGCTGCTTTACCAGGGCATCCCTGCGGTGCCCGGCGTTACCGACCTGCGCAAACAGGACGCGAAAGGCGCCGACGTGGGAGCAATGATGTGGCAGAGTCTTCCCTACACGGCCATCGAGCATGACGCATTATGGACTGACCACGAACTGCCATTGTGGGACCGTTATGCTTCGTGCGGAGTCAGTTTGATCGGCCAGGGCCAATCGATGGTCGGTGATCCAATTCACCTGCCGGTCGTGCTGGCCAGAGCCGCGTCCTGGGCATTCGATCTCAAGTTTGTTCTGTTGCGCGCACTATTCGCTTGTGGACTCAGCTGGACGGTCTGGGCATTGCGCCGAGACTGGGCGGCGGCGGCTCTGGTCGCGGTTGGCAGCGCATTCATCGGTTTTTTCAATTTCCGGATCAATCATCCTGCCATTTTCAGCGTCTGCTATGCACCGTGGGTGCTTTGCGCATGGGTGCACCTAATCACTGCGGCAGAACGCCGGGCGATCTGGGGCTGGGCGGTCGGCTTGCTGGTGGCGAACGGCTGCCTCTTGACCAGTGGAACGGTAAAGGAGGCTTACATGCTGCTCGCGGCGATCAACGCCGCCGGTGCAGTTTCGCTGCTTTTCGCCCGCGATCCGGTTGGGCGCAAGCTGGATCGCATCCTTGCAGCTGGGGTTGAGCGCCCTCGCGACCGCCCTGCTAACCGCGCCCGTGTGGCTGCCTTTCGCCGACACCGTGATGCGCGCCCACACCAGCTCGGATGCGGCCGCAGCCTGGCGCATTCCGACTCCTTGGCTTGTCGGCTTTTTCGATGACATCTTTTTCCGGCAGCTGAACGACGAGCGACGAGTATTCACGCCAGCCATGAACCTCTTGCTGGCCTCCGGCATCCTCTGGTGCCTCGTCAGCCTGGGGCGTCAGCTAGCCGATCGCATCGTACGTTGGCTCGTCATAGCATTGATTGTCGCGTTGCTTGTCGCACTGGACGGGATTCCTTCCGCATGGCTGCTGCAAGTCCCAGGCCTGCGCAATGTCCAGCATCTCCATAACACTTTCTCTTGCATCGCTCTCGTGTTCGGGGGTGTGCTCGCCGGTTGTGGATTCTCTGCCGCACGCGGATGGCTATCGGCACCGGTCCGCTCGTGGTTCTGGCCCGGCTGCGTCTTTCTCGTGGTGCCGGTTTGGCAGCTCGATCGGTATTTTGAAAGCATGCCTGGACGGTGGCATACCACCCCTACGTTTGCCGGCTGGATGGAAAAGCTGCCGGGTAACGGCTTCTTTTACGCCAACGTTTTGATCATGGTTGCGGCTGTCGTGCTCTTGCACCTGTTGGCAGCCAGATATCTGATCGATCGACGGATTACCGCGCAGCGTGCGCTCGGGGTGGCGGTCGCTCTTGCGGTCTTGCTGCTGCGCCACGGTTTGCAGCCCGCAGTCTACGCAGACTCAGATTATTTTGTCGCGCCGCCTGGGCGCGCCGATTTGAGCCGGCCATCGCCCGCCATCCAGTGGGTGCAGGCGGCGGTAGTCCAGACCCCCGGTCGTGTCATCGGCTTCGAGGACAATCTCGTCCCGGAATTCAATGCTCTTTACGGACTCGAATCGCCCAACGGCCCGGATGCTGTAATGAATCGTCATTACCGCCAGCTCGTCACTGATGCTGGTTTGATTCTTGGCGAGGAATGGCGCATGCGCTTGGATCGTGACCGGCTCAAGGCTCTACAGCCAATGCTGGACCTGCTCAATGTCCGTTTCCTTCTTGCCCGGGAACGCCTGGATAGCGCCGCTTCGGGCTATGTCGAGCGAGCATCGCTTGACCTCGTGGTGTACGAAAGCCCCACAGCCTGGCCGCGTGCATTCTTCGTTGACACCGTGATCCCCTATCGCGGCGCCCATGAGATCGTGGAGCGGGCTCGCGCGTATCCCGGCCAGCCATTCGCAGCGGTCGTTACCAGTGACCTCGGCCGGCAGCCCACGTTGCGGCAGCTTGCGCGCAGCACAGCCAAACCTGTCGTCGTGGGGGCGATCGACTACCATCTTACGAACAATACAACCTCGTTCACCATTCACGCGCCATCGGCGGGCGTAGTTGTGCTCGCGGAAGCGTGGATGAAAGGCGATTTTAAGGTGACGGTAAATGGATCCCCTGCAGACTACTTTCGCGTTAACAACTCTTTCAAAGGCGTGCTCGTTGGAGCCCCCGGCAGCTATCACGTTGAATTCGCCTATTGGCCCCGCGATTTGACGTTTTCTCTTTGGCTGGCCGCCGCGGGTGTTATCGCTCTGCTAATCCTAATGTGGCTCGCTTTCTTGTGGAAACCAGCCGCCGTCAGTCCTCTCGTTCATTCTAAATGACATCCAGTCGACCCCCAGAACCGCATTTGACCGTTGTCGTCCCTGTTTACAACGAGATCGCGACCGTTCGCCAAGCACTCGACGCAATTGTCGCCAAACAGATCGTCGGTTGGAACATCGAGATCATCATTGTCGAAAGCAATTCGACCGATGGCTCCCGGGAAATCGTGCTCAGTTACCGCGATCATCCGCGCGTGAAGATCATCTTGGAAGACCGACCTTCCGGCAAGGGCCACGCCGTCCGGGCCGGGTTCGCCGCCGCCACCGGCGACATCCTGCTCATCCAGGACGCCGATCTGGAATACGACCTAGCAGACTATGAGACGCTGCTGGCTCCAATCGTGGCCGGACGACAGGCGTTCGTTCTCGGCTCTCGGCACGGGCGCGGGGGCTGGGCGATTCGGAAGTTCACCGATCAGCCAGTGCGCGCCCTGGTGCTCAATCTGGCCCATTGGACCTTCACGCTGCTGATCAACGTGTCGCTGGGGATCTGGCTTAGAGATCCATTCACCATGTACAAGGTCTTCCGGAGGGACTGCCTCAACGGTCTGACCTTCAGCTGCAACCGGTTCGACTTCGACTGGGAGTTGTTGATCAAACTCATCCGCAAGGGCTACCGACCAATCGAGATTCCCATCACCTACCGTTCGCGTTCCTTCCAACAAGGGAAGAAAGTCCGCATGTTTCGCGACCCTATCACATGGATCATTGCTTGGGGCAAGGCTCGTTTTGGCAGCCTTCATCACGAATGAATTCCCGCGAGATCGATTGTCGCAGGCATTGGATCACAGCCGGCACAATGGCCGCATGTGCCGCCATCCTTTGCCTGCGGAAGCCCGACCAAATCGCATGCCCTCAGTTTTGGGCTGAAGATGGCTTCTTTTATCACCAACATTTCGTTCACGGATGGCACACGCTGATCGAGCCTTACAATGGCTACCTCCATACGATCCCACGTCTGATTGCCGGCATCTCATGGTGGCTCGACCCGGGATTGGCCCCGGCTTGGTTCGTTGGCTCCGCATTCGTCGCGACTCTTTATGTAGCCAGCCGCGCACTCAGTCCACGCCAACCGCTGGGTCCGCGCCCGGCGCTAGCGCTGGCAGTCGTTCTCGTGCCTGATGCCTTTGAGGTTCTGCTCAACGTGACCAATATGCAGTGGGTGCTTGCCGGAGCCTTCATGTTGCTACTGATTGAGGCAGATCCAGAGACCTGGCCGCAGCGCGTTCACGACGTGGCGGCGGCGATTCTCCTCGGCCTTACCGGACCCTTCTGTCTCCTGTTCGCGCCATTCTTCATCATCCGATCGCTGCAACGAAAGACGGCGTGGAGCTGGATCCTCGCGGGAATCGCTGTGGCAGTTTCAGCAATACAATTGGTATGCATCTTGCGGTACCACGAACCCCAACAACCCGGCCCCATTGTCTGGTCTGAAGGCGTCGCTGCAGTGGGCATGCGGATGACAGGTTCTCTGTTTGCAGGGGTTTGGCTGAAACCAACCTTGGCGCTTTCTCTCCGGTGGGTGCTGGCCGCCGCTGGCATCGCCATCGTCTTCGCAGCCGCGATGCGGAAAGGCAACGATCGCCGTGAACGCGTTGCCCTGGCCGGTGTTTTGATTGTTTTCATCCTGGCCGGGATCTATCGCTGCCGATGGAGTCTCCCCTCACTCAACAATGAGGGCTACGGCTCGCGGTATTTCTTCCCGGTCCAGATGGCTCTCCTTTGGCTGCTGGCAAGCGCACTCTCCCAGGCAGCACACTGGCGCTGGCTTGCTGCAAGCCTGTTGATCGTCGCAATCGCGGCCAACCTTCCCCGTTTGCGTGAACAAGCATTGGTCGATCTTCATTGGGCCAACTACACTCAACCCATCAGGGATGGAGAAGCGGTCATCATTCCCATCAATCCACCGGGTTGGACAATCTGCATGCCGGCCAAACCCAAACCGGTCCGACCCCAACAGTAGTGCGGACTTCCAGTGGACTTGAGGGGTCTGCTATCCCTGCAGGCAGTCCATATTGTCTTCCGAGAGCTGACCACACGACTTTGTAACGCCCACTTTGGCGTTGAAGGTCCGCCCGGAAAGACCCGCTGTTGCGCAACAGCCATGACCTTTTACGCTGGGAGATGCCTGGCGGCGGCAGTTCCAATTCTGGCCCCGAAGAATTGCATTGGCTCGTTCTGCGCCGACGGCTTTTATCAACGAACCATGGCGAAAACCATCCTCGTCACCGGCTCATCCGGGCTGATTGGGTCCGAGGTCTGCGTCTATTTTGGCCGCGAACTCGGCTACCAGGTTCACGGCGTCGACAACAACCAGCGGGCGGTCTTCTTCGGACCGCAGGGCGACACCCGCTGGAACCAGACGCCGGCTGCAAGAGAGTCTGCCGGGTTTTGTGCATCACGAGCTCGACATCCGCGACCGGAGCGGCGTGCTCGCGCTGGTGCGGCAGCTCAAACCGGCCGCCATCGTCCACACCGCGGCGCAGCCGAGCCACGATCGCGCCGCCGCCATCCCGTTTGACGATTTCGACACCAACGCCGTCGGCACGCTCAACCTGCTGGAGGCCGCCCGCCAGGCCTGCCCGGAGTCGCCATTCGTCCACATGTCGCACGAACAAGGTCTACGGCGACGCCCCGAATTCGCATCAAGCTGGTCGAGCTCGCCACACGCTGGGACTATGCCGACCCGGCCTTTGCCGAGGGCATCGCGGAGACGTTCACGATCGACCAGTCGAAGCACTCCCTCTTCGGCGCCTCAAAAGTTGCCGCGGACGTCATGGTGCAGGAATACGGCCGCTATTTCGGCCTGCCCACCTGCTGCCTGCGCGGCGGCTGCCTCACCGGCCCCAATCACTCCGGCGTCGAGCTGCACGGCTTCCTCAGCTACCTCGTCAAATGCAACCTCGAAGGCCGCGAATACAAGGTTTTCGGCTACAAGGGCAAGCAGGTGCGCGACAACATCCATTCGCTGGATGTCGCCCGCTTCATGGCCGCCTTTGTCGCGGCGCCGCGCGCCGGCGAGGTTTACAACCTCGGCGGCGGCAAGGCCAACTCGT
The DNA here is from genome assembly GCA_963804395.1 of uncultured Verrucomicrobiae bacterium. Lineage (GTDB taxonomy): Bacteria > Verrucomicrobiota > Verrucomicrobiia > Opitutales > Opitutaceae > Fen-1467. The sequence goes on along the minus strand of CAWDQK010000007.1, from coordinate 634 downwards.
GCTCGATCCTCGAGGCATTTGCCCTGGTCGAAAAGCTCACCGGCAGGAAACAGGTCTTCAGCTACGTGGATCAGAACCGCATCGGCGACCACATCTGCTACTACTCCGATCTGCGGAAGATGCGGACGCACTATCCGCAGTGGGACATCAGCGTGAGCTTGGAAGAGACCATCCGCCAGATCGTCGAGGCATGGCAGGTGCGAAGGCATTGATTCTGGCTGGCGCTCGCCGCTACATCGCGGCCAAGGTTTCTTCCCGTCCGATGCAAACGCGTTTTGCCGTGCGGGCTGCATGAGTTCGTCCGAGGTGGCACCTCGCCAGTCGTGTCCTTGCCACCACTCGAATCTCCGCCGCAAGCATCGATCGTCCAACTTCGCGCTTTCCCTGTACTGTCCGTCCTGCTTTCGTAGCGGTTGATGAGAGTTCTGATTTCCGGCATCTGCGGCTTTGTCGGCAGCACCGTCGCCCGGGCCCTGCTGGAGCGGGGAACCGACCGCGAGGTTTTCGGATTCGACAACTTCGTCCGCCCGGGCAGCGAGACGAATCGAGCTGAGCTCAAGCGGTTCGGCGCGCGCCTGTTCCATGCGGATCTGCGCGCCGCCAGCGACCTCGAGCAATACGTCGTAGTCGAGGC
>CAWDQK010000006.1:0-103593 GCA_963804395.1 uncultured Verrucomicrobiae bacterium | reverse complement strand
CCCATTTCCAATCTACCCCACGGCGCCGAACAGCAGTTGCATCTCCAGCCGGGGTTGCCCGATGCATGCTACGCCTACCGCGCTCTCCGTCTTCCGGCGGTGGTTTTCCGTTCATTTTCGCGGAGTACGTCTACGCCCATCTCCAGTTCCTGAGGGATCGGTTCGGGGCGCGGCACATAAACTTTTACGATGACCAATTCACCTTCAACCGGAAGAGGGTGGAAGCCTTCACGGACATGATCATCGATCGCCCCCTGGGAATGACCTTCAACTGCGCCGCGCGGGCGGAGCACATCGACGCGGATCTGCTTCGCAGGTTGAAAACCGCGGAGTTGCTGGATGATGAGCCTGGGAATTGAATCCGGCGACCAGGAGTTGCTGGCCCAACACCGCCAGAACACTGATCTCTGGACCTCGAACCGGCGGAAGCGATCCGAATGATCAAGGCTTCCGGAACCCGAACCAAGGGCTGCCCCGATGATCGGCCTTCCCGGGAAGACCGAGGAAAGCATCCGACGCAGCATGGATTATGTTTTCACGCTGCCCATCGATGATTTCAACTTGGCCAAGTTCACGCCCTTTCCCGGTTCCCCCCTCTACGAGCGCATCCATGAGCAGGGAACGTTCGAGGAAGATTGGGAAAGGATGGATCGCATGCACTTCCAGTTCGTAACCCAGGGCATGACCCGGGAGCGGCTGGAAGAGCTCTTCTGGCGTTCTACCGCGCTCATTTCAGACGGGCCAAGGTCATCCTGGGCTACGTGGCCATGCTTTGGCGTTCTCCGAACAGCTGGCTGCGCTTTCTGGCCGGCTTGCCGAGCTTTCTGCGCTTCGCCCTGCTGAGACAGCGTCCACCTACCCTCCGGTCAACTTGATGCGAAAGCATCGCCTCGTGCCAGAAACCTGTCAGGTAACTGGAAGACCGATAATGGAACATCTATTTTGCCAAGATTACAATCTGGTGAAATCCACCACATTAGACCGCCATAATTATGGTTTCGGCCATACTTTGTCTCTTTTGCTTGTCATGCGGTCCACTTTCATCGCGCATTGTTTATGATCCAAAACTGCGGTTGAACGTTTGCAAACTCGGGCAAACCACCCTTCAAGCAGAGGTTGATGAGCTTGCCGAGCCTATAATTAAAAGCCAAGTAGGCCACCTGCCTTGAAATTGGCGTTTTGCTTCCAGATGGATCCATTCGATCTTATGGATATGGTAGAGTCAGCGATTCGGCCTCCCGGGCATATACCGTAGATAAAAATACGATTTTTCAAATTGGATCTGTTTCCAAACTGTTTATCAGCATCACTATTGGAACTCCTCGTTCAAGAAGGCAAAATAAATTATTCAGACACTGTTCGGGATATCCTTCCTGAAAATGTTGAATTAAGTGCTGATGCCAGTAAAATTAATATTTATGAACTTGTGACACATACATCCGGACTGCTGCGTAAGCCTTCAACATTAGTACATTTCCGGTAACTTTTCCTGAATTACTAGTTTACGGGACAAAATCTTTATAACTACAATATGGAAAAAGCTTGGTTATTCAACTATCTCAAAACTTGTAAAATTAAAAAATAAATCACATAAATTTATTTATTCTAATATTGGTTATGGCCTACTTGGTTATCTTATTGAAGAAAAACAGGGAAATCTTTTCAGGATTTAATTGTTGAAAAAATATTTTCGCCGCTTCACATGATAGATACTACTTTCCTTCTATCTCAAGAACAGCAAGGCAGGCAAGCCATGGGGCACGTGGGGGATCAGCCCTATTTGATGAAACGAAGTCTCCCTAAAACCTTGGGACATGGGAGAAATAATGGCGCCTTCTGGAGGCCTTTATTCAAAGCGACGGATTTGACGAATTTATGCCAAACACACGCTTGCCATGGAAGATTCACCTCTCGACCCGATCCTGGTTGAAACAACAGAGCCAATAGGACACGAAGACGATGGAGAAATACGTCGGCCCTCGGCGGACCCTCTCGGAATCGGGCGATGATGATACAAAAATTACATACAAACATGGAATGATATCTGGATATAGTGCATATATGGGTATGGATATGTCCAAAAAAATAGCGGTTGTTGTATTATGTAGTTCTTTTAATTGGAATGACAAAATTGGCCTTAATCTTCTTCTCTTCGCCTTTCTCACTGCATCAGATCATTTCAGTTGTTATTGAGCCAGTCACGTAATAATGGTGGCCGACCTGCATTTGCCCTTGAACATGGAGGACCCCCTTTGGCTCGCCGATTCAGAAGGTATAGGTGACGCCCATGTTGAGCGCGGAATAGGTCGCGGCACTGATGTCGGCGGTGGCGTAGCGCGCCTGCGGCCCGAAGCGCCGGTCCAGGCCGTAGCCGACGCCGAAGTCGAGGCCCAGCGCACTATTGTTCTGGGGATAACCCTGAGCGATGTGGGGGTAGTTCTGCACCGAGAGCCCGGCGAGAATGTAGAATCCCTGCTGACGCCGTTCAAAGTGGTTGGTATAATGGGCCGCGAAGGTATCGGCGAGGTTTCGGACGGGCGATGCTGGGACGGGAAAAACGCAGATGGCCTGAACCCTGGCTCGGCTTTCCGCCAGTTGGTCCGGCCTGCCTGGGTGGTGCCCCGCCGGGGGGTCGAATACGCTCTGCAGTGGGAGGCCGCTTCCCCTGCCGCTGGGCCTTTTGGAATGTCTGGAATACCTGGGGATCCTTTTCCGGCCTTGGGCGCGGTCTTCCTTAATTTCTCCGAGTCCGGCGACCGGAGGAAGCCGAAGCACTGCCAGGCCTGGCAGGTGATCAATACGGCCCAGGGCAAGGGCGGGCAGCGGGGGCCAGGCGGACGGGGCCGACCTGGGCCGCGCGGACCTGCGCGGGGCGGACCTGAGGGTCCTGCGCTGGCAAGGCATCGCCACCATCGCCAGAGCCAATGTGCGCGGCGTGCGCATCTGCAAGGTTTCCCTGCCTGGGCCCTGGCCCGTGGCGCCGTCCCAGCTGGGGCCTCAGGACCCGTAGAGGAGATGAACATGACCAGAAATGAAGGCATCATGGGCGGCTCGTTCACGTTCCCCTGTGGCATCGCCTCTGACCGTCAGGCGGATGGGCTACGGAGCGATGCAACTCACGGGCCCCGGCGTGTGGGGGCCGCCCAGGGATCCGGAAGGGGCCGTCGCGGTCCTGCGCGAGGTGCTCGCGGCCGGGGTGAACCATATCGACACCAGCGATTACTATGGGCCGCACGTCACCAACCAGATCATCCGAACAACACCAACCGAACCAGTAGATGAGCAGGAAACGTATTGGCCTGGGTGCCCGCGGTGAGCCCGACCAGCGTGGTGACGTTCTTCTCGCCATCGAAAAGGGCGCGAAGCAGGCGCAGGCGCATCGGTTCGCCGAGGACGGCAAATCGGTGCGCCACGAGTTCGATAGCCTCGTCGGAGATCAAAGAGTGTTTCATCAGGAGGCAGGACTTTGTGACGGCGCTTGACATGTTTTCAATTACATGCCTATATACGCATATAACCATAGAAGAGTCAAGCCCTTTCCCATGAAAACCGAATCCTACATCCGCATCCTCGCCGGGACCCTCGTCCTCATCAGCATCTCGCTGGGGCATTTCGTCAGCTCCTGGTGGCTGCTCCTCGCCGCCTTTGTCGGTGTCAACCTGGTCCAGTCCGTGTTCACCGGGTTTTGCCCGGCGGAGATCATTCTGCACAAGCTCGGCCTGGGCGACTGCGCCTGCTCGGTACGATCGGAGAAGAAGCCATGAACCACCCGGTGCTACGATTCCTCGCCATCACCCTGGCCGGCGCCGCAATTGGCGCCCTCATGGGGTACTTTGGCCATTGTGCCTCAGGCACCTGCCCTCTCACCTCGACTTGGTGGCGCGGGGCGATTTATGGCGGCTTCCTCGGCCTGCTATTCGCCCTCAGCGCCCGCAGTTCTTGACCCCATGAGATCCCTCCGCACTCCCTCCACTGCCGCGGCCAACCCATCGGACTGGCTGGCGGCCAATTATGTCGCAACCGCCATCCGCTTGGCTCTGAGCGTCGGGATCGTGGTCGCATATTACCTGGCCGTGCCGGCCGTCGTCCAAGGCGCCGAGCCTTGGACCCTTGACCGCGCGGTCGCAACTGCGCTCAAGAATAGCCCAGACGCCCGGATTGCCCGCCAGCGCAGCGAAGGCGCAGAGGCTATGATTGAACAAGCCCGCTCTGCATGGCTCCCGCAGGTGTCTGTCTCGGGACGCTACATGGATACCAACAGCCCGATGATGGCATTCGGCTCGATCCTCAACCAGCGCGCATTCAATTTCGGACTCGATTTCAATCACCCTGGCCGGATTGACGACCTCAATGCAACGGGCACGGTGGCCTACAATCTTTACAGTGGCGGACGGGCGTCAGCCGTTTTGTCTGCTGCAAAAAGCGGCGCGCTGGCCGCTGAGCAGGATCTCCTGGCCGCTCAACAGCAGCTTGGACGCGACGTAGTGAAGGCGTATCTCAGCATACGCAAAGCTCGTGAGGCTGTTGGCGCCGTCGAAGGCGGAGTGAAAGCCTACGAAGCGGCGGTGGCGGCAGCCCGCGCTCGTTTTGACGCCGGGCAGATGCTCAAATCCGACCTGCTCAGCCTCGAAGTGCAGCTCGCGCAGACCCAGGAGAATCTCTCGACTGCTCGCCACGGAGCGGCGCTGGCTGAACGCGCATTTCGTTTCGTCCTCGGACTTGATGCTTCTGCCGACGCGGTGGAACTCGCGGCCGACGATCCTGCGCTCGCGAGTCTCGCGATGCCCGACACCGGCGATTTCTCGCAACGCCCCGAATTGGTTGGCTTGCGCGAACGCATCCGCGCCGCCGAGGCGATGGTCCGGATGGCCCGCGGCGGACATCGGCCGACCGTCAACGCCTTTGCGAGCTATCAATACGACCAGGGCTGGCAACTCGACAGCCATGGCGACAGCTGGATGGCCGGCGTCTCGGTTGACCTCAATGTCTTCGATGGTGGCCAGACCTCGGGCAAGATCCGGCAGGCTCGCGCCGAACTCTCACAGGTCAAGGAGATGCTGCGAAAGGCCACGCTCGGCATCGGCCTGGAAGCCGAACAGGCCCGGCTCGCTCACGAAGATGCGGTCGAGCGGCTCACCGTGAGCGCTCGCGCCGTCGAACAGGCCGGCGAGAGCGCCGTGCTGACCCGCGCCCGATTCGAGAAAGGCGCCGTCATGATTGCCGATCTTATCGGCGTTGAAAGCCGCCTGATCGAGGCACGTATGCGCCACGCGGTCGCCGCGGCCGATGAACGTATTGCTCTGGCCGAACTGCGCTGTGCGCTCGGGCTCCCTCTATTCACTTCAACCCTCTAGTCATTGGCGCAAGCGAATCGTCCGTTCACTCGCAGGCGCTCAAATCCTTCCAACATGAATCCATCTCGCCTTTCTCTCCCATTTCTCTCCCTGGCGCTCTTCGCGGGATGCGCCAAGAATTCCGAATCGGTGGCTGATACCGCCGCCGGTCTGCCGCCAGCCCGGGTGCGAGTCGCCGCGGTGCAAATGGAAGACACCCCGATGTTCATCGAGGTCACCGGCACCGTGCATCCGGCAAAACACGCCGTAATCGCCGCCAAAGTGATGGGCGCGATTGAGGAAATGCCTTTTGCGCTCGGCCAGCGCGTCAAAGCCGGCGACCTGCTCGTGAAGATCTCCGCTGCTGAGATCTCCGCCCGCGTCCTGCAGGCGAAATCCCAGCTCAACCAGGTGCAACGCGATCTTGAGCGCGAGCGAGACCTGCTCACCAAGGGCGCCAGCACTTCAGATATGGTGAAAGGCCTTGAGGACCGCTTTGCAATGACCCAAGCCATGGTCGCGGAAGCCGAGGTTATGATCGGTTATGCTGCGGTCCGCGCGCCATTCGATGGCGTCGTGGCCCGAAAGATGTCCGACGTCGGTTACCTCGCAGCCCCTGGCATGCCCTTGATGGAAATCGAGGGCGCGGGCGATTTCCAAGTCGAGGCCGGGATTCCGGACTCGCTTGCCGCCGGGCTTGCCGTTGGCGCACCGTTCGAAGTGGACGTGCCCGTAGCAGGGACGCATTTTACTGGCAGCCTGGTCGAACTATCCTCGTCGGCCGACGCGTCCACCCGCACGGTGACGGCGAAAATCTCGGTGCCGGCCGGCAAGGCGGTCCGCTCGGGTCAGTTCGCCCGCGTTCAGGTGCCGGCCCTTTCGGTTCGCGCGCTTTTTGCTCCGGTTGGCGCTGTTTCCAAGCTCGGTCAGATGGAGCGGGTCTTTGTTGTCGGAAGCGGGGGCGCCGTGCTCCGCCTGGTAACAACCGGCGCGGTCCGCGGTTCTGCTGGCCAGCAGAACGTAGAAATCCTTTCCGGTCTCTCGACCGGTGAACGCGTCGTGCTCAATCCACCCGCAGGACTGCGGGAAGGTCAGCGCCTGGAGGTTCAGCCATGAGTGTCACGCCCGGAAGTTCGTTTCCCGACCCGAAGAAATACGGCTTTGCCGGCCGGATGGCGTCGCTTTTCATCGATTCGAAGCTCACGCCGATCATTGTGGCGGCGTCGCTGCTGCTCGGGCTCTTTGCGATTCTCGTGCTGCCGCGCGAAGAGGAGCCGCAGATCAAGGTGCCGATGATCGACGTCATGGTGGCCATGCCCGGCGCCAGCGCCCGCGAGGTTGAGAGCCGCGTCAGCCGCCCGCTGGAGAAGCTCCTTTGGGAGATTCCCGGTGTCGAGTACCTCTATTCCACCGCCATGCCGGGAGCCGATCTCACGATCGTGCGCTTCAAGGTGGGGGAGGACCTCGAGAAGAGCCTGGTGAAGCTGAACCAGAAACTGCAGACCAACTTCGACCGGATCCCGCTCGGTGTCAGCGTTCCGCTTGTCAAGCCCCGCACGATTGACGATGTGCCGATCCTCGCGCTCACATTCCACAGCGCCCGCTACGACCATTACACGCTGCGCCGCATTGCGGCACAGGTCGATGACGCGGTTAAGTCGATCCCCCAGGTCGCCGAGACCACGCTGATCGGCGGCAACCGCCGGCAGATCCGCGTGCAGCTCGATCCGCAACGGTTGGCCTCGCGCAATCTCAGTGCGGCCTATCTCGTGCCGATGCTCCAGCAGGCCAACGCCCAGGCCTACACCGGAGCCCAGAGCGTCGCGAATCAGGAGGTGCTGCTGCAAACCGGAACCTTCTTCCGGGATGCCGGCGACGTCGGCGCCGTGGTGGTCGGGGTGGCCGAAGGCCGCCCTGTCTACCTCCGCGACGTGGCCAGCATCGCCGATGCGCCCGAGGAGTCGTCGAACTACGTCCTCTTCGGCCGGGGAGCAAATCTTGGAGACGCGACCCCCCGGTCGCGTTCCGGCGACGAGGGCGTCGCCGCTCCAGGACTTGAGGAAGCTGCCGTTACGCTCAGCCTGGCCAAGCGTCCCGGGGCGAACGCGATCGACGTCGTGTCGGCCGTGCTGGCGAAGGTCGATGCGTTGAAGGGAACGCTCATCCCGGCTGACCTCCAGGTCTCCGTCACCCGGAATTATGGCGCGACCGCCAGCGAAAAATCGAATGAGCTTCTGCTCCACATGGGCCTCGCGGTGTTCGGCGTCGCGGTGCTGATCCTGCTCTTCCTCGGCTGGCGTGAGTCGCTGGTTGTGATGCTGGCCATCCCGGTGACTCTCGGCCTGACGCTCCTTGTTATTTACCTCTATGGCTACACGCTCAACCGGATCACGCTCTTCGCGTTGATCTTTTCCATCGGAATCCTGGTGGACGACGCCATCGTGGTCGTGGAAAACATCGTCCGGCACATGGGCCTCCCGAGTTGCCGGCGAAAGCGCCTCCTCCAAATCGCGGTCGAGGCGGTCGATGAGGTGGGCAATCCGACGATTCTCGCCACCTGGGCGGTAATCGCGGCCGTGCTTCCGATGGCCTTTGTCAGCGGCATGATGGGGCCGTACATGCGGCCCATCCCGATCGGATCGAGCGCAGCCATGCTCTTTTCCCTCATGGTCGCGTTCGTCGTAACTCCGTGGGCGGCGCTCAAGGTGCTGCGCGGCCATGCCAAGCACGCCCAACTCGCCGCGGAATTCGTCGATGCGCCGCTGACCGATGAGGAAGAGGCGGCCGGTGAGGGCATGGCCGACACTTTTTTCACCCGTCTATACAGTCGCATCATGCGTCCGCTGCTGACGCATCGCAGCTGGCGATGGGCATTTCTAGCGGTGGTCGCCGGACTGACTGTGGGTTCGATGGGTCTCGTCGGAATCGGCGCTGTGAAGGTCAAGATGCTGCCCTTCGACAACAAGTCGGAGTTTCAGGTCATCCTCAACATGCCGCGAGGCTCCACCCTGGAGCAGACAACTGCCGTCATTCGCGAAATGGCTGCTGCGGTGCGCGCCGAACCCGAAGTGCGCGATTATGAGGTCTATGCGGGCACGGCCTCGCCTTTCAATTTTAACGGTCTGGTCCGCCACTATTTCATGCGCCGAGGTTCAGATGTAGCGGATCTTCAGGTCAACCTGCTGCCAAAGGACGAACGGAAAGCACAGAGCCACGACATTGCGCGACGCGTACGCCCCCGCCTGGCAGCGATCGCTGCGAAATTTGTCGCGGCCGTCGCCGTCGCCGAAGTGCCGCCTGGGCCGCCTGTGCTGCAGACGCTTGTAGCCGAAGTCTACGGACCCAACGAGGAGTCGCGTCTCAAGCTCGCGGCGAAAGTGCGCGAGATCTACCAGTCCACGCCCGGAGTGGTCGACATCGACTGGTATGTTGAGCGCGAGCAACCGAAGACCGTTTTCCACGTGGACAAAGCCAAAGCCGCGCTGCATGGCATCACCGAAGCCGCGATCGCGCGGACGGTGCAGATGGCAGTGCAGGGATATCCGGTGACGCTGCTTCATGCGCCGGCCGAGCGCGAGGACGTCAACGTCGTACTCGAATTGCCGCGGGCCCTGCGCGCGCGCCCGGAGGATCTGCTGGCGCTGCCGGTGCGCTCCGAGATGAACCCGCAAGCGCCGCTCGTCCCGCTGCGCGAACTCGTGACCGTCGAGCGGACCGTCGGCGAGCGCAATATCTACCACAAGAATCTGCAGAATGTCATATACGTCACCGGCGACGTTGCCGGCGTGATTGAGAGTCCGGTTTACGCCATCCTGAAGATGAACCAGGCCCTTGCGCAGCTTGATGGCCGCGACTTTGGCGGCACGCGGCCCTCCGTGAAAATTTACAATGCCAGCATGCCCTCCGACACCACGGAGCCCTCGATGAAATGGGACGGCGAGTGGCAGGTGACAATCGAGGTCTTTCGCGATCTCGGCCTGGCCTTCGGTGCGGTGCTGATCCTGATCTACATGCTAATGGTCGGTTGGTTCAAAAACTACTCCACGCCGCTTGTCGTGATGACCGTTATCCCGTTCTCCCTGGTCGGCGTGCTGCCGGCGCATTGGGCGCTCGGGGCGTTCTTCACTGCGACGTCGATGATCGGCTTCATGGCCGGCGCCGGAATCGTTGTACGTAATTCGATCATCCTTGTTGATTTCATCGAGCTACGTCTGAGCCATGGACTTTCACTGCGCGACGCGTGCGTCGAATCGGGTGCGGTCCGCTTCCGGCCGATGATGCTGACCGCGTTTGCCGTCATCGTCGGCGGCCTCGTCATCCTTGCCGATCCGATTTTCCAGGGGCTGGCCATCTCGCTTCTCTTCGGGGCGATCGCCTCGCTGCTCATCAGCCCGCTCGCTGTGCCCCTCATCTACTATATGACGCATGCGGGGCACGTGGAGAAAACCGCGGCGCCTGGCTCGATCGGCAGGGATGAAAAATGCGTCGTGGCTCCTCCTTCTCCATCCCCGGTTCCTGGAGGTCCTACAACTTCGCCGCGCACGTCTCCGTCCAGGTGAATCCCTGACCGTCTATCTCCTTACCCGAGTATCCTTCGCCATTTATTGGACGATATCACCTCCCATGGGCCTTTTAGGAAACCTAGCCTCTATGTTCTCACCCTCCGGTCCCGGCGTGCGCCGCGTCCAACCAGCCGAAGCCGCGCAGTTGGTTCGCGACAAGAAAGCCGTGCTCGTGAACGTGCGCGAGCCCGACGAATGGACCGAGGGGGTAGCGGAGCCGGCCGAATTGCTGCCGATGAGCGATCTGTTGGGGCCGCGGAAACAATGGAAACCGTTTCTCGCGCAGGTCGGCGAGTGCGAGATCATCCTGTATTGCCGTTCCGGTAGCCGTTCCGGCCACGTGGCCCGTATCCTTGCCGCCGAGGGTTTCAAGACCGCCAACGCCGGTAGCGTGGACGCATGGCAGAATGCCGGCATGCCGGTCGGCCGACCAAGATTCCGCCGTTGATCTTTAATCGTTCAATTGCCCACGATCGCTTGACCTGTCTTCCGCCATGAATTCTCCGAAACTTCGTCTTGTCATTGTCGGCGGCGTCGCCGCCGGCGCTTCGGCGGCCGCCCGCGCCCGCCGTCTTTCCGAATCAGCCGAGATCACGATCATCGAGCGCGGTCCCGACGTTTCCTTCGCCAACTGCGGTCTGCCCTATTACGTAGGCGGAGAGATCAAACAGCGCGACGCCCTGGCGGTGCAAACGCCGCAGACGCTGAAGGCGTTGCTCAACCTCAACGTGCGCACCGGCACCGAGGTCATCGCCATCGACCGGCCCGGGAAGCGGGTGCAGCTCCGCCTGCTGGCTGCGGGCACGGAGGAATGGTTGCCTTACGACAAACTGTTGCTGGCTCCTGGCGCCGTGCCGTTGCGCCCCCCGCTCGCGGGCATCGACGACGCTCGCATTTTCACGCTGCGCTCGCTTCAGGACATGGACCGGATAAAGGACGCCGTTGCCAGCGCTCAGCGAGTGACCGTGATTGGCGCCGGTTTCATCGGCCTGGAAATGGTCGAGCAGTTTGTCGGCCTTGGGAAGCAAGTGACGCTCGTCGAACTCATCGACCAGGTACTGCCACCGCTCGACCGGCCGATGACCCGCTTGCTTGAGGACGAACTGCGCCGTCACCGCGTTCAACCTGGTGCTGGGAGACGGGATCGATGGTTTTGAAAGCGGCGAAACGCTCACTTGCAGGCTCAAATCGGTGCGCATGGTTCCAGCCGATCTGGTCGTGCTCGCGATCGGCGTACGCCCAGATAGTGCGTTGGCGCGCGCCGCCGGTCTCGCGCTCGGAGCCAAAGGTCACATTCACGTCAACGGGTTCATGCAGACAAGCGATCCAGAAATCTACGCGGCGGGTGATGCCGTTGAGATCGAGGACTTTGTGGCTGGCGGCTCCGTCGCCGTGCCGCTGGGCGGGCCGGCCAACCGGGAGGGGCGGCTAGCGGCGGACCATATCTTTCGGCCGGAAGTTGCCAGGCCGTTCCCCGGAGCGTTGGGCACGGCAATCGTGCGGGTGTTCGACGTTGCCGCGGGCCTTACGGGATGGAGCGAAAAACGCCTACGGTCGGCGGGGCGCGCCTATCGCACGATTACCGTCAACGACAATCAGCACGCCGGCTATTTCCCCGGTGCCAAGCAGGTCATGGTCAAATTGCTCTGGGATCCGAGCACCGGTCGCGTGCTTGGCGCCCAGGTGACCGGGCTCGCTGGCGTGGACAAGCGCATTGACGTCCTCGCCACTGCAATTACCGGCGGTCTCACGATCGACGACCTGGATCAACTTGAGCTGGCGTATGCTCCTCCGTTTGGCGCCGCGAAGGACATCGTCAATCTCGCCGGATTTTCCGCCTGCAACGCTCGCGATGGATTGGCTGTCCCTGTCGAGGCTTTGCCCGACGATCCAGCCGTGCAGGTGCTCGATGTCCGCCCGCCCGCCCTGGTGCAGGCTCACCCGATCCCGCGCGTCGGCGTGAAGAACATTCCGCTGGGCGCTCTGCGGAGCCGTCTCGGAGAACTCGACCGCAACCGGCCGGTGGTCACGGTGTGTGCGCTCGGCAAGACCGCCTATTTCGCTGCACGCATTCTCGCACAGAACGGTTTCCAGGTTTCCTGCCTCACTGGGGGCATCCGCGCTGCATTCGATCCGCGCAGCCCGGCCAAGCTTCCAACGCCCTAAGGATGCCGACGGTGATGCATTTCAACATTCTTGTCCGACCATGGATCACAATCTCACCGACTTTCAGACTGATGTTGTCGAGCGCAGCAAAACCGTGCCAGTGCTCGTCGATTTCTGGGCACCGTGGTGCGGCCCGTGCAAGATGCTGGGTCCCGTCCTCGAAAAGCTTGCAACTGCGGCTGCCGGACGTTGGGCGCTCGTCAAGATCAACACCGACGAGCAACAGGAACTCGCAGCGCAGTTCGAGATTCGCAGCATCCCAAGCGTAAAGTTGTTCAGCCAAGGTGCGGTCATTGCCGAATTCGCTGGCGCCTTGCCGGAGCCTCAGTTGCGCGGCTGGCTCGACGAGCATCTGCCGACTCCCAAGCGCGAGACCATGGCCACGGCCCGTGAGTTGGTGCGGGGCGGCCACGCGAGCGAAGCGGCACAATTGCTCCATCCGCTGGCTGAGGCCGAACCGGACGACAATGAGTTGGCGGCGCTTACCGCGCGTGCCCTGGTATTCTCCGAACCCAATGAGGCGACGGAACTTATCGCGGAACTCCCATCAGGCAGCCCATGGGAGGATACGGTCACCTTGGTGAAGGAATTTGCGCGCCTGTTCGCGGTGGCGAAGAGTCCGCCGGCGGAGTTGTCTGGATCACCTCTGGGTGTCCGGTATCTCGATGCAATCCGGGCACTTCGGAGCGAACAATACGCCGCGGCCCTGGACGGTCTGGTGGCTGTGCTGCAAGGGAAGCCGACATTTGACAACGGTCACGCCAAGGCGGCTACCCTGGCGATTTTCAAGCATCTCGGGATGCGGCATCCGCTGACCGACGAATACTTCCGCGCCTACAGCATGGCGGTGAACGCGTGATGAACCATTCCGCCGCATCTAAAAACGCCGTTGTTTCGGGTGAAGATCGGCGCGAAACCGAAATGCCGCCCGCTTTCGACCCACGCACACTGTGCGGCGTGTCGGCTTCTTCCGCGCATCCGGCGGCCCGCTGGCTTCTGCCTAGCGGGGCTCTGCTCGCATTGCTGCCATGGACGCCTCCGTGGGCAGCGTTGCTAGCAGGAACGACGCTGGCCCTGACCTTGGGCAATCCCTGTGCCGTTGCGACGACCAAGGTCTCCAAATGGCTTTTGCAGCTCGCGGTCATCGGTCTCGGTGCCGGGGTGAATCTCGCCATCGTTGCACGCGTAGGCGTTCAGGGACTTGGTTATACCGTCATCGGATTGTTGGCGACTTTTGCCGTCGGCACGCTTTTGGCGCGGTGGTTACGGTTGACGCCGCGGATGGGAGCGTTGATTTGCGCGGGCACGGGTATTTGCGGTGGTAGCGCCATTGCCGCCGTTGCACCGGCTATCGAGGCGGATCCGGCCGAGACCTCGGCATCGCTGGCCACGGTGTTCTTGCTAAACGGTGTGGCGCTGCTGATTTTCCCTTCGCTGGGGTCGTTGGCCGGTCTCGATGCCCACGCTTTTGGACTATGGTGCGCGCTGGCGATTCACGACACGAGTTCCGTCACCGGTGCCGCCATGACTCATGGTTCGGAGGCGCTTGCAACCGCTACGACGGTGAAACTTGCCCGTGCCCTCTGGATCGTTCCCGTTGCGCTGGCGCTCGGGTGGTGGTTCGCCCGCGACCGTGCTGCACTTGCCGGGGGGAGGAAACGCGGCGTGAAGGTCCCTTGGTTCATCGCGGGGTTCGTGGCGCTGTCCGCGCTGTTTACTTCTCTTCCGGCCGCGGCACCGGCGGCGCCGTGGATTGTCCGCGGCGCACGCATCGCGCTGACGCTCACCTTGTTCTTTATCGGTGCAGGACTCGACCGGGCGGCGGTGCGCACGGTGGGTGCCCGGCCATTTGTTCATGGACTTTTGCTGTGGCTGGTCGTTGGCAGCAGCACGCTCGCCGCGATCATGGCCGGCTGGATCAAGTGAATCCGCGCCCGATGGCTTCGCGACGTAGAAAAGCATCAGGATTTCGAGTCAGCCGGGATCCCGTAGTTGCCCCGAGAGGGAGATCCTTTCACTCTTTCCGAGTATGAAATCCGCAATTCTGGTTTCACTGCTGTTTTTCGCCATTTGCACAGCCTGCTCATTCGCTGCCGACGCCCCTGTAATAACGCCCGCAGAGGCCGCGAAACGCGTCACCGACGGCAAGGCCGTGCTCATTGATGTGCGCGGGCCGGACGAATGGGCGGAAACCGGCGTCGCCGCGCCCGCTGCGCTGCTTCCCCTCAGCGACCTGACAGGAGCCCGCAAACAGTGGAAGACATTCTTGGAGAATAACCGCGACAAGGAGCTGATACTTTATTGCGCCTCTGGCTATCGCGCCGGTCGCGCTGCGAAACTGCTCGCCAAAGAGGGATTCCGTACCGCCAACGCAGGTGGCTTTAGCGACTGGCAGGCCGCGGGGTTGCCAATCCGAAAGGCAGTTGAACCGCCCAGACCATAAGGAACGATTCGATTCATGGATGCCGATTCCTGGGACAATCGCTATGCCGGCGCCGAATACCTGTACGGTACAGCGCCAAATGATTTTGTTGCCGAAGTCGCGTTGCGGGTTCCGCCTGGGCCGGTGCTTTGCCTCGCCGAGGGCGAAGGCCGCAATGCAGTGTATCTCGCTGCACTCGGCTATGTGGTAACTGCGGTGGATCAGTCCGCCGTTGCGCTGGGAAAGGCCAAGGAACTTGCAGCCGCGCGCGGAGTCGCTCTGGAGACGATCACGGCCGACCTGGCAGATTACAGTATAGCGCCCGGCGCGTGGGCCGGCATCGTGTCGGTCTGGGCGCACGTGCCGCCGGCGCTGCGGCGAAGGATGCATGCGCAGGTCGCCAGAGGACTGCAGCCCGGCGGACTCTTTGTTCTAGAGGCCTACACGCCGGCACAGTTGGCTTTTGACACCGGCGGACCGCGCAATGTCGACATGCTGATGACAGCGGCGCAACTGCGCGACGAATTGGTCGGCCTCGATTTCGAAATCCTGCGCGAGCTGGAGCGTGACGTTCGTGAGGGCATCAAGCACACCGGGCGGGCCGCGGTTGTGCAGCTGGTAGCACGGCGCCCGTGACTGCGAGAGAACTCCCGTCCGGTTGCAGATTCCAACCGTCGGCAGGCGGGAGTTCGCGAGAAATGGGCGGTCTTTAATCCGGTGAATGGGCATGAAGACGATCCCATGCGTCATTCTTGTGGAGCGGTCTGCGGCAGCCGATCAGACGTTTCATCCTGCAGGTTTGTTTCGATAAATTCCTTGAGGATTGCCTAATCCAATCTAGACTTCGAATTGGCGATGGATTCCGCCAACCCGGAAGGGTAAACCGCTCCGCCCGCGCGGGGCTGATGACTCCTGCTGCAGTTCGTCCTGTAACAGTCCAGTCATGATGTTGTACCTTCTTGTCGCTTTGGGTGGCGCGCTCGGCAGCGTTGCGCGCTTCGCTCTCTCTGGTTTGATCGCCAATCACTTTGGAACGACGTTCCCCTGGGGCACGTTTATCATCAACGTCACCGGGTCATTCATCATTGGCTTTTACGACACCCTGGCCGGCTCCGAAGGCCGGCTATTCGCCAGCGGCAGCTCGCGCCAATTCTTCATGACCGGCGTTTGCGGCGGCTATACGACGTTTTCCTCATTCAGCCTGCAAACGCTCAACCTTGTCCGCGAAGACGAGTGGCTACAAGCTGGCGGCAATGTCGTCGGTTCGGTCGTTACCTGTTTGGTGGCTGTTTGGCTCGGCCACATCGCCGCCGCCTATATCAACCAGTTGAAAGGAGTCTAACATGGAACTGCCCCACGAATCCGTTCTGCTGCGCATCTTCATCGGCGAATCCGACAAGTGGCATCACAAGCCCCTCTACGAGGTCATTGTGCTCAAGGCGCGGGAATTGCATCTTGCCGGTGCCACCGTGCTGCGCGGTGCGATGGGCTTCGGAAAATCCAGTCGTATGCACACGAGCAAAATTCTGCGCCTTTCGGACGATTTGCCACTGGTCATCGAAATCGTCGACACCGAGGAGAAGATCAACGACTTCCTTACAATCATTGATCCGATGATCGGCAGCGGTCTCGTCACGCTCGAAAAGGCCCGCGTGATCCAATACCGCGGCGCAGCCATCCCAGCACCGCCGCAGCCCAGTCATCCAACTCCGTGAATCAAACTGACGCTTTGCCTGCGATGAACAATCCGGTGCTCGTCCCATGATCCTCGACAACATCTGGTACGTAGCTGCCATTTGGATGGGCCTTGCCTTTGTGGCCAGCCTGATCGCCATCCGCACCGGCATTTCCGTCGCTCTAGTCGAAATCGTCGTCGGGGTTGTCGTGGGCAACATCGCCTTCGCCGGCGGCCATCACATCCTAAAGACGACCGAGTGGACTAATTTCCTGGCGATGCTCGGCAGCGGCGTGCTCACGTTCCTGGCCGGAGCGGAAATCGATCCGGCATCGTTGCGCGCAAACCTGCGCGCCAGCCTATCGATCGGCATACTTTCGTTCCTGCTGCCGTTTGGCGCCGTTTGGCTGTTTGCACAATACGTCCTGGGCTGGCCACTGCATCAGGCACAAATCGCTGGCATCGCCCTTTCAACCACGTCGGTTGCCGTCGTCTATGCCGTGATGATCGAGGGCAAGCTGAGCGAAACTCCTATGGGGAAGACGATCCTCGCGGCCTGCTTCATCACTGATTTTGGCACCGTCCTTGCCTTGGGCACGCTGTTCGCCGATTTCAACATCTGGCTCCTGGTCTTCGTGGTGGTGATGTGCGTCGTGCTCTGGTTCATGCCGACGTGGACAAAGTTCATTATCGTCCGACTGGGAGCGACGCGGGTAAGCGAACCGGAGGTGAAATTCATTTTTTTTATTCTCTTCTTCCTCGGCGGACTGGCCTCCGCGGCCAAGAGCGAAGCGGTACTGCCCGCGTACCTTGTGGGCCTGGTTGTCGCCGGAGTATTCCTGCGCGACAAGACGCTCGTCCATCGGATGCGCACGATCGCATTCACCATCTTCACACCGTTCTATTTCATCAAAGCCGGGCTATTCGTCTCCCTCCCGGCGTTGTGGGCCGCCCTCGGTCTTATCGTCGTGCTGCTTCTATTAAAGCTGGCCACCAAGTTCGTCGGCGTGTGGCCGCTGACAAGGATGTTTTGCATGCGCACACGGGAGGCGAACTACACCACGCTCCTTATGGCCACGGGGCTGACCTTCGGCACCATTTCGTCGCTGTTCGGCCTGCAAAACAAGATCATCGACGAGAAGCAGTACTCGATTCTGGTCACGGTGGTCATCCTGAGTGCGTTCGTGCCGACGCTCATCGCCCAACGGTTTTTCCAACCCACGCTTGAGACCATGCATGAGTGGGGGCGGATCTATGCGGCAAAGATCAATGGCACAAACCCGCGCCAATCGGCGCCCAGCAGAAAGTGAGGCGACCATGTTTGAGAAAATCCTCGTTGGTTATGACGGTTCCAAGGGCGGCAAGGCGGCACTTGCGGGTGCCGCGGCGCTGGCCGTCAAATTCGGGTCACAGGTGACTGCCTTGTGGGTGCGAGAACCGCTTCCGCGCCACTCGGACCTGCCCGGGGAATCTGAAGCGGAATCTGAGGCAGCGGACGACTATTTCAAGGAACGACAACAAGAGGTTGCCGCGGTCGCGTCCCAACACGGCCTGTCGATCGCCTGCGAGACACGCCGGGGGCACCCCGCCAAGAACATCCTTCAGGCGGCCAAGGATGGCGGTTTTGGCCTCATCGTCGTCGGCCACAGCGACCATTCGGAGCTGTGGGGTCGGCTGCTTGGCGACACCGCGGACCGTATCACCGACCATGCTAATTGCAGCGTCTTGGTGGTGAAGACGGAGGTTTCCTCCCCCAAGCAGCCCTGAGGCATCGCCAATCCCACTCTACCCATGAGCAAAATCAAAAGCATCTCGGCACTCGAAATCCTCGATTCGCGTGGCAACCCGACCGTCATGGTCACCGTCGCGCTCAAGAACGGCATCACCGCCTCGGCTTGCGTGCCCTCCGGCGCATCCACCGGGATACGCGAAGCGGTCGAGCTGCGTGATGGCAACCCAAAGCGCTTCGGCGGCAAAGGGGTCCTTAAGGCCGTTGCCAATGTGAACAAGGTGATCGCGCCAGCACTCAAAGGCCGTTCGCCTTACGACCAGCACAAGATCGATGCACGCATGTGCGCACTCGACGGAACCAAAACCAAGTCGAAGCTGGGAGCCAACGCGATCCTCGGCGTTTCGATGGCCGTGTGTCGTGCCGCCGCACTTGACGCCGGCCAGCCGCTCTACGCCTACATCCGCCAGCTTCACGGCGGCAAGGCCCGCGCCCCATACGTTTTGCCCGCCCCAATGATGAACGTACTCAACGGCGGCGCGCACGCCACGAATAACGTGGATTTTCAGGAATTCATGCTCTTTCCCATCGGCGCTCCCACGTTTGCCGAGGCATTGCGCTACGGCGCTGAAACCTTCCATGCACTCAAGAAGATCCTGCAAAAACGCGGCCTTGTCACCGCCGTTGGCGACGAGGGTGGGTTCGCGCCCAATCTCAAGACAAACGACGAAGCGGTTGAAGCCATCATCGAGGCGATCAGCGCAGCCGGCTTCAGACCCGGCAAGGATATAGCCATTGCCCTTGATCCTGCCGCGAGCGAATTCTTCGATGACGGCGCCTACGTCTTCAAGAAGTCCGATGGCTCGCGCAAGACGCCGGCTGATATGGTGGAGTTGTACGGAGGCTGGATCAAAAAGTACCCGATTGTCTCTCTTGAGGATGGGATGGGCGAAGAAGACCAAGTGGGCTGGCTGGCCATCACCAAGGCGCTCGGCGGGAAAATCCAGCTCGTCGGCGACGATAACTTCGTGACGAATCCGAAGATCTTCGCCGAGGGCATCCGCAGCGGCATCGCCAATGCAATCCTCATAAAGCTGAACCAGATCGGCACCGTGTCCGAGACGCTGGAGACCGTAGCCATGGCGCAAAAGGCGGGCTACGGCGCGGTCATCTCGCACCGTTCGGGCGAGACCGAAGATGCGTTCATTGCCGACCTCGCCGTTGGCACGGGCGCGGGCCAGATCAAGACCGGTTCCCTTTGCCGCTCGGAACGTATCGCTAAGTACAATCGCCTGCTTGTCATCGAGAGAGAACTCGGCGAACGCGCCAAGTTCGGCGGCCAAGCCCTTCGCAAACGCAGGTAGTCAGTCCTCACTGTCTTCACCAACGAGTCCCAACCAGACTGCGGTTCCTTAGCCGCTTTACACGACTCGACGACCGGATATCATTGGCTTCACAGGCAATGGAGTTTGCCTGGCCGCGCCAGCGGCGAAGCGCCACAGGGCTGATGACTCCTACCTCCACAAACAGGTAGCGAGTCATGAAGATCCTCATCCTCTCCGACATCCACGCCAATTGGTTGGCCCTGCAGGCTGTGCTAGCCGCCGAGCCGAAGGTGGACGGGTTCATCATCCTCGGCGATCTGGTGAACTACGGTCCCCGCCCGCTTGAGTGCGTACGTTGGGCACAGGAAAACGCGGAATCCGGCTGGATCGTCCAGGGCAACCATGACCGCGCCCTCGGTTGCGACGAGGGCCCGCGCTGCACCGTGGCCTACCGGCCGTTGGCTGCGGCGATGCAGCGCCACAATGCCGAGCGTCTCGACGTCGCGGCAAGGGCCTATCTCGCTCGACTGCCCGCTGGCGAATTCAACAAGGTGGGCAATGCGCGGTGTTTCCTTTGCCATGCCATCCCGTCTGACCCGCTGTATGGTTATCTTGAGATTAAGGCTCCGCGCGAGCGGTGGGAACAGGAGATCAAATCGGCCAGTATGCCCGACTTCCTTCTCCTCGGGCACACTCACCACGCCCTTGTGCGCCTCCACGGCGGCACCATGATCGTCAATCCCGGGAGCGTCGGTCAGCCCAAAGGGGGAGATCCGCGTGCTGCCTACGCATTATTCCACGACGGCAACATTGTGCTGAAGCGGGCAGCTTACGACATCGAAGCCGTTGCCAAGGACCTAGTCGACAGCACCCCGCCGTCGGTGGCGCACCAACTCATCACCGTTCTTCGCACGGGCGGCCAGTTGCCAGTGGATTCCGGCTCGGACGAAACGTCATGACCGCGCGCCGTCTGCATTTGACTGAATCCCAGCGGAACTCGCTGCTCGTGGGTTTCAAGTACATCGACCGGCTATTAACCGAGGCGGTGGCGGCGATGGATCCGCAGGACAGCGGCGCTGTTTTTACGCCCGTCGCTCCCGATGTCACGCCGCACCAGAGGAAGACCGTTGCCGAGGAGACGGAGCGGTTGCGCCGCCTGGTACGTACGGCGCTTGACACTTGCGCCATCGCAGTGCCGCCACCCGAAATCGACGCGGTTTGGAATCTGCACACGGCGCTTACGACCATCGAGATCACGCTAGAAGAGATGGGGCCACGCGGTTTGCGGGGCTACGGCGAAGTCGGCCCAGATACGGAAGCAGGTATCGCCACACTGCTTGCGGAGATTCGGGTCGCCGTAGGCGAGTTTAGAGGACGGCTACAAGCGCCCCGTCGTCAATCCGCGGCTCGAAAGGCCCCTCGTTTGGGCCAAGAGCGCTGCGACACGCCCAGTCCAGTTGTTCAGTTACCCTTTGAGTCCCGCCGCAGTGGCGTTCCAGATGGTCCAATAGACAGAACGACTTGATTTGACGACGGCTCCGTCACGGTGAAACCGAACTGATCTGCGTATGGTCCCGACTCAAACAGAAATCGTGCCCGACATCTTCGTTGGACGAAAGGAGCTTTTGCAGAGGCTCAGTTACCTCTATCGATCGAACCGGCATGTGCTGCTTCAGGGTGCGTCGGGAGAGGGAAAGAGCGCACTCATCGCAGAGTTTGCCCGTTTGCATCCGCTGCTCTTCGCCCTCGGATGCAGCTGCCTGGGCGAGTTGGTGACGGCATTGGAGCCGTCCGTCGGGCTCGATCGCGGGGAACTCAAGATGCCGGCCCGCGTTCATCGCCTTTCGGCGCGCCTGCCCGAACTCGGACGGCCGATCGTGATCGACAACGTCGCCCGGGTGCCGCCGCGGGTCGCACATCTCGTGCGGTTCCTGATGCTCCGCCAGCCGGTATGGCTGGTGGTTCGCTCCACTGATCCGCTCAGTGTCGGCCATGTGTGGCCTTATCTATTCCTCTTCAAGCGTCTGGACGTGCTCCCTTTTTCGCTGGCCGAGACCCAGGCTTTTTTGGGCGCCGTGGATTTCTTCGGCGACCGACGTGAACTACTGGCCGCGGCCCGGCGACTGTACCGTCTTTGCGCCGGCCATCCCGCGACGCTCACAGCCCTCATGACCGAGTTGCGCCGTCGGACTTACGACCTGCGCACCGGCGAAGGGCTGCGTTTGCTCGCACTGCACGCCCGCATCACTCTCGTTGAGGAGAAGCTCGCGGTCGGGTAATCTTCGCCACCCCAATTCGTACTTGGCGGAATCGATCTGGCCATCGAGGAAACGCTGGAGCATGCCCTGTGCGCTGAAATGGTTCCGGACGAGCAGCACAGCATGCCCTTTGGAGTCCTGGCCACGGTCAACCGCGTCGGTGGTTTTCTTTCTGGCCCAAATCCCGCAATTCAACCACTGGCCGAGAAGAATTCGCCAGGCAATTCCCCTCCGGCTTATTCAACAGTGCCGTGTCTGGCAGGCTTCATTCGGAGGGTCCATATCGCGGATTTCCGTCGCGAGGACGATGCTCTCGGCTCGCGCAACAGATCCACGAAGTTGCGGGCGAGCGGGGAGGTTCCTGGTCGTGCCACACGGCCGAGAGTTCGAAAACTAGGTCATCGCTCGCTTCCTTCAAGGGGATGATTTCGACCTTGTCGGCCCCGGAAAGCGAGATGTGTTGCGGCATCAGCGACACTCCCTGTCCTCCAGCGATCATCGCCAGGAGCGACTCGAAACCCTCGACGATTTTGGTCGGCCCCGCCTTCAATCCATTGGCTGCGAATATGCCGCTCACCAGGTCAGCATGAGTCTGCGACTTGTGACCGGCGAACGATAGCAGCTTTTCTCCCTCAAGCTCCGCGAGCGAGATGCGCTTTTTGCCTGCCAGACGATGGCCCGGACCAACCACGGCGCACATCGGCGAACGCAGCACCGGGAGCCGGCGTAGGTGTGCCGGCAGCACAGAATCTTTTCCCACGGTGAAGCCGACCTGATCACGCCCGATTCCAATGCCGCGATCTGCTCACCCGGTTCGATCTCCATCAAGGTAACCGCAACCTCCGGGTACCGCGCGCGAAACGCTGTCAGACTCGCGGGCATGAAACTGGCCGTGACCGGGCCGACGTTGCCGATCACCAAGCGGCCACGGCGTCCTGCAGCGGCGTCGCGTACCATGTCTTTGGCCCGTTCTGCGTGAGCTAGAATCTGTCGCGCTTCATCCAGGAATACTCGGCCGGCGTCGGTCAGCCGCACCCGAATCGTGTCCCGGTCAAGCAGCTTGCCCCGCAGGTCGGATTCCAGGTCCTTGATCTGCCGACTGAGCGCCGGCTGCGCCACATGAAGCCGTTCTGCGGCCCGCCGGAAGTTCAGTTCCTCGGCCACGGTCACGAAATAGCGGAGGTGCCGTAATTCCATCAGGAACGCTGATAGCAAAAAAGCATCACGCCGCAAACAACAAAGTCATTCCGGCCCGGGTCCAGTCGTGGTATTCTCTCGCCGATGCCGGCGAGACGATCCCGCTCGCAGCAACCAAAGCAAATCGTGCAACACAACCGGGGGCCATCATCATGATCGCGGTCACACTCATCCTCGCGGCGCTCGTCGTGCTCGTCTCGACGGACTGCGCCGGAGCGGACTGCCGCTAGGCAAGAACCAAGTCGGTTGAAACCGGCCGGATCCTCGATTCTTGGCCCGACCATCTGCGTTGGGCAGGCGCGCCGTTACCTTTTGGAGGTGATTGGGCTCAGGTTGCACCCTGAAATTCGCGGCTCACCCCGTGCATGCGGCATCTCGTCCCTATGCCCCTAGGAATTCTCATTTTCCTGAGCACTGTTAGGTTGGATACAAGTTCTGGTCGCACTTCGGTTGTCATCCCCCTGATCAAGCCTCGATATGAAAATACCTCAACTGGTCGTGGCTGGCGTGCTTGCTGCCCTACTTGGCCGCGCTTCGGCTTCCGGGCAAAACGCCGTTCTCTATTGGAATCAACAGGCGCTCGACGCCACCCGGCTCGCGCGCAACCCGCCACCGGTCTCGTCATTCTTTTTCGCGACCTTTCATGCTGCGATCTTTGATGCCGTCAATGGCATCACACACACCCATCACGGTTGGCTCGTGAACGAATCCGCCCCGGCCGATGTTGACGTGTCTGCAGCGATTGCAGGCGCCGCGCACACCGTGATGATGGCGCTTTGGAGCGCGACCTCCAATCCGCACAATTTGCAGACGGCCTACGAGAAGGCGATCGCGACAATTCCCGACGGGCCGGCGAAGACTGCGGGAATCGCCTGGGGTGAACACGTCGGCAAGCTGATTCTCGAAAAGGTCGCCAAGTCCGGCTACAACAAGCCCGTTCCTGGGAAGTACACGAGCAACGAGCCAGGAAAATGGCGAGAGACCCCCTCCCAGTTCCGTCCGCCGCTGCTCCCTTTCTGGGGTCGCGTCACTCCGTTTGTCATGACTTCGCAGGACCAATTTCGCGCCCCGCCGCCCGAATCGCTGAGTTCGGAAGCCTATGCTGCGGAACTTGCCTTCGTTGGGAAAAAGGGGGCGCGCGACGATGCCGACCGGACCGAATACGAGACGTTGAGCACCCCGTTCTGGAATGACGATCTTGGCACGAGTACGCCGCCCGGCCACTGGAACATGATCGCCGAGGATCTCGCCCAGCGCCACCACCTTTCCGTTGCCGAAACCGCCCGGCTATTCGCCCTGCTCAATTTCGCGCAGGCGGATTCGGCGATATCGTGCTGGGAGACCAAATACTTCTACAACGTCTGGCGCCCGGAAACCGCTCTGCGCGAGATCAACCCGCAGTTGAACCCCAAGGCGGAGGTCATTCCAGAGTTCATTCCCAACATGCCCTCGCCGCCGTTCCCGTCCTACACGTCCGGTCACAGCACGTTTTCCGCCGCCGGGGCGCGCCTGCTCGCGCTCTTTTTTGGCACCGACGAGATCGCGTTTACAGTGACCTCAGACGCACTGCCGGGCGCCGTGCGCAGTTTTCAGAAGCTTTCCGACGCACAGAAAGAGGCCGGCATGAGCCGTGTGTGGGGCGGCATTCACACGATGTCCGACAACCTTGAGGCTCAGAAAGTGGGCAGCAAGATCGGCGACTGGACCTTTGAACATGCTCTGCTACCGGTGAAACCGGCGGGTTCCTGATTCTGCGGAGTCCATGCAGGTACCTGCAGCAGAGTCCGTTTCGTTGACAGGAAAGACGTCGGCCACGCTTCTTCCACGAATTCTGCAAACCGGATTGGCGGCCTGCTTTATCGGGCATGGAGCCTTAGGTCTGCTCCGCACCGCCTCTTGGACATCCTATTTCGCCGTGGTTGGGATAAGGAAGGAGGCCGCCCTAGGCTGGATGCCGCTCGTCGGAGCCTTCGATGTTGCAATGGGATTATCCGTATTGTTCCGCCCGATTGGTGCGCTCGTCCTCTACATGACGGCATGGTGTGTGTGGACGGCCTTGCTGCGCCCGCTCGCCGGTGAGTCCAGCTGGGAGGCGGTCGAACGGGCCGGAAATTACGGTGTGCCCTTGGCGTTGTTTCTCCTGATGCAAGGCGGCGACGCGAAAACCTGGCTGCGCGGCCGTTTCCCTGGGCCACTCGATGGATCGCAATGCCGCGGGATCGACTGGGTCTTGCGCCTAACTACGGTGTTGCTGCTGGTCGGGCATGGCGCTCTTGGGTTGTTCGTGCGCAAGCCGATGTTTTGCGCCCAATACGCGTTGCTCGGCTTGCCGGGCGCGACGGTCGAGCCGCTCGTCGGCGGCTTTGAATGCCTGTTGGCGCTGGCCGTGCTGCTCAAGCCAACCCCGTGGCTCCTTCTGGGAGTCGTGCTTTGGAAGTTGATCACGGAGGCACTTTGCCCTCTGGCCGGTTCTCCGGTCTGGGTATTTGTCGAACATGGCGGTAGCTATGCAGCGCCGCTGGCCCTCGCGTTTTCGCTGTTGAAGCAGTCGGAGATCCAATCCGGGCCTCTTCCGTCACGAGCCTCCGAGCATCAATTCACCACTCCGCCGTGACAATCTTCCACTGATTCGTTCTGGCTTGATTCTGTGAGTCGGTGCCCGGGACTCAACGGCAAGCCGGGGTCCCGAAAAACAGCCTCGTCCCGGCAACGCACTGGACGCAGCGCTGCGGGAACTCTTTCCAGAAAGCTGCGGCGGCGGCGAATCCGGTGCAATGGGCAGCACCGATCCCCTGCACGTCGAAACGGCGGAACGCTGCCAGGGTTTCTGCCAACCGCTGCGGGCTCGCGTTTTCCAAGTGCATCCCGCCGACCACCGTGTGGATCGTGCTCCGGCCGGTCAGATGCGCCACGTGGTCGAGCGTGTTCACGACACCGGCATGCGCGCACCCGAGGACGACCACAACGCCGTCGCGACTCTCGAAAAACAAGGCCTGGTCGTCGAGCAGCGGGTCGGGCCGGGTGAGCGCCCCATCAAGGAAGAACGGTCCGCCTGTATCCTCGAAATCGTTGGTGCGTGGGACCTCGCCTGTCATCCATAGGCCGGGAACAACCTCGGTGGGTTCACGACTGGCGACGATGCGGCGGCCTGTGCGCCGGAACAATTCCGATTCTACAAACGGAATGCTGATGTGGCGCGGGACGGAAGGATCGGTTCCCGAAAACTTACACTCGATTGCGCTTGGATGCAGGAACAACGGCGCCTGCGGCGCGGCCGTCAGTGCCGCTTCCAGTCCGCCGACGTGGTCGAAATGGCCGTGACTCAGGACAATTGCATCGGCCTGCGACAGCTTGATTCCAAGGCGCGCGGCGTTGTGAGTGAGAGCCATCCCCTGCCCGGTGTCGAAGAGCACGCGGTGCGTGCCTGTGTCGATCCACCAGGCCAGCCCGTGTTCACCGAGGATGCCCGGACCGCGGGCGGTGTTTTCGACGAGGAGGTTGATGGTGATCATGGGGGGCAAGACAGTGGTTCATCAACGGTCGTAGCGCCATTCTTCTTCGTCCGCTGCTGACTGGCGGCGCAGAAAGGCGGCTTCGGCATCTTCGCGGCGGACGATCTCGCGATAAAAGGCGGCGAGTTCCGGATCGCTCGCGTGTACGACCGCGGCTTTGGCGGCCTCGTCGCGGTAATAGCGGGACGCGGGATCGGGGGTTCTTCCATCCCGAATGGAGGCACTCGCTGTTGCCATCAGGACATTGCGCAAATGCTCGAAATCCATGGGCGCAATTCGCCGGGCTTGCATGAGAATGTTAGCGACCAAGTCGGTATCGTCAAAGATTCTGACCGAACCGTCGTAGCCCAGACATTGTATCAGGCGATGTAGTTCAGAGGCAGTCTTTGTTTCGGGAAGCCATTCACAAAGGAGCTTCAGTCCGAGTGGCGAGATATGCAGAACCGCCCATTGGAACAGGGTTATCCAAGGTGTTGCTTCTTCTGTGGATGCGGCTGCTCGCATTTCGTGCAAAAGGGCGCGGGCGAGGTCCTGATAGTCCGATTCGTTGACGAGCCCGTCGAGGGCTATGACATCGGCGAACGGAAATGGCCGATAGTTTGATGAACGCTGATGCGACGTTTGAGCTTCGCGAATTCGCCGTTCGAGCATCGCGTAGAAACGGCGCGGAGCCAGCCGGGCGAGCACTGGAATGATCGATGGTTCGTGATGGCGGGCCAAGTCGTCGATCCGGTGTAACTCGTCAATCAGACGGTTGACGAATTCGATCGATAGATGGGAAGCGTCTTCAAGCTGAGCGCGGTGTCCAAGCGTCTGACAAAGTATGTCGAGGCTTTCACCCGACAAGGCCGCTAGCGAAAGTCGATCGAGGATTGTTTCGTCGAGCTTGGCCGTGCGCGGGTTTGGCCAGGAGAAGTGGCCGACAACATGAGGGAACGAGTCATCATTGATGCGATGCGCCCAAGTCGAAACAAGGTCGACGAGCTCCGGCCCGATTTCACCGGAGCCGCGCCAACTCAGCCAATTCAGCAGCGCCTGCCAGCGGACAGGGTTGGGGAAGGAAAGGATCGATTGCACCCTGCAGAGCATGCTGGGCTCGGGCAGACGACAGTTCTCAGGGACAAGTCTGAACATGGAACGGTCATAGGCGGTCTTCGGGCGACAGGTGAGAATGTCGAGGACCGCCAGCGAGAGATCCGGCGCGGTACGGGCAAACGCTGCGAAAAGTTCGCCGAATTCAGGCTGCTCACCGACGGCCGAGTATTCGGTGTCGATGCGCTCAATTTCAGTGTAGAGCGCTGTGCTTGATGGTAGAGCCTTCGCCAGACGCGAAGCGACGTTGTCTGCAAGCTCGTTCCACAGGTCCAAGGCGCGATCTTTTTCAACGAGGGCTTTCCTTTCCCCAATTGGCAGGTGGTTGACGAACTCGCTCCAGCGGTTCGACAGCAGGATGCGGGTCAACCGCAATTCCGCTGACTCGGGAATCGCGCCCAGTACGCGGCTGAATTCTGGCTGTAGAACGTCCCGATTTGCTGAGACAGACAACGATCGCAGGATCTTCCTGACGTAAAATGCGACTCTTGGTGTCGGCTGGAGAGAGAGAGCCTTCTCAAGCAGCGCCAGTGCGGCTCTTCGGTAGGGCAGCCAGGAGTTGACCCAATCTCCGGGCGGTGTTTGCGTCCAGTCCTGACGCGGTGGACTGATGGCAGCCTCAAGCACGCTGAGCACATTGAGCACGGCGATCTCTCCGGCGGGGAGCACCCAGTCGCCGATCAACGCGAGTGCGTCGGTCCGGAGTTGGTGGGTGGACGATGCTGGGATTGTCCGTTCAACCAATGAGAAAGTCATGCCGCGGACCTCCGTGGACTCGGCGGTGTATTCGAAGATCGGCTTAAGGACCACGGATAGCACAGGCGTCCGTTCGTTTAGCAGCGGACGGGCGTTATCGGCGTTGCGAACCAGGGTGTTGAGCCAGGAGAGAACCACGGCCGAGGCGTCGAACTGAAGATGCTTGTCGAAGCTGGCGACGTGCCCGATGGCGCCGAGGGCTCCTGTGGGATTCTTTTCGTCGCAGCGGGCCTCATTGCGGAAAAGTTGCCAGAGCAAGCCCAACGCCTCGCTGCGGAAGTTCGGCTGATAAATGGCAATCGGCGCGAGAAGGCTTGGCACGGCGGCCAGCACATCCTTGTGCACAGATGCGATGCCGAACACGGACGCGATGTCCGCACCAAGATTTTCAGCAGGTGGGGCATCGACCGTATCGATGGCAAGTCGCGCCAGTTCCAGGCTCCGCTTTGGCTGCCAGACGCCGAAACGCGCCCATGCCCCGATGAGCGCCTTGCGCTTGAAGAAGTCAGCGTTGCCGAACTTTTTGCGAAAGCTCTTCCAGAACGGTTCGACCAACGCACCATCGCGATCGCCTTGCTGACCTTCGGCTTCGGCGAGATTGCGAATGACGTGCAGGCCTGTGTCGCAGGAAAAGGCCGGCGCGATGATTCTCTGGATGTCGCCGGCCAGCGGGGTGCGGCGACCGTCTGCCGTGTAGCAGGCCTTCCGCACGAGGTGGTCGGCGAGCAGGTCTGGGACTACACGGAGACCGGAGCGTGTTTGCACAACCACACCGGACGATTGCAGTTGGTCGAACGAGGTTGTTGAAGGTGCGGGGCGTGCAGCTGAGCAGCCCGGCGATCTTGTCCAGCGAAAGCACTTGCTCGGACCATGGCGCAAGAACGGCGAGCAAGTTGAGGGTTTCCCTGGCAAGCGCCAGATCGGTGCCTTTCCCGAGATATTTCAGCGTCTCGTCAGCCAGCCGGTCGAACACGGTGCGGCGGAAGTGGGTCGAATCGAGTAACGCATCGATCTCGCTCGGCTTCTGTTTGATCAGGTCGGCTGCGATGGTGACGATGAGGGCGCAGCCTTGGGCGAGATTGGCGATTTGGGCGGCGCGCTTTTGGTGTTTGGCGCCGAGTGCGGCGGCGGCGAGCGACCTCATCTCGTCGGCAGTGAGTGCAGGCAGGCGAAGAACTGTCTCGCTTTGTGCGGCCAAGAAACCTCGGTCGAGCAGCCAGGACCGAAGCGCCTCAACGGCTTGCGGGCGGGCGGCAAGTATGAGCCGGCCTTGCCGTTCGGCGACGGTGCGTGCGATGTCGTCGCGCAGGATCTCCTCGCGATGGGCGTCATCGAAAACGACCAAGAACCTGCCATCTTCTGCGGCGCGCAGAGCGTCGGCGTTGGCCTGAGGATTTGCATCGGGGTTGAGAAACAACACCCGCGTGTCGGGAGATGCTTGTGCAATCCGTTTGGCGAGCTCGCGCAGCAGGCGAGTTTTCCCGACACCGCCGGGCGCGGACAGAATGGCGGCGGCGGGTCCGGTTGACTGGGCGAAGTCAACGAGCTTGGTGAGCTCGCTCTCCCGGCCGACGAGGTTCGTGCCATGGTTGATCGGCGAATTGCGCGCGAAGAACGCATCGGCGGACACAAGCAGTTCATCCTGCTGCGGATAGAGCTGGGCGATGAGCAGATCTGCCGTGGCGGGGAAGAAGCGACGGATCGCTTCGATCTGTTTCGGGCGGGGCATCTCCTTGAAAAAACGCATGCACAACTCGGATGCTTCCCAGAGTTCCCACTTCGGATCGGCTTCGACAATTCGACGCACTTCGACCGGATGCGCAGCTCCGTGAGTGAGGATCAGATAATGCCGTTGGGCTTCAGGAAATCTGGATTGCGCCTCGTCAATCACATCGCGAGCTTCCCCTGTCCCAAATTTCTTTTTTGGCCAATGCTTGCATTGAAAAGCCCACACGGCGCCGGATTCGGCGTAGGCGAGCAGGTCGATGCCGTGTTGATCTTGTCCGCTACGCCCCACCAACGTCGCACGGACGATCCGATAACGCGCGCTGGCAGCGGTAGCAGTCCCGGGACTCTCTCCCAGAATGTGATTCTCGATGATATCCAGACTGATGTCGGAGCCGAGAAAATGCAGCATGAATGCCTCGAACTGCGCATCGTCGAGTTGATCGAAAGGCAGCAGATTGAGGCGTGCCGACGACATTGTGATTGAAATATAGGAGTTATAATCCTAACTTTCAATAAAGAATGCAAATCATTCGTGGAGAGATGCGTAAGGAATTGATCGGGCTGTTATCAGGCTCTCCGATCTGCGCCTTGCTTGGGGCTAGGCAGGTTGGGAAGTCGCATTTAGCGAGGACGCTCGGGGTTTCGGAAGGCAACTATTTCGATATGGAGGATGAGGTTGCGCGTTGACGACTGGAGGACAACCCTCAGGGTGAACTCTCGCGATTGTATGGCCTCGTCGTTATCGACGAAGTGCAGCGCGTGCCGGAAGTCTTCCCCATTCTTCGCTTTCTCGCGGATCGTCCCGCCAATCCAGCGAAGTTTCTCCTGCTTGGCAGCGTGGCGCCCCACTTGGTTCAGCGGATTTCTGAGAGCCTCACTGGCCGGGTGGCGTTTCTGGAGGCAGGCGGGTTCAATATGAGTGAGGTTGAGCCGCAATACCAAGACGCGCTGTGGTTGCATGGCGGGCTGCCGCCGGCATTCTTGCGCGACGAAAACGACTCGTTCCGCTGGCGGCTCGACTATCTGCGCACATTGGTTGGGCAAGACCTGCGCCAGTTGGCCGGGACACGTATGACGGAATCGGCGTTGCGACGACTGTTATTGTTCATCGCCCAGTCGCATGCGCAGCCATGGAACCATTCGGCAGCGGCGCGGGTGCTTGGCGTGGACTACAAGACAATTCAGCGCCATATTGAGCTGTTCGAGGGCATGTACTTTCTACGGCAGTTGCAGCCGTTCGACCGCAACCTGCGTAAACGCATGCGCAAAATGCCGAAACTCTTCATCCGGGATAGCGGCTTGCTACATGCGCTGCTCACGATCCGTACGTTGCACGATCTGCGGGCGCACCCGTTGATGGGCCAGTCGTGGGAAGGCTTCGCGGTTGAGCAGACGATTCGCGCACTCGGGTTGCGCGAACAGGAGTGCTTCGCCTACGCCGTCCACAGCGGTGACGAGATGGACATGGTTGTGGAGCGTTGCGGCCGAACATACGGTTTTGAATTCAAGCACAACGACGCTCCGGGGAAGACCCCCTCGATGATTGGCGCAAAGCGCGATCTCGACCTGACCGCGGTCTTCGTTGTCCATTCCGGCGGTAGTGATTACGGGCTGGGCGACGGCATCGATGCCATCGCACTAAGGAACCTGCCGGCGCTTTGTGCGCGATTGGGTTGGTGAATCCCGCAAGCATCCAGTTCATTAAACTTCACGCGGCGTCCTGCATTCCCATATGTCTTGAAGAAGCAAGGGCGGATTGCGTCCCTACTTGGGAATCTGATATAGAACGTTCCATGAGTGAACCACTTGATTCGCCCCCTGCACAACGGGCGGAAGAACTTTTTCGGCAGGGGTACAACTGCGCACAAGCGGTTGTCTTTGCTTTTTCCGATTTACCAGGCGGTGACAGCGATGTTGCGCTGCGCATCGCCAGCGGCTTCGGCGGCGGCATTGCGCACCGGCAGGACACCTGCGGGGCGGTGACGGGTGCTATCATGGCACTGGGCAGCCGTCACGGGCGCGCGTTGGGCGAGCCGAAGGCCAGGACGGATGCGACCTATGCTCTTGCCGGGCAGTTCATGCGCCGCTTCGAGGCGTCTCATGGCACATGCATCTGTCGGGACCTGCTCGGCGGCTGTGATTTCAACACCGAGACGGGCGAACGCGAATTCAAGGAACGCGGCTACCGCGAGGGGCGTTGCGCGGTCTTCATTCGCGATGCGGTGCGGATCGTCGAGAAACTGGAGCGAGACCCGTCGGTGCAAGGATGAGCGAATGGGCCGGGTCCACTTAGGCTTATGGGCTGGTCAAGCCCGCCTCGGGTGTTCCGTCGAACCAACCGCGCACCCGGCGTTCGATCGCGTCGTCTTCGGCGCGGTGCCTGAATTCGTTCGTGTGCGGATCGTAGAGGTAATCGGCCTCCCAGATACGGTGGTTCTCCGCGACCATTGCGACCGACCGGACAAGGAAGCGGGCCTCCTCGTCGGTCATCGTGGGATGCAGCGAGAGGCGCACCCAGCCCGGCTTGTCGCTCTTGATCCCGCGATCGATCTGGGCCGTGAAGGCTTTCGATTGCTCACGGGAGAGGTGTAGCAGGTAGTGCCCGTAGGTGCCGGCGCAGGAACAACCGCCGCGGGCCTGAACGCCGAACCGGTCATTGAGCAGGCGCACGGCCAGATTGTAGTGCAGGCCTTCGATGTAGAATGAGAGGACGCCGAGCCGCTGCGGTTGCCGGTCGGCCAGCAGGTGCAGGCGCGGCACTTCTTGCAGGCCCGACCAAGCAAT
This sequence comes from uncultured Verrucomicrobiae bacterium, assembly GCA_963804395.1. Lineage (GTDB taxonomy): Bacteria > Verrucomicrobiota > Verrucomicrobiia > Opitutales > Opitutaceae > Fen-1467. Next base: position 71,054 of record CAWDQK010000006.1, on the reverse strand, counting down.
CTCGCGCAGTTCCTCCTCGCGTTCGAGGATGGCTTTGATGCCCATTTCCTCTTTAAGTCGAAGGCACAAAGCGGTTCGCATCGCCTGCAGAAAGCCCGGGGTGCCCCCATCCTCTCGCGCCTCGATGTCGTCGATGTATTTGTGCTCGCCCCAAGGCGTGGTCCAGTCGACGGTGCCCCCGCCAGGCTGGTCCGGCACGCGATTGTGGTAGAGCCGCTTGCTGAACACCAGCACACCGCTGGCGCCGGGACCGCCGAGGAATTTGTGCGGAGAGAAATAGATCGCGTCGAGGTGTTCGTCGGGCCGGTCGGCGGGATGCATGTCGATCTCGATATAGGGCGCGCTGCACGCGAAATCTACGAAACACACTCCGCCCGCTCGATGCATGATTCCTGCAATCTCGTGGTAGGGCGTGAACAAGCCGGTGACGTTTGAGCAACTGGTCACGGCGGCGATCTTCACGTGGCGGTCCCGGTAGGTCTCCAGCAGAGCGCGCAGGCTGCTGGTGTTGACCAGTCCGTCGGCGTCGGCTTCGATTACGCGCACGTCGGCGATGGTCTCGATCCACGACGTTTGGTTGGAGTGATGCTCCATGTGGGTGACGAAAACCACCGGCCGATCCGCCTCCGAAAGCCGGAGTTGGTCCCGGAAGCGCTCGTGCAGGCGCAGGCCAAGCATGCGCTGGAGCTTGTTCACCATGCCGGTCATGCCCGAGCCCTGGCAGATGATCGCATCTTCCGGGCTCGCGCCGACATGACGTTTGATCAGGCGCAATGCCTCATGGTAGTGAGATTGCCTCGATTTCGTGGACACACGACCGAAGCGTGAAGAGTGAGCTGTGCGGTCGCTTCCGAGGACAGGAGCAATAAGCTTGCCGCAGGAAGCGACCAAACAGCGCTGGACGCGGGGTCGGCCGGTTTGGGCGAAAGAAAGGACCTCATGAAGCAGACAGACCGGAACGGGTCCGGGGCAACGCCCCGGCGCAAGTTTGACGAAACGTATCGACGGCATGCCGTGGAGCTGACGTTACACGGCGATCGCACCACCAAAACCGTGGCCCAGGAATTGGGGATTCCGGCCTGGGCACTCTATGAGTGGCGCAGACTGTATGCGCCGCGGCCAGGTGCCGGAGGAGGTCCAGCGCCGCAGACCCTGGAGGAGGCCCAGAAGGAGAATGGCCGTCTGCGCACCGAGATCGTCCGGCTGCGGGAACGGGAGATCGTCCTAAAAAAATCATTGGGCATCCTCTCCGAACCGCCCGAGAGCGGTATGCCCAGATCAAAGCGATGAAGGGCGACCATCCGATCCGTTTGTTGTGTGGCCTGCTGGACGTCTCGCCCAGCGGCTATTACCGGTGGCAGCAAGCGCGACCGAGCGCCCGAGCGAACGCAGACACGGCGCTCTCGGCGCAGATCGCCACCTTCCACCAGGCGAGCCGGGGCACCTATGGAGCGCCGCGGATTGTCGAGGATCTGCGGGAAGCGGGCACGCATACGAGCAAGCGCCGCTGCGCCCGACTGATGTGCGCCCAAGGCTTGCGCGGCAAGAAGAAGAACCGGCGCCGGCCGCGCACGACGGACAGCCGCCATGCCCAGCCGGTCGCCGCGAACCTCATCGCGCAACGTCCCGCCCCGACGGGCCCCGACCAGGCGTGGCGCACCGATATCACGTACCTCAAAACCGCGGAAGGCTGGTTGTTCTTGGCCGCCATTCTTGATGCTTGGAGCCGCCGCGTTGTCGGGTGGGCGTGCGCCCCGACACTGCACGCGAGCTTGGCCCTCGCTGCCCTGCGGGACGCTCTCCAGCGGCGCCGACCCTCGCCAGGGCTGTTGCATCACTCCGACCGCGGTTGCCAGTACGTTGACGCTGAGTACGTCGCGCTCCTGGCCGCCGCCGGCTTGGAGCGCAGCATGAGCCGGGCCGGAAACTGCTACGACAACGCGCGCCATGGAGTCGTTCTGGAGCACCTTCAAAACCGACACCGGCTTGGACGAGACCGTTCTCGCCAGCCGCCGCGAAGCAGAGCTTGCCGTCTTCGATTATATCGAGACGTTCTACAACCCAAGGAGACGCCACAGCTCCCTCGGTTACCTCTCCCCTGTGGCCTTCGAAAATCAACAAACACTAAACGACAACAAAGCCGCCTAAATTAGTGTCCGTTTTTTCGAGGCAAGCCCAACCCCTGCTCCCATCTCCCGCTGAAACCAGGCTTTCGCAGGGCCTGATGGTCGCCAGGAAGTAGGGATTGGCATCGATTCAATATTGAACAGGTTAGGAAAGTGGAATGCCGTCATCGAGAGGGGGTTGGGGCTGGAACGCGGAAACTTGGGACTTTTGCTGAGGATTCTTGGGTGACTTGTAGCTCGTACCAATATCAGACTCAACAGATGCCGCCGGTTGTTCCCCAGACTGTTTTTCCGGCTGCAGAGCACGCTTCAACTCGGCGATCTCCCGACGCAGTCTGGCGTTTTCCGTCTCAAGTTGCTCGGTAGTTTGTCGGGCTTCGATCAGCCGCTTCTGGCTCTCTTTGAGCAACGACTGCCCGACAGGAGATGGCGGCAAAGAGGGCGATGCGGTCTCTATCGCCGGACTCATAGTCAACCTTTCCGCAGAATGGGCAAAATCCTCCCTCCCCTGTAACGACTTCTCATGCGTCTTGCTGTATGCTGTTGAGGATCCCTCAGACGTTGGCGACTCTTCAGCGGATGTTTGTGCCGGGGTGATTCTTGCTCGCAGTCGTTCAATCTCGACGTCCTTGGCTTTATTCTCTTCCTCGACCGATTTCAGACGGGCCAATAGATTCTCTGGAGTGTTAAGATCCGCCTCCGTGAACATTTTCCTGTAGTCGTTGAATGCGTCGGAGAATACTTTCCGAGCCTCTTTTGATTGCCCGGCGACAAACTGCTCACAAATCCCATCGAGCATCTCGGCCATTCTCCAATCGATGGGTTCAATGCCGTTCTTGCAGCGGTCTTTTAACAAACCTTTGGCCGAGCTGAGGCGATCAGCAGGCAAGAGACCGTGGTCACCATGCCGCAGAGCCCCTGTCAATGCTGGGCCCAGAAAGTGCGGTCCGGGTCGTCCCATTGATTCTTTTGCGTGGATCAGCTCGTGGTTTTTGGTGACGACTGCGTAGGTGATGTGAAAGTGGAGGCACCCTTCCTTGGGGTGGACCTGGATCTCAAGAACGTCGTAACCAGTCGCCGTCTTGAATGCGCGGGCGACCTTAACCGCTGCCTCCTTCACAAAGGTCTTCGCTGTGAAGTCCGTAGATTCCTCGAGGCGTGCCAGAGCAAGGTTAATCTCAGGAGGAAATGTGACACCCATTTGACGCACCGCTTTCGTATAGCGCTTCTGTTTAAAACTGCGCCCATCGGACCGATATTGCGTAATATAGTAGACCCGTCGCTCGACTTTTGCGGAACCAAGGAGAGCGTTGTGGTCGGCAGAAGACATCTCGATTCCGTCAGGATCCATCATGAAACCATCGCCCAAACTCGGAAGCCGGGCGTGGATCGGTATTTTGGTGATTAGCGGTTCAAGGCGGGACAGAAACTGGCGCTTTTCCTTGCTCCTTGCTTGATCCAAGCGGTGCGTCAGGGAAGTCGGGTTCAGGTGTTCAATGGACCGGGGTGTATCGACATAGGCGGTGATCTTGCCTTTTGCTAATTTGCTCATGGGATTGCTGTGGTTTTTGTCGCCAGCCGATTTCTCCACTTACCGGGTTTGGTCTAGGGATACATTGATTCTCGGAGGCGTAGGGTGATTATGGGCTTACTCGATATGCGGCGGTTTTTTTGGGGGGACTTTGGGGTCATTTTTAACATCGCCTGGGGAGCCATGGTGTTTCTTCTTCTAATAGGCTTCCACAGCCCCCCCCATTTTCTGGACTATCTTCGCTTTCACAGGGACACGGCGACGGTGCTTCGCACATAATGTGTTCGGGCGAGCTTCGCTCAGCACTTGTGCAAGACCGTTTAGTGCTGCCAGGGTTTGGCTTCGCCTTCACCCCGGCATCACTAAATCGCGCGCTCCGCGCGCTCGGTCTTGTGCCGGCTTCGCCGATAATCTGATGAACGCCGGTCAAGCCGACGGATTCGCTGGCGCTTTCTCCGGTCGCGGGAACTTTGTGGCGCGCCATTCACGGTAAGCCCGGAAGGCGAGTTCAGCGCTCAGGTAATCTTTCAATTTCTTCTCAATGATCGCGAGGATTTCGTCATTGAGCGTGATTGCCTGGTCCGCAAACGCCTTGGCGACATCATCGGATGTGATGATAGGTTTGTTGTTAGTATTCATTGTTTTATGTGATTCTAATCGATGTTTGACCGATGGTTCGGCCGATCGCGCAACGGCGTGATCATTGAGATTATGCCTCCGGCTTCTTCGAAGCGAAAAAGCGCTGCCTTAACTTCCATAAAGCAGTAGGTCGCCTAATGCATAGTGTAAGCCGGACTTCCGTCGGGCGGCGTGTTTCACACGAAAACGAAATCGTCAACGCAAAGGCGATTGCTATTGTTCAAAGAGACCGGCGCTGGGGTCTAATTGTCGCCGGGGGGCCGGAAGGAATTGGTTAGCAGATTCGCGCCGCTGGCGTGCAGGTGATTTGAAGATCGGTGATCTTCAAGGATCCTACTATGACCACCATGGCCGCCGTTGACCACCTCGTCCATCACTCCTCCATCCAGGAGTTCACCGGCGGCAGCCTGCGGGCGACAGCCGCCAAGGCCATGGGCAAGCCCGGCAAGCCGCTTTACGAGCAGAAGTGTGTCGCCCTCTTTTTGAGCACCTGTTTGAGAGCTACCCGGAACGCGACGGAGGCGTCTATGGTGCCAGTGGAGGCTGACCGACCATGTCACACCAACATCTTGCGTCTTCCGTCATCGGTGAACTGCTCAAAAGCCATACACCACCTGCCGACGTTTGAACGCCTTCTTGCTGCCCTCCAAAATCGTGCAGACCATTTCCTTCGTGCCAGCCGTGTCGATGGAACCTCGGTCGCGAATCACAGAAACATCGCTTGCGCCGCGCAACGGAATGATAAGCTCGGCGTCCCCGAGCACCGCGATGTTGGCATTGTGCGTCACAATGATGACCTGCCGGTGTTCCTTGATGCTGCGGAGGGAATGTACGAGCGTTTTGTAAACGAATTCGCTGTCGAGATTGTCCTCCGGTTGGTCGATGATGAGCGGCGTCTTGCTCTTGGAAAAAAGCAGAATGGTGAGGAGAATCGACTGCTGTTGGCCGAGCGAAAGCTTGGTAAAATCTTTGACCGGATAAGCCTTGTTGCCGTTGGCGAGGACGACCGTCTTCGCGACGATGATCTCAGGGCGGTCTTCAAAAACGCACCGCTGGATCGCCACCCACGACCCCCAGACCCTGAGCTTGGCCAGAATGTCTAGGGCTTCGGCCTTGGAGAACACGCGGTTCTTGTTCTCATCAAGAATCCTTTCGAGCGCGCTGGAATCGTTGTGCTCGATAGCATCGAGCAGCGCTAGCGGCGACAGGCTCTCCGCCAGCAACTGCGCTTTGGGAACCTGCGACGTGCGCCAGCCCATGGCGGTTTTCACCTGCTCTTCCAGCTCCGGGGAGAAAACCCCTTCGTGGAACCGGACGGTGACGCGATAGTCCACGACGGTGGCGGCGAGGTTCTTTGTAATCACCGTCGCGAAGGCCTGCCGGGTGGTGAACATCCGGCTCTTCAGTTCCCTGCGCTCTTGCAGCAACTCCCGGCGCTGCTTGAAGGCGTCCTGTTGCTTCGGCACGCTCTTCTTCAGCTCCAAAAGCTTGGTCGCATGATCCGAAGCGTCCTTCGTCACCTTCCGGATAAAGGCGATGTCGAGCTTTATCTTCTGCTTCTCCAGCTCACGGCGGATATCCTCAATCTTCGTCTGCGTATCCTGCTCCTTAGCCGCCCAGATTTTCAACTGCGCATTGATTTCCGCCGTCGAGGTATTGATCTTTCCTTTAAGCTGCGAGGACAACGTCTCCACCTCGCCGGCCAGCGACTTCACGAGGGCGATGACCGCGTCGAATTCGGCTTTCCCGACCGCCAGCGTTTTCCCATCCATGGCGGTGGCGAGATTCTTCAGGTCCTCGCTGCTTAGGCTGCCGTTAATCGACTTCAGGAGTTCGGAAAGCTTCTCGATCAACTGCGCGCGAAACCGGCGCCCATTGGCCAGCTTCTCCTCCAGCTCGACCACCTCGCTCGCCTTCTGGGTCTTGAGAGTCGCGACCTGCTGGTCGGCAACTTTCTTCGCGGCGTCGATTTCCGGAATTCGGTTCAGGTCGAGCTGCAACCGTTCGATGAGCGTTTGGTTCTCGAGCAGCAGCTCCCGCAATTGCTCGTCCCGTCGCCGCATTTCCGCGAGGTCCACGAAGCCGTCGAGGAATCCGAGCAGGATCCCCGGATCTTCATCGCAATGCTGGATGGTTTCGGCCGTCTCGCCCTGGCCGTAGCTCTCAATCGGGAGCACGAGCGGCCCGTTCGGGTCGCCGTTGACCACCGCGTTGAGTTTGCTGCGTGTCAGCGTGTGCTGGCGGCCGACTTCATCCTCGTAAATAAGTGTGATTGCGTCGGGCCAGACCTCCGAATCAACGATGTCGTTCTCTTTCTTCTTCACGACGTTGCCAGAGCAAACCCGTAACGCTTCCAACAGAGTTGATTTCCCGGCTCCGCGCCCGCCGATGATGCAGGTGAGGTTCGGACTGAAGTGGATCACCTGATCGCGCAGAAACCCGCCTTCGAGTTTCATGCCGACAAACTGCGGGACTCCGTTAGGGAGGAGGTCTTCCAGCCGGACCCGGGCCGCACCGTCGAGCAGCGCGATCCGCAGCGAATCAAACGTCAGCGACTCCATTTTGACGCGGGTCAGCTTTCGGTTTCCCGCGGCGTTTTTGCCCAACGCACCGAGCGTATGCGCGTCGGAGGACATCACCTTCGGTAGTTCCACCTCCTCTTCGTGTCCGAGATGCTGGCAGCGCAGGGCCGCGCAATGCTTGCGGTCGGGATTGGTGTCGTTGTGCGAAAACCAATCGATGCTGGCCGGATTCGAGATTTCCAAGGCCAGCAGGTTCTTGGCGCTCAGGATCTGCTGTTTGAAAGCGTCAAACTTTGGGTAGGCGAGTTCCAGCCCCGCGCCGAGCTCGATGTGGGCACAAATGCCGAAGCCGTCGAACTGGGCCGCGAACTGGAGGCACTGCGTGATCGTGTTGTTGCAGCCCATTCGATCCGCGGTGATGTCAAGCTTCCCAAAAAGCCCGGCGAGCTTCTCGGGCGTCTCGCAGTAAATGAGCAAGTGCCCCTGCGCGGTGGACAGCTCGACGCCTGGCACTACAAGGATAGGCTTTCCCAATGCATGGGCGACCGCGCGCCGGACATTGCCGATCGCGTTATGGTCGGTAATAGCGATCACGTGGAGGTTTTCCTGAATCGCCGTATCCACGATGGCCTCCGGCGTCATAGTGACATCGGTCACGTCATACGACCCATCGGCGCCGTAAGAATGAATGTGGAGGTCGGCCCGGCGGAACTCCGCCCCATTGGATAGCTGCTTGATTTCGTCGAGGATCATCTCCGTGCGCCGGGGGGTGGACTAATCGGTGGCGTCAATCTACTTACAGGCGATTGACAACTGATTGCAAGCGCCCCTTTCCCCGCCGCCGCTGAAATCGCCCCGTGGCCTTCCCAATCCACCGGTCGGTCGCCATAATCTCGCCGATCTGAAATTCCAGATCGGGACGGGCCTGTGTTCAATCCGGCGGCTTGGGTCAACAGGCGACCGAGGCCCTGGTACGCCACTTTCAAGACTTCCTCTGGAAGGTCGTCGCTGGAAACCGCCCGACGGAGAAATCAACGCACGCCGCGAGCAGGTAGTCGCAGTCCAGCAGGAGGGGTTCGGCTTCAGAATTGCCGAAACCAAAGGGTCCGCTCGTTTTGCAGTGCATAGGCCTCACTCTCATCGTCGGTATACGGCCGCGCGTTCGGCGTCCCGGTATCTCTCGAAACTGACATAATAAGACATCCCGCTCTTTTCCACGGCCTGCTTCGCAGAGAAAATGTAAAGGTGATCTTTGCGCTTCGCGCCCGAACAATCGGGTGCGCACGAATTCAAAATCTGCGCTCAAGTTTCCTGACGAGTCCGGCCGGCGCCGATCCGATACGGCGAAGATTCTCCAAGGAGGCGTTCGACCTCAGCTCGATCTCGGTCGTTGCTCACCTGACTGCTCAGTCCTCAGACGGGTCGCGCCTGCGATCCTAATGAAAGGGGCTGAGAACGCCCGGTGGTGGAAGACCGGCGGCCCAAAGACCATGAGCCACCGGGTAGAACAACCGAGCGGCTCATCGATGACTGGAAAAGCGAAAGCCAGTCATAAAGCACGCCGAAACTAAAAGTGGATGAAAATTCTCTTCAAACTCGGCAAAACGAGAAACGAAACGGAGTGTCGGCGCAAGGAGCGCCTTCGCCCTATTAACCGCCGGATGATCCGGCAGGAAAAAACGAAACGTGGCTGTGAATTGTGCGGCGCGCACGATCTGCCTCCTCAAAAGCTCCACTTCCATCATCCGCCTGGGTTTTCCAAAACGTCGAAAAATCTGCCATTTGATATCCGCCGCGACCGCGGGGCTCGTGGAAGAAATGCGCCGATGCCAGCTCTGGTGCGATTGGAGTCATTTCCATTTTCACAAGACTGGGGAGATTCGCCTCTGCCCGCGTGCGCTGGCCGAAGCCTCTGCTAAGACGGAGGTCCGCAATGGATCCTGAGCGGTTCCTCTTCAGGATTCCCCGCGCAGACGTTGAGGCGATGGACTGTTCCTCCGTGGAGCGACATTTTGACGTCAGCCGCCTCACTCCGGCCGAACTCAGGGCGATGTTCGGATGTGTGACGTACCGTTTGGACGGCTACGACGCTCATCCCGCGGAGTTGTTCACCATTCCTGACGTGCGGAGGTTTGTGCGGCAATGGCACGAGTTGTCTCCGCACTGGATCTACTTCGGCGCACTCGATGGCGACAATCTAAGCGCGCTCTATTTTTCAATGCTGGACAGTGTCGAATGCGTCCAGCGCGGTGGCGCGGGCCTGAGCACGGCCCGCTACGACACAGGCGAGCTGACGCGATTGCTGGCCGCCGACCTAGAGCAAGCGGATGCGTTGCGCATACGTGCCGGGCTCACCGAAGCGCAACGATGGAAACGGGCGACGGACATCTTGCGGTACTTCCACTTCATCTGAGGCATCGCCGGGATTCTAACAAACAGAACTCACCTATGCATTATTTCCCTCCGTCAGTCATTTATGGCTGCCTCCTGGCACTTAACGGCTGCTCCTACCGAGTTACCAAGGTCTTTCGCTGTCCTCCGTCCGGGTTCGCAATGCGCGAACTTGCAATATGCAGGGCACTTGCAGTGTTGTCATTTCGATCCGCAAATCGCCCAAATCTTCAAATACGGGAAGCGGCGATTTCTGCTGCTGCACCATTGCTGGTTGCAACATTCCCACCGCGGCGCGATCCACGCGTACGCCGAAATCCGGCGCTTTGGACTCCACCCTGGCCCCGACCGTTGGCTGCGGGTCGGCTTGGATTTCCCTCGAGATCCCATCGGCAGAATTCGCCACTCGCGTTCGTGTACCGTGGCAGCGCCGTCGATCCCAGCTACCACCTCATCTGGATTGGCCACCGGGGCCTCCCTCAATCTCAACCCCACTCGAGGTTGAGGAATTGCTCGTTGATCCGCCGGTGGTGCAAGCAATGAGCGGCGATCTGTCGTCACGAATCCCGTTTGATCAGGGGTCTCCCGATCGACCAGCCGCCGGAATCAGCGACGACTGTTTCAGTGCCCTGCTACGAGGGGCCCGACCGGAACGGGCATCCTGGCGCGATTGAGCTCAGTCAACGAGGCACTGATTCGACACCTGCTGATTCTTGGCAGCACCGGAGCCGGCAAGACGACTCTCTTGCGGAGAATTATGCGCGAACTCATTGGGCAAAATGCGAGTGATCCCGTGGCTAAACCCGCGCTTGGTTGTCTTCGATTTCAAGGGCGACACGACGGTGGACTTCGTCACCGATTGGGCAAAGCGACATGGCCGCGAACGTGATGTCCGCGTCTTGTCGCTGACCAGTAGGTTTTCATACGATTTCTTTGCTGGATTTGACGAGTTCTCGAAAGTTCAGGAGTATGTGGAGAGGCTTTTGTTCGCATGCGGCACGACAAATTCGCAGCGATTGTTTTTGGGATGAGTATCGGGAGGGGTTGCTCGCAGCGGCATTGACCTGGAGCAAACTCACCGGACAGACCGCTCGACTTCAGTCCGTGGGTTTCTCAAGCAGCATCGTGGCTTCTGAACGACCGTCTGCCGGCCGAATTGAGACTCTCGCGTGATCAGCTTGAAGAAGTCGTGAAGGCAATGCCAGCTGACAAAGTCGACCGCCCTCTTGGAGAATTCGCACTAAACACAATCCACGATTGGGATCGCGGGCTGGAATCACGCACGAAATCTAATGTACGAGCGACGCTCAGCAATGCGTTGCGGCCTTTGCTCGCGCCTAACGTGCAGAGAATGTTCCGAGCGCAGGCTGAAGATCGCGTGAGTGTCCGGGAGGCACTCGAGCAGGGACAAATCGTCATAGTCTCAGTTAATGCGTTCCTCGAGCCACACCTCGCGAGCCTGCTCGGAAAATGCATCAAAGCGGATTTTTACCAAGGCGTGTTTCGGCGGGGCAATGAGCCGAAGGCTTCTCGTCGCCTGGCCATGCTAATCGCCGATGAGTATCACCTCGCCGCAACCGTCGGAGGAGAGCGCTACGATGATGCCGTTGCTCTGCCCTTGCTGCGTGAATTCAACGCCGGCGTCATCGCCGCCACGCAAACGATCGCTGGGCTGGATCGAGCGATAGGAAAAGCAAACCGATCCGTACTGCTTCCGAATTTCTGCACAGCCTTCTTCTTCCGCAACACAGAAACCGAAACCGCGGAGTGGGCCAGTCGTCTGTGTGGTACAAGAATGGAAGACGAGATAATTTTGAAACGCAGGCTTGATCCAAAGCTTCCTGGATACAGGCCGCCGGGCGACCGCATCACGGTCCGAAAAGTACACCGGCTGGTGTGTAGCCCCGCGGCATTGGCGCGGTTGGAACCTGGGCAGGCATTCATGTACCGCCAATTCGATCCACCGCCGACGGGACCGATCTGGATCGCCGCCGAACCGTAGGATGTAACGGCAATTCGAGAACATCGGAAACTAAAAAATGCCGATGAAGACCAATTATAAGATACAGATTTCGTGGGACGATCTGCGATACGTCGCGATCCTCGCACCACTGAGCGAAAGAATGATTCAGTGCGCGCTTCTTCACGAGGGGCGCTACGTGGCGCACTTCTTTCTTTTCAACGATGGGTTACTGGCGCTGACTGATGTTTACCTGACAAGCGGCGAGGAAGCGACCGACGATTTGCTTCTCGCGGTTCGGCGGGTACGACTCGCGCATTTGCGTGCGTCTCGGGTAGGGAGGCCGCTCGTATGAATGAAGCGCCCTATACGGATACCTCCCAGCCAATCATCCGCGCAGACGGTGGCATCCAGAACGGTAGAATCATCTATGAGCCCTGGCCGTCCCTGGCGATCGTTCCTCAGCGTGATCTCGGATTATGCGAGGAAATCATCTGGGCAAAACCCGGGGATCGACTGTGGCCATTCACTCGGCGCATTCCGTTCAAGATCGTGTCAGACGTTAAGGGCATTCCCTGTCACAATTGGAGGCTACTGGAACTGGCCGCAACTTCGCCGGAACGGATGGGCGATATGATCCGCAGGTGTCCAGCCCTTGCGGTTCTTGTAGTGCAGAGCCACGGCCCGAGCGATGAGCCGCGTGCCGACTGGATGCGGGAGATTGCAGTAATGCGATGGAGGGAAATCTTGGAGAATCTTGGTCTACCGCCAAAACGGCGTGTGATCCGGCTTCTGAAGAAACTGCCGGCTGCGCATTGCCGGGAGCAAACGGTCAATGCTCTCGCCGAAGCGATTCGGGCAAAACATCCCTATGTCCGCATCCTGTCGCACCTGTCGCAGATCACCCGCGATACCGTGGCGCTGCTGCGGATGGATCGCTCGATGGTCAGTTCGCTGATCCTGATTGCGAGCAGCGCGTCCGATTACGATGAAGAGCCCACCGCCTGGCTCGTGGATAATGTGCGCTTCCTTATCAGTGGCGATCCGGTGCGTCGGGGATGGCCGTACCGCCAACTGGACGCGGAAACGCTCGCCAGAGTGGAAACGCGCCTGCGTTGGCAGCATAGCGCAGCAGGATGCGAGTTGCTCGCGCCATTCCCGCGGCCACCGATTGCCGGAATCCCCGGAAAGATCGAGCCGCTTCGGGATTATCGCTCTCTGGGCGAGGAGGCCGACCTGCAAAAGAACTGCGTGCGAGCCTTTATCGAGGACATCATCTCAGGCAACTTTTACGCCTATGCAGTGACGGTACGGGAGCGGGCGACTCTCGCTCTGCGGCGGCTTGGAGACTCGGAGACCTGGGTGGTTGCAGATCTGCGTGCCTACGACAACTGGGAGCCATCGGAGGAAACGGAGCATTTCGTAACGGCGTGGCTGTCCGAAAATAGCGGGAACTGAGCATCGTAAAACTAAAAAAGTAGTTCCCTTATGAAAATATACAAAAACTCCCCCCTGAACAGAAATCAGCGCAAACGCTTGGTCCGCCTGCGGCGTCGCGCTACCAACCGGCGCCTGATAGCCGAAGTCAATCACCGGCTTCGATGGACTCTCTGCGATCAGCGTGATTCTTTGCTCCGCGACCTGCCCCTCGATCACGTCGATCTGCAGCAGCCTGGAGAAGAGGTGGTCTTTCCGATGAGTTCGCCCACGGCAAATGCGCTGCAAACGGCATTGGCTTACGGCAGTCGGTTCTGCCGAGAGGGCCACCGCCTTACTCACCGGAAAAGGCCGCCGGAAGTCTGTCCGGCGCCACATGCAGCATTCGCGATCAGCCAAGGAAAGGACCTTCGATGATTACGGAAAACGAGTACCTGCTAGGAAGCACCTGCCCGAAAAAGGTTCTGCACAGCCGCGCTGATCTGCCGCGCAGCGACCGCGACAATAGTTTTGCCGAATGGATGATCGCGGAAACGGGGAAAATCCACGCGCTTGCCTCGGCGCTGTTTCCATCGGCGATTGATGCGCACGGCTCTTACGAGGAAACTCAGCGGCTGCTGGAGAATCACGAGTTCGTAGCTAATGCCCGGTTCTATGGGAAAGGTGCATCCTGCCGAATCGATTTTGTAGAGGGCTCGACACGAGAGCATAAGGCTCTATTCGGTGCTGGCGAAGCCGTTGGATCCAAGGCGACACGAACAGCGCCTGGAATTTCACAACCAGGCGGGTAACCTGCGCCGCGAATGGAGAGAACATTTTGAGCTGGTTGCCCTGCGCGCATTGGTCGTCCGACAGTTGTATCCAGAGAGCCGGATCAGCTGCCTGGTGGTGGTTCCAGTGAAGGGCGCCGACGCATCCATTGAAGGACTGCATCGGTGCTTTGAGCAAGTGGGCATGAGATGGAAATTGAGGGACCCAATAGCAACGCCAGAGGCGTTCCGGCTATTGCGCGTAGTCGATGTGACGCGTGAAGCGATCAGTGTTGCAAAGGCGGTTGTGACCAGGGTGGAGGCACTGAACCAATACCTTGCCAATCCCGGAATACCCGAACTCGGCTATCGGTGTAAAAAATGCGAGTTCCGAGTCACCGGAAAGCGAAGCGGATTTGATCTCTGCTGGGGAGCACTGGCGGATGTCAGTCCCCACATGTTCGACCTCGCCTACATGTATTTCATTCAGGACGCGGATGGAAAGCCTGTGGCAAATCGATTAGCGAAAGAAGGGAGGATCAGTCTCTTTGACATTCCCGAGGAAAAAATCGAAGGCGACTACGCAGAGCGGCAATTGCTGCAATTGGAGGGAACGAGAAGCGGTCGGGAAATCATAGGGCCGGAACTTGGCGAAGAGATGAAGGAGGTCGTGTACCCGCTGCATTTCCTGGACATTGAGACCGTGCGGACACTGCTGCCCGTGCATCAAGGCAGCACAGTCGCCGGGCTGACCTTGTTCCAGTTCAGCAATCACCGTTTGAGCACACCGGGTGGTGAATTGAAGCACGAGGCTTGGTTGAACACGGAAGCATCTGATCCCAATCGGCGCTTTCTGGCTGCGCTACGTTCGGCGTTGGGCGACACCGGCACTGTCCTGATTTGGACACGTTACGAGGAGAACTCCTTCTGCGAATTGCTCGCCGAGTTAATAGGAGCGGGAATCGATGGGCCGGACTTTGAATGGCTCACAAAGCTTCTGACCTCGGGAAGGATTCTGGACATGCACGAACTCTGTTTTCGTCACTACTGGCATCCGCTGATGAAGGGTCGCACGTCGATAAAAGTCGTTTTGCCTGCGGTCTGGTCAGTGGATTCGCCGGTGAAAAAGGCGGCGCCGTATGCGGAGTTCACGCTTGACCCATACGCGTTCCTGAAATCGATGGGCGCGGTCGGTGATGGTTGCGCAGCAATGGAGGCTTATCTATTGCTGCAGACGCCGGAGCGCCGTGAGGAAATGGCAGCGCAGTTGTTGCGCTATTGCGGAATCGATACCCTCGCCATGGTCTACATCTGGGACTACTGGCAGTGGCGGCTACAAGCCGGCGGGTCTGAAGCGGCCGGTGTCGGCGCAACCAAGGAGGGCATATGAACGACGTCGATCTGGTCGTCTATGAGATTGGGCGTCCCTATATCGAGATCGGTGATGGCATTTCCCTCGCAGACAGATTTGACGGTGATGGCATGCCTGACGCGCAATTGCATGCGCTGTATGGGCGCGTGATGTGGTGCGTGGATGGATACAATGCGGATCCGACCGAACTTTATGCCATTCCGAATGTGCGGAAGTTCTTTTCGGAATGGCACGGCCGCCGGCCGCACTGGCTGTTCTTCGGGTGGCTGAAGAGCGACAACCTTAAGGTGATGTACCTGTCGCTGCTCAGTAGGGCAACCGCCATCGGAAATGATTCTGCTGGCTTGTGTCAGGTTTCATTCAATCTGGCCGAGCTTGGGAGTCTGCTGGCCCATGATTTGGAAGTGGCGGATTCAATCAGCAAACGGATCGGCATCAGTCCGGCGCGAAGGCTACGACGCGCTCGTGAGGTGATCGCATATTTTGGATTCGACAAAAGGGGTGTCCGGTGAACCGCAGTATTTTCCATCACCAGATTCTCGCAGTGGCGGCCGCAGCTCTCGTCGTCACGCTCGCTGGAGTAGCCCACGCCGGGGCTGAACTATGCCCGGCCCTGGTAGCCCACGCCTGGCACGGGCAGCGGCACGTCATGGGTGTTGTCTCCGTGACGGACGCAGGAGAGTTGCGATTTGCCGGTCTCTACAGCGAAGAAACGGCCGAGATTGACCACCCAGGTTATTGGTTGGAAGAGTGGAAGGTAGAGAAATTGCGAGAGATCTTTCCATCGCTGTCCATTACGTTCCGGTTCGGAGAACAGATCACCGTCGACGGCGTCGATTACCTGCGGGTCTTGCCGGCAAAAAGGTCCGACGGCCCACCGTCAGGCAAACCGACCAGCACAACCTCATTGGTGCCGGCGCTTCGCGCCAAACCAATTATAATAGCGTGAAACCTAAATTGTATCTAAAATTCGTTCTCGGACCCAAAATGGGTCTTCTTCACGGCAGTTCGGGACATCCGACCGCCGACATCGACTCGACTGTTACCCAGGTTATTCGTGCGCTGAATGAGGTGGGCCTCCACCCTGACCGCTCAGCAATGCGGCTGCGATTGCGCACGCTTTGGGAAGGGACTTCCTTTTGCAGATGGCATTTTCGGCGACGGTTGCGGCTCGTTTGGCATGCTGCTCTACGCGCCGTCCACTCTGAGGCCAGGCAGAGATCGACGCTTTTCTTCTCCATCATCTCAACCTCGTGCCATTCTTCAGGGCGCATAACGGGGGCTCAGCCGATCTGCTGTTCACCGAGCCGGTATTGCCTGCCTATCCCGAATTGCCAACGCCCGTCATGGTGATGTGGCCTGCGGAGAATTCCGTTCCGGTGGTTGAACATTGCCAATCCTCGCACCCCCAGTGAAAATCCTTCATCTCGCCGATCTTCACCGATGGTGGTTCTCATGGGTCGAGGAGCAGGCTCCGCATTACGACCTGCTCGTCATTGCAGGTGATTTTCTGGACGGATTCTCCGACGTTCCGATGCACACGCAAGCGTGGCAGTGCAGCGCGTGGCTGCTCTCGCTGCGGACTCCGACCGTTGTGTGTTCGGGGAACCACGACTTCTGGCCGAAGTCTCGCACGGGTTCAGTCGACCCCGATGCAGAAGGCGCTTGGTTGCGTCGGCTCCGCGGGAAAGGAAACATCGTGGCGGTTGACGGGGACACCGTCGAATTTGGAGGTCTCCGGATCGCCGTGAACGGCTGGTTGCAAGTCCCACCCCTGTCCTCCGGCCACTTCGACATCGTCGTGTCTCATTCCCCTCCGAAGGGTTGTCCGTGTGCCAGCGGAGTGAATGGCCAGGACAACGGCGATCCACAGATCTGGGATGTCCTACGATGGGACCCACCGAGCCTGCTACTCGCCGGTCACATTCACGAGCCGCGCAAACACTGGTGCCGCTGGCCGCCGACCAATCCAAGGACACTCGTGCTTGTTCCGGGATACGAAGCCGACGCGACCGACGCCGGCCCATTGGGTCATCGACACCGCGGCGCGCACGGCCAGGCACAGCAGCAGCAGGAAAGCAGTGACCTACAGATGAGTGGCGCGACAGCGCTCCGACTGCTCAGATCGTCAGTATCGGCAACCCATGCAATCAGGAACGCAACCGGACCAGGTCGGCTGGGCCATTCTTCCCATTTGAGGCTAAACAGGATTGCCGGCCAGCAGGGCGCCTGATTGAAGGTCCCTGATGAAAGGCAAAGTGCGGTACATTGCGCGCCCAGACGAGGTGACGGTCACAAGAGACGGCGAATCGGCGTTGATCCGTTACATTGAAAAGGGCATTCCGGGCACGCATCTGACCATCGGTCCGAAAATTCGCCAGATGACCGATGAAGAGATAGTCGAACTGCATAACGAAGGTCTGCGAGGGCAAGCTCTGCTGGCCGCGAGCCACAAACATGTTGCAGTCGAGATTCCTTTGGGTTCGCCCCAAATCAAGTATGAGAAACGCTCGAATCAGTGGGTCCCCCGGGGCGCGGTTCTCCGCTGCCAGATAGGCGACGACGAGAACGGAGAATTGGTTGTCGGTATAGACGAGCATGAGCTCACGTTGGAAGCCTTCGGCCGCATGTTGACCACTTTCGCCGGCTGGGGTATGCGGATCGAAATCGTGCCGGATGACGCCATCCATCGCCGTCCCGCTCATGAGATGCGCGAACCCAACGAAGAATCGTGAGGACCGTATCGCAAGGTCTCCGAGTTTCAGCAGGGCAAAAGGAGAATGCGCGGCAAACCCATTCCGGCGCGGCTCAAGTCCGCGATCCCGTGAATTCGACCGCCTTGCCAGCAGCGCAGCCGTTGGATCCGATCGGGCCCAACTGCCCGAGACGGCCGGAGACCTATTTCTGCCGGGCCTGCGGGCGGTTTCACGTCTACGGGCGGACGAAACTGGGCGTGCGCCGCCACAGTGCAGGCCCAATCACGGAGGACCCGCTCGTAGGCCTCTCCACAAATGGGACGTTCGACGCGGCAGAGATGCACCTGTTGCACCGTTTTTCGAATTGGATGCGGCGCAGCCATCCCAAGCCCCTTCGCTCACCCTTCGCCGCAGAGTTTAGTCGCCCGCCGGCAGAGTTTCAGGAGAAGTCCGGTCTCGATCTTGGCCGCGGATACACTTTCCCCGCAGGGCTCACCGCCGCAGATGTGGAAGGGATCCATGCCGCGCTATGGTTGAGCACGCAAACTGACGGGTTGGTGGTCAAACTTTGGCGAACGATCGCACAACTGAACCACTTGCCTGCCCTCACGATCGATTCTGATCAGGTTGACAATGCAATCATCGGTGTGACTTCGGGCTTTTGCTGGTCCGACGTATGTGTCTAACTTGGACGTGAAGACACGGCGCGGGTGAGCTGGTAGAGTGGCGGGCGATGAAGCGCGTATTGCCAGGGGTTCACCGATCGGCGATAACGGTGCCGGCGTCTCCGACGTCCGGCCTTGAAGAAGCGCTCCGGCGCCGCCGCCGTTGGACGGCTGAGAAGAAGGCCGAGTATGTGGCGTTGTTTTCCGAAAGCGGGCTTTCGCAGGTCGAGTTCAGCCGGAAGATGGGCCTGTGTGGGTCGAGTCTTTCGCTGTGGTGTCGCCAGGCGCAGGAGGCCCATGAACACAGGGCTCCCAGGGTTCCCAGCGGAACGGGTTTTGCAGAAGTGCGGGTGAGCGAGCCGATGCCCGGGCCGACCGTGACGATCTATTTACCCGGAGGTGCGAAGCTGGAGGCCGCGGTCGGGACCGATCCCTCGTGGATGGGGCAACTGATCAAAGCGGCTGCTTGCGCCTGAACGCCGATGTTTACGCTCGGAGGTGGAGCCAAGATCTTTCTGGCGACGGGCACGACGGATCTACGCCGTGGCTTCAGTCTGTATACCGTGATCGAGCACCAGCTCGGATTCGAGCGGCCGTTAAACGGCGACGTTTTCGTCTTCATGAACCGGCGCCGCGATCTGGTGAAGCTGTTCTGGTTTTCGGAGGGAGGGATGTACGTCTGCGCAAAGCGGCTTCAGACCGGGACCTACCGATGGCCCCAGGCGGGCGAGAAGACCGTGCCGATGACGTCGGCTCAACTGCAGCTGCTGTTGAGCGGGATCGATCTGAAACAAACCCGCGCGCGGAAGTGGTGGCGCCAGCCGAGCGCACCGGCCCTCATTTAGGCCGCGGGCGGATCGGCTGCAGCCTTGGCCTTTTCGCGGGCATTTTTCCAAGCGGCCGGGAGCAGTTCGGCGATCTTTCGCGCGGGATGACCGGGCAACCGGGTGACCAGGTCGGTCACATAGGCTTCGACGTTCACCCCTACCTGCCGGCAGTTTTCGATCAGGGTGAACAGATTGGCCAGCCGGGGGCCGGCTGTGGGGTGGCCGACCCAAAACCAATTGCGCACGCCGGTCTTGAGCGGGCGAAGGTTGCGCTCCGCGGCGTTGTTCGTGAGCTCAGCCCCGGGCGTTGTGATGCAGCGCCGCAGGTATTCCTCCTGTTCAACCAGGTAGTGAAGGCAGTCCCAGTACAGTGTCTTGGGCGTCGCTTCAGGCAGTTCAGTTTGGGCCATGGCGCTCAACAGATCGAAGATCGCCAGGCTGTGCGTCAGGCGCAGAGTCTGCCGCTTCGCCTCGCCCAGCTTGAAGTGCTTGGCGAGCCGGTCGATCCGGAAGATCCGATTAAAACCTTCCAGGTAGACCTCGGCGTTGCGGTCGCCGTCTTCGACGGCCTTGTAGGCGTACCGGCGCGCGTGCGAAAAACAGCCCAGGGCAATCACCTGGCCTTTGACGCCAATCTCACTCAGGCCATTGGCGCCGTTGACTTGGAGCAGGCCTTCATAGTTGGCGGCTTTCAACTCCCGGTCGGGATGGTCCGGGGATTTGCCGCGCGCAGACTCAAAGTGGTACCACGCCAGTGGCTCGTCGTTGGCCCGGTAGCCCCACACCGTCGATTCGACCGTCCCGCCGGGGCGGGCCGGATCGCACAAGGGAATCGGCGTGGCGTCCAGATGGAGGTAGTCTTTCTTCATCAGCTGGTCCTTGAGCGTGTTGACCGCCGGCTTCACCAGTTGGTCCAGCTTCTTCATGAGCGCCACCTGCGTCGCGCGGGGCAGCCGAACCCCCGCACGCGCCAGTCGCTTCTCCACACGATTGAACGGGGCGTGTTCGCAGTAGTGCTCCGCGGCGATGTGGCCAAACACGCTCGCCTCGACCCGGTGGCGGGCGAACACGTTCTCCGGCCACGGCGTGCAGACCGGCGCCGACTTGGCCTCGCTCACAAACACCGTCCGCTCGAACCGCTGGACGAGCGCCGAGGCCGGGATGATCGCCAACACCTCGATCGTCTCGGTAAAGCCCGGTCGCATCCGTTCGCCCGTCACCGGGCAAATCAGCATCTGCGGATCGGGATCGGGCAGCTTGATCGTCACCCGTGGCAGATTCGGGTCGAGCGGCTTGGGGCCGTGTTTGCGCTCGTGCCGTGGCTGGTCGCTGGTTTTCTGCGGCGGCTTTGAGCTCGGCGGCGTCGGAGGCTTTTTTCGCCCCCGGGAGCGCTCGGACTTTTTCCCCCACACCTGCCGCCGCAGGCCCCGCACCCGCTGCTGGAGCTGCAGGTTCTCCGCTTGCAGCCTCGCCCGATCGGCGGCGCCTTTGCGCCGCTCCGCGCGCAGTTGCCGCCGCAGGGTGGCGTTCTCCCTTCTCAGCCGGCGATTCTCCCGCTTCAGTTCGCCGCCGCGCTGGCTCATCGGCCCGCCAGCCGGTACAGGTAAATATCTTTCACCGGCACCCGCAGTTTCTTTTCCCGATCCTGCCGGCTGCGCCCCTTCGTCTGCCCGACCAGCTGCCAGTTCGCCGCCCGGTAACAAGTCCCCAGGAATCGCTCCCGCTCCACAAAAGTCTCCAGCCACTTAAGCCCGTGGCCGTACTTCGCCTGCCAGTCCGCATTGATTCGCCGCGCCGCCGTCCCAAGCACATGGCTCGCCAGATGCGGTACCCGTAGCCACGGCAAAATCAAGAACCGGGTGTTGTTCGTGACCTCCGACAATCCGGCGGCCCGCTCGGCCGGACTCCAATCCAGAAACCGATCCCTCGGCGCACACCGCCACGCCGCCGCCCCGAACAGCAGACAGGCGACATCGCGCCCCTCATGGCTCCGAACCAGATAACCCAGGTTTTCACCCACAACCCGCAGCCCGAGGTAATGATAGCGGGCCAGATAAAAGTTCCACGCATCCTGCTCCGGTGTGCCCGTCTGCACCACCGCGAAGCTCAGCGGACGTAGCGCCGCCAGATCCCCCGTCCATGCCGCCGGCTCGTTCCAGCCCTCCGGCTCCCGGACCGGCCGGCGAAACCCCGTCAGGCTTCGCGGCCGCAATGCCGGCAGCGTGATCTGCCCCTGGCCCGCCAGCTTCAGCAGGAAGCTGCGTGCCGCAAAATCTTTCAGTCGTCCGGCGCGGTCGCGCCAATCCCACACCGCGCAAAGTTCCCGCGCGATCCGCTTGCGACTCCACGACGGATTCGCCGCCATCCACTCCCGCAGCCATTCCATTTCCCCGGAACCGACCCAGCGTCCCTGGATCCGTTGCACTGCTTCCATGCCGGCCACGCTGGCCGCCGGTTCGAAAGGAGTCCAGACAAAAATGCGGCCCGCGCTATTCCTGCCGTCACCCTCTCGAAAAACCCTGCCCGCCACCCGTCCAGGTTAAACATTTACCCTAGTTGTACAAGACGCCGCACTAATGCTAGTCTGTTTTGCACAATGTCTAATCCACAAGGAGAGCAATGACAGATATGTGTCTGCCAATGCCAACAGCCGAGGAGGCGCGTGCAACCTTCGGAAAAGATTTCGATCCTGACGGAACGCTCAACGGGGCAATCGCGCTGGCAGCGGCGGGCGATCTCGCAGGCCCAGCTGTTGCGCTAATGAAGGCGGTCTTCGCCTGCCCTGCTGCCGAAGTCAGGTTGCGGGAAGCAATGATCGTGCGAACCGCCGTACGATTGAACTGCATCTATGCTGTGCATGCTTCCACTCGTATAGCGCTCAATAGTGGGCTTTCGAGAACTGAGGTGGAGGCGCTCACCGCTGCCGGCCCAGTCTCCGGAATAGATCCGGACATCGTTTTGATTGCGCGGATGGCGGACGATATCGCGGATCGAGCAACCCTCGGAGAGGACTTGCTAGGAGCATCAATCGAGCGCTGGGGTGTCGATAGAACGCGGAAACTGATTCTGATGCTGAGTTGGTTCAATCTCGTGAACCGCTATGAAAGCGCGTGCCGCGTTCCTAGTGACTCCGACGAAAAGCTGGCACGATCGTCCGGACCAATCTAACCCGCATATTTCATCCTCTATCGCGCCGCGTTTTCCAGTCAATGACCCCAGCCGCTGGGTAATTGCACTACAGGAATGAGGGCTGGTGGCCGGTGTTTTTGCTGCTGTTGTGGGCCGATTTTTTGGTTCTCAGCCCGGCGCCGTTGGCGTTGGGCTTGTTGTTGGACCGACCAGCGGCGGACGATGGAATCGCGCAGGCCCTGGTGGGCTTGCGCGGGAGTGTCAGAACAGAGCGTGACGCCAGAGCTGAAGGTCGTGAGGGCTTTCACCAGAATATTGCCCAACTATTGTCCAAACGGGTACATTCCGCTACTTTTGCCCGGCTCCGATCTTTTGGGCGGAAATCTCGTAAGTGAATTGGCCTCTAGCGGACTACCGGCATCTTTCTAGTCGTGCATCCTAAAAACAGCATTCCGGGTTCGAATCCCCGTATGCCGGGCCGATAAAAAGAGTCAGAGCCGAATGGGCCGAATGATCTCACGAACGCACGGAGCATCGATCCGCATAGGATTGCGGACAACGCGGGTCCTCCGGGCTGGCACCCGATGGCGGAAACGGCGCGCTGCCCCGTATGCTATCGGCTGGAATCAGTCCTCTGCGAGACGAACGAATTGATTCCAAGCTTCTTTGGGCTTCCCGTCTCTAGCCGTCAATCCGAGGCGATTGCCTTGCCCGTCCTCGGTATCTCGCAGGAACATCCAGAAGAGATGTTGCACCCCTTCCGTTTTCGCCTCGGCGACTGCGTGATCCAGGAAACGCGACTGTTGGCCGGCGTCAAAAGACAACGTCTTCTGGCGGACTGTCAGCGGCCCGCTGGGAAAAGCGAACTCGGTGATCCACAATGGAGCCCGGACGCCTTTGTCTTTCATCCAGCCTTTTACGGTGCGAATGTACCCGCCGAAGGTGATACCCCACGGATTCCCTTCCTCTGGAATGAAATAGTTGTGCATGTCCACCGCATCGAACGCTCGCGATTCCAGGACGGCGTCGAACCACGGTTTCAGGTGAGCCAGGCGTTGCTCGGGTGCGCCCAGGTTTTCGAAAAACTCGCACGCGATGCCGGCGGATACGACGGTTGCCGCCGGATCGGCCTTGTGAATCGCCGCGTAGGCGGTCTTAAGCAAATGGACATAGTCCTCCCTTGTGCCCAGCCAGTAGACGTCCAGGTTGGGTTCGTTTTCGATCTGCCAGCAGACGCCGCGGCCCTTGTAGCGTGCCGCAACCGCTGCGACGAAGCGTGCGAACTGCCCCAGGTCCTTCGGCGGAGTGGCCGCCTGATGGCCCTCTGTTTCGTGTGAATTT
The DNA here is from genome assembly GCA_963804395.1 of uncultured Verrucomicrobiae bacterium. Lineage (GTDB taxonomy): Bacteria > Verrucomicrobiota > Verrucomicrobiia > Opitutales > Opitutaceae > Fen-1467. The sequence goes on along the minus strand of CAWDQK010000006.1, from coordinate 47,669 downwards.
CCCGCGTGATGCGTTCCGGCCCAGGAATTCAGGGCGCGCAAAGTGACCAGCAGGTGAAGATGATGCCGCGCGGTCTCGTTGACGATGCGATCCAGTTGCTCCCAATCGTATCTTCCGGGAGAAGGCTCAATTCTCTCCCAGGCAATCCCGAACCGCACCCATTTCACCTTTAGCTTTTCTACAAGCGGAAGGGAGTGATCGAGATCGTCGTTCATCCATTTCGCCATATCAACTCCCAGTAACGCGGCGTCCGGATTCGTACTGTCGCGCGGTGCCGCGGCTTTTCCCGCGACTCCACCCCAGCAAAAAGGCACGAACACGGCCAGAAGAAGGATGATGTTCGCCGAAGCCCACGTGAGCGATCGCATGATTCATCTGCAATATCGTTATCACCGAATATCATCGGCGCGTTTCGCAAAACCTTCTGTGCAATGCGCCAAGGCTCCAGCATGAGGCAGATCGTCTCTCCCAGCCAAGGCAATGGTACAATGCGGCGAACCGGCAAATGCCCCGAAGAAAGATGTGTCGGACACACGATTTGTGCATTCGCGAACGACTTTCACAATCTCGGAGGGGGATACGTCATAGTCGGCGTCGCGGAAAGAGATGGCCGGCCGGTTTTACCGCCGGTCGGGTTGGATGAAGGGAAAATCGACGCTATCCAGAAAGAGATCCTCAATCTCGGCTACAGCGCGATTCAACCGGACTATCACCCGATCATCGTTCCCGAGAAGATCGAAAGTCGTCTGGTTCTGGTGATCTGGGCGCCAGGCGGCGCGACCCGGCCCTACAAAACCAAACTCGGCTTGGGCAAAGACGTGAAGGAATGGGGCTATTTCGTTCGCAAGGGATCCAGCACAGTTAGAGCCAAAGGACGGGACGAAACCGAACTGCTGTCCCTCGGCGCTACCGTTCCGTTTGATGATCGGTTGAACCAGCGGGCCCGCGTTGCGGATCTGTCACGCGACTTGATGCGCGAGTTTCTGGAGGAGATTGGCAGCGATCTCGCCAAGACAGCTCAATCCACCCCCCTGCTCAAATTGGGAAGACAAGTCAATGTGGTCGGCGGGCCCAAGGAAGCTCCGTTCCCGCTTAACGTTGGTCTTCTGTTTTTCAATCCAGAGCCCCGACGTTTCTTTCCGTACACACAAATTGACGTTGTTTGGTTTCCGGATGGTCCCGGTGGCGATCACTTCACCGAAAAGACGTTTAGCGGCCCCGTGCATCATATGGTTCGGGAGGCACTCGATTACCTTAAGCGGAATCACCTGAGCGAGACCGTGATCAAGCATCCCGACCGTGCGGAATCCAGCCGGGTGGCGAATTTTCCCTACGATGCCGTTGAAGAGGCCATCGTCAACGCGATCTATCACCGCAGCTACGAGGAGCGTGAACCGGTTGAAGTTCGGATCACACCTGAGGATCTGGTTGTGCTGAGTTTTCCCGGTCCCGACCGGTCTATCAGCCTGGATCAACTCCGTTCCGGCCGCGCAGCCACTCGAAGATATCGCAATCGCCGGATCGGAGAATTCCTCAAGGAACTCGATCTTACGGAAGGCCGTGCGACCGGCATCCCGAAAATCCTTCGTGCGATGCGTGAGAACGGCTCCCCTCCGCCGGAGTTTGAAAGCGATGAAGACCGCACTTCTTTCCTGATTCGTCTCCCCGTCCACCCGAAAGCGCGTCTGGCCCCGGTGGCGAGCACCGCTGGATCGGCCGAAGACCGACCAGAACCCAGCCCGGATTGGCGGACGAGGCCAGAGTGGAGGCTAGAGTGGAGGCCAGAGTCGATCCACGACCGGATCATGGTGGCAGTCACGCGCGTGCCCCTCTCTCGGTCTGAGATTGCGGCTGCGGTGGGGCACAAATCCATTTCAGGGGCCTTCAACCGGGCTCTAGCCCAGCTCTTAGAACTGGGCTTGATAGAATACACATTGCCCGAAAAACCGCAAAGCCGGCTGCAGAAGTATCGCTCTAAGAAGAGCGCTTGAGCCAGCGTCGGAAGTATCCCGGCTTCAATAATCCAAATCAGCGACGGGAATCGGATGGAAGCACCCAGTCCGGACAGCATTGAGCGCGGCCAGGCTCAAGACGCGGTATCCCTCCGCATGTCCAGGGTAACCGAATTGCGACGGGAGATTGAAACGCTTGAGGGCCAAAAACGCGCGAAGGAAGAGGAATTGCGAAGGCTTCAAAGTGGGCCGAGGTCATTGTTCGATGCTGCCGGTCGCGCCGACCATCCCGCGACGATGCTGAACCCGGAAGAGAAGATCGCTCTCTTCCTCGGACTCTTCGGCGCTCGGCGTGACGTGTATCCAAGATTCTGGGAGAACACAGACTCTGGAAAGAAGGGTTACTCGCCGGCCTACGTCACCGATCACGAAGCGGGTGCGTTCGGCAAGCGTTATCTTCCGTTGGACGAGAGTGTCGTCGAGAAACATCTCCGTGGCCAGCAGGCGATAGGCGTTTATGCACTGCGGCAGGATGCTTCATGCATCTTTCTCGCCGCCGATTTCGACGGCGAGGGATGGAGGGAGAACGTTCTCGCCTATAAAGAGGCCGCCGAAAGATCTGGGGTGACTGCTGGCATCGAACGCTCGCGGTCGGGCAACGGAGCACATGCCTGATCTTCTTTGCCGAGCCCGTTCCGGCGGTTCTGGCGCGGCGCTTGGGGACAATCCTGTTGGCGAAAGCGTCCGCGATGCGCCCGATGATGAGCTTGAGTGCCTACGACCGCCTGTTTCCGAACCAGGATACGATGCCCCAAGGTGGTTTCGGCAACCTAATTGCCCTGCCTTTGGCCGGTGGCCCCCGGAAGGTGGGTAACACGGTGTTTCTCGACGATCACCTGGAGCCGTACGCCGACCAATGGACATTTCTGACAACGGTCCAGCGACTCCTCCGGGAAGACTTGGACAGGATTCTTGGGCAGATTACTCCAATGACCGCGCTCGTATCCGGCGGGAGCGATGGCATCGCTTTCGCACTGGATAGTGACGAGTGCGCGCTGGATTTGTCCCGTCCTTCGATCAAGGCAGGGATGATCACGGGTGATTCTGGTCCACCGTGCGCTTCTATTCGATCAGTGGCGCAAGGAGGCGGCTCGATTTCTCGGCATCGCGAAACGAAAAGAGATCGGAGCATGGCGTGGAGCGACGCGGCGGCTGACGCGAAAACTCGACATCGCGATGCTACCCAGCCTGGCCCGCATCGAGGATCATGCGGCTTTTTTCCAGGGATACGGTTTGGTGATCGTCGATGAGTGCCATCACGTGCCAGCCGTCACCTTTGAATCGCTGCTCAAGGCGTGCCCGGCCCGAAGAATTGTCGGTTTGACGGCCACGCCGGCCCGAAAGGACGGTCTGGAAAAACTTCTCCATCTGCAATGCGGTCCGATCCGCTACACGATCCACGTTGCACCCGATGAAGGGGCGCCCAGAACCGTGTATGTTCGCCGAAGCTCATTCCACATTCCGGGTGTTTTGGGGGAACGACCGCCTATTCACGCCGTTTGGGAGGCTCTGGTCGCGGACGCAGGCCGGTTGAAACAAATCGCAGGGGACATTCGTGCCGCGGTCGATGAGGGCCGGTGTCCGCTTGTGCTTTCAGATCGAAAGGTCCACCTCGATAAACTCGAAGCGGAACTTAAGAGCCAATACGGTTTTCCGGATGCTGAGATCTACCGGCTTGAAAGCGGTGTCGGAAAGAGGCAGAGGCAGGCAATCCGGGATGAAATCGATCAGCGTTTCCTGGAGGGTGGGAGGTTTGTGTTGCTCGCCACCGCTTCGCTGATTGGCGAAGGCTACGACATTCCCCGCTTGGACACCCTTTTTCTGGCAATGCCGCTCTCCTTCAAGGGCCGACTGATCCAATACGCCGGTCGTCTGCATCGTTCTCACGCCGATAAACGGGAAATACGCGTGTACGATTACCTGGACGAAGGGAATGGGCTTACTGTGGCAATGTTTCGACGGAGGAGCAGCGCCTACCGTCAAATGGGCTATCGCATGGTCATGGATCAGGACGAAACATCCCCATCGTTTGAATTCGGATGACTGCCACTTTATCCTCGCCAGACGCATTAACCTGTGTGTCCGCGGGCACGTCTTCTCCAGTCGGGCAATCAGCGGTTGGTCGATTGCCGGGTAATCGCGTAATCGAGGCTGGTCAAAGACTCACTCTGCGCGCAGGGCAGGGACCGGATCGATACGGCCGGCACGGCGGGCCGGCAGGTAGCCAGAAGGGTCTTTGAATCATCCCAGTGCAGAATGAGTCCCGTCTTACCAAATGTATAGTATGGTAGCGCGCCTTGATCAGCCTCTGGACTTGCCGATGACGGCGTGAAGTGCCAGATTCGCGAACAACGACTCCAATGCGAACGAGAAGATCCGGCCTGAACAGGCCTGCTCCGGACGGCGGAAAAGCAGTGTCACAAAGTGTAACACACAATGCTACCGGCTCCTCTTGCTCGCTCTGGAATGCTCCGGCTCGCAACCACTTAGGCAGTCAACACTAGAGAGGTGGGTTCGATTCCCACATGGCGCACCATTCGACGCGCCCTTCCGGGCTTGCTCGTGGCAGGCCGTCAGCGCGCGGCGAGTGCATAGAATCTGACTTGGCGACACAAATGTGCCGCCAGTTCGAGCTTGTGGATCGTTCCCCGACGCCGCGCGTCAGTCTCGCGCCGGGGAACGTTTTCGAACGGTTCTTGATGGCGCTGCCGGATGCCAAAAAGGGCAGGGGACCACCTGGGTTCATTCCGCAATCGTTTTCGCCATCATCTCACGCAACGAGGTTTGAATCCCCGTGCCGAGGCCGGGTGGATATGGCCAGGGCGTTGACAGCAATCCGAAGAAAGCTCCGGCGAGTTTGCCCTGAGCGACCGTTCACTGGAACGGATCACAGCGTTTCCTTATTCGCGCCATTGCGTATTCTTCGGTCAGAAAGTGGCCTGCACCAGGGGTCGTTGCACAACCTCACTGGGCAGGCATGAATTATCGGTGGTACATGTGTCTTTCGAAGCATTGATCGTGCCGGCCATTGGCGCGGCCCAATCGGGTGACATCGTGCTTAAATGTGGTCAATCAGCGGGTGCCGTGAAGCAGCAACAGGCAAAGCGCAACCGCTGCCGGCACAACGGCAGAAACGATCAGCGCCAGGATCGCCCCGCGATACTGCCGCAATCCGACTCTCCACGGCGCAACCTCCTCCACCCGATCGCAGCGTCCGCAAACTGTCACCGAGGATGGGTTTTCAAGCTCCGCGCCCAAGGCATGGGCGGAGTGATGGCGCCTCGCCGGACTCCGCTCCATTGCGTGCAGCACGATTTCCTCCACTTCTGGAGAGATCGCCGGATTGAGTTTTCGCAGCGGTTCGGGATCGCTCAGGACGCGCGCGTTCATCACGGCGAGGGAATTGTCCCCTTCGAACGGCGCGTGGCCGGTGAGCATTTCGTACAGCATCGCACCGAGACCGTAGACATCCGTGCGCGCATCGCCCCGCTTGCCCCTCACCTGTTCGGGCGCCATGTAGTCCGGCGTGCCCATGCCCGGAGCGAGGCTGGTGGCGGCACCCCGGCGCCGGTCGCGCGAATTGGCCAGTCCAAAATCCAACAGCCTGATCGTGCCATCGCAGCCGATCATGATGTTCTGCGGCTTCAGGTCGCAGTGAACAATTCCCTGTTCGTGCACGTATTGCAGTGCTTTGCACATCAGGCCGCCGATTTTCAGAGCGTCCTTTTCCGGAAGTGGTGACATGGCCTCCAGCAGGTGCGCAAGCGTGCAGCCGCGCAGGTACTCTGTGACGATGTAAGGACGGCTCTTGGGCGTCGTGATCGAGAGTGCCCTCAAAACATAGGGATGATCCAGCTTGAGTCCGATCTCCTCTTCGCGCTGAAACCGGGTCAAAAAATCGACGTCGCTCCCTATCTGCCGGTGCGGCATCTTCAGCGCAACGGCCGCGTTGTTATCCCGCAGGTCCTGCGCCTTGAAGATCATGGCCATGCCGCTGCGGCTGATAATGCCCGTGATCAGAAACCGGTTGTCGAGGATCTCCCCGACAGAAAGCGGATCGGCTCTGTCCGGCACGCATGGGGGATGGTACTCAGAGACGTGCAGACAACATGCCATGCCCGCAAGGGGAGTGATACAGTTGGCTTGTGTGTTCATGGACCGAAAGAACGTGGATTGGTTGGGTGCGGCGGCAGATTCGAGTTTGGCCCGCTGGATGGTCGTGCGCCGGTGAGACCGAGGACATAGCCGGTGAGGAGGGCAACCAGCACCATCAGCACGCAGGCACCGGCACGAAGATGGTCATCGTCTGCACCGCGTGCGGCCGACGTTTTCAGGAGCGCCATCGCTCCGGAGCGGTTGGAATCCCCCTCTGAATGGAGTTTATTCCAGGGCGAGCGCAGCGTGGTCGTGTGCATGCCTGAACCATAAGCCCGAATACGCTTGCGGCCCGCATCAAATGGCACGCTAAAGGCATTAAAAACGGATTAACGCCGCGACGTCGTCCGGCCGCCGCTCCTGAGCACTGCCGCAAGAGCGAGGCCTACTTTGTGGTCGAAAGCAGCTTATCCTTGGCTTTCTGAAATTCTGCGTCGGTCAAGACACCCTGATCCTTCAGAGCCTTTAGCGCGGCGATCTGCTGGGCCAAATCCGGAACGGCTGCCGGAGCCGCAGTTGCCGGTGCCGCCGTCGTTGGAGCAACCGTTGTGGAAGCGAAGCCAAAGGCCTGAGGAAAATTCGCCTCGCCGGGCTGAGCGTTGGTGACGGGCCGACTGTACAGATCAAAAAGCTGCCGGAATCGGCCGAAGGATTCGACTTTTCCGTCCACTAGCCGCACCATGTAGGGTTGCCCTTGTTCGTACCGGTTGGGTGCCTCAAGATAATAAGTCAGGTATACAACATTTGCTTGGCCGCTCATGCTGTCGGGTTTGCCCAGGATGTCGAACGACCTGATCCTTGGTCATGCCGATCCGGATCCGGTTCATTTCGTCAGAAGTGGCGCAACCGGCAAAAAGGGCGCCAAGGAGAATGAGGGAGAGCAACTGTATTCTTGTTTTCATGATCTTGGGAAGGATAGTGGGGTTATGCTGTGAAGATCCGTGATTGGCCGTCGGACCGAATGAAGGTCATTCGCATGGTCAACGAGGTTGAATCGTGATCATGACGGTTCATTGGCGGCTGTTTAGGATATTTGCTTGCGCCTGTTACGTGCCAACTTCGTCCGTCCTAACGTAAGAGCATGTATCATAATGACTTAATAATTCAGTGGAAAGAAATGATGGAGGACTGGAGGCAGAATTTTGGGGCGTATCACAAAATTCGACCCGGGGCGGCAGACGGAAATGGGGGAATACCGACAAATTCCTCCCTATTCAGGCGGAGCCGAGCTTTCGGCCGGAGACACGATACCGCAGAAAGTCGCGGGTAGCTGCCGGCGATTCGGCCGGGATTGGGGCCGTGTCGGGCTGGAAAAGCAATGAATACTGCGGCCGCGACAACAGCGCCCGCCACGATCCCGTTCATCGAATGTGTTCCAAACACGAAGATGCCCAAATAGCTTTTTGCCACGACCACGGAATCGGCCATAAATTGATGCATAGCTGGGAAGTGTTTCGCATCCCATTCAATATCTACACTATATTACAGCTAGGGACAGGCTAATGCTGTCTGAAGGCAGGTTGAGTGACATTAGGGTTTGCGTTGCGAGACATAAGAATATCGATCGTTGATGAGACGATATCTCACTTCAAGCGTAAAATGAGACAATGTCTCAATAGGGTGCGTGACTGGAATCTGGTAAGGGCCGTCTCTGAACCGTGTGTCATCGCGAGGCCCGCGCGCCCGCCAGCCCATTCTCCTTCGCCGGGCCTACGGAGGACTGGGCTGCCTCGGTACCTTCGTCGTCCCGCGACGCTTGATTTCTCGAAATGGCGGCTTGAAGAAACCCAGCCTGGCCAGATTCCAGTCGCTCCCTGCGATCTGCATCGGGCCAGTACGCGAGCCTCATCAAACCTGCCGCTAGAGCGCTGATGCGGACGGAACCGGTTGAAAAGGGGCGGAGCTTCGCGGCACCCCGGAATCGAGCGCGTAGGCAACCACGGGCTCTTTTCGTCCGCGGATGATCACTCCGCCGACCGATCGGAGCGGATGAATAGCGCGTGCAGCCTGCCGCGTGGACTCACTTACGAGAATACGGGTGCCATAGGCGGGATCCTTGGTCAGGGCTTCGAGGCGAGCGGCTACGTTCACCCCGTCGCCGATGACGGTGTAATTGAGACGGCGCTGCGATCCCATATTGCCGGCCACCACCCGGGCAGTGTTGATGCCGATGCCGACGGCGAGTTGAGGGAGACCGTCAACTGCCAATTCGGCATTGAGCGTGCGCAACGCCAGTTCCATGCCCTGGGCGGCGGCGAGGGCGTGGTCAGCGGCCACGGGATCGACAACGGGCGCCCCAAAGAGCGCCATGATCGCGTCGCCGATGAACTTGTCGATCACCCCATCGTGTTCCTCCACGATCGTGCTCATCCGGTCCAGATAGCGATTGAGCAGAGCCAGCACGTCCTTCGGCGCCAGGCGTTCGCTCAGGCTCGTGAAGTTCCTCAGGTCCGAGAAAAGAATCGTGACCTCGCGCTCCTCCCCGCCCAACACGGCCTCGGAATGGAGCAGCTGGGCGGCGATCTCGGGGGAGACGACTTTGCCCAGCAGATCCCGCACGCGGTCGCGGTCGGCAAGGCCGGCGCTCATTCGATTGAACGCATTAGCGAGGTCGCCCAGTTCGTCGGAGCAGGCCAGTTCGATCCGCCGCGCAAAATCGCCCCGGACCACGTGTTCGGTATGCGCGGCCAGCGCCTGGACCGGCTTGCTGACCCCGCGCGCGATTGCCAACGCCAGCAGGGCCGCGGCGGTCAGGCACGCGGGAATGATGATTTGCAGGGCCCATTCGTCTGGCGGGAGGGCTCCAGTTCGGTCGTGAGCGAGCGCTGCAGCGCGATGCGGGCCGAGCCCGTCGAGAGCAGGGGCAGGCGCCGTGACGCGGTTACCAACGATTCCTCTCCGAGTTGCACGACAGACTGGCCCTCGACCGCACCGCAACGCTGCGCGACCTCGCGGGCCAGGTCTGGCGACAGGGTCGAGGCGGCCGGAAACGCGCCCGCGCCGTCCGTGCGGTCGAGGGTGAACGTCACTTCGTCCGAGGCCAGGAAGTCGAACATCAGTGCGGAGAGTCGCCCGTCGGCGGGCGTCGAGTTCGTGACGTTGTCCTGCCAGACGACCAGCGCGGTGGCCGTGCCACCGGAGATACGGGACGCAACCGTGCCCCATACGGTCAGCAGCGCGAGCAGCCTGAGCGGACGGGAACCAAGGCGGCGGATCACATCGTGAAATCTAGCACCAGCCGCACGATTTCCGCAACCAATCCGGGCCCTTTTTGACCGCACGCATCCGGTCCGGTCAGGTGAGTTCCGCCGGCCGGCCGGCCTCAGGCTGGGGCTGGTTTGGACCCCCGGGTGCCGCCGGTTTTGGCTCGGAGCAGGAGCGAAAAAGGCGGTTCACGCGTTCAACCAGGTCACGGGGGCTGAAGGGTTTGGTGACATAGTCGAGCGCACCGAGCTCCATGCCAACGTTGTGCGCGTCCGCGGTCCCCCAGGCGCTCAGAATCACGACGGGGATGGCCGCGGTGGCTGCGTTGTTGCGGAGGATTTCACAGACACCAAAACCATCGATGTCCGGGAGCATGAGGTCGAGCAGCACAAGATCAGGCCGGTGGCAGCGGATGATTTCGATGGCTTCTCTCCCGCTCGAGGCCGTCAGGACATCATAGCCGGCCTTGGTGAGATGAAAACGGAGAAGTTCGGTGACGTCCCGCTCGTCATCGACGCTGAGAATGCTATGCGGCATACGGCCGGAGAATACCTGCGCGACATGGCGGACAGTTGTCGGACGGGTTACGTCAGTGTGAAAATCACGGATTGTCGCCCCGGATGGATCTGCGGCGCTGAGACTGTCTCCCGCAGGATTTCGTCGTCGACCGTTTGGGCCGCGACCGAGAAGGACCGATCAAGGCGCCAGAAGGGCCAGTTCGTCCGCGACGATCCGGTCGGAACGGCAGCGGGGCATCTTGCCCTGGCCACCCCATTTGCCGTGTTGCTTCAGCCACTGCTCGAACCGGCCCGGGCGCACAAACCGGACGGCCGGGATCTCCAGGCCATGGCCGGCTCGCTTGGCGGCATAGTCGTCGTTGCGGGCGGCGAGTTCGCGGTCCAGTTCGCCGGCGAACTCCGCAGAGTTGACCTCCGGCTGCCCGGCGGCGGGCCGCAGTTCGACCCACCATTCGTGCCGGCCGCGTGGACGTCCGGCCGCGGGATCGGGAAACAACGGGGCCACGTGGAAACCGGTCACGGACAGGCCGGCGCGGCGGCAGACGGCGGCGAGCGCATCGGTGAGCTCCTTTTCAATCACGTGCTCCCCAAAGGCGCTCAATTGCAGGCGGGTGCGTCCCACGTAGACCAGCCGGGGCGGGTTGGCGGTGACGAACCGCACGACGTCGCCAATCACATAGCGTACCAGTCCGGCCGGGGTTGTCAGCACGAGCACGTAGTCTTCGCCCGGCTTGACCCCTTCCAGCGGCAGCACGCGCGTCGTGGCGTCGCCCAGAGCTTCTTCGTGATAGTCCGCCGCCGGCAGAAACTCGAAAAACAGACCGCGGTCCGCCAGCAGCCGCAGACCGGCTTCGGGCTCGGCATCCTGCGCCGCGATGAAACCCTCCGAGGCGGGATAGACCTCGTGCAGGGCGACTCCGGAGCCGAAGGCGGCCCGCAACTCGGCGGAGAATGGTGCCACCGGCACGCCGCCGTGGACCAGGCATTCGAGATTGGGCCAGAGCTCGCGCAACGTCTCCGGGGAGCGGCCAAGTTCGCCGGCGGCATGGGCCCGCATCGTCTCTGCGAACACGAGGAGCCAGCTGGGGATGCCCGCGACGAGCGTGATGTCCGCGCGGAGCGTCCGCCGCGCGATCGCGGCAAGCTTCGCGGGCCAGTCGGCCATCTGGGCGATCGCGACGCCGGGCTCATAGAGGTGGCGCTCTGCCCACCACGGCAGGTTTAGGGCGGTGATGCCGCTCAAGTCACCCGACCAGATCGGCGGAGTTGTCCCCGGCACCGGCACGAGCGCGGTGCTTCCGCCCAGGAAAAGATGCCGGCCGCGGAAGACCGAGCCGCCGCCCGCGCGGTGGGCGTAGAACAACATTGAGTCCAGGCCGGCCGCCCGGAAGTGAGCGAGCATTGCGGCGGGTACCGGCAGCCATTTCGAAGGACCGGCAGTCGTGCCCGATGAGACGGCGAAGTGCGCACACCGGCCCGGGCAGAGAACGTCGCTTTCGCCGCGCAACATGCGCTGCACATACGGCGCGAAACCTTCGTAGGTCCGCAACTCGACCCGCCGGCTGAAATCGCGGTAGGCAAGGTTGGGAGCCAGCCCCGCCTGCCGTCCGAAGCCGGTCCGGGCAAGCTGCCCCATCAAAACGCGATAACTGTCGTCCTGCGCGGCCAGGCCGGCGCCGGCTTGTTGCAGTCGGTGAACGCGCCGGGCTGCGAGCCTTCCGCCGAGCAATCCGGCACAGGCGCCAGCAATCGACCAGGAGGTCGCGGACGCCGGTTCCTCGGCGGTCGATATAGGGTTGGGTGGCGGCATCGGTCAGGCAACCTGGCGGCGGGCTGGGCGCAGCGATCGGTAGAATGCGACCAGAAGCGGTGTAAAGTTGGGACTGTGGAAGATCAGCGAGGCGTGCTGGACCGGATTTTCTGGGTGGTTGCGCACGGTGTTCGTGAATCCCGCCGGGAACCAGGCGGTGGGACGACCGGTCAGTTCCCTGGTCGTGGGCGAGGTCGCGCAAAGAACGGCGTTTTCCTTCTCAGCGTAGAGAATCAGCGTGGGCGCCCGGTGCAGGACACAGGGGGCGCCGGGAGCCGGCAGCGTGTGCAGCGCCTGGACCCGTTCAATCGCCCCGCGGGCGTCAACCGCATTGATGGCGCCGAGCACGCGATCTCGCAGCAACCGGGTCTCGGCGGGGGCGAGCAGTTGTTGCAGCGCGGCCTTGTTGTGGGCGCCGGCCTCGAACATTTTCAGAAACAGGGCGCGCGATTTCTCCACCACGGAATGCTCGACCGGGCCGGTGGCGTCGAGGTAGGGCTTGAGTGCGCGGCCCAGGAGCGTCGCCGGTTTGGGCGCGGCGGGATCAAGCAGATCCTCGACGCAGGCCACCGGGCTCACCAACACGACACCGGCCAGGGCAGGCGATTCGCCCGCCGCGGCGGAACGGCGCAACCATTCGAGCACCAGGCCGGCGCCGAAGCTGATCGCCAGGACCACGGGCGGCCGGCCGCGTCGGGCCGCGAGTTCGGCCGTCAGGTCGGCCAGCTGGGCGATGATCAGGTCGGCCGAGAAACCCCGTCGCGGATAATTGAGATAGTAGACACTTCCATGGCGGAGGAAGGTCCGGCGCAACAAGTAGGCCGCCTCGGTTGCGTCGGGCACGAATCCGCCGACCACGATGGTCGGCAGGTTGCCCGGCCGCTCCTCGCAGAGGATCTCGGCCCGCTGGTGCAGACCGGCGGCGCCGGTGGCCAGCAGCGCCTCCTGGCGGGCCGTGAGGCCGGCCGGGTATGGGCGGGGATTCGGCGGACGCAGGGTGTAGCCGGTGGTGCGGAGCAGGACCTGCCACGGCAAGGAGCCCGGGGTGCGGCCCAGTTGGGAGATGACGGAGAGCAGGGGCAAGAAAGTTGTCGCAGGCATGGCGGGAACGATCGCCAGCGTGGGTCGCGGGCAAACCGCGGCAAAATCAATCCGCGTCCGTTGCGTCGATTTGACCCGGGCGTAACCGATTCGACGCATTGCGGTAGTCATTCCGCTGCTACGGAGGCCCGCGGGGTGCACCGGACGCAGAAAACGGGGCGGGGAGGGGCGTCGCGTCTCAGCCGGACCGATGCAGCCCCCGCGGCAAAACGCGTTTTGCTGCGGACGGAAAGAAGCCTGTAGCCGGGGGCGCTTGCCCTGAGGCGTTTCGACCAGCTCAAGGCCCCGAGCCTGTCGAGGGGCCTGCCGAACGGGCTGACCCCGGCCGGCCCGCCAAGATTTCGGGGAAATGGCCGGCCTCAACGCGGCCGGCTGCAACCCGGTGCTGTTTCCCAACGGATGCCAATCAGCGCAGGCCGGCCAGCAGGGCGAGGCGCATCAGGCCGAAGCCCATCAAGCCAGTTACGGGCAGCGTCAGCACCCAGGCCCAGACAATGCGCTCCACAATGCCCCACTTGACCGCGCTGAATCGCTTGGTGGCGCCCACGCCCATGATGGACGTTGAGATGACATGGGTCGTGGAGATCGGCGCGCCGATCGTCGACGCGGCATGAATGATGAGCGAGGCCGTGGTTTCGGCCGCAAAGCCGTGGATGGGCTGCAGTTTCACCATCTTGTGGCCCAGCGTGCGGATGATCCGCCAGCCGCCGGCCGCCGTGCCTGATGCCATGGTCAGGGCGCAGGAAATCTTGACCCAGAGCGGTACGTCAAAGACGGGGGTCTTGAGAAACGACAGCCAGTCCGGGGCGGCGGCAAATGCCCCGGATTGGGTTCCCGTGAAAAGGGCGAGCGTGATGATGCCCATGGTCTTTTGGGCGTCGTTGGAGCCGTGACTGAAGCCCAGAAAGCCGGAGCTCAACAACTGTGCCTTGCCGAAAATCAGCGAGATGATGCGGGGCGCGACCTTTTGCAGCACCAGCATGAGGGAGAACATGAAAGCGGCGCCGATGACCAGGCCCAGCATCGGCGATGTGAACATGGGAAGCACGATCTTCGGCCAGAGGCCGGCCGATTTCCCTTGGGCGTCAACGACGGACCATTTCAGCACGCTCCAGCGGCCGCTGCCAACTGCCAGGGCGGCCCCGCAGAGGCCGCCGATCAGGGCATGGCTCGAACTCGATGGCAGGCCCAGCCACCAGGTGAAAAGGTCCCAGACGATGGCGGAGAGCAGCGCGGCGAGCACCACCGGCATCGTGACCACGCTGGTTTCAACCAGTCCCTGTCCGATGGTCGTCGCCACCGCCGTGCCCATGAGCGCGCCGAGGAGATTCCAGAAGGCCGCCCACAGGATCGCGCGCCGGGGCGAAAGCACCTTGGTCGAACACGACCGTGGCAATCGCGTTGGCGCTGTCGTGAAACCCGTTGATATACTCGAAAACAAACGCCGCCAGCAAAACGAAGAGGAACAGGGTCATGGTCAGCCCGCTCAGGAGTATTTCAGGACGATCTGGAACACCACATTGCCGGCGTCGCGGCACCGGTCGACGGACTTCTCGACCATCTCCAGGAGTTGCAGCAGGAAGATGACCTCCTTGGGCTCGTAGGGTCCCTGATAGAGTTCCTTTTCGAGTTGGAGCATCACCTTGTCGGCCTCGCCCTCGGCGTATTGCAGCTTCTCGTTGGATTCGCGGATCCGGTCCATCTTCGTGCCCTTGCGCAGCTCTCCCACCATGAAGGCCACGTTGTCGGCGGCGAGTTGCAGCAGCTCGGCCTGGCGCAGCAGGCCGGCTTCCGGCAGCCGGCCGGGATAGATTTCGAGACGCTCGACGATCTTCTCGACCATCTTGGGTATCCGGTAGAGCGTAAACGCGAGCGCCTCGATGTCCTCGCGCTCCAGCGGCGTCACAAACGTCTTGCAGAGTTCTTCGGTGATCTGCTGGGTAATGCGTTTGTCCTTCCGGCGGGTATGGACGAAATCATCGATGTTGAGGGGCCGGGCGTTGGCGGCGCGCTCCCGCAGAAAGCGCCCGAGCAGGGCGGTGCTGGCCCGGGCCTCCTCGGCGCTGGCCTCAAGCAGGTCGAAGAACTTCTCCTCTTTGCCAAAAAGCTTTCGAATCGAGAACATGAGTTTGGTTCTGATTATTCGCAAACGTGACGAAGGTGAAACAAAAATCTGGTTTTCGCTGGAGGATTCTTCGACCGCCTGGTCGCGACGCCGGGCCGCCGCGCCGCTCAGCCCTTCCCGCGCAGGCGCAGCCACCAGAGGCCGAGGCGTTCGTGGACTGCCGCCGTGCTGCGCGCGAGTGATTCCACATCCCAGGTGAAATCCGACAGGCGCCAGGAATACGGGATGCAATATAGATAGTCAGTCGGGCAGGGCAGGGCGTGCAGGCCCTGTGCATTGCACAGCGCCATCGCCCGCGGGAGGTGCCAGGCGGAGGTGACCAGGGCGAACGGCACATCGCCGATCACCTGCCCGATTCGCGCGGCCTCCTCCCCGGTGTCGCGGGCGTCGTCGATCATCTGGATGCGATTAGGTTCCACGCCCAGCGATGCCGCGGCTTCGGCGAGCACCCGGGCGTGCGGCACTCCGCCGTGGTCGGCGGGTCCGGACACCACCAGCCTCGCGGCGGGAAGCAGCCGCAGGAGACGAACGGCTTCGACGAGCCGCGCCCGGGCCGATGCACTCAAGCGGGACAGCGCCGGTCGGTCGGTTGCGTCGAAATGCCCGCAACCCAGCACGACGACGTATTGGCAATCGGCCAGCGCCGCCGGCAGCGGCCGTCCGGACTCGCACCCGCCCACCGCCGGATAGTATGATTCCAGTGGCGAGATCAGGCGGCCGCTGATCCATTTGTTGCCCGTGGCCAGCAAGATGATCACCGAGGCTGCCAGCAGGCACCATCCGGTCCGGCGCCACCGGCGGCTCAGCGAGAGCGCGATGCCGGCGCAGCCGCACGCCAGCGCGAATGACAGCGGAAAAAGAAACGGCGCGAAAAACTTCTTCAACCAGAACATGCACCGACAATGCCGGAAAACCGGCCGTTGCATAGCCGGAAAGGATTGGCTTGGCGCGGAGGCGACTTTGCGCGACAACCAGACACCGTGAGCACCCGTGATCCCTCCGCCAACATCGCTGCCGGGCTAGCCCGGATGTTGCCCACTCTACTCTCAAGCCTGACTTCAGGCTCTGGCAAGTCTCGGGCGGTTGTTTCCCGGATTTGCACATCCGGGCTAACGGCAAAACCGCCTCCAGAAGAGCTGTCATGGACGGGATGTAGCGTGCGGATTGCCCTCGGTCGGAGAAACTTCTTCTCCCGGGCATGCGGCCGCGGTTTGTTCAATATGGGCGGTTTTGCTTTTTGCCCGCATGTCGTGCGATTAGTGCTGACGCTGCGATTGTGGGAGGATGAATGATCGTGGCAACGAACCGGGACTCTGAAACATGCGGGCAAGTGCACGGCATTGCCGGCTGGCGGCGGCTGGTCGTCTGGCCGATCGCGCTCCTGGTCCGGCTCTGGGGACGTTCACTGCGCTTCGAGATCGCACCGGAGGATCTGCGCAATCTCAACAAGCGCGACGAACCGGTGGCGTTCATTCTCTGGCACAACCGGCTGTTCATCGTGGCGGAAATCGCCCGCAGGTTCCGGCGGGGCCGTCCGATATACTCGCTTGTCAGCGCCAGCAAGGACGGCGCCTGGCTTGACGCCTTTTTTGCCCAGGTCGGCATGCACACGGTGCGCGGGTCGAGCCACATTCTCGGGCGCGAAGCCGTGATGGCGTTGATCGGGAGGCTGCGGGCGGGTCATGACATTGGCATCACCCCCGATGGTCCGCGCGGTCCCCGCTACGAATTCAAGGCGGGCGCGCTGGTGGTGGCGCGGCGGGCGGGAGTGCCGGCCCTGCTGATCGGCGGGCGGTTCCAGTCTGCGCGCAGACTTAAGAGCTGGGACGGTTTCTTTCTGCCCCGCCCCTTTTCCCGCGTCCGCATTAGCTGCTCCCTCGTGCCCGCGGCTGAGCTCCGCGACCGCAACATGACGGCCGAGGAGCTCCAGCGGCGGCTGGGAGGGCTCAATCCGGATTGAACAGCCGAACCGGTGATTTCGAGGGAAACTGGCGCCCCCTCGTCGCGTCCGTCCCTCAAAAACGCGACAACTACACTGCGCCGCCCTCCGCATGGGCAATGCGCTTACGTGGAGGGCGAAGCCCGACAGGTTCCTAGAACGTCGGCTCGATGGTGATGCTGCCGCCCGGCTCGACCACGTAGTCGTTTCCGGCGCACCAGGTGATGTCGTTCACGAGGAACTTGAAGACAATCGGCGCCAGCGCGTCGCTGATCGTCACGGTCCATTCGCTGTCGGCGACACAGTCCATCACCAGTCCCTTGTCCCAGCTCAATCCCGGACCTTCGCCCCGAACGTATAGCGCATTACCAAAGCCGACATCGATTTTCGCCACGATGATCGTGCGCGTGGTCTTGACCGCAGGCTTCTTGGCCGGCGCTGCTTCAACGGGCTTGACGACAGCTGCCTCGATCGCGGGTGTTGCCGCAGGAGCAACGACCGGAGTCTCCACGGGAGCGGGAGCAACTACAGGTGCGGCCACGGGAGCAGAAGCAGCCTTGGGCGTGGCGGCAGCCTTCACAGTCTTCGTCTTCTGAGTCGTAATCTTCTTCATTGGTTTCTTGGATTCTCCAGTTTTTGTCAGTGCCGTCAATCTTTGAACATGGATCAACTGCCTCATGGCAACAGCAGATTGGGCGCCAAACGTGACGGTTTTGAAAAAAGAGGTTTACTCCCGATAAACCATCGCCCTAAATGCGACCCTTTCAGTCCGGGGCAGTAGCTCAGCTGATAGAGCGCCTCGTTCGCAACGAGGAGGTCGCCGGTTTGAGTCCGGTCTGCTCCACCATTTCAGGTTCGAACGGCGGAAGGAAGCGGTTTGGTCATTGGCCAGCGGGTCAATGGCTTGGCAAAATGTCCGTCCAGTTTGGCGGTATTTCAAGTTATCCGAAAACTGCTGAACAATGCTGCTGGGAAGTCGGGTGCTAAACAATTTCGGCTCCAAAATCGCAAAACAGCGCGGACAACCTGGACCTGTACCTTCAACGGAGGTGCGACTGCGCGGCTTCCCGAGTCTCGGGCGTAAATCGCCCGCCACCGAAAGCCTGACTTCAGGTGCGCCGAACCGGGCTTCTGAAGCTGAAGTCGCTTCGCATGGAGCGACGCCGGCCGGTCGGCAATGCAGAGGGCGCGAGGGAGTTTCAGCGCCGGCCGGTTGAAGCCTCGGCTTCATCACTATAGAATGACGGATAACCGGTGCGGTGGATTTTCGCAGCCGGTGCCTACAATTGCGGCAACCTCGGATCTTCATGCAAACGAAGCGGACCCTCGGACTGGCCCTGGCCATCGGCTGTTTGGCACAGCTTGCTCTGTTCCTCCACGCCCGCGGCGCTGAGCCGCGACCGCCGCCGCCGACCCGCCGTCCGGACGCGCCCGGTACACCGGCGTTGATCCCGGTCGGCGAGAAGCCGGGTGCGCTGCGAGGCTCACCCGGGGCCAATCCGCCGGCCGATGTTGACGGGGATTTTCTCATCGGTCCTGACTATGTCCCGGCGCCGGAGCTGACCGCGGTCGCCGGCGTTCCGAAGGGAACGGTGGCTCGCTTCACGATGAATTCCGCCGACAGCAGGATTTATCCCGGCATCACGAAAGTTCCGCCGGGAGGGCCCGGCGGTTACGTGCCGCCGGATTTGACCCATGTTCCGATCTACCCAAAGCCGTACACGCGCTCGATCACCGTCTATGTCCCCGCGCAATACGTGCCCGGCACCCCGGCGCCGGTCCTCGTGGTCCAGGATGGGCCGGACAACAGTCTGCCGGGGTTACTCGACAACCTGATCGCCCAACACCGCCTTCCGGCGCTGGTGGCCGTGATGATCCAAAATGGCGGCGGCGACGCCCAAGGCAGCGAACGCGGATTGGAATACGACACCCTGTCGGGCCGTTACGCCGAGTTCGTCGAATCCGAGGTGTTTCCGCTCGTGGAAGCCAACTGCCACGTCAGGATCACCGGTGACCCGGAGGGGCGTGCCGCGATGGGCTGCAGCTCCGGAGGCGCCGCGGCGTTCACGATGGCATGGTATCACCCGGAGCTTTACCATCGGGTGATCACCTATTCCGGCACCTATGTGAACCAGCAGTCGCCGGGCAATCCCGCCACCCCTCATGGAGCCTGGGAGTACCACGAGCACCTCATTCCGGACAGCCCGAGAAAGCCGATCCGCCTCTGGATGCAGGTGGGGGACCGAGACCTGTACAATCCGAATTCCCTGCGCGATGGCATGCATGATTGGGTCGTCGCGAACAACCGCATGGCGACGGTGCTCAAAGCGAAGGGCTACCATTATCAGTATGTCTTTTGCCTTAATGCCGGGCACGTGGATGGGAGCGCGAAGGCGCAGACGCTTCCCGAGGCATTGGAATGGGCCTGGCAGGGTTTTCCCGTGGCCAAGACGGGGCCGTAGAATGAGCAAGGTCCACCGATTGAGTTGTAGCCTCCACGGGATTCGAATCCCCGTAGCTTGGTTGCGCGGCCATGGCCGGTGCGTTGATAGTTTTTCTCAGATCGGAAATCATGGCTGCGAAGGTCGTAACCTCCGATGATTACCCAAGCCCTTTTGCGTGCGTGTTCTCCTGATGAGCCGGTACTGGAATACCGCATGCTGAGGGAACGGGGCTGATTCCGGGCAAATCGCCCCCGCGGTGCCAGTCAGGCCGCCCGCTTGCGGGCAGTGAAGGTCAGAATAGAGCCCGAAACCCGGGGCTGGAAATTGCCAAAACCCGCTGAGCCCAGGCACTGATCCATCTCCGGAAGGGCAAACACATGCAGTCCGTGATGCTTACGGCCCCACTCACGCACCTGGCGAAACCTCAGGATGCCTCCGCACCCGGCGGTGAAAGTGAACACCGAAAGTATGGCGCCTGGCTTCATCACGCGGGCAATCTCGCGCAGGGCCGTCACCGTGTCGGTGAAAAGATGAAGCGAACCGCAACAAAGTGCGGCGTCGAAAACGCCGTCTGTGAAGGGCAGCGCTTCCACCCTCGTCCGGGCGAAATGAATCTGGGGGATGCCTTCCTGGGCGGCATAGGCGGCGCCTTGCCGCAGCATTCCCCATGATACGTCGATGCCGAAGACCTCTTTGGACGGCGAGGCTATCCGGCGGCCGTAGGTGCCGGGGCCGCAGGCGATGTCCAGCACGCGGCCGTTGGCCGATTCCACATTTTGCGCCATTTCCCTGACCAACTGGGCCAGCGAGGGACTGCGCCAGCCGCCGAAGAGATTAAGCACGATCGGATACCATAGCCGGGTCTCATAGATGCGGGCCATCCGATCAATCGTCAACATCCTCCGAAGTTCGGGGTCCGCACTACGGGATAGCTCTTCAAAAATAAACTCGGGGATTCCATTCCGGATCGGGTAGGCCTGCGCGCAATTCGGACAGCGTAGGGTATCCGGCTCACGGCTCAGGTGACGCCTGCACGCAGGGCAAGCGTAGATTTCGAATTCATCGGCGGTGGATGGGGCGGAATTCATGGTCAGACTTGGTTTTGGGAAGGGACCTCAGCCGCGCGGTCGAGCAGTGTCCACTGCGCATAATGCGGCCTGCATCTCCCCGATCAGCGGGAGGACCAGGGCTCGCACGGCGTTGGGAGCGGGCGGACGGGTTGGTGCGAGTGCGCGATCGAGCAGCAGCCCTAGCGCCTGCAGCGACTCTGCGAAGGGGGCCTTGGTCGCCTCTGGGAACACCTCGGCGCTGACGATGAGCCCGTAGGTCATCACGCTTAACAGGTAGGCAAGGGTGGCCGCCGGAATATCGTTGCGCACCGCGCCGGCCTTTTGGAGCCGCGCAAAAAGATCGGCGCGCATTGCCAGCCCGAGGTCGAGCAACTCCCGGTTGCGGCGCAGGTAGTTGCCGTAGACCCGCTGGTCGCGCGTAACCAGCGCCTTGACGAGGGGACTCGCCTCCATGCCGGCGAGGCTGTGGTGGAAGACACGGGCAAAACTCCATTCGCCCTTCTCCTGCTCCAGGCGCTGGATCCAGTTTGCGAAGAAGCGGGCAAATTCCCGATGCACGACCGCCTTGAGCAGGGCGTCCTTGTCCTGGAATTCGAGATAGACGGCTCCTTTGGAGATTCCTGCCTCAGCCGCGATTTCCTCCACGCTGGTCTTGTCGAAGCCCCAGCGCGCAAACAAGCAGCTCGCCGCATCGAGCAAACGGGAGCGCCGGTCGGAAGCGGGAAAAGGAGCCGTGGGCATGGTGACCAATTGACCGATCTAGTTATTCGGGTCAATCTGGAAAGACCTTGCTGGCGTGCGAAATTGGCAATTATCAGGCGGCGTCTCTTCGCGGCAGGCGAGGAGCCGGCAGTGGCCACAATGGGGCCTGACGCGCGGCGCCTGCTGGCGTTGGGCGCCGAGTCACAGCAAAATCGGGTGACGATGATCAGGAAGAAATCCGACATTCCCACGGGAACCGCCACATGGGACTTTCGTGATTTCTGGCGAAAATTCGATAACGAAAGGCAAAGTTGGAGGTTTGGGCTACCAGAGCTTTAGCGGAGGAACAGGTCTAGAGGCGCCCGAGCCTTCGCATGGGTTGTCTTCTCTTTCTCTAACAACCTATGGGTGCCTACCTGACCAACAATCAGGAGATCCGCCGATCAGATTCTTCACGGCAAGGCCTCTAGAATAGGCTTAGTGAAATATCGTAAGACAGTAATGAACAACGACGGAAGGAATCTACAGTATCTGACTCAATTCAGGCAAGAAAAAGCTTGCAGTTACCTCTACCTAGTGAATATAGATTAAATCAATCGACTTAATGCCCCCTGAAGAAGGGGGCGCATCCGGGCCCAATCATCCATTCTCACCACGACTCACCATGAGCGCCACCCAACCATCCGACCCTGCGGCCGAGCCAGCATGGCTTGGCCTCGTCCGGGCGAAGGTCGAAGGCCTCAGCTTCGGTGTCGTGCAGATTGTCGTCCACGAAGGAAAGGTCACCCAGATCGAGCGCACAGAGAAAACCCGCATCGAAGCCGCCCCAAGCGGGCAATGGGTGCGCGGCAAATCGCGCTAACGCCATTCTCTTCCTTCTGCACCGCCCCGTCGCGCTCACTTCAGGTCGGAATCTAGAGGACAACATTGTTTCAATTTCGCTCAAGATCCCGGTCCAAAACTTAACCTCATCAAGTCATGAGAATTCGTTCTATCCTCCCGCTGGTCCTGTTCGGTGCTGCGGCTTTGGAAGCAGGGACCATTGAACTGCTCAATGTGTCCTATGATCCGACCCGCGAGCTCTATCAAGATTACAACCTCGCCTTCGCCCGCCACTGGAAGGCGAAGACAGGCGACGACGTGGTCATCAAGCAGTCGCACGGTGGTTCGGGCAAGCAGGCGCGTTCGGTGATCGACGGTCTGCAGGCCGATGTGGTCACGCTCGCACTGGCAGCCGATGTCGACGCACTCGCCAACATCGCAAAGCTTGTTCCGCCCGACTGGCAGAAACGGCTGCCGGATAACTCCGCACCGTACACCAGCACGATCGTGCTGCTCGTGCGCCAGGGCAACCCCAAGGGCATCAAGGATTGGGACGACCTGGTTCGGCCAGGGGTCTCGGTCATCACGCCAAATCCAAAGACGTCAGGCGGCGCGCGCTGGAACTATCTCGCGGCCTGGGGCTACGCCCTGGCGAAGTCTGGCGGCGACGACGCCAAGGCCCGGGAATTCGTCGGAGCCCTCTATCACAACGTCCCCGTGCTCGATTCGGGCGCGCGCGGATCGACGACGACCTTTGTCCAGCGCGGCATCGGGGATGTGCTTATCTCGTGGGAAAACGAGGCCTTTCTCGCGCTGAAGGAATCCGGGGGCGGCCAATTTGCGATCGTCGTGCCTTCTCTCAGCATTCTCGCCGAGCCGACGGTTGCCTGGGTGGACAAAGTCGTTGAGAAAAAGGGCACTGCGGCGGTGGCCAAGGCCTATCTGGAATACCTCTACTCCGAGGAGGGCCAGGACATCGCGGGCAAGAATTTCTACCGGCCGCGCTCACCGCAGGCTGCCGCGAAGTACGCGGCGCAGTTCCCGCAGATCAAGCTCTTCACCATTGACGAGGTCTTCGGTGGCTGGACCAAGGCCCAGAAGGCCCATTTCGCGGATGGCGGAGTCTTCGACCAGATTTACCTGCCACACTAGGCCAACCATCACCCGCCCCTCGCCGCCCGGCGCCTCCCGGCGGTCCCGATCCTCACTCACCCATGTCCACCTTGTCCAACCATGCCGCGGCGATTCGTGACGCTTTGCCGCCCATCATTTTCGACCCCGGCGAGGCCCAGCGGGAACTCATGCGGCTCCTCCATTCGTTCCACGAACTGGCGGAGCATTCCGACAGCCTGTTCGCGTCTCCCACCGAGGCATTCCACGTCGGGGACCGGATCTACCATCTGCCCCGTTTCGTGCTCTTCGGGCCCAACCAGAGCAGCGGCCCGATCCGGCTGGCGCTCTACGCCGGATGGAACGGCGACGACGCCCGGGGCACGCTTGCCCTCCTCAGCCTGATCGAGCGGCTGGTGCTCCATCCGGGGCTGGCTGCCGGCTACCAGCTCGTCGTCTACCCGCTGGTCAATCCGACCGGATTCCAGGACCGCACGGCCCGCACCCGTGGCGGAGCCCGCCTGGAAGACGAGAACTGGGCAACCTCCGAGGCGCCCGAGATCGGGATTCTCGCGAAGGAGTTCCGGCTGCATAATTACCACGGCTGGCTGAGCCTTCACTCCACCGCGACGCACGACCGCATCCAGGCGCGGGTGCGCTCCCTGCCGGTGAACGCGGACTTCTTTCCGGTCGAACAGGGACGGTTTCACATCGACTGGCAGACGGACACTGCGCCCGGTACCGAAGGGCCTTTCGCCCTCAACGGCGACCTGCCCTTCGGGACGTTCCAGCTCCGGCTCGACGTGCCCACTGCCTGGCCCGACGGCCTGCAAACGGTGGCGGTTGCCCAGACGGTGACGGCTTTTCTCGAACGCTACCGCGCGGCGATCTCCTACGGCATCCACCTCTGAGGATCTGCCATGGTCATGCTTATGCCCACGACCACCTGCCAGGGTCATCCGCACAAGCTTCGCCGGATGTTTGCTCCCTTTCTTGGGCTGGCAGAGGATTCCCGCGATTTGATCGGCACCGTGGCTGGCTCATTTGTCGCCGGGAAACTCCGCTACACGATTCCGCGATTCACCTTTCTCGGACCCCAAGGCAGTGGCCGGCAGCAGCGAATCGGGCTTTTTGCCCTGGTGCACGGCGATGAGCCGGCTGGCGCCTATGCCCTGCTCAAGTTGCTCCAGGCGCTGGTCGACCAACCCGCCCTCGCCGCAGGCTATGACTTGGTGTGCTATCCGGTCTGCAATCCCACCGGTTACGAGGATGACACGCGGCGCAACCGCTCCGGATTGGATCTGAACCGGGAATTCTGGCGCGGTTCGGGCCAGCCGGAGATCGTCATCCTCGAGCGGGAACTCGCCACGCAGGGATTCGACGGGATTGTGGCGTTGCATGCCGACGACACGAGCGACGGGCTCTATGGCTACGCCCTTGGCCGGGTGTTGAATGAGAATCTGTTGGTCCCGGCACTCCGGGCGTCCGAGCGGGTGCTTCCGCGGAACCACGGCTGCTTGATCGACGGGTTCCCGGCCGCGGACGGAATCATCTGCGATTGTTTCCATGGTGTGCTGGCTCCGCCCCCTGAGCAGAAGCCACGGCCGTTCGAGATCATCTTTGAAACGCCGGCGCAGGCCCTGCCGGACCTGCAAGCCGCCGCCGCGGCGATTGCGCTTGAGACCATTCTCTCGGTCTACCGCGGCTTCATCGCCTACGCCGCCGATCTCTGATGTCCATCCTCCGCCCAAACCGGTCCGCGCTGCCCGGCTTCGGCCTGTCGCTCGGTTTCACGCTGTTTTATCTGGGGCTCGTCGTCCTGTTGCCGCTCAGTGCCGCGTTCCTCAAGACTGCCGGGATGAAGTGGCCGGATTTTGTCGCAGCCGTGGCCTCACCGCGGGTGCTGGCCTCCTACCGGCTGAGCTTTGGCGCCTCGTTTCTGGCCGCGCTCGTCAACCTGTTCTTCGGCCTGATTCTCGCGTGGGTCCTGGTGCGCTATCCGTTTCCAGGACGTCGGCTGGTGGATGCGCTCGTCGATCTGCCGTTTGCGCTCCCGACCGCCGTGGCGGGCATCGCGCTCACGATGCTCTATTCTCCCCGCGGTTGGATTGGACAGTACCTCGAGCTGCTGGGTATCAAGGCCGCCTTCTCGCCGCTCGGCGTCTTCATCGCACTCACGTTCATCGGGCTGCCCTTTGTGGTGCGCACACTGCAGCCGGTGCTGGCGGAGCTTGAGCCCGAAATGGAGGAGGTCGCCGTCAGCCTGGGCGCCGGTCGCTGGCAGACGTTTGTTCGCGTGATTTTCCCGGAAATCCTGCCGGCCCTGCTGACGGGTTTCGCGCTGGCCTTCGCCCGCGCCCTCGGGGAATACGGCTCGGTCGTCTTCATTTCGGGCAACATGCCCATGCGCACGGAGATTACCCCGCTGCTCGTCATCACCAAACTCGAACAATACGATTATCGGGGCGCCACCGCCATCGCCGTGGTGCTGTTGATCGTCTCCTTCCTGCTCCTGCTGCTCATCAACCTGCTTCAGAAGTGGAGCCGGCGGTTTCACTTCGTCTGATTCCCATGGCCGCCGCTGCCACCGCCCCCCTTGCCGATGCGCGCCGCCCTGGCGCGCCTCCACGCGCGACGCACCACGCGCCGTGGGTGCGCTGGGTGCTGACCGCGGTGGCGCTGCTGTTTGTGGGGGATTCCTCGTGCTGCCGCTCGCCGCGGTCTTCACCGAAGCGCTGCGGCGCGGTCTCGGCGCCTACTTCTCGGCGTTCGCCGATCCTGACGCGCTCTCCGCCATCCGGCTCACTCTCTTGACCGCCGGCATCGCGGTGCCGTGCAACCTCGTTTTCGGCGTGGCGGCGGCGTGGGCCATCGCCCGCTTCAACTTCCGCGGCAAAAGCGTTCTGACGACCCTGATCGACCTGCCGTTCGCAGTCTCGCCGGTGATCTCCGGTCTGATCTATGTGCTGATCTTCGGCCTTCAAGGCTGGTTCGGACCCTGGCTGCTGGAGCACAACCTCCAGATCATCTTCGCCGTGCCGGGCATCGTGCTGGCGACGATTTTCGTGACGTTTCCATTCGTCGCGCGGGAGCTGATCCCGCTCATGCAGTCCCAGGGCAGCGATGAGGAGTATGCCGCCCTGACCCTCGGGGCCAGCGGATGGCAGACGTTTTGGCGCGTCACCCTGCCCAACATCAAATGGGGGCTGTTCTACGGCGTCATCCTGTGCAACGCCCGCGCGATGGGCGAGTTTGGGGCGGTCTCGGTGGTCTCCGGCCTTATCCGGGGCGAGACCAACACCCTGCCTCTGCACGTCGAGATTCTCTACAACGAGTACAACTTTGTCGCGGCCTTTGCCGTGGCGTCGCTGCTGGCGCTGCTGGCCCTGGCCACGCTCGGGCTGAAGACGTTCATCGAGTGGAAACACCGCCAGGCGCTCGTGGCCATCCCGTGATCCGGCCCATGAGCATCGAGGTCCGCGACATCCGCAAGACCTTCGGCCGGTTTACCGCGCTCGACGGCGTCAGCCTGCACGTGCCGCGCGGCAAACTGGTGGCGCTGCTGGGGCCATCGGGCTCCGGCAAGACCACGCTTTTGCGCATCATTGCCGGGCTGGACTATCCGGATGCCGGCAGCGGCCGGATCCGGTTTCATGGAGAGGACGTCACCGACGTGCCGCCGGGCGCGCGCAAGGTCGGCTTCGTCTTCCAGCATTATGCGCTGTTTCGCCATTTGACCGTGTTTGAAAACGTCGCCTTCGGCCTGCGCGTGAAGCACCGGCGCGAACGGCCGGCGGAGGAGGAGATCGCCGACCGGGTGCATCGACTCCTCAAGCTCGTACAGCTCGATGGCCTCGACCGCCGGCATCCCAACCAGTTATCCGGCGGCCAGCGCCAGCGGGTCGCCCTGGCCCGGGCGCTGGCGGTCGAGCCCAAGGTGCTGTTGCTCGACGAACCCTTTGGCGCCCTTGACGCCAGAGTGCGCAAGGAACTGCGCCGCTGGCTGCGCCGGTTTCACGACGACATCCACCTCACCACGATCTTTGTAACCCACGACCAGGAGGAGGCGCTCGAAATTGCGGACGAAGTCGTGATCATGAACCAGGCGCGCGTCGAACAGGTGGGCACGCCGCAGGAGGTCTACGACCGGCCGGCTTCGCCCTTCGTCTACCAGTTTCTTGGCAACGTCAACGTGCTCCCTGATCCAACGCTGGCCCAGGCCGGCCTGCCCGCCAATCCGCCGGCTGGCGTGCGGACGAACGGCCACATCTACGTGCGGCCGCATGACATCGAGGTGGGGCGACACGTCACCGGCGCACCGGGGATTCCCGCGATCATCCGATACATCCACACGGCGGGCCCTCAGGCCCGGCTCAGCCTGGAGCAGATCCAGTCGCGCGAGCCGATCGAGGCCGAGGTCTCCCGCGCCTTGGTGGAAGACCTGAACCTGCAGGCGAACGAGCTCGTGCTCCTGCGCCTCCGACAGAGCCGGTCATTCACCGAGGACTATCACATCTGATCGGAACTGCACCCAGAACCAGGCGCTCCCGCAAACATGCGATTCTTGCCTTTCCCCGGCCGCTCAAGCGGCCCGACGTCTCGCCTGGCGCCTCCGGGCTTGCGAGGCATTCGGTCGGGCTGCCGGGCGCAGCCGGTTTCATTGGCGTTCGCCCGCGCCGCGCGTGTAGGGTTTATTTGGGGCGCGCAGCCATGGTTTCAGGCGCAGGCGAACGCAACTTTCCAGCCGGTCTGCCACCTGCGCCGGCTCTCCAGGCGGGGTCGCCAAGTGGGAAGGCCCGGCGCCGCAAACGCCGTATGAGTTGGTTCGATTCCAACCTCCGCCTCCATCTCCAAGCCGCATGCATTTCCGGGGATCATTCCCCCTCCAACCACCAAGCAGACCAATCCTATATCACCCATGAGCGAGACTCCGAACGCCACTTCTCCAGCCGAACTCCAACCATCGTCCGCTGCTGATTCCAGACCGGTCATCAGTCTTGAGCGGCAAGTCCGAATCACCGCCGGCACCCTGATCGTGGCGGGCGTCGGTCTCGGGTGGTTTGTCCACCCCGGCTTTTTGGGCCTCTCCGCCTTTGTCGGTGCTGGCCTGATCTTCGCTGGCATCACCGATATCTGCGGCCTCTGCCTGCTGCTGGCGAAACTGCCCTGGAACAAACGCCAGTCGGTTTAAGAGGCAGCCTCCATTTCTCACCATCATGAAGCAAATCATTATCCGTTTTGCACTCCTGCCGTCGTTCCTGACGCTGCTCTCCACCGCCCGCGCCTCCACCGATGGGGATAATCTCCTCGGCGAGGGCGCGACCTCCCGCGCCCTTGGCGGAGTTGGCGTCGCGGCGCCACAAGATGCCATTGGGGCGATCTCAGCCAACCCGGCAACGCTGAGCTTCCTTCCAGTTGGGCCAGGATCCGAGGTGGATCTGGCGGTCACGGTCTTCCTGCCCCACGTGTCTGCCACCGTGGGTAGCCTCACGGTTGACAGCGCCGCAAAGACCTATTTCATCCCCTCCCTGGCGGTCGCTGGTCCGCTCGGTCCGAAGGACGATCCGTGACAATACGGCCTGGCCGTCTACGGCCTTTCCGGCCTCGGGGTGGACTATCGACACACGGCGATCGACACGACGCTGGCTCCGACGCCGTATCCGCTCGTCGCGGGCGGGCATACCCAGCTGCAAATCCTGGAAGCGGCGCCTTCCGTCGCCTACCGGTTTTCGCCCGAGTGGTCGGCCGGCCTTGCCATTCATGGGGACTACGGAAGCCTCAACCTGGGCAGCGGCACCAAGAGCGGATTCGGTTTTGGCGTGCAGCCCGGACTCAGCTACAAGGCATCCGAGCAGCTCACGTTCGGCCTGACCTATGTTTCGTCGGCACCCATCACCTACAAGGGCGTGACCGATCTCGACGGGGACGGCACCCCGGACAACCTCAAGCTGGCAACCCCGCAGCAGGTGAAGTTTGGCGTGGGCTACCAGATCGTCCCCAACCGCCTGCTCATCGCTTCGGACGTGCAGTGGGTCAACTGGGCTGCCGCCGCCGGCTACAAGGACTTCGACTGGCAGAATTCCTGGGTCTACGGGCTGGGTGTCCAGTTCGACGCCATCTCGAAAAAACTCGTGCTCCGTGCCGGCTACAGTTTCAACAACAATCCCGTGAAGGTGCACAACGGCTGGAACGGCACCGGTGCGCCTGCCAACGTCACCGATGTGCAGGGGAAGTTCGTCAACAACTACTACTACGAGACCTTCCGCATCATCGGCTTCCCCGCCGTCGTCGAGCAGCACGTCAGCTTCGGCCTTGGCTATCGGTTCGACGAACGCTCATCGCTTGATCTCGGCTACACGCACGCCTTCAAGAACACTATCACCGAACAGGGCACGAACCTGGTCGGAGCGGCCACGACGCTTTCCTCGACATTGAGCGAAGACAGCTTTGAAGTCGGCTTCCACCATCGCTTTTGACCGCCCCCCGCTTTTGCAGACGCAACGACTGATCCTTCCGTCGGCCTGGAGGACGTGCGCCATATCCGGGCCGATATCGACCAGGCGCTCCGGCAGGTGGCCGGCTGAACTGAAAACAGCGTCGTGTTGCAGAGCAGGGCGTCAAGGGTCGCCTCGCTGTCCGCGGCCCGGCGACGCTTGGCCCCAGCCTGCAGCCGCGAAAGACCCGGCTGCCGACCATTCCATGCCCGCGAGTGCCAACGCCTCAGCACACCGATTTCCACACGCTGCCGGGAATAACTGAGCGAACCCTCGTCGCGCTCCAAGACGTTTTCGATCACCGATGGCGGCTGGGCTCCTTGCTCGACCCGCCGCAGCTGGTCGCCCGAGCCCGCAAAGTCCACGACTTCCTCACCGTCGGCGTCGCCGCGCCGCTGCCGCATGCCCTGGGGTTGATCGTGATCCGTGGTCGGCGCTTCACAGATCGATTTCAGAGGCTCTTTCTAAACTGAGGCCCGGAGCAGCAGACCGCTTTGTCGTAATGCCCGGTTGGGCGGACGGCATCCGGTCAGCCACGGCCGCCTGCGGTTGCGCTGCCGGTTCCCGGTGCAGCCGCAGGTCCAGCGGGACTCCCGTTTGCGATCGGGCGGCGGCGGAGATTTGGTCGAAAAGCGAAGACCGTGAATCGGCAACAAATCTCAATAAACGAGGAACAAAAATCAATTGACTATGGCGGTCCGCCTGCTTCAATCGATCTCGTTTCACCCCTAATACCAGACTGTTTACCCCCGGCTTGAGGCTGATCGTCCCTGACGTGAGCGCTGATTCCGAGGGTGGCGGTTTCTAGATCCGTTAGTTCAACCAATACCTGCAATCACGATGAAACTCCATGTTGTGCGGCCACGCATCTTCTCGATCGTGTCCGTGCTTTGTTTAGTCGTTGCACCCAGCCTACGGGCGCAAACGGTCCAGCCTCAGCCCGCTGGAACCAGTACCGGTGGAGCTCAGCCGGCTTCGGCCGTCTCCGCCAGTTCGAATGAAGAAGTCGTTGTCCTGTCACCGTTCGTGGTCAACGCCAGTGAAGACCAGAACAGTTACAAGGCGACCAGCACGCTGGCTGGAACCCGCGTGCGCACCGACTTGAAGGACGTTGCCTCAGCCATTTCGGTTGTGACCCAGCAATTCCTCCAGGACACGGGCGCCAAGAACCAGGATGACCTCTTGGTTTACACCCCGAGCACTGAAGTCACCGGTATTCGCGGTAACTTCAGCGGCGTCGCTGGTGCGGGTAGCTATCAGGAAAATACGATCAGCAGCACCACCCGCGTCCGCGGACTGGACACTGCCGACAACACTCGTGACTACTTCCTGACCGATATCCCGTGGGATGGTTTCAACGTCGGACGTGTTGACCTCCAGCGCGGCCCGAATTCGATTCTGTTCGGCACGGGCAGCCCGGCGGGCATCAACAACACGAGCATCAACGATGCCGCGTTCAAGACCGCCTATGTCGTTGAGAACCGTCTCGGCCAATATGGTGCGATCCGTGATTCAATCGATCTGAATCAGGAACTGGTCAAGGGCGTCCTCGCAATCCGCGTTGCCGCGGTCAAGGACAACGAGCTCTACGAGCAGCAGCCGGCGTACAACAACGCCACCCGCTACTATGCAGCGCTGCGGTTTGACCCGAAGCTTTTCTCGTCCGACAGCCATACCTCGATCAAGGTGAAGATTGAGAATGGCAATGTTGACTCGAACAATCCGCGTTCCATCCCGCCGTTGGATGGCGTTTCGCAATGGTTTACGTCCGGGGTTCAACTCTCTTGGACATTATGGCTATAACAAGATGATTGTTAACCAGTTCAACACTGCTCAAACCACTCCTTGGGCTGGCTTGGCTGGTTACCCGGCGACGTTGGCTGCCGGCAAGGGCGGAGACTTGGACAATGGCATGGCCCTGTGGAATCAGACGCGGTCGTATTGGCCCGACATTGACAACTATTACGAGGACACCCCCTCGAACAAGAACCATGTGGTGAATCCCGCTCCGTATGTTTCAGTAGGTGGCTCGGTGGGCTCTGCCACGCCTACGACAGAGAATGGAAATCCCCTCATTGCGATCGCGGCCCAACCGCAGACCGCTTTGGGAATCAAGGACAGCGGCAACAATTCTGCATCGAGCGCCTTCCCGGCGTTCCTGCCACTGACAATCCCGACGCCTGGTGAATATTATGGGCAGGTCGGTACGCAGAATCTGACCGATGTCCCCGGTGGCCAGACGCCGATTCCGGGTGGCAATTATTACGCCGACAAGACCCTCGCGGATAAGAGCGTCTTCAACTTCTACAAGAACCTGCTCGACGGTCCGAACAAGAAGGAATGGCAGAAGTGGAATGCGATCAATGTTTCGCTCGAGCAAACCTTCTTCGATGACCGCCTCGGCTTGCTCTTCGTCGTTGATCATCAGAGCTACACAAACGGCACGCTTGGATGGCTGAACAGCGGCAACTATGGCATCTTCATCGACATCAACGCAACCTATGCCAACGGCGCGCCGAATCCCAATGTCGGTCGTCCGTATGTCGGCAATGCCGCCTCGGCTCCGGGTCTCAATTACAACGACACCAGGACCCGCAACACGTTCCGGTTCACGCCGACCTATGAACTTCGCTTCGAAGACCTCTTTGGCAATACGACTCTCGCCAAGATCCTCGGCAAGTCCATCTTCACGGGCCTCTACGAAGACAACAACGTGAAGGACGATTACTATACCTTCGGGGAATATGCGACGGATCCATCTTGGGGCTTCAACAACGAGGTCAACAATCAGACCACGATCCCGATCACCGGGCAGTTGGGTTCCAATCGTGAATTCGACTGGGTCGCCTACATCGGGCCCAGCCTGCTGCAGACAAACACGGCTCACGGACAGAAAATGCAGCGCCTCAATTACGTGATTGCGCCCCCGACGACGCAGACCGTGTTGAATTTCAACTCGACGTGGAACCGGCCGGATCCCGGCTGGAATGCTCTGCCGTCTTCCTTCGTGAAGCAAAGTGGCGGAGATTATTTGAATGCCGCCACGGGCGTTGATGTTCCCTCCGGCAGCATCATCAATCTGCCGACCGGTCAGGTGCTCGCAATGTGGAATTCGACCACGGGTATGCCCTATTACGTGAATCCAGCGGCGCCGCCTGCTGGCTACGTGGATCCCGGTGCACCCTTCACCTACACGAGCTATACCAATGGCCAGGTGCAGAACTCCGGTCAGTATAACAATGCTGCGAATTATCAGGGATGGATCACGGAGTCCGTTACGTGGATGAATTACAAGAATCCCACTGACTTCCCGAGCATGGTTGAGTCCGCCGCCCGCACTCGCTATCGCGACATCTCGGATGGTTTCACCTATCAGGGATACTTCCTGAATGGCGACCTCGTCCCGACGTTTGGCTGGCGCAAGGACAAGATTACAAGCTACGACACCAACGGACCCAGCGACCCGAACACCGGATTCACTTCGTTGGTTTATCCTGACGACCTGCAATCCCGTACCGATGTCACTGGCCGCAGCAAGACGTGGGGTGGTGTTTATCACCTGCCGAAGTTCCTCACGTCCAAACTCCCGGGCGATACGACCATCAGCCTGTTCTTCGATCATTCGGACAACTTCAAGGCCGATGCATCCCGGTTGGATCTGTCCGGCAAGCCGCTCCCGAATTCCTCTGGTGTGACGCGGGAATATGGCTTCACCATCAACACGCTGCAAGACAAGCTCTCGCTCAAGGTTGACTGGTTCCGGACCACTGAGGCCAATGCAACGTTGGACACGACCAGCCAGAACTCAATCGCGGGAATGGGTGGCAACGCCTACTTCCTCGCCGATGGTGCGATCTGGGGCTGGGCCTGGGCGACCGATGTCCAGTTGGGCCTGCAGGGCCTGACGCCAAACAACAGCCAGTATGATGCCGCGGGTGCCGACGGTCTCCCGAAGAACACTCCGGCTCAGCTCGCTGCCTACAACGCCTACAACCTGAATGGTGGCTCCTATACGGATGCGAACGGTGGCGTCCATACCTACATTGGCGGCAACGCCATTGTGAATGCTTGGCTGAACGCTCCATTCCCGTCTACGTTCTTCTCGAGCTACAACTTGAGCCCGGGGATCAATCCGACTCTCGCGAAAGCGAGCGGACAGCTCGTGAATGCCTATGTTGGCGGCGTCGCGGGCGGCGTCTCGGGCGGTGTCCCGACCGGTGGCGGATCGCAGTTTGGCAACCACCAAACCACGGTTACCAACGTTTCGAGCGGCTACGAAGTTGAAATGACCTACCAGCCGGTGAAGAACTGGAATCTCACGGTCAACTACAGCCATGTGAATGCGGTGCACGAGAACGTTGATCCCGTCACGCAGAGCTTCATGGCTTCGATGACCCAGTTCATGAACGGACCCGGTGGCCAGGTCCGCGAGTGGTACAACGGCGGCGGCTCGCTCGGCGCGCAGTGGAATTCCAGCCTCGTCGCTCCCTATACGGTTGAGTTGAACGAGCAGGGGCATGAGGCGCCAGAAGTCTCGCCCTGGAGATTGAACCTGGTCACCACGTACCAGATCGATCATGGCATCGCAAAGGGCGTGTTCTTCGGCGGCGGTCTCCGCATCGAAGCCGGCCGGATCATCGGCTACGCGTTCGACTCGACATTCAAGAATGTGAACAGCAGTTTGGCTGCGTATCAGCCGAATCCGACGACCGGGATGAATCCGCTTGGACTCACCTTGGGCGGCCTGAACATCAATAAGACGTTCATGAGCTCCAGCGAGCATCACGTCGATCTTTGGGTTGGTTACAACAAGAAGATCACCCGTGATATCAACTGGCGCATCGCCTTGAATCTCAAGAACTTTGGCGAGAAGGATCGTCTGGTTGCAGCGCGCATCAATCCTGATGGCGCCATTGCTCTCGAACGCATCGAAGAGGGCATGGGCTGGCAGCTGACGAACACGTTCTCGTTCTAAGCTCGGAACATCTCCGGAAGCAGTTACCGGTATTAGTGCAGTTAGTCTCAGGTCCGGCGGCGAAAGCCGCCGGATCTTTTTTTGCGGTGCGCTGTGCGGAACTCTGCCAGTGTAGCAGGGTGCAACTGCCGATTAACGGTGAAGCAGCAAGCTCGGCGAGGTAGTGTCCGGCGATTCCGTAGCGGAGCCGTGTGCCGAGCCGGAGCTTTAGCGAAGGCTGGCTCGCGCCGTGGCGGCGGAGCTGGCGTCCGGCTCCGGCGGCGCGGAACGGCGGCTATGCGGTAGCCTTGCGCGAAGGCTGACTCGCGCCGCGGCGGCGGAGCTGGCCGCGCCGCTACTGCCGATCTGAAGATGCTTCCGTGTTGCAAAAGTTGACCGATTTGCTTTGCAGGCTGCTGTTGCCGAAGTGAAATCGAGCTTGAAATGCAGTCTGCAATTGGCGCGTCATCCTGAACCGTGAACCTTCTTCAAATCCTGCTTTTGGGTATTATCCAGGGCGCAACTGAGTTGCTCCCCGTTTCCAGTTCGGCTCATGTGATTATTGCGGAGAAGCTGCTGGGACTCGACCCGGCGAAGCCAGAAATGACTTTCATGCTGGTGATGCTGCACACCGGCACAATGTTCGCGATGATTGTCTATTTTTGGCGGGCTTGGCGTGATCGTTTTTTTTCCAGCGGCGCGGCGTTCCAGCGCGCCGTGCTTCTGGTGGTGATCGCCACCGGGTTGACGGGCGTGATCACCCTTTTGGTCAAGTATCTGATCGAAAAGGCATTTCTGGGGAACGGAGACATCGAGGAACTGTTTGGAAGTCTGCCGCTGATTGGAGCAGCGCTCGTCGCCGGAGGTCTTTTGATCATCATTTCCGGCAAGTGGACCGAGCGCACGCACAGCGAGCAGGAACTCGGATGGCGGTCGGCTTCCTGGATCGGAGCGGTGCAGGGACTTTGCCTGCCGTTTCGCGGCTTCTCCCGATCGGGGGCGACGATCTCGACCGGGCTGCTGTGTGGAATCAACAGGGTGCGGGCGGAGGAGTTCAGTTTCGCGCTCGCGGTTGTGCTGACGCCGCCAGTCGTCGGTCGGGAGTTGCTTCGCTTGCTGAAGGCTCATTCCAATGCGGGTCATTCACTGCATCTTCTGCCCTTGCTTGGGCCGGGCCTTGCCGGGATGGCGTGCAGTTTTTTGGCGGGGATTTTGGCGCTAAAGTTCCTGTCTCGCCTGCTGGAGACCGGGCGCTGGGCGTTCTTCGGCTATTATTGCCTGATTGCGGCCGCGGGAGTTTTCGTTCTGGCCAATGTGGGTTTGTGACGCCCTCGAAGCGAGCGCCTGCCAATAGCACGGGGTGCATCTCCCGATTGACGGTGAAGCAGCATGCTCGGCGATTCCGGAGCGGAGCCGCGTCTGGCTCCGGCGGCGCGGAACGCCGCGCCGCTACCCGCCAACCGGCAGATGCACCCCTGCATCCGGGCCGGAGGACTTCCTTCTTGCCACTCAACTGAGGCTCGAAGAGAACCAAAGGAACAGAAAGGGCCGGCCAACGGTCTTAGAGCAGGCGTCATTCAAATCGATCATGAAACCTTGGAGGATGTTTGCTCTGGCCGGTCTGATGATCAGCGGCGTTGTCGCCGGCATGGCCCAGGGAGCGCGGTTCTCGCAGCAACTCACGGCAACCGAACAGACGGCGACCGGCATAACGAAGCTGTCTTCTGATCAAATGGCCGTGCTGGATGCCTTGGTCCGAAACGACGAGGCGATCCGCGCGAGGCCGGATCCAAGCCATCCAATGCCGGCGCGTTTTTCGCAGCGGGTTTCTGCAGGCGAGCGCAAGAGTGCGGGGCTCGACCGGTTGAGCGAAACCGAGTTGAATCGCCTGGATGCGAACGTGGAGCAATGCGAAGCGGGTTCCCCTCCTGAGGGCGCGCCACGGTCCGCCGCCGCCCTGCAACCGCGCCTGAACCGGCCCGGGCCGGAGATCCACGGAATGTTTACGCTGACCTATGGTGCCGGACGGGGTGGCTACAGTGAAAAGGGTGGCGAAATGCTTTTGAATTACGACGATCCGGTACATGGATTCTCGCTTGGCGTTAGCTACGGGGAGATGACGGGCACAGTTCCTTTCTTCCGGCGCGGTGGTGTTCCCGGTGATACCGGCTTGCCTCCCGTCCACTAGCCCGGATATTTCGTGGAGGCGCGACGCCCTCGTCGGGTCCCCACAGAACATCTGGATCGAATCCTATCTCAGCCCGGCAGCGCGCGGTTGGCGCGGATGAGCGCCAGGCGCTGGTCGACGCATCCGCGGGTGTTTCCGCCGTCCTCGGGCGTGTGCAGGCACCAGTTCGACAAGCTTGGCGACGGTGCTGCGAGCGGCGTAGCACCGCGTGTCCGACCCTCCGTAATAGATGAGGACCGTGTCGTCGGGCAGGCGCACCCAGCCGTTGCTGAAGGTCACATTTGAAACGTCGCCGATCCGTTCGCCTTCAAACGGCGCCAGAAAATAGCCGCCCGGGCGCGCGATGACCTTGGCCGGATCCTCCAGCGAAGTCATGAAAAGGTAGATCACGTAGCGCAGGCCGGCGGCGCAGTTGCGCACGCCATGCGCCAGATGCAACCAGCCTTGCGGGGTCTTGATCGGCACCGGCCCCTGGCCGTTCTTCGACTCCTTGATGGTGTGATAGGCCCGGGCGTCGATGATCATCTCCGGGCCGGTGACGCCGGCAGTGATGTCGTCACAAAGCGTCCAGCCGATTCCGCCGCCGGAACCGACGTCGATGAAACCGTCCATTGGCCGGGTGTAGAAGGCGTATTTGCCCTGCACGAACTCGGGATGGAGGACGACATTGCGCTGCTGGGAGGCGGGGGTCTTGACGTTCGGCAGGCGGTCCCACTTTCGGAAGTCCTTCGTTCGCACGACGCCGGCCTGGGCCACGGCCGACGAGAGATCGCCGGCGGGCGCCGCCGGATCCTTCGCCTCGGCGCAGAATACGCCGTAGATCCAGCCGTCCTCGTGGAAGGTGATTCGCATGTCGTAGAGGTTCGTCTCGGGCTTGAGCTCCGGGATGTCGCACGGCTCGTCCCAGAAACGGAAATTGTCGATTCCGTTCGGACTTTCCGCGATGGCGAAGAAACTCTTGCGATC
The DNA here is from genome assembly GCA_963804395.1 of uncultured Verrucomicrobiae bacterium. Classification (GTDB taxonomy): domain Bacteria; phylum Verrucomicrobiota; class Verrucomicrobiia; order Opitutales; family Opitutaceae; genus Fen-1467. The sequence continues at coordinate 10,055 of CAWDQK010000006.1, read as the reverse complement.
GCAACCCTCGGTGCGGACGACCAGGTGCACCTTGCCCTTCCAGTAGAAGGCTCCCGGATTCAGGGTGGCGTTGATGCCGAGCCGCTCCATGAAGAACGGATTCGTCTTCGGGTTGAAATCGTAGCGCCATTCGAGAGGCGCGTGGCGGAAGGTGACGACTGGATTCTTAAAACGCTCGAAGACGCCGTTGTCCCACGAGGGATCGACCGGGTTCTTTCGCTTGAGAAAGGCTTCGTGCGCGGCGCGTACGGCCTTCACGCGGGCCGCGAACGCGCGGGACACGGCTGGCGCCAGGGCGCTCTTCGGCTCGGCGCCGGAAGTTTTGGCAGGGGAAGAGGATTTCTTCGATTTCATGTTGGTGGAAAGCCGGGGGCGGCTGTAAAACGACGACGCCGTACTGCCGTGAGATTCTCATGACCTCGCACGACCGCGCAAGCTCCTATGCAACCCATTAACCGCGGAGGGCGCATCTCACGATTGTCGGTCATTCCGGTGCCTTGCCGAACGTAGCGCAGGCTTCCCAGCCTGCTTGGCCGTCAATCGGGAGATGCACCCGACCGCGGAGCGGACAGATTGCCAGGCGGGGCTCCGTCGAGACCGAACTCAATCTGGGGGTTTATCGCCACAAAAAGTATCGCACAGCCGAGTCCCGACTTGATGCCATGCGGCCGGTCATCTGTGCCATCTGCGGAATCTGCGGTTCAATTCCGAGCCGTTTGAACCGCAGATGACTCAGATCGTCGCAGATCCCAAACGAGCCGTTCTTCCTTTGCGCTTTGCAGCTTTGCGCGAGGTCCGTCCGGGCAATGATGGTCGCTTTCTTCACGCGAAGCAGGCGCGAAAACAAACCATTGCACCTCGCATTGGGGCGCTACGGAACGGAATCCGTCCGTTGGTTTCACAACCACTAGTCGGTTGCCCGATGGGTACGAAAAGCGTAAAGAAGATGCGGCATAATCACGCCGTCGGGCATGAACGACCAATATCCAGGTCGGGCGGTACGGGTGCGCTATAGCTAGCAATCAGTTGTGCTAGCGCTCTTCGCGCATGGCGGGGTTGGGCGGGTTGATTCGGCTGAGTCGGTTCAGATCCTTTTCACCTTCCAAGCAGCGTCCAACTGTTCGGCAGTGAAAAGCTCCGGCACCACGCCTTCCGAGGCGTAGATGTAGAGCGCGCCGCGATAGACGGCTGCAGCGGTGTTGGCGAGATAGCCGATCGCCACGAGCGCTAGAATCCCGACGATCACCCCCGGGATCGAAAGCATCAACGGGTGGGGGATCAGGGCGGACAAAATCGCGATGCCGAGGAAAAAGGCGATCGCCCCGAAAACGACAAACCAGCCCAGGATGGAAAAGCCGACGTATCCAACCAATCCTTCGCCCCAGGTCTTCTTCAAGAGCGCCGAAGACTGGCGCAGCAATCCGAACGGATTAGGGTTTTCTTCGCGGATCAGCACCGGAATCGCGAAGACCGAGGCCACGCTCCACGCCGTGCCGATCATTCCCATGATGATCCGCCCCACCCAGCCAAATCGTTCCGAGAGGAAGCGGATGACCAGACCGACCAGACCGGCGAGCAAACTCCAGAAGACAATCGCGCGCAATCGGCTCCAGGCAAAGGCGAATCCGGCCCGCAGCGATACTGCTTCTCCAGCCAAGGCTTGCAGGATCTGGTGGTAGAAGGCCGCGTTGCAAAACGTCGCGGCGAACATGGAACCGGGATAAATCAGCGCCAGATAACCGTAGGTCACGCCCGACCAGATCCGGGAATGCTCCATCAAATACGAGGGAGCCGGGTGAAGGCGGATGGCCTCCCAGTGTGCCGGATCCGTCAATGAATGGCCGGTCGGTTGCAGCACGAGGGCGGCGAGCGGCGCGCCAAGGAAGAACGCGGCGAGCACCAGGCTCAGCGCGGAGGAGATCAGGGGGAAGAGCAGCAGCTTGCGGTGGCTCGCGAGGACGCGGACCGAATTGCGGAACAATTGCCAACTGCGGACGATGCGACTGTCGGAGTTCATGGGGAGTCTTTGGCGGTGAGATGTTTCACGAGTTCGGCGAATGAAATCCCGTGGCTTTCCGCTTCGGCGGTAAAGCGGGAGGCAAGCTCATCGAGCTTGGCCCTTTTCTCCCTGGCGGGCAGGCGCGCGGACGGTCCCGCGGGCGCGATGTAACAGCCGCTGCCCTGCTGGGTGGTAATGGCGCCGGCCAATTCGAGCTCCCGGTAGGCCTTGGCCACCGTGTTGGGATTGATGCCAAGTTTCTGGTGCAATGCGCGCACGGTCGGCAGCTGGCTGCCCTCGACCAGACGGCCGTCGGCGACGGCGGCCTGTACGCGATGGACGATCTGCTTGTACGCCGGGATGCCGGAGCGAAAATCGATCGTCCAAGGCTCATCGAGTAGACTCATAGTGTACTAGTAAACTAGTACACATGGGCCGCCCGTCAATGCTTTTGTTTGCTCCCAAGCTGCACCGGGCACATCTCCCGATTAACGGTAGCGGCGCGGCGTCCGCGCCGTCGGAGCCGAACGCCAGCCTTCGCTGAAGCTCCGGCTCGGCACGCGGCTCCGCTACGGAATCGCCGAGCTTGCTGCTCCACCGTCAATCGGCAGATGCACCCAGCTGCACCTAGCGGACGACCGCGAGACGGCGCGGAACCGTTGCCCGAGAGATGGTCCTGGCGCCGGGGGGCCGCGTTGGGTAGAACTGCGCCATGCTCCTCTCTGCCGGCTCCGAGTACGACCAGGCTGTTCTGGATTTGATCGAGCATCGTCCTGGTGGATCGGTGCCGGGCACCCACAGCCATCAGGACGCGCTGTGCCGGCTCCGCGACACCTAGCTGCCCCCTGCATCTTTACCAGCACTGGGTTCGAATCCACGTTCTGACGCAACCCGCAATAGCCGGGCCATGAGAAAGGCGCGCGTCGGATGATACGCTGGCTAACAGGAACGCCCCGGATGTCGCAAATTGCTCCGGCGCGTCACCAAACAGGTGGCCTAATGGTTGGGTTCCCGAGCAAACCACAGGTTGTTCGCCTGGCCTGAGGAAAAATACAGACCATCGATCTTTCCGTTTGCGTCCCTATGAAACTGCACCTCTCCCAGTTTTGCGTCAAAGGCATCTCGCCCATTCTGGGTAAGAGGCACAGAAATGACCTGAGGATTTTGCGCGACCAAGTGGCCGCTTTCCACGACAACATCGTAGCTGACGTCGAGCTCCTCGCTGTAGAATCTCCCAGCGTAACAGCCTAAATCGGAGACCGGAAGAGCGACGGCTTCGTCCACGCGGTGGGCATCAAAATCTCCATTTTGGTGCAGGGTCATTCGCTTCACGCTCCCGTCCGCTTCCCGATGAAACGTTACCTGAGCGTCCACAACCTTCAAAAAGAACTCAGTTTCGGAGGACGGAAAGATCGGAAAGCGCGCCTGGCCAGTAGCCTGGGTATAATAATTGCTCCCATCCCGCGAGTACGTAAGAATGAACTGTGGGGCGACGTCGAGCGAGAAGCGACCGACGTAAGCATCGAACACTCTTGGGTCTAGATCGATTGCAACACGGGCTGGCATTGCACGAGTCCCGGGTTGCGCTGCCTTCGCGAGAGGAAAGTGGCCAGCCAAGTAGATGTCCGCGACCTTGTTGGCCAGCAGGTCCGGGTCCATCGAGGCAAGATTGCACAACACCACAACCGAAAGGCGTTGATCAGGGAAGCGAAGCAGTTCGGTACGGAAACCCATATATCCGCCGCCATGACTGACAGTCGGAAGTCCTCGGTATTGGCCGTGCATGAGCCCGAACGCATAATCAATTGATTTGCCGTCTGCCAAAACGCCGCGTGTCAATAGCAGCTGCAAGAGCTTGGGTCCTCCCACTTTTCCGGAGTAGAAGTTTTCATCCCAGCGGGCAAGATCGCCCACGGTGGTGAGCACGTTGCCGTCCCCGTAGGACTCGATCGTTTTGATAAACTGGGAAAAACCGGCGTGACCAACATTCGATGAGTAGCTGATTACGCGGTTCGGCACGATTTCTCTGATGTCATCTTCTATCCAGGTGTGATTCATCCCCAAAGGGTGAAAGATGCGATCAGCAGCAAATTCAGGGAGGGGCTGTCCTGAGACCCGCTTCACTAGCTCGGCCAGCAGGACGTAATTGGAATTGCTATAGAGGTGACGGGTTCCGGGTTTGAAGTTAAGTGCTCGTTGTCGCGCCAGTAGCTTTACCACCCGCTCATTGTCGAGATGGTCGATCCAGTTCCAACCACTGACGGCCATCAATGCAAAATAGTCCCGGATGCCACTTGTGTGATGGATCAATTCATCCACGGTGACCGGATCCCCATAGTCGCGGAGTTCAGGAATATACTTATGTATGTCGTCGCTGAGAGAGATTTTCCCCTCCAATGACAACAAGGCCACGCTCGCCGCCGTGAATTGCTTGGAGGTGGATGCAATATAAAAGACCGACTTCGGACTCAGAGGCACTTGGTGCTCAAGGTCGGCCATGCCGTATCCCTGCTCGAAAACGACTTTCCCATTTTCGATTACCGCGACCGTCGCGCCCGGAGAGTCGCTGGTGTTCCAATCTTTGAAGATCTCATCAACCAATTTTCCCGGAACAAGAGGGGCTGCCCGTATATCCGCCCCAATCTTGGCAAGGAAGTCGGCAACCTCCTTTTGTCCCCAGAAGCGTGCGGTGGCGTATGGAGTCAGTCCATCGCTGGTCCGGCCATTGATATCGAATCCCTGATCGATCAGACCTTTCAACACGGGTAAATCGCCATCTCTCGCAGCCGACACCATTCGTCTGGCCCTTACGTCAGCGTCCATCAACCGGCAGGCAAAGGCCCATGATCCGGTGATATTCTGGACCTTAAGCAGCAGGCAGTTCTTTCCGGCCTTTAGCGGAACCGAGACAACATCTTCATCTACCTGAACAGGGCGGGCGGACCATTTCTCATGAACCAAACTTCCGTTGAGCCAAACCCGGATCCCGTCATCGCTCCCGATTCCCAACCATGCCTGAGTGGCCGTTGGAATGTCGAATTCAGTCCAGGCGTAAGCAACCTCGAAGTCATCCTTCCCCTCCGCTGAGTTCAGCGAAATGATGTCATTAACGGGATTGGCGTCCTTCCATTCCAGGTTAACTCCGTTTACAGACATCTTGGCTCCGAGCCGCGGATTCACCTGAGCTTCGCCTCCCTGGGATGCGAGGAGGTCGGCGGTAAAGGCTTTCTTCTGAGCTGACTCGTCCGGCTGAGCTGTGTTTCCGACTGGAAGAATCGGAATCGGGTTCAGGACCAGCCATTTGAAATGCGCTGGCAAGGCCGTGTCACCCCGAGCCTCTAGAATCTTCGCGCGGTTAACCTCAATTGGATCAGGGGCATCCTGCGCGTTCGTCGCGACGGAGGCAAAGACTCCGAGGACCGCCATGAGGGCAAAGACCCGATAAACCGAACCAAGATTCGACCGTTCAGGCTTGAAGGCTTGGGAGTGCGATGATGAGGCGTTTTGCGAGGCCATGGCCATTTTGGGGTTAGAACGCAAAGGACGGGGGCCACCTACAGGGGGCCGGAGGCAGACGTCATTGCTGTGTTTCGACTTCCTGCCGTATGCGCAGGTTCAGGAAGATCACGCAACATGTTATCGTGAAACGCGATCAGCAGAGATTTGAATCGCTGGATGTCCCTTAGTCAAAGCCTCACTCCGCACGCAGGGCAGAGACCGGATCAATGCGGCCGGCACGGCGGGCCGGCAGGTAACAGGCGAAGAAACCGACTGCGCAAAGCAGCATAGTTATGCCAGCTTGCAGCCAAGCACCCGGAAGCTGCAAGGTAGGCATGGTTTGCTGGTAGATTCTGCTGACGCCATATGCACCGGCAAGTCCGACGATCACTCCGCCGAGCAGCAATCGGCCGCTTTGCATCAGGATCATGCGGACGACTGCGCCATAATCTGCTCCTAGAGCGATACGGATGCCGATCTCGCGGTAGCGTTGCACCGTCAATTGCGTGATGACACCATAGAGCCCGATCAACGCGATGAGAAGCCCGACCAGGGCAAATGAGCCGAGCGAAATGATCATCAGGTCATTGCCCGCCAGAATCGCCTTTAATGTCTGGTTAACGCCCGCGGCCTGCTGCAGAAGGATGTCGGGATCGATCCGGGCGACGGCGTTACGGATGGGCTTAAGCAGAATCTCGGGTGGAAGCGTGCTTTTCAGGACGAAGCTGTAGACGCCATTGCCACTGGGCGCGTGTTCTGACGCCCGGTAGATTTGCAGCCGGGACACGGGATTACCGAAACCCGCGGACATCTGGACATCGCCAGCCACCCCGATCACCTCGCTCCAGCTGCCCTTGCCGTTAACAAAACGTACGCGTTTGCCGATGGCACTCTGGCCAGGCCAGTACTGCCGGGCCATCGTTTCGTTGATGATAATTACGGCTGGATCACCCGCCTTTACCTCTTCCGGGAAATTGCGGCCCTCCTTGAGGGGGATCTTCAGGATTGGCAGAAAGCCGGCATCGACTCCGCTAGCCAGAACTACCGGCTCGCGGCCGGCGGGCACTGGGGCCATGCCCTCCACGACGATCTTCTCTTCCTCCGAATAACCGTAGAGCGGCACTTGGGTGGAGATCGTCACTTGTGTGACGCCGGGGATGCTGCTCAAGCCTTCCCGAAGTTTGCGGACAAACTCAAATTTCTTCTCATCCGGCTTGTAGGGCTCGTATGGAAGGCCGACGACACCGCCCAGCAAACCCGCCGGCTGCCACCCCAGATCGCGCTTTAGGGATTGCCGTACGGCGAGATCAAAGGACATGGCCGCGTTGACCAGCACCAGCGCGAAGGCCAGCTGGCCTATGATCAGGACGTATTTGAGGCGTTGCTGCATGCGGCCCGACGTGCTTCCGCGCGAGCTTTCCTTCAACGCGTCACTGGTGGTGACGCGCGAGGCCAGCCAGGCCGGGGTGAGCCCAAAGGTCAGTCCGGTAAGCAGGGTGGCAAGGCAGGCAAAAAGAATGACGCGGCTGTCGATCGGAATCTTGAAACTCCCGGTGAAATAGTGGCTGATCAGCTGGTTCACCCAGAATGCCAGCAGGATGCCGAGGATTCCGCCCCCGAGCGAAAGGAGCAGGCTTTCGACAAGCAACGGTCCCATCAGGGCAAGGCGGCTCGCCCCGAGCGCAGCGCGGACCGCGAGCTCATGGCTGCGGCTGAAGGCCCTTGCCAGCTGGACACTGGCCAGATTGGCGCAGGCGATCAGCAGAACGGAAAGCGCAAGTCCGGTGACGAGCCAGTAGAGCATCCGGGTGTTGCCATCGACAAACGAAGAACCGAGGTCGGTAATCCGGAGATGGTTGACCGCGTCGTCGGCGGGATAATCCTTGGCAAAGCGAGCGGCAAACACGCTGAGTTCTGCCTGGGCGGACCGCCGGCTGACTCCGGGTTTCAGGCGTGCGATGATGTCGTACCACTTCGGGCTCCGCATGGTCGCAAAAGAGGGCCAGATCGTCTCCGGGCGGACATAACTTACTCCGAACCAGATGACCGTGTTATCGAAGGTGGGCGGAAGGACGCCGATCACGGTCAGTTGGTCGATGCCCACTCGCAGCGTCCGGCCTATTACCTTGGGATCGCCGGCGAACCGCTTCATCCAATACGAGTTGGTAAGGATCATGACGCCGCTCTTGCCCGGTTGGTCCTCGTCTGACGCGAAGCCACGGCCAAGGAACGGCTGTACGCCGAGAGTCGGCAAGAACGTGGCGGTGACCTTCAAACCGTAGGCCTGTTCCGGCGGCTGGCCAGGTTCGGCAAGGTTCCCGCCCGTGGGATAATACGCAGCCACATTGGCGAACGATTGGGCCGTCGCCTTGAGATCGAGAAAATTGCCCGGCGCATGCGCCAAGGAATCGAATTCTGCCGTGGTGCGAAAGATCCGCATCAGCTGATCGCTTTCGGGAAAAGGCAACGAACGCAGCAGCACGCTGTTTGTAATGCTGAAAGTCGAGGTGCTCATGGCGATCCCAAGGGCGAGCATGACGACTGACACGAATGTAAACCCCGGCGATCTTGCCAGTCGCCGCAAGGCATACTTCAGGGTAAAGGACATAAGAAGGAGGATCAGTCCGGCCGTGAGTCGGTCACCATTAATAGGCGGGAAGACCAGGGTGGCAGTAGAGAACGGGACCCGGAGAAAGTGGAAGAGACGTCCGAATTTGATCGGGATCTCTAGGTAATGATTTGCGATTCTCGAATTACTGTCAACGCGGCGTCCATGCCGGTAGTGTATCAGTTTTTTCAATTGGACGACGAACCAAACGGCTTGGATGCCAGTAATTGCACCCACAGGATGCCTGCGGTGAGCCCAGTCGAACCGCACCGTCAGCGCCGCCCTTTAAGAAAAACCGTCGCGCGGCACGACGAAACGAACAGATAATCCCATGGTCCAAGGCAATAGACCAAAGGCGGTCTTCACTGACTGGGCTATTGCAGCAGCTTGATGGCGGCTTCGTTCCTGGCCTTGGTGTCGTCGAGGGGTGTCTTGCCCTCGTCATCACCGGTGGCGGCGGTATCGGCGGGCTTTGGTTTTGGCACGCCGGGCTTGGCGCCCTGGGACTTGAGCCAGGCGGCGAACGAGGCATTGCGGGACTCGTCCACGTAATCGAGGGGGGTGCGGCCGTCTTCGTCGGCCGCGTTGATATCGGCGCCGGCGGCGAGCAATGCCCTGGCTGCGACCTCGTTCGCCTTGTTCGCGGCCATGTGCATGGCGGTGCGGTTCCCTTTGCATTTGAAGTTCGGGTCGAACTTGAACGAGAGGAGAAAATCGACGGCGCCCTGTTTGCCCCGATCCAGCGCCTTGATTAAGACGGTCATGTCGTCCTCGGTGATCGCATTCGGACTGGCGCCGTTTTCGCATAGCGTCCGGGCGACCTTCATATAGTCCAGCAGCAGCGCCCGGTCGAGGGGTTGCTCGCCGCTCGAGTTGGCCAGGTTGGGATTGGCGCCATGATCGATCAGCCATTTCACGGCCTCAGCGTTCTCGGCGTCCGCGGCGCGCCACAAGGGGGTGCGGCCCTCGGCATCGCGGACATTGACGTTGCTGGCGTCAGGCGGCCCGACGAGTAGGTCGAGCAACACCGGGTCGAAGCGGCGGCGCTCTGCTGCCAGATGGAGCGGGGTGGCTCCGGATTTCGTCAGAGCCTGCAGTTTGGCGCCATGTTCAAGGAGGAATCTCGCCTTGTCGGGATAACCGGACATGGCGGCCAGGTGCAGCGGAGTGTAGCCATCGTTGTCGACCGCGTTCACATCGGCGCCGCGCGATACCAGGATCTTCACGTCGTCGAGCGATCCCCAGTCATAGACGGTGTATTTATGCAGGGCGGTCTGCCCGTCGCTGTCGCGGCTGGCGATGTCGGTCTCGGAAGCTTGCGCAAACGATCGGGAGACGGATGAAAGCAACAGCATTGCAACGGCGCAGATGGCCGGAAGACCTGACCGGACGAGGGAGGATTGGCGGCTGGGGTTCATGGCAGACCCTTGCCTAGACAGTTTGCGGCCCGGCGACAAGCGCCGGCCCTACACGCCATTCAATGATCGCCGCCATCATCCGGGGAGCGCGGCTCAACTTCATGACTGCGGCATGCAGTCTCCTGCTTTCCCGCTTTTTCTACCGGTATACCTCGGCGCCCTTGTCAAGGAACTCGCGGGACTTTTCCGCGAGGCCGGCGGCCAGGGCCTGTTCGCCGGCCAGACCTTTTTCGGCGGCATACTGGCGGACCTCCTCGGTGATCTTCATCGCGCAGAAATGCGGCCCGCACATCGAGCAGAAGTGGGCGGTCTTGGCGCCTTCCTGCGGCAGGGTGGCGTCATGGTAGGAGCGCGCCAGTTCGGGATCGAGCGAAAGGTTGAACTGGTCCTCCCAGCGGAACTCGAAGCGCGCCTTGCTGAGGACATTGTCGCGATATTGCGCCGCGGGATGTCCCTTCGCGAGATCGGCCGCGTGCGCGGCAATCTTGTAGGCGATGACCCCGGCGCGCACGTCGTCGCGGTTCGGCAGGCC
>CAWDQK010000005.1:0-5409 GCA_963804395.1 uncultured Verrucomicrobiae bacterium | reverse complement strand
GACTCACGGGCCGGCGTCCGCAACCCTTTTCCGACTTCCGCCTGGGAATCGATCACGGAGACCTTGGACAGGGGGCGGAAGCCGTCGCCACCGCGACCGGCGCCACGTGTCAGCGCCCGGCCGACCTGCCTGCCGCCGTCGCCGAACGCGTTTCGGCGGGCGAGATTGTCATGTGGGCGCAAGGGCGGATGGAACTCGGCCCCCGCGCCCTCGGCGCCCGCAGCATCGTGGCCCGGGCCGACAGCATCGCCGCCAAGGATGACCTCAATCTTCGGCTCAAGCGCCGGGTCTGGTTTCAGCCGTTCTGCCCCACGATCCTGCTCTCCGAAGCGCCCGCGCTGCTGGCGGATTACCGCGGCGACCGCGATGCCAATCTGCACATGACCATGGGATTTCTCACGACTCCCCGAGGCCGGGCCGCACTCGCCGGGGCGATCGGTCCCGACGGATCCTGCCGCCCGCAAATGGTGCCGGAGAACCCGGCGGATCCCTGGTTTCAGATGCTTGCGCGGGTGAAGGCGCTCACAGGAACTGGAGCGGTGATCAACACCAGCCTTAACCTGCACGGCAAACCGATGTCTGACGCCGCCGAGGGAATCATCGATGCCTGGCTGGAAAGTGGCGTACAACATCTTGCTCTTGGGTCGGCCCTGCTTACAAAAAGCGGCTCCAACAACCCGAAGACCGAACCTTGATAAGGCTGGCACCGATGGATACCGATTCCGCCGAATTAAACCAATCTGAGCCGGCGCCTTCCTCCCGCTGGCTGCGCATCCTGTGGATTGCGTTCGCCCTGGCCGCACTGGCTGGAACTGCGTTTTGGGCCGAACGCGTCGTGGCGGGCAAATCCAACGAACAGCAACGATTGTTGGTGCCCCTGTTGACGGTCTGGGGCATGCACGCATGTTTGGTCGCGATCGCTGCAGGGCTCGGTGGAATCGCCGTGCCCCTGGCCAGGATTCTCGGACGCCGGCGCGGGTTGATCGCGCTTGGCTTGGTGGTCGGAGGTTATCTGGCCTGCGACCTGGCGCCGGAAACCACCCGGATCTTTTTTGATGAGCACCTTTATTGCCAGATCGGCCAGACCATCGCATTCACCGGGCGGGCGGAAGGTGCCAATTATGCCCACGTGGAGTACGGCAAGTTCGAGATGTGCGATCCTTGGGTCAACAAGCAGCCCAACGGCCTGCCCTATCTCCTTTCGTGGATCTACCGGGTGGTCGGCGTCTCGAACGGCGCGTCACACTTCCTGAACCGCGCACTGACGGGTCTGACGGCGGCCGCCCTTTATCTCGGACTGGCGCTCGTTCCCTGGGGACTTCCAGCCGGTGCCGGGTTGGCAGCGGGGCTTCTGTTCATTTTCACCCCCTTGGTTCCGTGGTGGGGCCATACCGTCGCGGTGGAGCCAGGCGCCGCCGCCACGGCCGTGTTTGCCTTCCTGGCGGCCTGTGTGCATGCACGGTTGCGAGACAAGGCCACGGCCCAGGGCCTGCCTGCCAGCGGCCTTCTGCTGGCAGCTACCACGGCCTTCGCCGTGTATTTCCGGCCGGAATCGCTCCTGGTCTTCCCGATGGTTGCCGCCATTCTTTGGTCGACGGACGACCGGTTTGTCGAGGATCTGTCGGCCTGGGGTGCACTCGGCCTGGCGGTCGCCCTGGCGACGCCGAACGTTCTGCACCTCTGGTCCATGCGCACAGAAGACTGGGGGGCGCGCGACGGGCGCCGTTTTGGCTTCGACTTCCTTGGCAAGAACTTCTCCAACAATGCCGGCTATTTCGTCGATTCAAAGTGGTTCCCGGTCGCGGGCACGATTCTGGCTGTGGTCGGCGCCTTGTGGTTGTTGCGGCGAAATCGCACCGCCGGCCTGGCGCTCGGAGTCTGGTTCGCCTTCTCCTGGGGCACCTTCATCCTGTTCTATGCCGGCGGCTATTATTACGGGGCCAGTTCGCGCTACGCCATCGTTTCCTGCGCGCCGGTGGCGGCCTTCATGGGCATCGGCCTGGCCGGGCTGGCCGGGCTGATGCGCCGGGTGCCGGTGCTGCTCTGCGGCCTGGCCGCAGTTGGGGTGATCAACTGGGTCGCAGCCATGTATTATGTGCCGACCCTGAGTCGCGAGGCGGCGGAAGCGGTGGCCGACGCCAGATTCATTGCCCAAACTGCCCGGATTGTGCCGGAAGGCTCGCTCGTGATTTCACACGATCCCTGCATCTGGTTGTTGGAGGGAATCGATTCCGCGCAATTTTTCACGATCGACCACATGGTGCACCACGAAATGCGCGAGCTGGCCAACCAATATCCCGGCGGGGTCTATGTTCATTGGGGATTCTGGCAAAATGCCGAGCCGGACCGGGCCGTAGACACTGCCAAATGGCTCGCCGCGACCAATGCCAGGGAGGTGACGAGGCAGCAGAGCCACGTCCATAAGGACGCGCTGTTCCGCATCGACACTCCCGAGGCCTTCGCCCGGTTCGGCGGCAATCCCCCGGTCTATCCGCAGCGGACCGATTCCGATCTGGACAAACTCTTGACCGAAGCCCGCGCCCAGCTTCCGCCGATCGATTCCGCGCCACCCAAATCCGCGCCGCCCGCCCGATGAGCTCGCTGTATTCATGGAGCCGGTTTGCGCTGCGCACCGCCGCCAAGGCTGCGGGCATCGAGGGCCCCCCGACCAAGCTCAATTTCGTCGTCACGAAGCGCTGTTATTCGCAATGCACCTACTGCGACATCTGGAAGGTGAAGGACACTCCCGGCGGGCTCGACCACGAGCTTTCGCTGGACGAGGTAAAAGCGGTCGCCGCCGCCAATCCGTTTCTGCAGTGGATCGATTTCACGGGGGGTGAGCCAACCGACCGGCCGGATCTACCCGAAGTCATCCGGTCGTTCGCCCGGGCCTGCCCCGACCTTCTCCTCGTACATTTTCCCACCAACGGAATCGCAACGAAGCGGATCGCCGGAATGGTCACAGAAATCCGGCAGACGGTTGCGGCCCGTCTGGTGGTGTCCGTTTCAATTGACGGGCCTCCCGAGCTCAACGACCGCCTGCGCGGAATTCGCAACGATTTCGCCCATGCCGTCGACACCTTCGCGGCGGTTCGCCGTTTGCTTGGGGCCGACAATGTGTTCATCGGGATGACCCTGCACGGACACAAGGCGTCGTGCGGCTTCACGACGTCCGAGCTGGTCGTCCAGACCTTTGCCGCCATCAACGGGGCATTGCACGCCCGCAGCGAATCTCCGATCGGGTGGGGCGCGCTCCACCTCAACATCCCTCATTTCTCGCAGCACTACTACGGCAATGTCGCCAGCAAGGGAACGGATGGCTTTGGCGGCAAGGCGCACCGGGAGGAGGTGGCCGCGGCTCTTCGCCTGGCAACTGAATACGCCACGGGCAGGCGCCCATCGCCAGTTTCGGGCGAAACTTCGGGTGCCACAAGCAGCCCGCCCGCCGCGGGCGACAGCGCCGGCAGCCCGCCAGTGGCACACCAAGGACCCGCCTCGGTCGCGATGCGCGCCATCGAGCGCATCTACCGCGCCGAGGCGTTGCGGTATCTGGCGCAAGGCCGGACGTCGGTGGTCTGCGCGGCCCTGCTCTCCACGGTTTATCTGTCTGAAAAGGGTGAGGTGTATCCGTGCACCATCTGGAACAAGCCGCTGGGAAATGTACGTAACACCGGCTACGCGTTGCTGCCGCTGATCGAAGCCGCCCGCCGCAGTGGAGTCCGTCGCGCGGTCATTGACCAGAAATGCCCCAACTGCTGGACGCCCTGCGAAGCCTATTCCGCCATTACTGCCTCGCCAGTGCGCTCGCTCCTGGCACTCTCGCACCGAGGATGACTGTGATCGCAACCCCTGCCATGAACGAACTCAATCGCCCCCCCACCCTGGTGACCCGTGCCCTTCCGGTTCTGATCGTCGCCGCAGTCCCGCTGGCATCGTTCCTCTGTATTTTCATCCAGCCAATGATGGGCAAGCTGCTGCTGCCGCTTTACGGCGGCACGCCCGGAACCTGGTTGGGGACCATGCTCTTTTTCCAACTGGCGTTGTTGCTTGGCTATGGATGGGCCGCGTGGTTGGTGCGAAGAAAGACCCGGCTGCAGGTGGGCGCAACCTGTGCTCTGGCCCTCCTGGCATTCATCACGTTTCATCTGCCGTCCGCCCACGCGGAGGCCGGTCCCGGATTCAGCACGGTCGTCTGGCGCCTCGCGGTCTGCGCCCTGCCCGCAATGCTGCTGCTGTTCAGTGTGTCGCCGCTGCTGCATGGCTGGATGCAACGGCGCGGACAGGCAGTGCCCTATTATCTCTACGCGGTCTCAAACCTGGGCAGCCTGGTGGCCATTCTGTTGTACCCGTTTGTCATTGAGCCCAACCTGGGGGTGCAGGAACAGAGGTTTTACTGGCACAGCCTCCTGATCATCGTCGCCGGCCTGATCGCCGCCGCCGGCTACCTTCTGTACCGCACCGACGAGACCGAGGGTGCCCCGCCGGCTCCCACCGCACCCGCCGAGACTATTCCATTTAGGCGGATGGCCATCTGGCTGGGTCTCAGCGCGCTGACTTGCATCGGGATGTTGGGCGCCACCTACCATCTCGCCTCGGAAATCGGGTTGACCCCGGTTGCGTGGGTGGGCCCATTCGGTCTCTATCTGCTCAGTTTCACGATCACCTTCTCCGAGCGCTGGCGCCGCTGGATGACGCTGACCACCATCGTGTGGCTGGCCGCAAGCCTTGCGGGTTTCATGGTCACCAGGGGCATTGTGGGCGTCACGGTCAATGGCTGGGTGGCCCTGTGGCTGCTCTCGCTGACCGCCAGTGGAAGCTTCCTCGGCAACGCCTTGCTGCACAGCCTTCGGCCCGCACAGCGCTTTGAGACTTATTACCTCGTCCTGGCGGCCGGCGGCGTCCTCGGCGGTTTGCTTTCGGTCGCCGTCATTCCCGGTCTGTTTCCCCGGCCGTTCGAGTTCGTGATCGCCTCCACCGCGCTGCTCACCGTCGGCATGCTCTGGCTCAGCGGTCGCCGCGAACCCGGCACCGCGTTGGTCACCGCCGCCGTCCTGTTCGTCCCGGTGATCGGGTTGGGGTACCACCAGGCGGCCAAGGAGACGGCCAACGGTGCCCGGGTCCACCACTTCCGCGATCTCTACGGACATATCTTTCTCACCGTGACTCCCGAAATCACCGTGCTTTCCAGCGATACAACGATTCACGGATCCCAGCTCACCGCTGACGCGGCGGCCCGGCACCGGCCGACGCTCTACTACAGCGAAAGCACCGGAGTCGGCCGCGTGTTGCAGCGTTTGCAGGCGGAGCGGCCCGCTATGCGCGTCGGCGTGATCGGGCTCGGCGCGGGAACGCTCGCCGCCTACGCCCGCAAGGACGATGTCTTCGATTTCAGCAATACGTTATTTTTAT
>CAWDQK010000004.1:0-14324 GCA_963804395.1 uncultured Verrucomicrobiae bacterium | reverse complement strand
GGCACACTTCAGGGTTAGTCAACCCGATCGAATTGTACGCAACGGTCAACGTCGTGGGAGTCGTCCCGCTCGCGGGGAACACCTGTAGCCAGTTCCCTCCGCATGTCCCGGTTGATACCGTCGCGCCGAAATTTACCGCCCCTCCAGAAGAGGTAACCAACAGGGTTGGCTCTCGAACAGGTTCGCTCCCGCAATCTGATAATTCAGAATCAGCGATTGCGGGCTGACGTACGATAGCGCCGCGGAAGCGCTTACGGACAGACTGACGGAATCGTTACCGGGCTATTGGCGCGCCATTCGCGGAGATGGTCACCCTCCCCTATCACTGTCGGGTACCGAGCGAGCCGGGAACCACCCCGATGGTGAGACTCTGAGGCGTGGCGCCGGTGAGGGTCGAGACTGCCAGCCAGTTCGTGCCGTCGGACGTAGAAGTAGTCACAGAATAGGTCAACGTTCCGGAGGTACTGCCGATGGGTACGGTTTGCGAAGAAGGCGCAGACGATCCAGTCTGATACACGAACGCGGCCGGCGAAGCGCCCACCGTCAGCAACGGTAAGGTGCTGAGCGTCAACGTCTACTGGCATGTCTAGGTTGGGGTTCGCGGCGCCGGGCGTCGTGATATTGATTTTTCCGTTGAAAGTGGCCGTACCGGTGAACGATGTGACGTTGATGTCGTTGGCCGCGGCCTGAACGGTGATGGTCTTGCGTTGTGCCGGAGGCCGGGGTGGCGCTAACCAAAGCCTAATCCGTCCGTGGTGGACGGAGTGATGCTGTAACCGAGAGACGTGCTGCCGGTCGATATGCTGAACAATTGATCCACTGGCAAGAACGAGCCGACCTGATAGTAAAACTGCAAGGACGAAACACTGGCGCTCAGCGCCGTGCCGGACGTCAAGGATTGCGGCGACAGCGGGACCTGCCGTAACCACTCCGCCCGAAGAAGGCGTCAGCGTGACGGTTCCAGTGAAATTCTGCGAAGGCAACCCAGCCGTGTTGGCGGTTACTGTCAATGAGGTGGGCACCAGCGCGTTCAAGGGCGAGACTTGAAGCCAGTTGTAGTTGTCGTTGGTGGAGGCCGACGCAGCGAAAGAAATTCCGGTCTGATTCGCTCCGACATTGATTATCAGCAATACGGCGGTGCTTTGCTGACCCCTGGACCAACCGTATTGCCTCCCGCAGCATCCAGCCGCCGGGCGCCGCCTTCGCCTCCCCCGGCTGCATCAATGGCGCCACCAGGGCGGCCTCGCCCGATCCTCCCGGATTCGGCGCAGCCACGCCCTGCCCGCGCAGCCCCGCGCCCACCGAGATTGCTCCGATGAGGACGGCGGCCGGTGAATTCAACAGCAGACGGTGCATGCGTTTTGCGGAAGATTGCGCCGGTGGCTGCGGCGTGGCAAGCCCGCCGGAGGGGCTACAAAACCCGGCTGGAGTGTAACAGGTTCGGGCTCGCCTCGGCAGGGCGGTTCCGCCTAGATCAGTCGCGAAACTTCAATTCCTCCATCCCCCGAAAACCATGAGCATCGTCCTCGCCGCCTTCCTGATTCTCCTCGCCCTCGTTCTCGTGCTGGCTCTCTTTGTGGTCGGCATCTACAACCGGCTCGTTGCCCTGCGCAACCGCTTCAAGAACGCCTTCGCCCAGATCGATGTCCAGCTCAAGCGCCGCTATGACCTGATTCCCGAATCTGGTCGAGACCGCCAAGGGCTACCTGAAGCACGAGCACGGCACGCTCGAGGACGTCATCAAGGCCCGCAACGTGGCCTACGCCGCCTCCCAGGCCGCCGCCGCCAATCCCGGCGGACGCCGGCGCCGTCAAGAACCTGTGCGGAGCCGAAACCGGCCTGGCCGGCGCGCCTCAGCCGCCTGATGGTCGTCTCCGAGGCCTATCCCGACCTCAAGGCCAACCAGAACATGATGCAGCTCACCGAGGAGCTCACCTCGACGGAAAACAAGATCTCCTTCGCCCGCCAGGCCTACAACGATTCCGTCATGCTCTACAACACGACCCGCGAAACCTTCCCCAATGTGGTTTTCGCCGGAATGTTTGGCTTCACTGAGGCGCAGCTTTTCCAGATCGAAGACCAGGCCCAGCGCGAAGCGCCGAAGGTCAGCTTTTCCTGAAATGGCAGCAAGCGCTAAGCCGTATTCATTCAATAAACCTCGCCATCACTCGTAGACATTATGCCATCGGGTGGTCGGTGTAGGAGCCTGCTTGCAGGCGATCTCTCCCTCGGAATCGCGAGCAAGCTCGCTCCTACAATTTGCATAGATACGGCTAAGCGGATCGCTGAAACCTCAAATCCCCGGAGGCATCGCTTGGCGCTTGCTGGTTATTAGAGCTTGCCGCTTCAAGCTTACGGCTTACAGCCCACCGCCGCTTCCGCCTGCAGCGATTCGCGTTTCGCCCTTCAGCTTTCAGTTCTTCAGCCTTTCTTCCCATGGACTTCTTCGAGGCTCAGGAGCACGCCCGCCAACGAACCACGCGCCTGGTCGTCCTCTTCGGCCTCGCGGTGCTCGGCACGATCGCGCTGAGCTACCTCGCCGCCATGACGGCGCTCAACCTGCAACGGGCGCGCCATGCCCGCACCGCCGGCGACATCGCCTGGTTCGATCCGCCAGTCCTGGTCGCCGTGGCCGCCGGCACGCTCGCCGTCGTCGGGCTGGCGTCTCTCTACAAGTGGTCGCAATTCCGCGCCGGCGGCGCATCAATCGCGGAGGGCGTCGGCGGACGCCGGGTCGATCTGCACACCACCGACCTCCATGAGCGCCGCCTGCTCAATGTCGTCGAGGAGATGGCGATCGCCTCCGGCGTGCCGATCCCTCCGGTTTACGTGCTCGACGACGAAGCCGGCCTGAACGCTTTCGCCGCCGGTCTGACGCCCAGCGACGCCGTGGTCACTGTCACCCGCGGCACGATGGAGAAGCTTACCCGCGACGAATTGCAGGGGGTAGTCGCCCATGAGTTCAGCCACATCCTCAACGGCGACATGCGCCTGAATGTGAAGCTCGCCGCCATCGTCTTCGGCATTCTGGTCATCGGCCTGATCGGCCGCGGCATCCTGCGCGGCTTTGGCCAGGGCGGCGTCCGCGTGCGGGGCAAGGGCGGCGGCGGCGTGGTCGTCATTCTCGCCCTCGGCCTGTCGATGCTGATCATCGGTTACATCGGCTACTTCTTCGGCCGCATCATCCAGGCTGCCGTTTCGCGCCAGCGCGAGTTTCTCGCCGACGCCTCGGCCGTCCAGTTCACCCGCAATCCCGGCGGCATCGGGGGCGCCCTGCGCAAGATCGGCGGCTATGCGCTCGGTTCGCGGCTCGAGACTCACAAGACGGCGGAGATCGGGCATTTCTTTTTTGCCGAAGGCTCCAATCACCTGCTGTTCGAAGGACTGTGGGCCACCCATCCTCCCCTCGACGTGCGCCTCCGCGCGATCGATCCCCAGTGGGACGGGAAATTCTTCAACCCTTCCCCGGTGGTCGAACGTGCAGACCGAGAGTTTTCAGCGCGTTGGCTACGGACCTCCGCCGTTGCCCGCGGAGGTGGCCTTGCGGCGGGCCTACAACACTCCAGCCGGCATCCCGCCGCTCCTCCCCACCCGCACCATTCCCGTCGCCGCCGCCGCGGTCATGGCCCAGATCGGCAGCCTGACCCCCGGCCACGTCGATCACGCGCGCACCCTCCTCGACGCCACCCCGGAGCGGCTGCGAACCGCCGCACGCACGCCGCGCGAAGCACCGGCCCTGATCTACGGGTTGCTCATGGAAGGACAGCAGACGATCGACGACGGCCAGACCGCCATTCTCGTGGCGCGCGCCGGCCGGGAAACCGTGGATCTCGTACGTGACTTGCTCGCGCCGCTCGCCGGCCTCGCCGCGGACACCAGGCTCCTGCTGGCCCAGCTCGCCCTGCCCGCCCTCCGTCAGTTGCCGGAGTCCGGACAGTCGGCGTTCTCGGCCACGTGCCAGGCACTGATCGAGTCCGACGCACAGCTCTCCTATCTGGAATTCGCCCTGCAAAAGATGGTGCTCCGTCATCTCGTCATCGCCGGCGAGCCCGCCGCCGCCGTCACCCAGATCTACTCCTTCAACGCCGTGGTGGCCGAGATCGGCGTGCTGCTCTCGGCGCTCGCCTGGGCCGGTGCGCTGCAGAAAGGCGACCAGACCGGCGGTGTGGTCGCCGCGGACACTCGCGCCGCCGAAGCCGCGTTTCGCGACGGCGCCAGTCAACTCCCGATGATCTCAGCGCAACTCGCGCTCCTCAGCCCCGACGCCTGCGGATTTGACCGGCTTGATCCGGCGCTCGACAAGCTCTCCGGCGCCTCCTTCCCGATCAAGCAGCGCCTCCTGCTCGCGTGCGCGCAAACCGTGACCCACGACAACGTGGTCCGCGACGAGGAGGCGGAGCTGCTCCGCGCCTTCGCCGCCTCGCTCGGCTGCCCGATGCCGCCGCTGCTGGCCGGGTGATCGAAATGTTTCCCGCCGCGGCCTTCCATTGCCCCGAGATTGCTCCATTCCGCGATCGGTGGTGCAGCGGAGTCAGCGCCCAACCGGAACTCAGGCAACGCCGGTTGACCGCCTGCGGAAGGGCGGAACGTCTGGCGTCGGGGAGACGAAACTCTGGAGCCGCTCAGTCAACCTTGCGGTACTTGTCCGGCGGGATCTTGAACCGGTGGCCGGAGTCAAGGTCGGTGAAGATATGCCACTGCGTGTCGGCCGTGCGATGCACCGCCACTTCCAAACGCTGACCCTGGTCGTAGTGGTATTCCTCCGACTCGAACAGGTGGTCTGCGTGCGGAATCGCTTCACCGATTTCCCCGCTATGGTTCTCCAGAATCTCGATTTTCCAGTGCATGGGAGTTAAGGGATTCAAGCAACGCTGCGGACTACGCCGCAAGACGCGCCGCCCATGCTGCAAGTGTCATGTCCCGGGTCAAGTCTGCCGGCGATTTTGACAGAAGTTTTCGCGTGGGCTCCGCCGGATTCTCCGGAAGCACCGCCGGCCTGGTGGCACCGAGCGCCAGCGAGCGGCTCCGGATGCGATCGTCTGTTTTGTAGCTGCGAGCGCCAGGGAGCGGCTCCGGATCCGGCCCCATCCGCCCGATTCCGCTTGGACAAGCGCCGCCGACAGGGATATCCGTCATGGCAACCCGGTTATCGTATGTTCGTCGTCCACGTCCACGTCCACGTTCAGGTAAAGCCCGAGTCCGTCGAGGCCTTCAAGGCCGCGAGTCTGGAAAACGCCCGGCAATCGATCCGCGAGCCGGGGATTGCCCGGTTCGACGTCGTGCAGCAAGCCGACGATCCGACGCGCTTTGTGCTCATCGAAATCTACCGCACGCCCGCAGCGCCCGCCGCCCACAAGGAGACCGCACACTACCAGCGCTGGCGCGACACCGTCGCCCCGCTGATGGCCGCACCGCGCACCAGCGTGAAGTTCGCCAACGTCTTCCCTGAAGACGAGGACTGGTGAGGATTTTGCTCGGCAAAACGCTTACAGGCGAAAGTAGGCGGTGAGGCGGTCTCGGACGGTTCGCCATTCCTCAGGGGTCAGCCATGGGCAGCGTCCTCGGCTTCCATCCGGTCGGGCAGTGCGAAGCCCTCGGCGGCCGCGTATTCGACTGCGGCCACCTCGTCGACCTCGTCGACGGCTAGGACGCGGCGGCACAGCAAGCGCCGCTCCTCGTGTGTGAGGCGCGGCAGTTCATCGAGGGTTTCAGTCAGGCTTATTGCCGTAACTGGCCAATCCAGCCCACAGTTTCCCCTTTCCGAGGACGCCTTGCGCCCCTAAGGAATTGGGCGGTTGGCCAACCGCCCAATTCCTATGCGCTTTGAATTCGCCACCGCCACCCGCATCCTTTTCGGTCCCGGCACCCTCCGCGAGACCGGCGCCGCGGCCCGCGGATATGGCTCCCGCGCCTTCGTCGTCACCGGGAGCACGGCGGGGCGCGCCGACCGCCTGCTCGACCTGCTCGCGGCCGACGGGGTCGCGGCCTCAACGTTCGCAATCGCGGGCGAGCCGACGGTCGACGCGGTCGTCGCCGCCACCGCGGCGGCGCGCCGGAGCCGCTGTGACCTCGTCATCGGCTTCGGCGGCGGCAGCCCGATCGACGCCGCCAAGGCCGTCGCGGCGCTGCTGGCCAATCCCGGCGACCCGTTCGATTACCTCGAGATCGTCGGCCGGGGGAAGCCGGTCACGCAACCGTCCGTCCCGTGTATCGCTATTTCAACTACTGCGGGCACCGGCGCCGAGGTTACGCGCAACTCCGTCCTCGCTTCACCGGCCCATCAGGTGAAGGTCAGCCTGCGCAGCCCGCTCCTGCTGCCGCGCCTGGCCGTCGTCAACCCGGAGCTGACCTTCGATCTTCCTCCGGCGCTCACCGCGAGCACGGGCCTGGACGCCCTGACGCAGTTGATCGAGCCCTACGTCTCCTCCCGCGCCAATCCGGTCGCCGACGGTTTCTGCCTTGAGGGGATCCGCCGCGCCGGGCGGGCCCTGCGTCCCGCGTTCCACGACGGCGCGAACCCCGCCGCACGCGAGGACCTGGCGCTGGCCAGTCTCTGCGGCGGGCTCGCGTTGGCCAACGCCGGCCTTGGTGCCGTCCATGGTCTTGCCGGCCCGGTCGGAGGAGCGTTTCCCGCGCCCCACGGAGCGGTCTGCGCGGCGCTTCTGCCGCACGTCATAACCGCAAACCTTCAGGCGGCGCGCGCGCGATTGCCTGAATCGCCGGCCCTGGCCCGCTATGTCGACGTCGCGCGTCTCCTGACCGGCGATCCAACGGCCACGGCCGAGGACGGCGTGCGCTGGGTGCGCGCCCTGGTCTCCGAGTTGCAGATTCCTCCGCTCCGCCGCTACGGCCTGACGTCCGAACACGTTGCCGGGCTGGTTCAGAAGGCGGCCCAGGCCAGCAGCATGAAAGCCAATCCGCTGCCGCTCACCGCCGCCGAACTGGCAGCGATCTTGCGCGCCGCAATCTAAACCATTGCCGTGCACCCGTCCTGTCCGATGAGTTCGTCGCCGCATTCGCCGCTCCGCGCGATGACGATTCGGAACCCGCCGCCCGGCCGAGAATCGCTCGGCAGACCGGGGCGCCCCTGCGCCTGAAAAACTCTCCCGACGGCCGCTTGACGCCCCCGCCGGCGGGGGCAACGGATAAAATGATGCCGGCCGGTTGCGCCGAGTTCTCTCCAGCCGCTGCCCGTCTTCATTTCATCCGGATCACTTCCCGATCACGCCTTCCTTCTGGAGTTTCGCGACCTTGGGTCGAATGACCAGGGCACAGTATCCCTGGTTGGGATGTTGCGCGAAATAATGCTGATGGTAGTCCTCCGCGCGCCAGAATTTCTTCAGCGGCTCGATCGACGTCACGATCGGGTCCGGGTAACGGGCCTGCGCGGCCGCCTTCGATTTTTCCGCCGCGGTCTTCTGGGCCTCGTTCAAAAAGAAGACCACCGAGCGATACTGCGGACCTTCGTCGGCGCCCTGCCGGTTCGGGGTGGTCGGATCATGCGAGTCCCAGAAGGCGTCGAGCAGGTGCTCATAGGAAACCTTGGCGGGATCGTATTCGATCTTCACCGTCTCGGCATGTCCGGTCGTGTGCGAGCAGACTTGTTCGTAGGTCGGGTTGTCCGCCTGGCCGCCCGAGTATCCGTTCACGACGGCGACAACTCCGGGCACACGCTCAAACACCGCCTCCATGCACCAGAAGCACCCTCCCCCGAACACCGCGAACTCAGTCTTGGTTTCCATGGATTTGTTCTCCCCAGTCGCGGATGTGGCCGCAACAGCACATCCCAGCAACGCCAGCAACAACAGGATTGTTCTCATCGCATGTGAGAGACAGAAACCATAACCCGTATTCCCGCAAGTTCGCATCTGCGCTCTTCCTGCCCCGCGGTCGCCTCGTCCCTCAGCCGGAACGATGCGGCCCACACGGCAAAACGCGTCTTGCTTCGGACCGGAAGAAACCCCGGCTTGGAAGCAGCTGCGAGCGCCAGCGAGCGGGCGACCGATTCCAGATCCACTCGCTGGCGCTCGTGGCTACAACCCAAGCGCTGAATCATGAGAGAAAACGAAAGCAGTTGGGCGGCGTCCTGCTTTTTCGTTCATCTCCTCCGTTTCCTCCTGTAAGAAGGCCTTGGCCTGGCCGCACGACGAGGTGACGGTCGATCGGCAGATCGGATGGAGTTTCACCCCCGCGTCAGATGCCGGTACTTGATCCGGTGGGGGCGGTCGGCGTCATGGCCCTTGCGCCGCCGGAAATCCTCCAGGTAGGCCGAGTAGTTCCCCGGAAACCAGTGGACCTGGCTGTCGCCCTCGAACGCGAGAATGTGCGTCGCGACTCGGTCGAGAAACCAGCGGTCGTGGGCCACAATCAGCGCACAGCCGGCAAAATTCTCCAGGCCGTCCTCGAGCGCGCGGATTGAATTCACATCCAGGTCGTTCGTCGGTTCATCGAGCAGAATTACATTGGCTCCCGCCTTGAGCAGCCGCGCGAGGTGGACGCGGTTGCGCTCGCCGCCCGACAGCACGCCGACCTTCTTCTGCTGGTCGGCCCCGGTGAATCCAAACTGCGCGCAGTACGCGCGGGAATTCACGGTCCGCCCGCCGAGCTCCAGCAACTCTTGCCCGCCGCTGATCGCCTCCCAGATCGTGGCGCCGTCGGGCAGGCTGTCGCGCGACTGGTTGACGTGGGCCAGCTTGACCGTGTCTCCGACGCGCAGGGCGCCAACGTCGGGTTTCTCCGCACCCGTGATCAATTTGAACAGCGTGGTCTTGCCGGCGCCGTTGGGGCCGATCACCCCGACAATGCCGCCCGGGGGCAGCGAAAAGCTCAGGTTCTCAAACAGCAGGTTGTCTCCAAAGGCCTTGGACATTCCGGCCGCCTCGACCACCAGCCGGCCCAGCCTCGGGCCGGGAGGGATGAGGATCTCGAATTCGCGCTCCTTTTCCGCCACGTCTTCCTGCAGCATCCGCTCGTAGGCGTTGATTCTCGCCTGCCCCTTCGCCTGACGCGCCTTGGCGGACGACCGGATCCACTCGAGTTCGCGCGCCATCGCCTTCTGCCGCCGGTCCTCCGTGCGCTGCTCGATCGCCAGCCGGCGCTGTTTCTGTTCCAGCCACGATGAATAGTTGCCCTGCCACGGAATCCCGTGCCCATGGTCGAGCTCCAGGATCCAGCCGGCCACGTTGTCCAGAAAGTACCGGTCATGTGTGACCGCGATGACCGTGCCGGCATACCGCTGCAGATGCTGCTCGAGCCACTGCACCGTCTCGGCATCGAGATGATTCGTCGGTTCGTCCAGCAGCAGGATGTCGGGCTTCTGGAGCAGCAGCCGGGCGAGCGCGACCCGCCGGCGCTCGCCGCCCGAAATGACCTGGACCGACGTCTCCGGCGGCGGACAACGGAGCGCATCCATCGCCTGGTCCACCTGCGCCCCAAGATCCCACGCACCGAGACGTTCGATCTGTTCCTGCAGTTCCCCCTGACGCTGGGCGATCTGGTCCCTCGCCGCCCCGTCGGCCGCAGCACTGAGTTCATCCCAGGTTGCATCGTAGGCGGCGACGAGTTCGGTCAGCGCCTTCACCCCTTCCTCGACGCACTGGCGCACGGTCTTGCCTGCGTCGAGCTGCGGTTCCTGCACGAGCATTCCCACCGTATAGCCCGGCTCAAAGTGGACCAGACCATCGAACTCCCGGTCGAATCCGGCCAGGATCCGCAGCAGCGAACTTTTCCCCGACCCGTTCAGCCCGAGCACCCCGATTTTCGCGCCGTAAAAGAACGACAGGCTGATGTCGCGAAGGATCTGCTTCCGCTCGATGGTCTTCGAGACGCCGATCATCGAAAAGATTACTTTGGGCTCCTCCGGCTTTGCCATGCGTGCGCCTAGCCATACGCACCCGGACGGGCCACGCAAGCCGCACCTGTCCTCTCGACACCGCCGTGGAATGATTCAAAATCCGCCCCGCTTCCAAATCTTATGAAAAAATACCTCGTCGAGTTCATCGGTACGTTCTTCCTTGTTTTCACCGTCGGTGCCGCCGTGCGCTCCGGCGCTGCCCTCGCACCGGTCGCGATCGGTTCGATTCTCATGGTCATGATCTTCGCCGGCGGACATGTTTCCGGCGGCCACTTCAATCCCGCCGTGACTCTGGCCGTCTGGCTGCGCGGAAAATGCGAGGCGAAGGACGTTGTGCCCTATTGGGTCGCCCAGCTGGCCGCCGCCGTCATTGCCGCCCTGGTGGTCATCTACGTCGCCGGAAAGCCGGCGGACGCTCCGGCGCTACACGGCACCGTTCCGTCGCTCATCGTCGAATTCCTGTTCACGTTTGCGCTCGCCTGGGTCGTATTGAACGCCGCGACCGCGAAGGGAACGGTCGGTAATTCATTTTATGGGCTGGCCATTGGCTTCACGGTCCTGTCCGGCGCGGTCGCAGTCGGCGGAATCTCGGGCGGCGCGTTCAACCCCGCGGTCGGCCTTGGAGTTTTCATCATGGGCCTGGCCAACCTCCATCAACTTGCCGTTTATCTGATCGCGGACCTGCTCGGCGGTGCCACCGCGGCCCTGGCCTTCAAGGCCACGCACGACGCCGGGGAATGATCCGCGGCCCGGGGCCGCCGATTGTCGTGGCGCCGGTCTGCGACCGGCGGTTTGCTCCCCTGCTGGCAGCCAACCCGCCAGTCCGAGACTGGCGCCACTCTGCGCCGGCGTCTTTTCGTGTCTGCAAATTGCTACACTGGAGCTGAGGCGCCAGGAATTCCGGTTTCGCAGCCTTGACAGCCGCCCCAGAATCCCCCTTCTTGGCCGCCCACTCATGAAACTCTCCGGAACAATGAACGCTTCCCTCGCGGGCCTCGCCCTCGTTGTCGTCGTCGTTGTTGCGCCCACCGCGCGCCGCGAGGGTCCTGATTGTCCATCAGACTTTGCCCCCTCCGGCGCCGCACCGGAGGGGGCTTTTTTTTGGCCTCCGCCGGGACCGCGGCCACGGAGCTGGCTCCATCGAGAACCACCATGAAAACCACCGGCGCCAACCTTCTGCGGATCCTGCTCGAACGGCAGGGTATCCGCACCATCGCAGGCATTCCCGGCGGGGCCATCCTGCCCTTCTATGACGCCCTGCATCGACAGCTCCATCCGCCACGTCCTCGCGCGCCATGAACAGGGCGCGGGATTCATCGCCCAGGGCATGGCGCGCGTCACCGGCAAGGCCGCCGTCTGCCTGGCCACCTCGGGACCCGGCGCCACCAACCTCCTGACCGCGATCGCCGACGCGCGACTCGATTCCGTGCCGCTCGTGGCCATCACCGGCCAGGTGCCGCAGGCCCTGATTGGCACCGACGCCTTCCAGGAAGTCGACACCTACGGCCTAACCCTCCCGATCACCAAGCACAATTTCCTGGTGCGTCGATCCGGCCGAGTTGCTCGAAGTCGTGCCTCTCGCCTTCCAGCTGGCCGAGTCCGGCCGGCCGGGTCCCGTGGCGATCGACGTGCCAAAAGACGTCCAAAACGGAACCACCGAGGTGCACGACTGGCCGGCGCCGGGCCGTCCGGCCCCGGTTCCCGCCTGCCCGGACGCGCAGATTGACGAGCTCGCCCGGCGCCTCGCCGCCTCGCAACGCCCGGTGCTTTACCTCGGCGGCGGAGTGATCACGTCCGGCGCCACGGACCTCGCCCAGGCCCTCGCCCACCGGCTGTCCGCGCCGGTCGTGTGCACCCTCATGGCCCTGGGCTCCGTGCCTCCGGATGACTCGCTTTTCATGGGGATGCTTGGCATGCACGCCGCCAAGGGCACCAATTTCTTGCTCGAGGAGGCCGACCTGCTGCTGGCGGTCGGCACTCGCTTTGATGACCGGGCCACCGGCAAGGTGGCGGAGTTCTGCCCGCAGGCGACGATTGCCCATATCGACATCGACGCCGCGGAGATCGGCAAAATCAAACCGGCGTTCCACGGGCTGGTGGGCGACGCCACCGACATTCTCCGCCGTCTGCTCCAACACCTGCCGCAACAACCTCGGCCCGCATGGCGGGCGCGGGCGGCCGAGCTCCGGGCCGCCCACCGGCTATGCGCGCCGCCCCGCGCGGACGAACCGCTGAATCCGGTCAATCTCTGCCGGTTCCTGGGTGAAATCACGGCGCCCGACACCATTCTCACAACCGACGTAGGCCAGCACCAGATGTGGGTCGCGCAGGCGTATCCCGTGCGCCAGCCACGCACGCTGCTCACGTCGGGCGGACTCGGCACGATGGGCTTCGGCCTGCCGGCCGCTATCGGCGCCGCCCTCGCCCTGCCTGTCCGCCGTAGTCTTGACGAAGGCGGAAGTCAAGCCGCGCCCGGGCGGCGGGTGGTCTGCGTGAGCGGCGACGGGTCGGTCCTGATGAACATCCAGGAACTCGCCACCCTGGCTGAGCTCGATCTCCCCGTCGCCGTGCTCGTCTTCAACAACTCCCAGCTTGGCCTCGTGCGCCAGCAGCAGGAGCTGTTCTACGGCCGTCGCTACGAAGCCGCCCATTTCGCCTCCGTCCCTGATTTCGCCGCGCTGGCGCGCGCCTTTGGCCTGCGCGGGCTGCGGCTCGATCCCGACCGCGATCCGCTCGGGGAGCTGGCCGCCGCGCTCGCCGCGCCCGGACCGTGCGTGATCGACATTCCGATTCACGCAGGAGCCAACGTCTACCCGATGGTGCCGCCCGGCGCCGCCAACCGCCACATGATCGCCGAACCCGAACTCGCCTCCGCCCATGCCTGAACCCATCGCGCTACCCGAAATCACCGCCGACGGCCGCCTGGCGAAATGTCATCCAATAGTTGACATTTCGCCCGGGGCCCCGCCCGCTCCCGCCACCGTCCCTGCCGGCCTCCCCGGAGTCATTTGTCATCGATTAAATGACAAAGCATCCGCGGCGACCACGGCTGTGCTTGAGCTGAGCGTGCGCAACCACCCGGGCACCATGTCGCACATCACCGGCCTGTTTGCCCGCCGCGGATTCAACCTCGAGGCGATCGTCTGCGTGCCGGTCGGCGACGGGACCACGAGCCGCATGCTCCTGCTCGTCGTGGATGAACCGCGCCTGGAACAGGTCGGGCGCCAGCTCGCCAAATTGTATGACGTGCTCACCGTCACGCACCGCCGGGATCTGGGTCGGGAATTCTTCGCACAGCTGGGCGCCCGCGCGCAGGTCGCGGATGCGTTCTGACTTGAATGGTTGCCGAGAACGCAAACGTAGCTGTGAGCGCAAGCCCTCGACCATGCCCTTCGGCCCGCTCGGGG
This sequence comes from uncultured Verrucomicrobiae bacterium, assembly GCA_963804395.1. GTDB lineage: Bacteria > Verrucomicrobiota > Verrucomicrobiia > Opitutales > Opitutaceae > Fen-1467. The sequence continues at coordinate 1,064 of CAWDQK010000004.1, read as the reverse complement.
CCCCGAGCAAAGTCGAGGGGCTCACGCTCGCGGCCACACTTTTCATGACACGCTCTAGCCGGGCAAGGTCGCCTGCTCCAGCCGGACCAGGAATTCCAGCGCCTCCGCCCGGTTCGCCCCGCACATCTCCAGCATGGGGCGGAGGCTGACGCACACGGCTGGCCGCCCGGGCTGGCCGAAGAGCGCACAACGGTAGTCCGGCAGGAGTTGCGCACAGGGGATGCCCGCCGGCTTGCCTCCCGGCATGCCTGGAATTGGCGAGGAGATCGAAGGCGCGATGCAGCACGCCCCGCATTGCGGCCGGCATTCCATTCCCGGATATGGAACCTGTCCCGGCTTTTGCTCAAGCTTTGCCGATTCCCGACCCGCGCCGGACGACAATCCCGGAACCCTTTCGCGTGGCCCATGACAAAATGCATTGCTGCTAGGGCACAATTTCCCATCCGATTTGCGTCGCCTGGATTTCCATTCTAGCTAGCGCTGTCACAGATGTCTCGCCTTTCCGCCCCCACCAGCGCCACCGGTGCTCATGACTGGAGATTCTTCCGCGCGAGCGGACTCGACCAGGCGTGCATCGATACTGCGGAAGACTTTCGCAATCTGGCATCGCTCGACCAGAAGCTTTGGGTGGCGCTGAGCTGCCCGACGCGCGGTCTGAATCTCGATGAACGCACCCTCGCGTTCATCGATGGCGACGCCGACGGCCGCATCCGGGCTCCTGAACTGATCGCCGCCGTGCAATGGACCTGCCGGCTCCTCAAAGACCCGGCCGTACTGGCCGATGGCTCCGCGGTCCTGTCGTTGAGTGCGATCGACGACACCTCCGGAACCGGGGCGCAGATTCTGGCTTCGGCCCGACGGGTGCTGAAGGCGGCCGGGCGGCCGGACGCAACCGCCATATCGATCGAGGATCTGGCGGACCGGGCGAAGATTCTTGGGCAGCTCGGGTTCAATGGCGATGGCGTCCTGGATTCCCTGTCGCTCGGTGGCGACGCGGCTTTGCAGCAGGTGTTCGTTGAGATCGCCGCCACGGTCGGCGTCGTCAAGGACCTCAGCAGACAGTG
>CAWDQK010000003.1:0-8281 GCA_963804395.1 uncultured Verrucomicrobiae bacterium | reverse complement strand
CACAGCAGGTGGCCGAGCTGCAAAGGGCGCTGCATCAACTGGAGGTCAAGCTGGACGAACGCGAACGCGCCATGGAGGAAATCGTGGCCCGGCTGGCGGATCGCGAGCGCGAACTGGCCGAGACCGAGGCGCTGCTGACGGCGAGGGAAAAGGTCATTGTTGCCGCCGGCCGGACCGATGGGTCCAAGTCGGTCTCAAGGGAGGAGCAATCCGCGCTCGAGCAGCTCAAAGCCGAACTGGAGCGGCAGGAGGCGTCCCTCAAGGAACAGAAGGCCGCCCTCAAGGAGCGCGAGGCCTTCATCCAGGAAAACGAAACGAAGCTCTTCGACAAGATGCAGGCGCAGCAGGAGCGGGAGGTGGAATTGGAGCAGAAGAGTGATGACCTGCGGGCGATGGAGAAGCGCTTGCGCGAGCGGGAGGCCGCCATCGATCCGGCGGCTGCGGCCGCCCTGAAGGCGGAGAAGGAGTCGCGGAAGTTTGACGAGTTCAATGAATGAACCGGCCCGGCGGGCTCCCGGCGAAGGCGGTCAATCGCGGGAACCACGCCGGCGATGACCGGTCAGAGCCTTCTGCCATGACGCTCCTCCGGGCAGCAGGCCCATCCGGACAGCCGCCCTTGCGGTGACCCACGCCACTTTTTGCTCGCTCCGCCGTCATAAGCAGTGCTTGCCTCTAATTCACTCATGAGAATCGCAGTGTTTGTCGCAGCCGGCCTCGTCGCCCTGACCACCATTGTCCGTGCCGATTCGGACGACGATGAGGACGAGATGGACTACTATCCCCTCGTGCCGAGCGGCGATTCGTTGCGCTTTGGCATGCGCTTTATTGGCGGACCAAAGGTTGCCTTTCACAATGTCGGCAGCGTTCCGGCGGACCTGTCGGTCGCAGGCCAGGGCATCACCGCCACCCGGACATACAATGATGGTTACGTCAATCTGGACACCCGCACTGATTCGAACAACCACCCGGTCAACGACGGCTATACCAATTCGTGGCAGATCAATTACACCAGCCAGATTACGCCGGTCCCGACGCCCACCCAGGCGGTGCCCAACCCGGTCGGGGACTCAACCCTTTCGTTCCATATTTATGGCGCCGATTCGGAAGGAACTGAGATCAAAGGGAGAACGAAGCTTGCCTCGGGTTGGGAACTGCAGTCGGGCAAGAGCCTGGGCAAGATCGCCCGCAAGATCGAGGCCAGCTGGACAGTCGGTTTTTCCCTGTCGGGGATCAATGCGAAGCGGAGCGACAACGTTGAGGCTTATCTGAACACACTGACGGACGTCTATTCGTTGGCTGGCCAGCAGCCGCCAACGGCGCCGTATACCTCGGGCAGCTCGACCTATCGCAACGTCTACGATTCCCACGGCAGCCCGATCCTCGAGCCCAATGGCAATAACCAGACAGCTCCCGTTGACACCACGATTCTCCTTTCCCAGAACCCGATCCCTGCGACTCAAGCAAATCCGCAGTACTCAAATTCAAAGGTGTTGGTCAATGGGAACTGGCAGATCAAGGGGGCATACTACATCCTGCGGACTGGACCGACGTTTACCTTGCCGGTGACAGAGCGGCTCAAGTTGAGCCTTAGCTTCGGCGGGGCGGTGGCATTCATTGGGAGCACGTTCAAGGTTGACGAGACGATCGATGTTGCTGACGTCACGTCGCCGATTACCAACGTGCAGGAGAAAACCCGCAGCCTGCTGATGCCGGCCTATTATGTCGATGCGGATGCCGAATACTGGATCACGGAGCGCGCCGGACTTTATGTCGGCGCCACGTATCAGGGGGGCAAGAGCTTCGACCAGAAACTCGGGGCGGAAAGCGCGACGGTCGATCTGGGCTCTTCCAACGGTGTGCAGACCGGCCTTTCGCTGCGCTTTTAACATCGCGCCGGACTTCGCCTTGGTGCTGCTGGTAGAGGATGGCTGCTCGCTGATGAGGTTGCTGGAGGTTGCAGGAGAGGTTCGCGAGGATCCGATCGCTGCTCCAGACCACCACCACGATCCGGCCATCTCCTCTGGTTTCGACATTATCCAGGATCGGCCTTAGCTTCGGTCCATGAAAGGCCGCCTGCGACTGCTGGAGGTTTTCGATCCGCGGGTGCTCGCCGCGATGGACGCGGTGCCACGGGAAGAGTTTGTGCCGGCGAATCTCCGTTCGGCGGCCTACGATGATCGGGCGTTGCCGATTGGTTCGGGGCAAACAATCTCCCAACCGGCGGTGGTGGCGTACATGACTGAGCAACTCCGGCTGACACCAGCCAGCAGGGTGCTGGAGATTGGCACCGGCTCAGGCTATCAGGCGGCGGTTCTCGCCGAGATCGCCCGGGACGTCTATTCGATTGAGCGCATTGAGCGGCTGGCCAGCGCCGCAACCCAGCGCCTGGCGCGACTGGGATATGGCAGGGTGCGTGTTCGCTGTGGCGACGGGGCCAACGGGTGGCCCGAGGAGGCGCCTTTTGACGCCGTGATTGTAAGTGCAGCCACCGCGATCATTCCGCCCCTGCTCCCGGCGCAATTGGGAACCTCGGGCCGGATGATTCTGCCGCTGGGCGGGCCGGACGGTCCGCAGGTCCTGGTTCTTCTCCAAAAGAAGGCGGGCGGCGGAGTGGACCGGACGGATCTGTGGCCGGTGCGTTTCGTTCCGATGATCTCGCCGCAATGCCAGTAGATTCTGTCTCACGGCCCGGTGGGCGAATGCCGGGCGTCCGGGCGTCGTCGTCCTCCCTGCGCGCGGCGGAACGATTCACTCGCCGAGACGCTTTCCGGGAATGAGGTAGTTACAGACATAGTCCTGGACCGCTTGATCGAGTGGGGTGAACTCCCGGACGTATCCAGTCTGCCGCAGTTTGGCGACGTCAGCCTGCGTGAAATACTGGTATCGGTCGCGCAGCACCTCAGGCATTTCGATGAATTCAATTTCGGGCCTCCGTCCGAGCGCCGCGAAGATTGCCGATGTCAGCTCCAGCCAGGAGTGGGCCTGGCCGGAACCGATGTTGAAAAGGCCGCCCGCTTCCGTGGCCTGCTCGGCGAAGTGCAGCGTCATTTCCACCGCATCCTTCACATAGAGGAAATCGCGCCGCTGTTCGCCGTTCCCGAATTCCGGCCGGTAGCTCTTGAAGAGCTGCACCCTGCCGGTCGCGAGGATCTGCCCGTACGCCTTGTGCACCAGCGAGCGCATCTCGGCCTTGTGATCCTCGTTTGGTCCGAAGACGTTGAAATACTTCAGGCCCACGATGCGGTGCAGGATTCCCGCCCGTTGGGCGTGAAGGTCGAACTGTTGTTTCGAGCAGCCGTACAGATTCAGTGGATGCAGGCGGGCAAGATTCTCATCCTGGTCGTCCATTCCTGCGCTGCCATCGCCGTACGTGGCGGCAGACGAGGCGTAGATAAAGCGGGCTCCCTGCGCCAGGGCCCAGCCCGCCAGGTCGCGAGTATAGGCGAAATTGTTGTCCTGAAGGTAACTCTCGTTGCGCTCCGTTGTCGCCGAACAGGCCCCGAGGTGAAACACCGTGCCAAACCGTCCGAAGGCTGCATCGCCGGCCTGAAGCGTCCGGCGGAAAACGTCGGCCTCAACGTAATCCGCAAACTTCAGCGGCGCCAGGTTCCGCTGCTTGCCCTCCCTCCCGCAATCAAGGGGCACCGCATCGTTCCACCGTTTGCCGGGTTCGATGAAATCAGTGACGACAATGTCCGTCCACCCGCGCCGGTTGAGCGCCCACACCAGGGCGCTGCCAATGAAGCCGGCGCCTCCCGTTACTAGAATGCGACCCTGTTCCAGCGTACTCATGCGCAGATCGTCGCCGGGCAACGCGCGGATTGCCAGCGGCGATCACTCATCCCTGGACAATTCTTCCGAGCGCGCCTTGGCGGCCAGGACTGTTTCCCCAATGGTGTCGCGGAATCCGCGGGCGGCCATGCGCTGCAGTCCGGCAAAGGTCGTGCCGTGCGGGGAGGTGACCTGGTCACGCAGTGTCTCGGGCTCGATTCCAGTCTCCGCCAGCAGGCGCGCCGAACCCAGCACCGTCGCCTGGGCGAGCCGGGCCGCGATCTCCCGCGGCAGGCCGGCCGCCACGCCGCCATCCCGCAGCGCGGCAACAAATTCAAAGAGGAAGGCCGGCCCGCTGCCGCTCAGCGCGGTCACGGCATCGAGGTCCTTCTCATCCAGCGCGACCATTTCGCCCAGCGCGCCCAGCACCGTGTCCACCAGGACGCGGTCAGCGGGCCGCAGCGGCCGCAGGGAGGCCCAGCCGGTGATCCCGGCTCCGATCTGTCCCGGGGTGTTGGGCATCGCGCGCACCACATTGCGGGCTGCGGGAAATGTGTGCGCCAGGCGCGCGAGACGCTTGCCCGCGAGAATCGAAATGACCAGGCGCCCCGCGGTCAGCGCGGCCAGGCTCGGATCGAGACCGGCGAGCTGCTGGGGCTTGCAGGCCAGGACAACCGTGTCGGCCGTTGCCAGCAGTGACGCGAGCTCCGGCGCCGCCGTGATGCCGGTTCGCCCGGCCAGGATCTTCGCCGTGTCATCCGCACCGCCGATACACGCGATTTCCGCCGGAGCCGCGGCCTTCCGGGCCAGCAAACCGCCGACCATGGCCGACGCCATGCGCCCGGACCCGATGAACGCGAAACGGAACCCAGCCGAGGCAACCGATGGCTCACTCATTGGACGATTTCTTTTTTCGCTGGGCAACTGGATGCAGCAAAATCGCCATGGCACCGCCGCCGGGACGGTCTTCCACGGTCACCTCGCCTCCGATGTTGCGGAGCGAATGGCGGGCGATCGTGAGCCCCATGCCGACGCCAACCGTGCGTTTGCTGCTGATGAAAGGCTCGAACATGCGGTCGCGCACCTCCGGATCGATGCCGCGCCCTTCATCGGAGATCCGGATCTCCACCATCTTGCCTTCATCCTTCTGCTCCACCAGGGCCGTGGTCACTGTGATGGGGCGCTGATCCGGCGGAGTGCCGTCCGCATAGGCCTCCCAGGCATTGATGAAGATCTTGGACAAGACTTCCTCAAAAACCTCGACATGCGTCTCGATGACGAGATCGCCCAGAGGATTGTTGATGATGACCGGGGGGAAAATCTTGTACTCCGTCGCGTAGCGCTGCACGCCCCCCTCAAGAATGCGCTGCAGGCTGACCCGGGTGACGGTGAGCCGGGTCTTGACCACGAGCGAACTGAGCTGGCGGATGATGACGACGATGCGCTGCACCGCGTCCTCGACATTTTGGGCGTTCCTTCGCACCAGATCGGGCTTGTCGGCGGAAGCCTTGATGAGGTCGAGATAGCCGATGACCACACCGAGCAGGTTGTTGAGATTGTGGGCGATGCCCTGAGTGACCGCACCGATGGTGGCCGCACGGCGGGATTCAACCAGGCGGCGCTGCAGATCGATGATCTCGCGGTTGATGGCGGCAAACCGGAGCTGGGTCTGCACGCGGGCGAGCGTTTCATCCAGGTCGATCGGTTTCGTGATGTAGTTGACCGCGCCGACGCCCAGCCCTTCAAGCTTGCCCTCTTTTGAGCTTCGGGCGGTAACGAAGATGACCGGAATCGAACGGGTGTCGTCGTTGGCCTGCAGCCGCTGGCAGACCTCGATTCCGTCCATCTCGGGCATCATGACGTCGAGCAGGATGAGTTCGGGCTTTTCTCGGGCGACGAGGTCCAGCGCCTCCTGGCCGGAATAGGCGGCGATCACCTGCATCCCTTCGCGCTCCAGTTTGCGTTTCAGCAGCTGAACGTTGATGGGCTGGTCGTCCACCACGAGGATTCTTGGAGCAGGCATGGGGGGATTTTTGGGTTTAGGTTGGATCAAAGGCAAGACCGGCGTGCGCTCCGTCAACCGGCGCCGGCCAGGCGGCGGGCTTTTAGCGTATTCTTCATCAACATGGCGACGGTCATCGGACCGACCCCTCCGGGAACCGGGGTGATCCGGCTCGCCAGCGGCGCGACGGACGAAAAATGGACGTCGCCCACCAGCCGGTAGCCGGATTTCCGGGTCGCGTCGGGCACGCGGTTGATGCCCACATCGATCACCACGGCGCCTGGCTTCACCATGTCCGCGGTGACAAACTCGGGCCGGCCGATGGCGGCGATCAGAACGTCCGCCTGACGCGCCAGGGCCGGGAGCCCGGAAGTTTGCGAGTGGCACACCGTAACCGTGGCGTTGGCCCACGGCTTCTTCTGCATCGCCAGCAATGCAATGGGTTTTCCCACCAGCAGGCTTCGCCCAAGGACGACAACATGCCGGCCCGCCAGCCGGATGCCCGAACGCGCCAGGAGTTCCATGATGCCGGCAGGCGTGCAACAGATAAAACCCGATTCGTCCTCCTGGGCGATCTTCCCGAGATTAATGGTGCCGAGTCCGTCGACATCCTTGCCCGGGGAGATCCGGCGGAAAACCGCCAGCTCATCGAAGCGCGCCGGCAGCGGCGATTGCACCAGAATGCCGTTGACGTCCGGATCGGCGTTCAACTGGTCGATCAGGGCAAACAAGCCAGCCGGCGAGATGTCAACCGGCGGAAGCAGCACGCGTCCAACAATCCCAAGCTCCGCAGCGGTTTTCTCCTTCTGCCGGACGTAGGAAACCGAGGCCGGATCGTCGCCGACGCGGACCAATGCCAGACATGGCCTGCGCCCCGGCAGCGCGGCCACCTCGGTCTTGAGCTCGCCGATGATATCCGCGGCGATTCGGTGGCCGTCGATGAGTTCCATGAAGCGGGCGGAGGCGGCAGAGCCGCCGGCCGGGTCGTCGGCGTCAATGTTTCTCCAGCGTTTGCACCACGACGACGATATCCTTCCAGTCACCCGTCTTCTCGATGACACCCGCGACCGTCACGGTTTGATCGAGGCAGAGCTCGATCTTCTGGGTGGCCACGATCTTCCCGACATCCAGGTAGGCGATGCGCTTGCCGTTGGCGTCGTTCAACTGATAATCGTAGTCGGGCCGGCGCCCCACCAGAAGAAAGCGCTTCGTTTCCACCAGCACGCCCTGGAGCGTCTGCGGGAGTGCGGCGGCGGGTCCGACATTGGCCGGTGGTGTGGCGGCGGGCGCCGGACGCGGCGGCGGGGCAACGGGACCCGCGGCCGGACCGGCGACCGAAGCGGGAGTCGTCCCGCCTGGCCGAATATAGCCAACAACGGTTCGGTAGAGCTTGATCTGAGTCCAGCCGCTGCGGAGGCCGGTGACCTCGATCTTGTCGCCCTCCTGCATGCGGCAAAGGACGGGAGCGTCGGCCTTCGGGCGCAACCGAATCGCGGCGCCCGCGTGCACGTCGAGGCTCTTGCTGAAATCGTTGTTGTTGACGTAGGCCTCCTGCGGGTTCGGCAACTCAACGGCCAGCCAGCCCGGGGGGGCGAACACGTTGGCGGCAGCGACTGGATCGGTGCCCGCCTTGAAGTAGCCGATGACTTGCGCACTGGTATCGGGCACGGAAAGGATTGCGGTCGTTTCCATCAGCGGCGCCCCCGGGGAGGACGCGGCGAGGAGCACACTGGTGATGACAAGGAATGACTTGGTCTTCATGGGCGGACGGGGCGGCGGCAGCAGGGCGGCGACAAAGGTCTCACAACGGAGCTGGTTGAACGCCTTTGTTAGGGATTTGTTACCCGGCGCGCAAAGAAAATCCTAGGTTTCTTGCAGACGGGCAAAAATTCGGCTCGCGCCTCGCGGCCCAATTCACGGTACTGGTGCCATGACCTTCAATAATCGCGTTGCCCTTGTTACCGGTGCCGGTCGCGGAATCGGCAAGGCCATTGCCGAGGTGCTCGCCCGGTCCGGGGTCACGGTCATCTGCGTCAGCAAGAATGAAGCAAGCTGCGGCGCCGTCGCCTCCGCGCTGCAGGCAGCCGGCGGAAAGGCCCGGGCCTTGGCGGTTGATGTCGCCGATGGCGCCGCCGTGGCGAAGGCCGCCGGCGACTTGCTGGCCGAGTTCGGCAACATCGACATTCTGGTTAACAACGCTGGAATCACCCGTGACGGCCTGTTGTTCCGGATGTCCGACGATGACTGGAGTTCGGTGCTGGGCACGAATCTGACGAGTGCCTTTCACTGGACAAAGTATCTCGGACGGGCCATGACCCAGAAGCGCTGGGGCCGCATCGTCAACATCGCGTCCGTCGTGGGGCTTACGGGCAACGCCGGCCAGGCCAACTATGCCGCCGCAAAAGCCGGGTTGATCGGATTCACCAAGAGCATCGCCAAGGAGTTTGCCCGGCGCTCGGTCACCTGCAATGCCGTCGCGCCGGGATTCATCCGCACTGACATGACGGC
>CAWDQK010000002.1:0-94905 GCA_963804395.1 uncultured Verrucomicrobiae bacterium | reverse complement strand
CCAGAGGCGAACGCAGATTCCCGGCGCCGTGCGGCCGGCGCGGCCGGCGCGCTGATCCGCCGACGCCGCGCTGATCTTCTCGATCAGCAGCGTGTTGATGCCGCGGTTCGGGTCGTAGCGCGCCATCCGCGCCAGACCGCTGTCAACCACCGCCGTCACGCCATTGATTGTGATCGATGTCTCGGCGACATTGGTCGAAACAATGATCTTGCGGCTGGCCTGCGGCGCCACGGCGCGGTCCTGGGCATCCGGCGGCAGTTCCCCGTGCAACGGCAAAACGACGAAATCGCGCAGCGCCTTCTCGTTCTGCACCGCCTGGATCGTCCGGCTGATTTCATAGGCGCCCGGCATGAACACCAGGAGATCGCCGGAAACCTGCGCGGCAATCCGCGCACATTCCCGCGCCGCGATCTCCCAGACCGGCTCGTGCTCGAAGTTGACGGCCCGGGGCAGGTACTCGATGGCGACCGGAAACATCCGTCCGAGCGACACCAGGACCTCGCAGGGCGCCAGGTACTCCTGCAGCGCACCGGCGTCGAGGGTCGCCGACATCACGATGAGTTTCAGGTCCGGGCGCAGCGAACGCTGCAGCTGCCGCGCCCGCGCCAGCGTGATGTCCCCATAAAGATGCCGCTCGTGGAATTCGTCGAAGATGATCGTCCCCACCCCGCGCAACGCGGGATCGAACGACATCTGCCGGAGGAGAATCCCCTCGGTGACAAACCGGATCCGCGTCGCCGGCGAGACCCGCGATTCGAGGCGGATCTGGTAGCCCACGGTCTGGCCAAGCGGCGTGCCGACCTCGTCGGCCACCCGCCTGGCCAGCAGGCGGGCCGCGAGCCGCCGGGGCTGCAGCACCACCACCTCGCCCGCATCCAAAATCCCGTGACGCAGCAGCATCTGGGGCAGCTGCGTCGATTTGCCGGAACCGGTGGGCGCCTGGACGATCAGGCGGCCCGTCGTCCGCACCCCGGCCACGATCGCTGGCTCCAGTTCATAGACAGGCAGGTCGCGGGGAGACATGGGGACAACGGTATCGAGGAGAGGAATCGCGGGACCCGGTACAACCCTGCCTTTCGCCATCCGTGTCAAAGCCGTTTCCTCGACTGCATGAATTTCAACCGGGAAAAGTTGCTGCCAACTTATTCACAGGGCCTGGATTGTTAATAAGTTGTGCAAAACAAAAACGTGACTTCCGCGATTTGTGGCGCACGTTGGTCCTCGTTCTTTGATGGAACAGTCGAGGCGCCGCCGGGCATGAAAAACCCGTGGAGAGCGCGACTGGGATAATCCCGGGCGACCGGGGAAAGGAAAGTTGAAGCTGGTTCAGCCTTCCCCTCCGTTGGCGAGCAATCGCCGGCGACAGGCATGTGTCACCAGCTCCTCTGAACGGTGTCGTAGCCGTTCAGTCATACGACGAAGGAGCTGTGCGGCGAGGCGCGATCAGAAACCGCGCACGAGCCGAGTCAGGCGAACGGAGAGTTTCGATCCGGGCGCCGACGCAGTTTCCCCAGAGGGATAAGGTTGCTACTGTGTAGATCAGCACGAGGCAACGTGCTCTGGCGAGACCACCTCGCCAAAAAGGCTCCGCCTGTCATGGGCAGAGCGCGCAAAGGGCATGAAGCTTCGGGGAGCGACCGGGCCTGGCAAAGCCCGGGAAACCTCCTTCCGTGGGGCGGCGTGAAAAACCGCGTCACCCAACTGCAATGCGAAATGCAACCTGAGAGTGAAGAGGTCAGACCCGTAACATGGGGCTAACGCCCGGCCAAAAGCCGGGGCCGACCCTGTGGTAACGGTGCCGACGCGAGCGACGCAAGTTGCAGGCGTGTCTGCACCCCGTCCGGCGTGACCGCTGCTGGCAAGCAGTGGCCGAACCGGGCGTAGAGGCCTCACTCAATAGATTCCGGCTGGCAACGGCCTGGACGGTCCCGCCATGAGACTGAAACCTTCGCATGCCGCGAAGAGTGGCGTCGGGGAGCACACGGCCCGCGAAAGCGAGAGCGCCCAATGTGTGCGACTGGGAAGAGAGCGTGGCGAGCTCCCACCCCCAAGTTTGGCCCTGGAACCGCAAGGTTCCGGGGCCTTCTTGTTTTTGGGCCCAAAGGACTGCGACGAGGGCGCAGCTTGCGATTGACGATGAAGCAGGCTGGAACCCTGCGCTACGTCCGGAAAACGCCCTCAACCACCGTCAATCGGCAGATGCACCCCTAAGACGACAGCCGCAGGCTTACGCCTTGCGTTCCTTGCAACCGGGCTGCACCGTTATTCCTTTTTTTGCAGAAAGAGGCATGAACCACAACATCCGCAACATTGCCATTATCGCCCATGTCGACCACGGGAAGACCACTCTCGTCAACGAACTGCTCAAGGAGGGCGGCGTTTACCGCGCCAACCAGCAGGTCGAGGAGTGTGTCATGGACTCCATGGATCTCGAAAAGGAGAAGGGCATCACCATCCGGGCCAAGAACGCCTCGATTCACTGGAAGGGAAAGACCATCAACCTGGTCGACACTCCCGGACACGCCGACTTCGGCGGCGAAGTTGAACGTTCGCTCAAGATGGTCGACGGCGTCCTCCTGCTGGTCAACGCCTATGACGGCCCCCAGGCCCAGACCCGGTTTGTGCTGCGCAAGGCCCTCCAGCACGGTCTCAAGGTGATCATTGTCGTCAACAAGATCGACCGGGAGAACTGCGATCCTGCCGGCACCTACGAGAAGGTCCTCGAACTCCTGCTCGAACTGAACGCCAACGAGGAGCAGTTCAACGCCCCCGTGGTCTACGGCAGCGGACGCGAAGGCTACATGGTCCGCAAGCCCGGCGAGAAGGCCGACGACATGACGGCCCTGTTCGAGACGATTCTTGAACATATTCCACCTCCGTTCGCCAAACCCAGCGATCCGTTCCGCATGCTGGTGTCCAATATCGATTGGAGCGACTACGTGGGGCGGATCGCGATCGGCAAAGTTCTCTCCGGCCAAATCACGGTCGGCGACACCGTTTACGTGGTGCATCCCAAGGGAGGCGACCGCGCCCGTTCCAAGATCACCAAGGTCGTGGAGTTCTCGGGCACGCAGACCAGCGAGTCGGCGGTCGGCGTCGCGGGCAACATCGTCGGCCTGTCCGGTTTCGAGGACATCGACATCGGCGACACCATCGCGGCCGACGAAAATGCCCATGCCCTGCCCTTTTCCGAGATCGATCCGCCCACCATCGAGATGCAGTTCTGCATCAACGACGGGCCGCTGGCGGGGCGCGACGGCAAGTATGTCACCTCCCGCCAGCTCCGCGACCGCCTCTTCCGCGAAATGAAGTCCAACATCTCCATCAAGGTCGAGGATACCGACACCGCCGGCGTCTTCGACCTGAAGGCCCGGGGCTCGATGCAGATCGCCATTCTCGTTGAACAGATGCGGCGCGAGGGCTTCGAAATGTTGGTGTCCCGGCCGACCGTGATCACCAAGACCGAAAACGGGCAGACCCTGGAGCCCTTCGAGTCGCTCTGGGTTGAAATCCCCGAAGACTGCCTTGGCGTGGTCATGCAGCTTCTGGCCAACCGCAAGGCGCAGATCACCGCGATGCACAAGCATCCGCTCGGCACCACGATCGAGGCGGTGGCGCCGACGCGCGGCCTCATCGGGCTCGAAACCGACCTTGTCAACGCGACGAGCGGCCGGGGCGTGATGTCCCATCTTTTCAAGGAATACGGTCCCTGGGCGGGTGACGTCCTGACCCGCCTCACCGGCACCCTGGTGGCCACCGAGGGCGGCGAATCCAAGGCCTACGCGCTGGTCACCATCCAGGAGCGCGGCAAGCTCTTCATCGGAGCCGGCGAACAGGTCTACGAGGGCATGCTCGTCGGTGAGAGCCCGCGGCAGGAGGACATTCCCGTCAATGCGGCCCGCGCGAAACGGCTCACCAACTTCCGGTCGCAGGGTGAAGGCGTCGCCACGCAGCTCTCGCCGCCGGTGCGACTTTCGCTCGAGAAGGCCATCGAGTACATTGCCGCGGACGAATTCGTCGAGGCCACTCCGAAATCACTCCGCTTGCGCAAGCGGATTCTCAGCCAGACCAGCCGGCGCAAGGCGGAGCGCGCCGAGCGCAAGGGAGAGACCAATCCGGCGACGGATTCTTGAGCGAGCCCTGCTCCGCCCTCGGAAGGCACCACCGACCGATCGACCCGCCGGCGGGTTGCGCACCCGGTCATCGGAGCAGCGGAGCGGCGTGCCCCGTCAGCGCCTGCAGCCATCGCGCAATGTAACGCAATCCGTTACAAAATGCATCTGCCGGACGATGCCCTCCGGGCCGTCCGTGCCGTCCTCGGCGATGTAACGCAATACGTTACAAGGTCATGCCGCCCGATGGCCTGCCCCGCTTCGGACGTCTTCGGCGTCGCGAGGTAACGCATTACGTTACAAAGTGAATTTGTCTGGAGACGCGGCGCCTGCCGCGTGGTCAACGGAGCGGCGCGCCGAGGGCGTCGCGTCCCGAGGGAAAAACCTGCGGTCGGGTCGATTCCTCCTACCCGAGCAGCTTTGCGTAAGCGTCGGCCGACAGAAGCGCGTCCGCCTCCGACGGGCTGGCGATCTTCAGCTTGAGCATCCAGCCATCATCGAACGGAGATTGATTGAGCTTCTCGGGCGCGCCATCCAACGCGCCGTTCACGGCCAGGACCGAGCCCGATACCGGAGCGTAGACGTCGGATGCGGCCTTGACCGACTCAACCACGCCAAATGGCTCGCCGGCCTTGAAGGTCAACCCGACCTTCGGCAGCTGCACAAAGGTGATGTCTCCGAGGCTGTTCTGGGCGTAGTCGGTGATGCCAACGGTCGCAGTGCCGTCGCTCTCCAGTTTCAGCCATTCGTGGGATTTGGCGTATCTGAGATCAGTTGGGACGTTGCTCATTGGGAAAATGCAAAAGGCCTCCCGTTCGCGCCGTCGCGGCAGGGCTTGCGGGCAATAACATCACGGAATCCCTCGCGTGCAAGCACGCTCCTGAACGGAGCAGTGACCCCTTCGGATTGCGTCCCCTCCGACCGCGGAGGTTCCGTTCTGATTCAGCCATGGGTTGCCGCAGAATCCGGCAAGCCGATCTCACGAAGAAATCGAGGCTCTATCAACAAACACTCAGAAAGACGTCTCGGTGAGAAGGCGCACCTGTGGGACCAGGCCGACCGGCGCGTCATTCGCCTTGCGGGCCGGTCCGGCGCGCGCATAACCGTTGCCCTCCGCCATGAACATCCAGCCGAGCAAGGAAGTCTTCCTGCGCCTCTGCGAGCAGGGCAACGTGGTACCGGTCTATGCCGATTTGATGGCTGACTTCGAGACCCCGGTCTCGGCCTACGCCAAGCTCAAGGGGTCGGGCCCGGCCTACATCCTAGAGTCGATCGAGGGCGGCGAGCACGGTGTCGCGCTACAGCTTCATCGGCTGCCGGCCGCGCAAGGTCTTTGCGTGTTACCCGGAATTCACGGAGATCAGCGAGCCCGGCCAGCCGGTCCGGCGGATTCCGACCCCCCACGATCCCCTGAAACTGATCGAGGCCGAGATCGCCGGCTACCGTCCGGTCGAGGCTGCCCGGCATGCCGCGCTTCATGGGCGGGGCCGTTGGGTACCTTGGCTATGAATACGTCCACCGGATCGAGCCGACCGTCCCCGAGGCCGCGCGGGACGAACTGGGGATCCCGCTCGTCTACTTCATGCTGTCGGACACGCTGCTGATGTTCGACCGCGCGAAGCAGACGCTGCGCCTGTGCGTCAACGCCCATGTGCCGCCCTCGACGGGCTCGGCGCGGAGGCGCACGCCGCCTACGACGCCGCGGTCATGGCGTTGCACAGCCTCTTCGACATGCTGAAGCGAGCCCGGAAAGCTCGCCCCGGCGCCCCTGACGGAGCCGGCGCGAATCGAGGTGCCGCCCTCGAATTTCACGCGCGAGGCCTTCGAGAAGATGGTCGAGAGCTCAAGGAGTACATCCGGGCCGGGGATATCATCCAGGTCGTCCTCGCCCAGCGCTTTGTCCGCGACCTTCGCCAAGACGCCGCTCGACCTCTACCGCGCATTGCGCACCGTCAATCCCTCGCCCTACATGTTCATCCTCGACACGGGCGACTTTGCGCTCGTCGGAGCCTCGCCGGAAGTCCACGTGCGCCTGACGGACGGACTGGTGGAGATCCGCCCGATCGCGGGCACCCGGCACCGCGGCGCCAGCGCAGGAGCGAGGACCTGGCGCTGGAGAAGGAGCTGCTGGCCGACGAGAAGGAACGCGCCGAACATCTCATGCTGGTCGACCTCGCGCGGAACGACATCGGCCGCGTTTGCGGCTTCGGCAGCGTTTCCGTGCCGGAATTCATGACGATCGAGCGCTATTCCCACGTCATGCACATCGTCTCCCAAGTGGAGGGACGGATGGCGCCGGGAAAGAACGCCTTCGATTTGATGCGGGCCACCTTCCCGGCTGGCACGGTGAGCGGGGCGCCGAAGATCCGGGCGATGCAGATCATTGCCGCCGGGGAGAACCTACAGCGCGGGTTTTACGCCGGGGCGCTGGGATATTTCGGCTACGACGGCAACCTGGATTCCTGCATCACGCTGCGCACCGCGCTGGTCAAGGACGGCAAGGTGTTCATCCAGGCGGGCGGCGGCATCGTGGCCGACTCGGTGCCGGCCCTGGAGTACCAGGAGAGCATCAACAAGGCCTCGGCTCTCCTGAAGGCTGTGGCAATCGCACAGGAGCTGTAGCGAAGAACGAAAACGTAACTGCGAGCGTGAGCTCCTCGACTTCGGGGAGCCCTGAGCCGTTTCGACAAGCTCAAGGCCCCGAGCCGGTCGAAGGGCTTGTCGAACGGGCGAGCGGAAGGTTTGTCCACTCGCCCGCCCCGAGCCGGTCGAGGGGCTCACGGTCGCGGCCACACTCTTTATGAAACTGCTCCACGGATAGCGCTGCGGTGGGGGCTGGGTTTGGAGACGCGACGCCCTCGTCGCGTACGCCCGGCGAAAACGAGACGGGGGCGTCGGTCTCCGGGAGATGTCCGGTCTTGCCGACTCGAAACGTATTACGGTCCGCGATACTTTGGCGTTGTTTAATTATCGGCGCTAATAGCATGCAGTATATCCGCTACTTTGGCTTGTCTATGGGTCTAACAGTGTAAATCACTCTTATTTATGGCACCTTATAGCAGATTTCACCGTCGCTCGGATGCTGATCCTGCCACTGGTTCGGGCCAGATGCAGACAGAAGTGCTTCCGCCCCGCTCGCCCCCGCCAGACGCTCCTCCGTCATTTCTTGAGAAACCCGAGCCGGCCGCGGTCCCGAACCGGATCCGCTCGAGCGCAGCAACCTCCAGATCTACCTGCAGGAGATCGGCAAGACCCCCCTTCTGACGATCGAGGAGGAGATCGCCGCTCGCCCGGCGGATCCGCCGCGGCGACAAGGCCGCGCGCGACCACATGATCAAGGCCAACCTGCGCCTCGTCGTGAAGATCGCGATGGACTACAAGGATTTCGGCCTGCCGCTGCTCGACCTGATCAGCGAGGGCAACATCGGCCTCGTGAAGGCCGTCGAGCGCTTCGATCCCGCGCAAGGGCGGCAAGCTCTCGACCTACGCCGCCTGGTGGATCAAGCAGTCGATCAAGCGCGCGCTCGCCAACCAGTCGAAGACCATCCGCCTGCCCGTCCACCTGGTCGACAAGATCTCCAAGATGCGCAAGACGGCGATGGCGCTCGCCGAGCACTTCGGGCGCGAGCCGACCGACGAGGAGCTCGCGATGGAGCTGCAGATCCCGACCTGAACAAGGTCGCGCACCTCAAGTCCGTCAGCGTTCGGCCCGCCTCGCTCGACGCCCCGATCGGCGAGGACGGCGACTCTGGAACCTTCGGCGAGATCGTCGGGCGACGAGAACGCGACCAGCCCCTACGACAACCTCCGCGACAAGAACCTGAAATCCGACCTTGCACTCGATGGTCGACTCGCTCGACAAGCGCGAGGCCGAGATCATCCGGATGCGCTTCGGGCTTGACGGCCGCGACGAGCTCACCCTCGAGGAGGTCGGCCGGAAGTTCAAGGTCACCCGCGAGCGCATCCGCCAGCTCGAATACTCGCCCTCGGCAAAGATGCGCCGGGCTGATGGCGCAAGAACGAGGCCGCAGCGGAGCGCCGACGAGATCGAGCAGGAGGACCGCCACCGCAAGCGCATGGCGGTCATCCGCGAGTTCTTCGAGAGCAAGTCGGCGAGGAAGCCAGGAAGAAATTAGCGGGGCTTCGCCGCAGCCCGACGAGAGGTAACGGCTGTGGGTCAGTTTGTCATTGCGAGGAGTCCCGCCCTGACGGGACGACGAATTAGATTGTTCCGGCCGGATGTTCTGCAGGTTGCCCGCTGGGTCCTCAAACAGAGACGCGCTTGTCGCCGGTCCCCTCGATCACGAGACGCGAGCTTCGCGTCTCCGTGCCAGGCGGACCTAACCGGCATCGCGCGGCTCCAGGCTGGCCCGCTGGACAAAACCCGGAATCTTTTTCAACATTGCCTCAGCCGACCATGATGATCCGCCCTCTGCACGCTTTTCTCGTCATCGTCGGCCTCGGCTGCGCCGGCCCCGGCCGGCCGGCGACCGTTTCCGGGGCCGAGGAACTCTACCGCAGCAAACGCTATCCCGAGGCGCGCGCGGCCTATGAACAATTGATTGCGGCTGATGCCCACAATGCTGACGCCGCCTATCACCTTGGGCAGCTCGCCCTCATGCGGAACGCCCCGGAAGAGGCCGCGAAATGGCTCGAACAGGCGGCGGCGCTGACGCCCGGTTCGGCAAAGTACCTTTGCGCGTTGGGCGACGCCTACGGCCTCTGGGCGGAAAATGCCAACTTGTTTTCCAAGCTCGGCCTCGCTCGCAAAAGCCAGGCCGCTTACGAGAAGGCGGTCGTGCTCGACCCGGAGGACATCGAGGCGCGCAACTCACTGTTTGATTTCTACCGGCAGGCACCGGCCATCGCCGGCGGCGGTCTGGACAAGGCGCGCGCGCAGGCGCTGGAGATCGAGAAGCGCGACCCGTTGCGGGGAACCGTCGCGCTGGTCGAACTCAGCACTGCGGAGAAGAAGTTCGCCGAAGCCTTCGCCCTGCTCGATGAGCTACTCCGCCGCCAGCCCGCGGCTCTGATTGCAAACTATCAGTTCGGCCGCACCGCGGCGATGTGCGGCCAGCGCCTGGATCAGGGCGAAGCCGCCTTGCGCCACTACCTCGCCGCTCCGTCGGACGACGATCTGCCTCCGCAATGGGCAGCGCGTTGGCGATTGGGCCAGATTCTGGAAAAGAAGGGCGACCTCGCGGGGCCCGGGCCGAGTATGACTCAGCGTTGAAGCTGAATCCAACGCAGCCGCAGTTGATTGAGGCGAGCCGGCGCGTGAATCCGCCTGCCGCCGCCGGCCCCTAACCTGAAGGTTTCCTCGATAACGAGAGCGGCTTAACTCCAATCCTGGCCGAGAACGAGAGCGTAGCTGCGAGGGTCCACGCGTCGTCTAAGCCGGATCGATGCAAATTGTAGGAGCGAGCTTGCTCGCGATACAGAGGACGAAATCGCCTGCCCCTCGACAGGCTCGGGGCCCTGGGGAGAGAGCTTGTCGAACGGGCAAGCAGGCTCCTACATCGGTCACCGGACGGCGTTGTTGTTCACGAGCGAGAACGGGGCATATTGAATAGACACGGCTAAGACCGATCGAGGGCTATTCCTTCAGCAACTCCTCGGCGTGCGCCAGCGCGCTCTTCGCACTGCGGTCGCCGAGCATCCGGGCCAGCTCGCTCACCCGCGCCTTCCGGTCGCCGTGGACCGGCTCGATGGCGATGACCGTGCGGTTCCCACCCTGCTCTTTCGTCACCACGAGATGATTGGCGGCATGCGCCGCGACCTGCGGGAGGTGGGTGACGCACAGTACCTGATGCCGGCGCGCGACCCCCGCCATTCTTTCGCCGACAATGCCGCCGATCTCGCCGCCGACATTGGCGTCGACCTCGTCAAACACGAGCACGGGGATGTCATCGAGGTCGGCCAGGATCGTCTTGAGGGCCAGCATCACGCGCGCGAGTTCGCCGCTTGAAGCAATCCGGCCGAGCGGCAGCGGCGCCTCCCCGGCATTGGGCGAGAAGAGAAACGCGCACCCGCAGTCGCCGGTCGGCCCCGGTTCCGGGAGCGTGGTCAGCCGCACCCGAAAGTCGGAATTGCCGAATCCCAGCGGGGCGATCGCCCGTGCCCCCGCCTTCCCCAGTTCGCGCGCCGCCTGCTCGCGCACCAGGCGGAGCGCCTCGGCGTGTTTGCGCGCGGTCGCCTCCGCCTCCGCGACCTGTCGATCGAGGCGGATCAAGGCGCCTTGGAAATCGCCCTGCACCTCCAGCCGGCGCCGGATCTCAACTCGCGCCGCCAGCACTGCGTCCACGCTTCCTCCATGGCGCCGCTTCAGTTCAAGCCAGACATTCATGCGCTCCAGCAATTGCGCAATCTGCTCGGGCTCGAACACCAGATCCTGGCCCAGCGCGGCATACTCTCCGGCGATGTCAGCCAGCTCGACCGAGACCGAGGTCAGCCGGTCGGCCAGCGCCTTGCTGGCCGGATCGAGCGCCTCCAGTTGCCGCGCCTCGCGGATCAGTTGCGCCATGCGCACCAGCGATCCGTCCTCGCCGTTGATTCCGGTCACCAGGGTTTCCGCCAGGCCGGTCAGTTCCTGCACCTTGCTCAACCGCTGGAAGTCCCGTTCAAGCGCCTCCACCGCCCGGGCGCTCAGCTCCAGTTCATCCATTTTGCCGAGCTGGCTTTCGAGATAGTGGATCTGGTCGGGCGGCAGCTGCGTTTCGGCTGCCAACGCCGCGCGTTCCCCCTGGAGGCGCCGCCAGGTCCGATACGCTTGCTGGTAGGGCGACAACGCCGGTCCGGCGCGCCCGAAGAGATCGAGCAGCTCCAGTTGCGCGCCCTCCTTGAGCAGCCGCCGCGGTTCGCCCGGACCGTGGAAATCGATCCAGAGTTCGCCCAACCCCTGCAAGGCCGCCAGCGTCGCAAGACCGCCGTTGACCGTGATCTTCGGGGCCTTGTCGCGCGGCAGGCTGCGTTTCAGAATCAGCAGGCCATCCTCGCACCGCGGAAGATCCAGCGACATGAGCAGTTCGTTCACCTTCCGAGGATCGGCGAAGAACAGCGCGCCCTCGACTTCACACGCCGCCGCGCCCTGGCGGATCAAAGTCTTTTCCGCGCGGGATCCGGCAAGCAGGCTGAGCGCCCCGAGCAAAATGCTCTTGCCCGCGCCGGTCTCCCCGGTCACGGCGGTGAAGCCGGGCTCGAAATCGAGGGCGACTTCCTCGAGCAGGGCGAGATTCCGGATGCGGAGCGACTGAAGCATGGGAAAACGCCCCACGAATGGAGAGGATTCCCGTCAAACACAAGACCCAGGAGCCTGTCGGGCTTCGCCCGCCAGGCTACGGCAGCGCCTGTCGCGCCCGGTCCTCCAGGCTCTTCAGCTCCCGATCGAGCTGGCCGTCGAACTCGATCCGCATCGTGGTGCGCGCCTGCCCCACCGCCCGCAGCGCCTCGTGCCATTGGCTCTTCTTCAGGAGGTACTCGACGAACGGCCGCACCACGCCGTCAAAGAAGTCCATTCCCGCGTCGTGCCCAAACGAGTTCAGCACGCCGTAATAGGTGTGAATGCAAACCGGCACGTCATCCCGCTCCATGCTGCGCCGCATGATTTCGTAGGCCTTTTCCATGCTCAAGTCCACCCGGGTCGATTCAAATTTATGGGCGATGCTGCGCTCAAGGAAGTCGGCGGCACTGGTCTCCCCCCGGGCCCGCAGGCTGCGAACAATCGTGCTCTTGAAGGCAACCTCCAGGTCGGGATAGTTGTGAAACGCCAGCGCCGCCTCGTGCAACACCGCTTCCACCTGCACCGGCGGCACGCCCATCCGACGCATGGCGATAATCAGGAGGTACCAGGCTTCGGGATTGCGGCGCTCGATGTCGACCGCGGCGCGGGCCGCCTTGATCGCGGCAGGCAGATCGCCGTCATCGAAGAACAGCGTGGCAAACTGCAGATGCTCAAGGGACGCCTGGAAGAGCGGCTGCCGGTGAAAACCCTCGCTGAGAAATTGGAGTTCATGGTCGGAGATCGCCGTCCACGTTTGGGGGTCGTATGCCACGCCGGCGACGAGTCCCTGATTGGCGTAACGACCGCAATCGAGGTTCCAATGGCCCGCGCCGTCCAGGAAACCAAACCAGGCATGCCGCCCGTCGAAGCCCTCGCCGCGAAACAACAGGGTTGGCACGCCCTTGGCCTTGCCGACCGTTGCGGCAAAATAGGCCTGGTCGATGCAGATGCCGCCGTCCTGCAGGATCTCCGGCAACCGGTAGGTCTGCTTCGGCCAGATCTGGGTCCCGCCTCCGATTCGGTCCGTTCGGTAGTGAACGCTGTCGTAGACTTTGCCGAAGGCCGCCAGCGGAGTCTGGACGTTGTCCTGCGCCCAGGTCATCTCGTCGAAGCCCGCCGCGGTATCGACGACAAATTTCAACTCCGCGGCCGGCAGCTTTCGCAGCGGTTGCAGCAGCACGCCCTTCCGATCGGACTTGATCAGGAATCCGAAGATTTCGGTTGGGGCCGGAAATCTTCGCGGCAATGCCGCGGCATTCACCTGGACGTGGGGCCAGCCGGGCGGCGGCGGCACGTCGTAAACCAGGGCGATAGCAATGGCGAGACCGGCATAATCCTTGAAATCGTCCGGTGCCCGTTTCCACAGACTCCCGAAAATTGAAATCACCTCCGGCGCGCGGTCGCGCGACGAGAGCAGGGTGAAGAACTGGTTTGAGAAATCCCAGGAACCCATCACGTAGGCCTGCAATTCCGGTGGCGCCAGGTCCGCCAGCGGACGTTCGGAAGCTCTGGCTTCCTGGGGCAGGTTGGATTTGTCGGCGCGCGAGTGTTGAACCGCCTCCAGCCACCGGGCGTCGGCCTCGTGCTCTGTCTGGCCAAACAACTCCGCCCAGCGAAAGAGGTAATACCAAGCCTGAGCTTGCCCGCTTTGCTTCCGGTAAAGTGCGAGCGCCACTCCGCGCAAATCCCGGGCGACGGCCGGCCAGCCCGCCCAGGCCGCTTCGGCCTGCACGGCCGCAATGCGCTCCGCGGACGGAGGTTGGACCAGCTCGCGGGCGGGAACCTCCATCGCCACGACCGAGCCCGTCCAAAAATATGCGGCCAGGCAGAACCACGCGCAGCGTGCCATGCCGGCGAACCAAACGGATTATCGCGCCTCTGGCAATCCCCGGCAGCGTGCCGTGTCCGCCGTGCGGCCGGATCACGAACGCCCCCGGACCGGATGCTGGCACCATCCAACCGCAAGACCGATGTAACGGATTACGTGACAAAATGACGCTGACGGCTGGCAGCTTTTTGTAACGCATTACGTTACATGTCCGGGATGTTCCTGCGGGCGAACGCCGGTTCCGTCCAGGCGATCTCTCGCGTCAAAGCCTCGCCGCGATGCCGTGCGCTTGGTTCAGGCGGAGCGGCGGCTCGCCTCACCCGTGAGACAATAGGGAAGATGGCGGGTTCAGGCGGACCCGCCGAACGACTCTCAAATGGAGGATTCGCTACGGGGAAACCCCGGCGGCGCCGGCCGCCGGCTCCTTCTGCTTGAACCCCAGCTTGTCGCCGTCCCGCACGACCAGGATCGGTTCCCCGTCCTTGATCGTGCCCTTCAGCACGGCCTCGGCCAGCGGATCCTCCAGATAATGTTCGACCGCCCGGCGCAACGGACGCGCGCCGTATTTTTCGTCGTATCCGGTCTCGATCAGCAACTGCTTCGCCTCGGGCGTGAACTCGAGCACGATCTTCTTGTCGACGAGCCGTTTCGTCACCTTGGCCGTCTCCAGATCGACGATCTTCAGCAAATCATCCTTGTTCAGCGGCCGGAAGAACACGATGTCCGAGATCCGGTTGATGAACTCCGGCTTGAAGACCTTTTTCGCCTCTTCCAGCACCTTTTCGCGCATCGTCTCGACATTGCGGAAGTCGTCCCGTCCGCCGGCGGCGAAGCCCATCGTGGTCTGCCGCTGCAGTTGCTGCGCGCCGACGTTTGACGTCATAATGATGATCGTATTGCGGAAATCGACCGTCCGCCCGAGCGAATCGGTCAGCCGTCCGTCCTCCAGGATCTGCAGGAGGATCTGGATCACGTCGGGGTGGGCCTTTTCCACTTCGTCAAAGAGGATCACGGCATAGGGCCGCCGGCGCACCTGCTCGGTGAGCTGGCCGCCCTCGTCGTAGCCGACATAGCCGGGAGGCGAACCAATCAGCCGCGAAACCGAGAACTTCTCCATGTACTCGGACATGTCGAACTGGATGATGGCGTCCTGGCTGGCGAACATCTGCGCCGCCAGCTGCTTCGCGAGCTCGGTCTTGCCGACGCCGGTCGGTCCGACGAACAGAAACGAACCGATCGGGCGGCGCGGGTCCTTGAGGTCCGCGCGCGAACGCCGCAGCGCGCGGGAGACGGCCACCGTGGCGGTCTCCTGGCCGATGATCACCTTCTGCAGTTCCGTTTCGAGCTGGAGCAGCTTCTCGCTCTCCTTCTTTTCCATCCGGCTGAGCGGGATGCCCGTCCAGTCGGCGACCACCTGCAGCATGAGGTCCTCGTCGATGACGACGCGTTTCTCCTCCCGCTGTTTCTTCCATTCCTCGGTGATCTGTTCCAGCCCGGCCCGGAGCTGCTTCTCCTTGTCCCGAAATTTCGCGGCTTCCTCGAAATGCTGCTGGGAGATTGCCTCCTCCTTCTGCGCGCAGACCGACTCGATTTCCTTGTTGAGCGCCTCGATGTCGGGCGGGCGGCTGAGCGCGGAAATGCGCGCCCGCGAGCCGGCCTCATCCATGACGTCAATGGCCTTGTCGGGCAGGAAACGGCCGGTGATGTACCGGTCGGAAAGCTTGGTCGCCGCCTCAACCGCTTTGTCCGTGAAGACCGCCTTGTGGTGGTCCTCGTATTTGCCTCGGATGCCCTTGAGAATCAGGATCGTGTCGTCAACCGACGGCGCCTCGACCTTCACCGACTGGAAGCGCCGGTCCAGCGCGCTGTCCTTCTCGATGTATTTGCGATATTCGTTGAGCGTGGTCGCGCCGATGCACTGCAGTTCGCCGCGCGACAACGCCGGCTTGAAGATATTGGAGGCGTCCATCGCGCCCTCGGCGGCGCCCGCGCCAACAATCGTGTGGAGCTCGTCAATGAACAGGATGACGTTCTTGGAACGCTTGATCTCGTCCATCACGGCCTTGATGCGTTCTTCGAATTGGCCTCGATATTTGGTTCCGGCCACCATGAGCGCGAGGTCGAGCGTGATGACCTTCTTCTCCATCAGGATCTCCGGCACCACCCCGGTCGCGATTTCCTGTGCCAGGCCTTCAACAATGGCGGTCTTGCCCACGCCGGCCTCGCCGATGAGCACCGGGTTGTTTTTGGTCCGGCGGCAGAGGATCTGGATCACCCGGCGAATCTCCGTCCGGCGTCCGACCACCGGGTCGAGCTCGCCCTTGTGCGCCAGCTCCGTGAGATCGCGACCAAACGCCTTCAGCGCAGGCGTCTTGATTTCCTTCTTGTCCTCCGGGCCCCCGCCGCCCCGGGGAGACGGCGCCGCCGCCTCCTCGCTGCCCTCGCCCGAGAACTGGGGATCGAGCTCCCGGAGGATCTCCTGCCGCGTGCGCTCGATGTCGACGTCGAGCGATTTGAGCACGCGCGCCGCCACTCCTTCGCCCTCCCGGAGCAGGCCCAGGAGAATGTGCTCGGTGCCGACATAGCTGTGGTTCAGCGTCTTCGCCTCCTTGCCCGCCAGGGCCAGCACCTTCTTGACCCGGGGCGTGTACGGAATGCTGCCGGTGGTCTTCGTCTCCGTTCCAGTGCCGACCTGCTTTTCAACCGCCGCCCGCACCGTCTCGAGGTCGAGCCCCATCTTTTGCAGGACGCTGACGGCGACTCCCTGGCCAAGCTTGATGAGACCGAGCAGGATGTGCTCCGTCCCGACGTAGTTGTGGTGAAACCGGTCGGCTTCCTTCCGGGCCAGCGCCAGCACCTGCTGGGCGCGGGGCGTGAAATTGTTCATTGGTTCCATGAGAGGGAGGGGCCGGGATCAGTTTTTTCCGGTGACATTGAAATCCGGCAGGCCGAAGTTGGCAAACTCAGCCCGCAACAACTGGGCGCGCAGCAGATCGCGCCGCCCCGATTCAAACGCACCGTGCGCCGCATATTGGATGTGCCCGGGTTGGGCTTCGATGAGCAGGCGGTCGATCACTGGACGCCGGACCTCCGGAAACACACCGAGATCAACGCCGAGCCGCACGAGCGAAAGCAGATTCATGACCTCAGCCGAAGTCAGCAGCCGGCCGTTTTGGAGAATGCCAAAGGCGCGGCCGATCTTGTCAAAAAGCTTGTCGAACATCGGTCTCCAACAGCTTGGCTCGCGCATTGAGCTCGTGCTCGATGATCGTGTTCAGAACGCTGGACAGGCGCTTGATGATGTCCTCCTCGGATTCGCCCAGCGTCGTCTGGTTGGAAATCTGGAAGATGCTGCCGCTGGCGTCCGATCCTTCGCCGAACAAGCCTCGGACCGCCATGCCGAGCTGATTCACCGCCCGCACCACCTTCTCCATCTGGCTGGAGATGACCAGCGCGGGCAGGTGCATCATCGCCGAGGCCCGCATGCCGGTGCCAAGATTGGTCGGACACGCGGTAAGGTAGCCAAGGGTTGGCGAGAACGCATAATTCAGCTTCTCTTCGATTTCGGAATCGATCGAATTGATGGCGTTCCAGGCCTTCTTCAGCTGGAAGCCGGCGCGCATGACCTGGATCCGCAAATGATCCTCCTCATTGATCATCACCGCGGCGGACTGGTCGCGACTGATCACCACCCCGGCGCCGCGCTTGGCGCTGCTGAGCTCCCGGCTGATCAAATGACGCTCGACGAGGATCAGTTTCTCCAAATCGGTGAGTTCCTCGACCACCAGGCTCAGCCCTTTCTTCATTTGCGGCAGGTCCGCCAGCACGGTCATCGTCTCCGCCAACATGGCACTCCGCTGCGCCTCTTTGGCCCACCCCGGGAAGGGCTGTCCGGTGAGGTTGCGCGCCAGCCGCAGCCGGGTCATCAGGACGATCGCACACTTGCTGGTCGACGTATCGGTCAGCTCGGATTGGGCTTCGAACAATGGGGCGATCTTCATGTCAGCTCAGCGTTTGCCCTCCGAAGGCCTGTTTAACCTGGTGGATCTCGTCGCGAAAGCGGGCCGCATCCTCGTACCGCTCGGAACGGATGGCCTCGTCCAGCTCGCCCTGCAGGTGCGTGAGCCGATCGTAGAGCGATTTCCGTTCCAGCGCGCGGCGCGGAACTTTGCCGACATGGACGGTGCCCTTGTGCATGTTGCTCAACATCGGCTCGATGACCGGCTTGAACGCCTCGTAGCAGGCCGGACAGCCGAACCGCCCCTGTTTCTTGAAGTCCGCCTGGGTGGCGCCGCACTGTTCGCAGCGAATCACCCCGGTCTGGGGCTCGGGATTGAGCGATGCCTTCAGCAACAGGTCCGCCAGCGAAAAACCGCTCGGATCCGTCACGCCCTTGGCCTGCGCACACTCTTCACAGAGGTCAACCTTGTGGATCTTGTTGTTGACGATCTGCGTGAGATGGACGGTCGCGGGTTTGCCGCAGAGGTCGCATTTCAGAGGATTGGCCATGGATTAATATAACACGATGTGTGAAAACGGCGACGCCGAGCGCGGAAAAGTGAGACACACCCGCGCGCCGTCATCTGGTCTTTGCACCAATCATGCCATCGGCACATTCGGTGGCAAGTATGAGCGCAAGCAAGGCGAAAAGCCCCTTCAAACGGCTTCCGCCCCTTTGATCGGGTGCGTGACCGGAAAGTAACCGATTCTTGAACGTTTCCGAGGGAGCGATTCGATTTGTTATATCCGTCTACCCACAATTCACCCTGGGAAGGTTACTTTCCGGTCATACACCCCCTTTGATCATGGCCGCTTGCGGCCGCAGCCCGGCACGCAGGCGCTTAGCCGTATCTATTCAATGAACCCTGCCCTCGCTCGTAGACAAGAACGCCGTCAGTTAATCGGTGTAAGAGCCTGCTTGCCCGCGCCGCGGCGGCGGGGCTTGCAGGCAACGTCGTAGCGGAGCCGCGTCCGGCTCCGGCGGCGCGGGACGCCGCGCCGCTACGGTCGCGAGCACCTGTCCGCCGTAGCTTCAGCGAAGGCGGAAGCTCGCTCCAACAATTTGCACAGACACGGCTCAGATCCTGGTGCCCTCGACCAGCACCCGCTGTCGGAACTCGGCCAGCACACGGTTTGTGATGGGACCGGGCTTGCCCGTGCCAATCTCGCGCCCGTCGAGCCTGACCACGGCGATCACCTCGGCGCCGGTCCCGGTGAGGAAGCACTCGTCTGCGTTCCACAGGTCGTAGCGGGTCAGATCATGTTCCTCCACTGCCAGGGACAGGCCCTGCGCGATCGAAAAAATCGTCTCGCGGGTGATTCCCTGCAGCGCCCCCTGCTGGGCGGCGGGCGTCAGCAACCGGCCCTTGTGGACGATGAACACGTTGTCTCCCGTGCATTCCGCGACAAAGCCCTGCGTCGTTCAGCATGATGGCCTCGAGCGCCCCGGCCTGGCGGGCATCGATCTTCGCCAGGATGTTGTTGAGGTAGTTGAGCGATTTGACCATGGGCGGCAGTGACGCCGCGCCCAGGCGGCGGGTCGGCACAGTCACAATGCTCAGGCCGCTCGTGTAGTATTCCGGCGGATATAGCGCGATCTTGTCGGCGATGATGAAGACCGACGGCTTCGGACAGAGCCACGGCGAAAGGCCCAGATCGCCGACGCCGCGCGTGACCACCAGGCGGATGTAGCCGTCAACGAGGCCGTTCCGGCGACAGCATTCGCAAACCGCCGCCGCCATCTCCGCGCGCGAGATCGGAATGTTCAACAGGATGGCCTTCGCCGAATACCACAGGCGCTCCAGGTGTTCCTCCAGCCGGAAGACATTTCCCTGGTAAAGGCGGATGCCCTCGAAGATCCCGTCGCCATACAACAGGCCGTGATCAAACACGGAAATCTTCGCTTCAGCCTCATCCACAAACTGGCCGTCCAGATAGATCTTCATAATCAGGTGGCAAATCTACGGACGACCGGAGCTTTGTCGAGCCCGGTGGAAAATTTCGCCTTGTGTCGGCTGAAATTGATTCGCAACTGTGCTCCCGAACCTCCCCTCCTATGCATAAAAACATCCCCCACCGCCGCGTTCGCGGCTTCACGCTAATCGAATTGCTCACCGTCATTGCCATCATCGGCATCCTGGCAGCAATTATCATCCCGACCGTCAGCAAGGTGCGCGAGACCGCGCAACGCACCGTTGACGCCAACAACCTGCGGGAAATCGGCAAGGCGGCGATGATCTTCGCCGCCGACAACAACGACCGCCTGCCCGATCCGCAGACCACCGCGGCGCAGCAGAACGTCACGGCTGGCAACGGCTATTTCCGCTGGATCGGACTGCTCGGACACTCCGGCACGCTCAATGACGCCAGCCTCTATTTTGCGAAGAACGATCCGATGTTCGACGGCGCGGCGCCCGCCACGGTCATCGATCCCGCCGATGCGACCGGCAAGCAGGTCATCGCAGACCTCGAGGCGAAGACCCCAAGTTTCGAATTCGTTGGCGGGCTGAAGATGAGCGATCCCGCCACGACTCCGATCGCCTTCACCCGCGGCCTTAATTCCCAGGGTTCCTGGGACAACGCCAAGGGAGCCTACCGCAGCGCTGGCGGCCACATCGTCTTTCTCGGGGGCAATGTTCAGTACTATCAATCGATCGACAACCACCTGGTCAACACCGCCGGAAAACCCACCAGCGATATTCGCGAGACCATCCCGGCGCCGGCTGGGGGCACCCAGCGGATCTACGGCAAGAACTCCGTCATCGCCAGTCTGGACGGAGTGGTACCAGTCATTCCCCAATAACTGGACTCCTCCTGGCAGCGTGCCGGCCTTGTCCAAATCTATGCAATCGACCCCTGCCGTCCGTCGCGATCGCCAAAACTGCCTGGCGAGAGCTGCCGGCTGTTCGCAGGCGACCTCGTAGCGGAGCCGCGTGCCTTACCGAAGCTTCGGCGAAGGCTGGGGTCCGGCTCCGGCGGCGCGGAACGCCGCGCCGCTACCTTCGGATTACGCTGCTTTAATTGCATGATTTCAGATTCTCCGGCACGCTGCCCCTACAAAATGGCGCAGCCATTTTGTGGCACAGCCAATTTGTGGCCGCGCCAAAGAAAACTTTCTCCCGGCTGGCGGCAGGGCCATTTCTCGGCCAACTTTCCGGATGACCGTCCCGTCCTCGACTTCCGCCGACAAGGTTACTTTTGTCGTCGGCCACCGGAACCCAGACGCCGATGCGATTTGTTCCGCCATCGCCTACGCGGCTTTGAAGGAGGCCCGCGGCGATCATGGCCAGGTCCCGGCTCGCTGCGGCAACTCGAATGCGCGGATCGACGCCATCCTGGCGCGTTTTCACCAGCCCTTGCCGCATTACCTGAGCGATGTCACGCCACGGGTTCGGGACCTGATGGTTTCCGACGTCATGTCCGTCCCCCCGGATGCCACCTGTGCCGAAGCCCTCGAATTAATCGAGGGGCATGACCTCCGGATCCTCCCGGTCCTGGACCCAACCCGACGGCTCCTCGGAACCATCTCGATCTTCCAACTGGGCGGCTTCTTCACGCCCCGGGTGCGCGAGCCCAGGCTGATGCGCCAGGTGTACACCCGGCTTGCTGACATTGCCCGCGCCCTCAAGGCCCGGATCATCCATCTCACGGACGAGAATGCCGCTGAGGAACTCTACGTGCGCATTGGAGCGATGGACATCCGTTCGTTCGGCAAATTCTCGGACCAGGAGCAGATCGCCGCCCGGCAGTCGGTGATCATCGTTGGCGACCGTTGGGACATCCAGCAGCGTTCCATCCAAATCGGCGTCCGGTTGCTGGTGATCACCGGAAACCTGCCGGTTGACGATGAAGTCGTGGAACTCGCCAGGGCCCGCGGAGTCAGCTTGATTGTCAGCCCTTACGATTCCGCCACCACAGCCTGGGTGATTCGGACCGCCACGAGCATCGGGCGATTGATCGACCGCAAGTTCATTTCGCTCGACGCCGACACCCGCATTACCGATGTCCGCCGAAAGGTCGCCACCTCACCCGCGCCCGCCTTCATGGTCCTCGCCGACGACGGCAGTCTGCAGGGAATCCTTACCAAATCGGACATCCTCAAACCCGTCAGAACGCGCCTCGTGCTGGTCGATCACAATGAGATGACTCAGGCGGTTACCGGAGCCGCCGAGGTGACCATCACCGAGGTCATCGATCACCACCGGCTCGGCACGCTCAACACCGCCCAGCCAATTCTCTTCATCAACGAGCCGGTTGGCTCCACCTGTACCATCGTCGCCGATCTTTTTCGACGCGAGAATCTCGCCCCATCGGCTGATCTCGCCGGCATCATGATGGCCGGCATCATCTCGGACACTCTCAACCTCAACAGTCCCACCTCCACGGAAAAGGACTCCCAGGTCCTGGCCTGGCTGTCTCCGATTGCCGGCATCGATGCCCGCGATCTCGCAGACACGATCTTCAGTTCGGGCTCGGTCATCCTCGCCAACCCGCCCGAGAAGGTCGTGCGCTCCGACTTCAAAATCTATGATGAAGACGGCATCCGCTTTGCGGTCGCCCAGGTCGAGGAACTCGGCTTCGGGAATTTCTGGGGGCGGGCAAAGGCTTTGTCGGCGGCGCTGGAAGGCTTGTGCACGGCAGAGCAGCTCTGGTTTGCGGGCCTGTTGATCACAGATATCAATACGCAGAACTCATTGCTGATGTTGAAGGGTGACCCGGATTTCATCGCCCGGATCTCCTTTCACCACGTCGAACAGAACGAGATCTTCGATCTTCCAGGGATTGTCAGCCGCAAGAAACAGTTGATCCCTTACCTCACCAGCCTGCTGAAGGAGATGCAGGCAGAGGGTCTGATTTCGCCGGGCAAGGCACGCGGTGCGTGAGTCCGGCGCAAGGCACTCCAATTTTCGCCTCGGCGCTCGCGCGCCGGAATGCCGCAGGATCTGCGGATCACGGCAATCCGCTCACCAAAACGCGTTTCACTGCGGACGGGAACAAACCTGTAGCCGGGGGCGTTTGCCATGAGCCTGTCGCATCGGTTGACCCCGGCCAGCCGGCCTGCCGTGCCGTAGCCTTGGCGAAGGCCGGCCTCATCGCGGCCGGCTACAACGGACGGACTCCTGTAGCCGGGGGCGCTGACCCCGGCAAAAAGGCACGCCATGTCCCGTCGATTATAATCCCGAGGCCGGCCTCATCGCGGCCGGCTACAACGGACGGACTCCTGTAGCCGGGGGCGCTGACCCCGGCAAAAAGGCACGCCATGTCCCGTCGATTATAATCCCGAGGCCGGCCTCATCGCGGCCGGCTACAACGGACGGACTCCTGTAGCCGGGGGCGCTGACCCCGGCAAAAAGGCACGCCATGTCCCGTCGATTATAATCCCGAGGCCGGCCTCATCGCGGCCGGCTACAACGGACGGACTCCTGTAGCCGGGGGCGCTGACCCCGGCAAAAAGGCACGCCATGTCCCGTCGATTATAATCCCGAGGCCGGCCTCATCGCGGCCGGCTACAACGGACGGACTCCTGTAGCCGGGGGCGCTGACCCCGGCAAAAAGGCACGCCATGTCCCGTCGATTATAATCCCGAGGCCGGCCTCATCGCGGCCGGCTACAACAATGCGCTGTTTCTTGATGGTCGAGAGGCCGAGATTCGAGGATTGAGCGTCACTCGTCACCCGCCACCCGTCACCCGCCACCCGCCAGCCGTCACTCGCCACCCGTCACACGCCACTCGTCACCCGCCACGTCTTCCGCCTAAGGCTTCTTGCAGTCGCAAGCCTTGCAGCCGTCCTTCTTGCAATCGGCCTTTTGGCAGTCGGCCTTCTGGCAATCGTCCTTCTTCTGGTCGGCCTTTGTAGCCGCCGCGCCGGTGCAGCAGCAGGCCTTGTCGACGCCGCAGGCTTTGCCGTCCTTGTCCTTGGGGCAGGCGCAGGCGGTCTGATCTTTCGGCTTGTCCTTGGCCGGAACCGGGTCGGCGGCGAAAGAATAAACGGACGCCATCAGGCTGATGCCCGAAAGCACGAAAAGGAAACGGAGGGTCTTCATGGCTGCGCAGAGTTTGAAAAACGAGCGTGTCGGAATCGAGTCCAATCTTTGGTCCGGTGATTCGCCGGGCGCATCTGCCGATTGGCGGTAGCGGCGCGGCCAGCCTTCGCGCAAGGCTACGGCATGGCAGGCGTTCCGCGCCGTCGGAGCCGGACGCCAGCCTTCGCTAAGGCTCCGGCTCGGCACGCGGCTCCGCTACGAAATCGCCGAGCTGCCTGCGCCATCGGTGATAAACGAGTGGTTTCGGTTCGTAGCGCAGGCTTGCTCGCGCGCGGCGGCGGAGCTTCCTGCCTGCTCCACCGTCAATCGGCAGATGCGCTCCGAATCGCATTCGTCGTTGCCCATCCGCGCGCTGGTCACCATCATGTTCGCGGCAATTCGCACCGCCAGTCCGTAGCTCCCACCGTCATGCCGACCCCATCGACTGCGCCCGCCAGGATCTTCCTCGCAATCCTGCTTTCCTGCCGGATCGCCGCCAGCGCCCTGGGCGCGCCCGCCAGCTGGCAGGAACGACACGATCGGCTGGTCGCGCGTCTGCATGCTCTGGGCAAGATGGAGGACGCCTTTGGTCCGGCCTACCAGCCGTTGTACCATGCCGCGCTGCCCTGGTATGAATCCTGGGGCGGCCGTGAACAGCACCAGGTTGACGACTGGATGGTGCCGCCCGACGACTATGCGACGGAACTGGCCGACGCCCTGGAGCACGGCCGCAACTATTTTGCCGAGAATCCGGGTGCGCTTCTGCCGCTGGTCTTCAACACCAAACTGTCCGACGGAAGCGTTGCCAAAACCAACTACTGGATCATTCTCCCAACCGGCTTTCCGGAGCGCGGTGGCAGGTTCCCGCTGGTCGTCGGCCTTCACGGCTCCGGCTGGCTGGGGCATCCCCTCTCTTTTGTCCGCCGGGCAAGAGGGCCGGTCACGATCAGGCGGGCTTTTTCCGTGACGCCCATCGACGCACATGGGCCATGGCGGATTGATTTTCTGAATGCCTATCTGGACCATCTCCTGGCGATTCTCCCGATTGACCCGGACCGTGTCTACGTCGAGGGCCACAGCCTGGGTGGAATGGCCACCTGGGAATGGGCGCTGAACAACCCCGAGCGGTTTGCCGCCATCTCCCCTCGCGCCGGCATTGGTGAGCCCTACCGCGCCTCACGCCTGCGAAACGTCCCGTCCTGGGTCATCCATGGCGCCAACGACCCGGTCATCTCCACGGGCTACGCGGATCAGATGGTGACCGCCTTGGAGTCGCTTGGCGCGAGCGTCCGGTATTCGGTGCTCCAGGGAGTCGAGCACAACATGCCCGAGGATCTCGATGCGGAGCAGGTCATGGACTGGTATTTGCGGCAGACCCGAAATCCGGCGGCGCCGCCGCCCGACCCGCGGGATGCGCTGGGCCTGACGCCCGCCGGTTTTTCACCCTGGGAAATCATCGCCTCGCCCGGCGGGCGGTACTGGACGACCGATGCGCAGGGAACGATGACGGTTGATGTCGTTCGCGGGACGGAGCAAACGCTTTTCGAAAAGGCGCACGATCTGGGCGAGTTGGTCGATTCGCCGGTCATGCAGGAGCGCAACCTGCGAACCCATGCGACCCGATTCTGGCTGGCGGCACCAAGGACGTTGCACGCGGACCCGCGAATCGCCACCACCACACGGGTGCTCCCGCCCGCCCGATATGTCCGTTTCTATTTTCGCGGGAAGCCCGACGGAGCCCTCGAACACCTCGCGACGGTCAAAGCCGAGGTCGTTGCCGCGGGTCACCACCTGCAATCCGATACCGTTTGGATCATTCCTCTTTCGATCTGGCGCGAGTCCCCGTCCGGCATCGCCGAATACCGGCTGGAACTCGCTTCACCGTAATTCCGGAGGCCTTCAATCATGACCAAACTATTGTTCGGACTACTGCTCGGTTCCGCAGCCGCCGTCGCCCAGGCAGGCGCGCCGCTCGCACCCTATGACGCCGTCAACCCGTTCATCGGCTCCTCGGCCGGTGGCAACACATTCCCCGGCGCGACCGTGCCTTTCGGCCTGCTGCAGTGGGGGCCGGATACCAAGGCCGACGGCTGGTATTACTATGAAGACCATACGATCCGCGGTTTGAGTCTGACTCACATCAGCGGCGCCGGGTGCCCCATCTACGCCGACGTGCCGATTCTGCCGTGGACGGGAGAAGTAACCAGCCCCGGATCCTCCGCCGAGTACGCCGTGGCGTTCTCCCATGACAAGGAACAGGCGCATCCTGGATACTATGCCGTGGAGTTGGGCAATGGGGTGAAGACCGAACTGACGACCACGGCGCGCGCCGGAATCGGCCGGTTCGTATTCCCGGCCGGGGCCGCCCGCACCTTGCTGATCAAGGTCAGCGACAGCGCCACCGTGGACGACGCGAAGCGCAAGGCCGACACCAGCGCGGTGGAGATCCGCGGCATGGATACAATCGTCGGCTCGGTGCACAGCGGCGGCTTCTGCGGCAGCGACAGCAATTACGTCCTCTATTTCGCCCTGACGTTTGCCCGGCCGTTTTCTTCCTCGGGCACGTGGACGACCGCGCTGAATCCCGGAAGCACTTCCGCCTCGGGCCACAAGGTGGGAGCGTATGTGTCGTTCCCGCAGGGCAGCGAGCCTGTCATCGCAAAAGTCGGCGTCTCGTTTGTCAGCATTGCCAATGCCCTGGGCAATCTGCAGGCGGAGATTCCCGGCTGGGATTTCGACTCTGTCCGCGCCGCCGCCAAATCCCAGTGGATCGAACTCCTCGACCGGGTGCAGGCCGATGGCGGCACGGCGGAGCAGCGCGCGATTTTCTATACGGGTCTTTACCACATGCTGCTGGCGCCAAATCTGTTCAGCGACCGCAACGGCGAATACATCGGCTTCGACTCCAAGGTGCATCAACTGCCTTCGGGGGAGGCGCAGTACGCTAACTTCTCGGACTGGGACATCTACCGGGATGTGGTCCCGATGGACGCGCTGCTCCTGCCGGAACAGACCGGCCAGATGATGCAGTCGCTGGTTCGCGACGCCCAGGAAAGCGGCTGGCTTCCCCGCTGGCCGGTGGCCAACGACGTGAGCTATGTGATGGGCGGAGACTCGCCGGCGATTCTCGTCGCCGAGGCCCACGCCTTCGGCTCCCGCGCCTTCGACGCCAGAACCGCGTTGAAGTACATGCTGAAGGGCGCCACCCAGCCGGGGATCGGCCCGCATGGCAAGTCCCAGCGACCGGACTTGGCCGACTGGCTGAGCAAGGGCTATGTGCCGGTCTCCGATGACAATGAGCACGCCGCATCCATTTCGCTCGAGTACGCGAACGCCGATTTTGCCATATCGAGATTTGCCTCCGCCCTGGGCGACCAGGCAAGCGCCGACCGATTGCTGCGCTCGGCCCAGAACTGGCGGACGCTGTTTGATCCGGACTCGGGTTTCATCCGGCCCAGGACCGCCGACGGAAAATTCCTTGGCGACTGGGATCCCGACCACCTCAAGCCGCACCACAAGAAGTGGGACCAGGACAACCAGATGGGCTTTGAGGAAGGCTCGACCTGGCAGTACACCTGGATGCTTCCATTCAACTACGGGGGTTTGATGGGCGCGCTGGGCGGAGGGGAAAAGGTTGTCCCGAAGCTCGACAAGTTCTTTGAGAAACTGAGCGGTTGGGCGCTTCCGAACTACACTGTGACCAACGAGCCGGATTTCTGCGCGCCCTACACGTACATCTGGGCGGGAGATCCATGGAAGACCCAGGAAGTCATCGACCGCATTCGTCGCGAAACATTCACTACGAAGCCGGACGGCCTGCCCGGCAACGATGATCTCGGCGCCACGTCGGGGGTCTACGTTTGGAATGCCCTCGGCCTGTACCCGGTGATCCCGGGCGTCGGCGGGCTGGTGCTGGGGACGCCGATGTTCCCTCGCGCGGCCATCCGCCTGGGCGATGGGCGCACGCTGGAGATTCTCGCCCAGGGCCAGGGTGTCTACGTGCAATCGGTGAAGCTGAACGGCAAGGCTTACAACAGCACGTGGCTGCCGATGGATGCCCTGACCGCCAAGGAGAACCGCCTTGAGTTTCAGCTCGGCCCGCAACCCAACAAGACGTGGGCCACCCAACCGGCAAATCTCCCGCCCTCGTTTGATGTTCCGGCCCGGTAGGCGGTAGGCGGCGGATATCGATGCCGGGCTCGGCGCCCCCGGCTGCAATCCGGGCAACGGGAATTTCCTCATCTGTAGCCGGCCGCGTTGAGGCCGGTCATAGGTTCAATCGACGCGCGCGGCAAGATCGTTGATCTGCCTGAAGCATTCGACAGGCGCGACATCAACCGGGTAACCAGCTCTGCGGGTCGCGCTTGGCGTGCCAGAATCGCAGCACGTAAACTACGCGCTGAGTCTCGTCGATGCGGTAGGTCACCAGATAGGGATCATTCACCAGCCGGCGAACGCCCGGCCGCGCCCGAAATGGTCCACCACGCCGGGGCATGACGGCCAACGACTCGGCAAGACCTACCAACTCCAAGCCAACGTGCTCTGCAGCGGCCGAATTGTCCTGCGCGATATACCGAGCAATCTCCCCCAGGTCGCGCAGCGCCGGGCGCGACAGGATCACCCGGTAATCCATGGGCGCAGGTTATGACGGACCTCCTCCACCGGCACGCCACCCTCTTCCGACAGTGAACGCTCCGCGTCGTCAATGGCGGCCAGCATCGCCGGAGTTTCCGGCCAAAGCTTCGCCTCCAACCATGCCGCAACTTCCCGTTGCGCATCAACGGGCAATTTTTCCAGAGCGAACTCGATTTCGGCTACGGTGGACATCGAGGCCACGTTAGTGCGGATTTGGTCGGCGGCAAGTCGGACGTTTCCGCCACGCAAACGTCATCAAGCAAGGGACCGCTGCAAGAACCTCACTTGCATGGCCGATTGAGCGTTGTCGTGGGCGATTTCCGGACGTAGCGCAGGCTTCCCGCCTGCTTCACCGGCAATCGGGAGATGCGTCCCGGAGCCTCGCTCGCCTGACTTCGGCCTTGCCTCGCGGCACCCTCCAGCTACTGCTGGATGACCATGATGCTGGCCCCGGCGTGGTGGATTTTGCAGTGGTTCAGGAAGGCGATGATCTCCTGCCCGATGATCCGTTCTTGGGGCCGGCGCAAACCTCTCGGCCGCCAGCGCCTCCAGCCACTGGGGGACAGAGACGATCGGGCGATCCACGGGTGTTGACTGGACCGGACCGGCCACGACACGAGATGATGCTAATCATGCGGTTCGGCGCAGAAGACCATGGACACGTCACCCGCGATGATCCTCATCAACGAGGTTCACGACATCGACGATCAGTTGTGGTCCTTCATCGGCCTCGCGGTCGCGGTGATTCTGCTTTCGTGGGCGCTGATCAAAATTAGCAAGTGGCTGGCCATGGTAGCTGATGCCCTCGCGCTGCTCTCAGCATGGGCGATTCTGCATGAGGTCTGGTGGACGGAACTCTGGCTCGATCATTCCAGAGGAGAAACACTCGTCCCCGGTTACCTAAGGGTTGCTTTTGCTGCGGTGGCGTTCCCGATTCTCACGATCACCGCCCTGCTCATCGTAAAGAGAGGCAGCCCGAACCAGCGGCCGGAGGGAACGCCGGGTGTGTTCTCGCCTACCAATCCGAGTCAGGTGCCCGGCGCTGCTCCCCCTGAAGGTTAGGCCACAGATGCCCACTCCTTCCTGCATCTACTGTTCGTCTGGCGTTGGGTTCGACGCGCGATCGTGTTCCGCCCAAGGCCTTCTTCCAGCGCCAGATTCCAGGCGATGCCCAGCTCATTACCGTGCCGTGTTGTGAAGAGTGTCGTCGAAGGGACGAAGCGAACGATGACCTCGTGAGAAATATCTTGGTGTCAATCGAGGGCACGGAGGGAAAGGAGTATGTTTCGAAGTACGTCGTGCCACGGCGAGACCGCGCGATTGAGAAGGCCGGTTCGCAGTTGTTGAAGATGATGGGCCTCATGCGATGGGTGACGCTCAGGAACGACAAGGGTGAAGTTCTTCGAGAAGATTGGGCGTTTTCTCTTGATGATTCTAGGGTCAGTCAGTTTTTGGAGCGGGTCGGGCGGGCTTTACTTTTCGAGGAGACAAGGCAGGGCTACTTTGAAGCAGAATTTGGCTGGCGACTTAATCCGCCGTTTCCGCCCGAGGTCTACCAACTTGCTGTCGCGCGGT
This sequence comes from uncultured Verrucomicrobiae bacterium, assembly GCA_963804395.1. Lineage (GTDB taxonomy): Bacteria > Verrucomicrobiota > Verrucomicrobiia > Opitutales > Opitutaceae > Fen-1467. Next base: position 65,453 of record CAWDQK010000002.1, on the reverse strand, counting down.
ATCCGAAGAGAAAGATTCCAGACGTCGTCGCGTATGTGGTGCTTCCGGCCGCAGAGCGCGTTCATTGGATTATAGTGCAGTTTTACGGTGGTATCGAGTTCTTGCTTCGATATGAGAGGAAGGCCTAATCAGATGCTGCCAATTCCGCTGTCGTTCACGCCTCGTGCCTGCGCACGCGTCGGGCATGCCAGCCTCATTGCAGGCTGGTAGCGTTTCGGCATAAAGCCCGATCTTGCCCTGATCACGCGTATGTCCAACATATCCAGCATGCCATCCCAGACTGTCTCGTCCCTTCTCCGACTTCCCAGGCGTAGGCGGCTTGAGATCGCCGAGCGTCTGTGGCTTTCCGTGGCCGATGAAAAGGATATGCCCGTGCCCGAGAGCCACAAAAAGATCATTGATGCTCGGTTGGCCGCTTACAGATCCGGAGAAAGCAAGCCGATCTCACACATAGAGTTGATGCGTCGCCTCCGGACCCCGTGAAAAGTCTGTCGGTTTATGCGTTGCCGGAGGTCGCGGCCGATCTTCGGGCTGCGGCTACTCACTATGCCTCATGGCGGTCGGACGGTGCCGCGCAAATTCTACAGAAATACGAAGAGACGGTAGAATGGATCCGATGGAATCCAGAAGCATTTCCGAAAAAGCACGGGGCCGTGCGACGGGCGATTCTCAAGCAGTCATACTATATTGTCTATTTTTTGGTGGAGGCGGACATTACCGTAGTGCTGGCCGTGCTCGATGGGCGCCGAGATCCACTGGAAATCCAGAACATCGTCAGACGAAGAGGAGGCCGAACCAAGCGGTAGACTCGACAGCCTCAGCTGGCACTTCGGCTGCGGGGCAGCCTCGGGTTCCGCTTCGTTCGGGAGTCACCTTCAGCGTTCGCAGCCCGATTAATTCACCTGGATTTCGCGGCGATTTCATCATGGCATCACACGCCCGCTTATACTGGTAGGCATGAATTCCAGAATTAGCGTTTCAGAGACCATCAAGCGGCCAAGCGCGTTTGCACCGCTTCTGATGTCTTTCGCCGCACTTGTCGTCGTTGCAGTTCAGGTCGCAAGGTTTGGCGCTGCGAGGGAGGCAGACGAGGGCGCCGCGGCGCACCTCTGGCAGCTTCTGATGGTTGCCCAGGTTCCGGCAATTGTCGTCTTCGCGGCCAAATGGCTGCGGCGGACTCCACGAGAAGCCTGCGTGATCCTGGCTTTGCAGTTCGCGGCCGCGGTTGCAGCCGCTGCGCCGGTTTACTTTCTAGGCCTTTGAAGGCGCCCTGCCCGCCGTAGCCTCGGGCGAAGGCTGGGACTTGCCCCGGTGTCTGGGCGCGCGCCGACGGACCGGAAGACCCGTGCCGTCAATCGGGAGGTGCGCCCGCCGGCGAGCGGCGCGGCAGTTTGCCGGTATGACGGAGCAATTCCACGATGGATTCGTCGTGGTCGAACCGCCGGTCCACATTAAACAGGAGGTCGGATCTGCGGCAGATCGTTCCGTCCCACAAGCACGGCGGGGAAAGATGGAATCCCTGCACCCGCTCCAACTCAGCGGCGAGCGCCTCACGATAACTCAGCTGGAGCGCGGGTGGATCGGTGGGCAACGCCTCGCGGTTGAACGAGGGAGCGGTCACCTGAACGGCGACCCTCCTCACGCGTTTCCATCGACGAGCGAGGTGATCGATGACCAGCCGCAAGGCGGTCTCCTGTTCTCCGCCTGTCCAGGTTCCGGCGAACTCATGTTCCACCACCACCAGCAAGCTCCCGGACCTGAATAGCCCGCCGACCGAATATTGGTCCAGCAACACGCGGGCAACCTGGGTGATATCCTCATCGATCGAATCGCAGGCGCAGTAGAAACTGCTCTCCTCGGGAATGCTTCCATGGTGCGGCGCGAGCACCGCTCCGATCATCCGGCCCCGCTCCGGGGCGGATGACCCGGTTGCGCTGGTGCTGCCGGCGAGGAACCGGGCGCCGAAATAGTGAATTTGAACTCCATAGCTCCCGCCATCGCCGCGATTCATGCGCAGGCCAAGCTCAGCGGAGACTCCGGTTTCAGCCGATTCCAGATGTTGCCGCACACACCCCTTGCCGTAATCGAGACCGAGCCACGGATCGACGTGGTCGGGCTGGAAGAACCCATCAGCATCGCGCTTGAGTCGGCGCAGCGGCGGATATTCGTCTTCGGGATCGGACATGACCCGTCAATTACATCGTTGCCGTGAACGGCGCAGCAAGCGAGAAAGCTCAACTTTCCCTCCCGCTGGCGCAGCCGGCGTTTCCTAACCGCGTGGAGGACAAGGTCCGCCGCGCGGTTAGAGTCCCATGCGCGGTTAGAGACGCAGGAAGATCTTCCGCTGATACAGGAACCGGCAGATCGCCATGCAGATCACGACGCTGACGATCGCCAGCACGAGTCCGCCCAGGCCGCCCCAGCGGGCGTCGAGCCACGCCGCGACGTCGCCGCCGGCAAAACGCGCGGATAGTTGGCCGATGTCCGTGATGTTGCTGATGAGGTAGATGGTGATCGCATTGGTGCCAAGCCAGACGAAGGGCATGGCCCAGGCGCGCACTTTCCAGCCATCGATCACAAGGTAGAACGTCGCGAGCAGGAGCATGCTCCAGCCGCCGGCCACCAGCACAAACGACGAGGTCCAGAGCTTCTTGATCACCGGAAACTCGAAGCCCCACGAATAACCCAGGATGATCAGCGCCACTCCGGCGCCGGCCAGCAGCGCCGCTTTTTGCTTCTCGGTCCGCGCCGAATCGCGCAACAGCAATCCGGAAAAGATTCCGAGCAAGCACGAGGCAATTGCAGGCAGCGTGCTCAACAGGCCTTCGGGATCATGGTCGCCGTCCCATTTGCGGAAGGGAAGGAAATGCTGGTCGATCCAATTTGTCAGATTGTGTCCTTCCGCAAAATCTCCCGCGCCGAAGCCCGGCACCGGCACGAAGGTGAGCAGCGCCCAATAGCCGACGAGCAATCCCGCGCAGATCGCCACGAGGTTTCGCGGCCGCACGGAGATGAAGAGCAGGCTCGCAAAAAAATAGCAGAGCGCGAGACGCTGCAGCACGCCCAGCAAGCGGATTTCCACCACGGGCCGGGCCAGGCCGCCATAGTAGAACAGGCCCAGCAGATACAGCAGCGCGGCGCGACGGAACACCCGCCGGAGCGCCCCGGCACGCCCTTCGGTTGCGATCAGGCGGTTGAGCGAAAACGTGATCGCCACGCCGATCATGAACACAAACAACGGGAAGATCAGATCCTCGAAATGGAATCCCGCCCACGCCGCATGATCGAGCTGGGTGGCGGCGAACCGACTGCCCCACCCCCCGTGCAGATTGGCAAACGCGGAGCCGAGGGCGTCGGCTCCCACGATCCACAGCATGTCAAATCCGCGCAGGGCGTCGAGCGACAGCAGGCGTGACGCGGGACCGGGTCCCAGCGCATTCGGTCCGGAAGATGGGGCAGGCGGGGTGGTCATCGGTGATGGAGAGGGAACCAGGCATCGCTGCCTAGCGCGGATCCGCCGCAATCGAAAACTGTGCCAAAGCAATCCATGTCACTGGATCGCCACCCTCCTGCGCCAGGCCTACGGAGGACAGGCGGCCACGCCAGGTGTGCCTCGCGATGACAATGCAAATCAGGACACTGCTCTCGTTGCGAAAGAAATGGCGCAAACAACCGGTATTTCTGCTACGTTTCTCCCGTCCCGGCAAGTCTATCATCCGGCTCGCGCCCGGCGGCCATTCAACGATTCCCGACATGCTCACCCAAAACACCCTGGCGCCCAATCGCTTTGAACACGCCCCGCTGGCCGTCTTCGCCAACAGTCTCGGTGCTTCCCGCGCCGTCGCCTTCGAAGCGGCGGAGTTGATCCGCGCCCGCCAGCGCGATGGTCGCGGAGCGGTGCTGGGGCTCGCGACCGGCTCCACGCCGGTCAATTTCTACGCGGAGCTGGTCCGCTTGCACCGCGAGGAAGGCTTGAGTTTTGCCAACGTCGTCACCTTCAACCTCGACGAATACCGCGGCCTGCCCGCCGATCATCCCCAGAGTTATCACCGCTTTATGCGGGTCCATTTGTTCGATCACGTCGACATTCCGGCCGGTCAGATTCACCTGCCCGACGGTTCCGTTTCCAACGCCGCGGCTGACGCTCGCTGCCGGGACTACGAGGAGAAGATCCGGGCGGCAGGCGGCATCGACCTGCAAATCCTGGGCATCGGGCGCACCGGGCACATCGGTTTCAACGAGCCGGGCAGCGCCCGCCGCTCGCGCACCCGGGTCGTAACCCTGGATCCGCTCACCCGGCGCGACGCCGCCGGGGATTTCGGGGGCGTGGAGCATACGCCCCGCGATGCGATCACGATGGGCGTCCGCACCATCCTCGAAGCGCGGCGCATCGTGCTCATGGCCTGGGGCCAGCACAAGGCCGGCATCGTGCGCGCTGCCATCGAAGGCGAGGTCACCCCGCAGGTGACCGCCTCGTTTCTTCAGGAACACGATCAGGCCCAATTTGTCCTCGACCAAGCCGCCGCGAGTGCGCTCACGCGTTATCGGACCCCATGGCTGGTTGGGGCGCTTGAGGACCAGGGTCTCAGCTGGGACGAACGCATGACCCGCCGCGCCATTCTTTGGCTGTCACAGCAACGCCGGAAGCCAATCCTCAAGCTGACGGACGACGACTATAACGAGGCCGGTCTCCAGGATCTGCTGCAAGTCTACGGTTCGGCCTATGAGGCTAATTTGGCCGGTTTCTACCAGATGCAGCACACCATCACCGGCTGGCCCGGAGGTCGCGATCCCGCGCGCACCAAGCCAGGGGATGCGCCGGTGCGCCCGCTGCGCTCGCCTGCGGCCAACGTGTTTCCGAAACGCGTGCTGGTGCTGTCGCCGCATCCGGACGACGATGCGATTTCCATGGGCGGCACGCTCTGCCGCCTGGCCGAGCACGGACACGAGGTTCACATCGCATACCAGGTCTCCGGGACCAATGCGGTCTCCGATGAGTCGCTGTGGAGTGCGCTGCTCTTCGTCCGCGACCTGGGACTGTCCGATGCCGAATCGGCCGGCCGCGTCGCGGCGCTTTGTGCCGCCTACGAAGCCGGGGGCGCCCTGCCAACGTCGGCGGAACTGACTCGCTGGAAGGCCCTGGTCCGTCGTCACGAGGCAGTCGCGGCCGCCCACGTCTGCGGCGTGCCCGCGAATCGCCTGCATTTTCTTGACCTGCCGTTCTATTATACCGTCTCGGTCCGACGGCGGCAACTGACGGAGAAGGACGTCGAAATCATGCGCCAGTTGCTGGGCGACATTCGGCCGCATTTGATCTTCGCCGCTGGCGACCTCGATGATCCCCATGGCACGCACCGGCTCTGCGTGCATGCGCTGCGCGAGGCGCTGGCCCGCAGCACGGCTGAGTCCTGGTTTCGCGAGACGGAACTCTGGTTCTACCGCGGAGCCTGGGCCGAGTGGGAACTGGACGAGATCGACCTCGCCGTGCCGCTCAGCCCCGGGGAGGTATTGCGCCGTCGGCGCGCGATCTTCCGGCACGAGACGCAAAAGGATCAGGCCCTCTTCCTGGGCGACGATCGCCGGGAATTCTGGCAGCGGACCGAAGATCGAAGCCGGCGTCTCGCCGATGCCTACAATGCCCTGGGACTCGCCGAATACGAGGCGATCGAGGCGTTCAAGCGCTACAGCCCCGACGAATTCCTCAGCCATGCGCAACTCTGAATCCGGCGTTCGCCAATTGACGCCGCCTTCACTCGCGGAGATGATATCGTTAGTTGGTCGCTGTAGGAGCCTGCTTGCCCGTTCGACAAGCTCAGGGCCCCGAGCATGTCGAGAGGCAGGCGATTCTCAGATCGAAATCCTCCTTCGCCGAGCCTGCGGAGGACAGGTCGCGAGCACCTGTCCGCCGAAGCATTTGCGAAGGCGGAAGCTCGCTCCTACAGTCAGCATAGATGCGACCAAAATTTTTTCCCGCCGGTTGGGGCTGGCGATGATGCTGGTAATCGGGTTCTGTGGCACGATCCCGTTCGTCCAATCAATGGACCCCGCCGCACCCACGCAGTTCGACCTGATGCCGGTCCCCGCGGACGTCCTCCCTGCCGCCGGCCGGCTGCCGATCACCGGGGCATTCGCGGTCGCCGTGTGCGGCCACGACGATGCGCGCCTGCAGGCCGCGATCTCCCGCGCCTTGAGCCGCTGGGAGGCCCGCACGGGGTTGAATCTGGTCCGCGCCACGATCCCCACGGCGACATCCGCCACTTTGGTGATCAACTGCCAGGGGCCGGGCCTCTCCGTCCCATCCATCGGAGAAGATGAATCGTACACGCTCGATGTCACGGCCCAGCAGGCGACGTTGCGCGCCCCGACCGTGGTCGGCGCCATGCGCGGGCTGGAAACCCTGCTTCAATTGCTCCGCCGGGACGTGGGTGGCTTCTTCCTGCCAGCCGCAAGCATTCGCGACCAACCCCGCTTCCCCTGGCGCGGCCTAATGATCGACGTGGCGCGGCACTGGCAGCCAATCGAGGTCATTGAACGCAACCTCGACGGCATGGCGCTGGTGAAGCTCAACGTTCTGCACCTCCACCTCACCGACGACCAAGGATTCCGGATCGAGAGCCGGACGCACCCCGAGTTGCCGGCCACTGGCTCGGATGGGCATTACTTCACCCAGGATCAGATCCGGGAAATCGTCGCCTATGCGCAGGCCCGCGGCATCCGGGTGGCGCCGGAGTTTGACATTCCCGGCCACGCCACCAGCTGGGTTGTCTCCCATCCGGAACTGGCCAGCCTGCCCGGTCCCTACGCGATCGAACGCCACTGGGGAGTTTTCAACCCGGTGCTGGATCCGACAAACGAGGCGCTCTATCGGCTGCTCGACGATTTCCTCGGCGAAATGTCGGGCCTCTTTCCGGATGCCTACGTCCATATCGGCGGCGATGAGAACAACGGGGTGCAGTGGAACGCCAACCCGCAGATCCAGGCGTTCATCCGCGAGCACGGCCTGAAGGACAACGCCGGACTCCATGCCTGGTTCAACCGCCGCGTATCCGAGATCCTGGCACACCACGGCCGGCGGTTGATCGGCTGGGATGAGGTCCTGCATCCCGGCCTGCCCCAGGACGCCGTCATCCATTCCTGGCGGGGTCACGATTCGCTTGATGCGGCGGCCCGCCTGGGCTACGCCGGAATCCTCTCGAACGGCTACTACATCGATCTCATCCACCCGGCGGCGGAGCACTACCGCAACGACCCGCTGCCCGCGACAACAACGCTCTCGACCGAGGAACAGCGGCGCATTCTGGGCGGCGAGGCGACGATGTGGTCGGAATGGGTGACGCCCGAGACGATCGATTCGCGCATCTGGCCGCGCACCGCCGCGATTGCCGAGCGCCTTTGGTCTCCCCGGGAGGTCCAGGACGTGGATGAGATGTATCGCCGGCTGGCAATCATCAACGCCCGGCTGGACGAAGCGGGCCTCACCCAGGAGAAGCACCACGAGATCATGGTGCGGCGCCTGGCTGGCGAACACGCCACGTCCGGCGAAGTGCAGGAACTCCGGGCGCTCGTCGATCTTGTCGAGCCCGTGAAGGACTACCGTCGCGGCGGACTCCAGCCCGAGGTCGTTCAAGGCACTCCGCTCACCAGGCTTGCCGACTGTGCCCGGCCGGACAGCGTCCCGGCGCGGAAATTCGCCACCTCCGTGGACCGGTTCCTGTTTCAGCCCGGTCCCTTCGATCGCGATCTGGCCGCCGGGATCGCCCGGCAGCTCGGAATTTGGAATTCCGCCGGCCGGCAACTCGCCGAGAAACCGGCCGCCAGGGAAGTCGCCGCCGTCGCGCAGGCGCTGGCGGATCTCACCGACGTGGGGCAGGATGCCCTCCAGGTGCTCCTCTTGAGCCAGGCGCCCGACAACAACTGGGTGCGGCAATGCAACGACCGGCTTCGCTGCGCCCGTGAACCCGGACCGGCCGCCGTCGAATTCCCAATCGTCCCATCGCTCCGGTTGCTCGTCGCGGCCGCCGCGGAGCAGGGCAAGCGCTCCACCCTCGCGCCGGAGGACTGGCGGCAATACCTCCACGCCGTCGCATTTCCGCCCGAGCCGCCGAACCCGTGAACGACGATCCGTCCGCCCGAATCTGATCGAAGAACCACAGCCTACGAATCTCCATCCCGCAGAGCCCCTGGAACGGTTTCAAACGAGGTGTAGCCACGAGCCCAGCGAGTGGGCGCCCCTTCTGCTCGCCCGATCGACGAGCTCAGGGCCCCGAGCTCGTCGTGGGATTGGCGGTCGCAGCGACGCTTGCATTCTCGATTTCAGTACCAGCCAAGCCGCTTTCGCGCGACGGAGGCCAAGACTTGAGCGGCGGACACGGCGGTCCGCCCTCCAAATGAAACGTCGCGCGTCACCCTGAAGTATCCGGCCAATGAACCATCCCCCTGCGAAAGACGAAATGGCCCCTGAAGCCGCAAAGACCGGCTATAACCGCTTCCTTCTGCTGGTCGCCGGCCTGGGCGGTCTGCTGTACGGCGTGGATGTCGGAATCATCGCCGGCGCCCTCCCCTATCTGGAGGCCACGTCCGACCTGACTGCCGGGCAACTATCGTTCATCGTCGCCGCCGTGCTGCTGGGCAGCGTGATCTCGACGCTGTTCGCCGGCCTGCTCGCCGACTGGATGGGCCGGAAACCCCTCATGGTTCTGAGCGGCGTTCTCTTCGTTGCGAGCATTCCGATCATCGCCCTCGCGCACGGCTATGAACCGCTGGTTCTCGGCCGCCTGTTGCAGGGCATCAGCGCCGGCTTGATCGGTGTCGTCGTGCCGCTGTACCTCGCCGAATGCCTCGACGCGGCGAACCGGGGCAAAGGCACCGGCGTTTTCCAATGGCTGCTGACGCTCGGAATCGTGGCGGCGGCGCTGATCGGCATGTATTTCAGTATCCGGGTCGGAGACGTAACCAAGCTCGGCGATGCGGAGAAGCTTCGCGCGTTCAAGGACGCGGCCTGGCGCAGCATCTTCTGGGTGTCGCTGCCACCCGGCCTCCTGTTTGTGATCGGCAGCTTGCTGGTGGAGGAGTCGCCGCGCTGGCTGTTCCTCCGCGGCCGGAAGGAGGCAGCCCGCGCCGCCCTGCTTCGCTCCCGCACCGCCGCCCAGGCCGAAATCGAGCTGCGTGAAATGGAGGAGGCCAACGCTCCCGGGAAAGCCGGGACCTCCACGGCCGGCGGAACGATCCGGGAATCGCTGCTGCGGCGCAAATACGTGGTGCCGTTCATCCTCGCCTGCGTCATTCTGGCCTGCAACCAGGCGACCGGGGTCAACTCGATTATCGGATACAACGCCACGATTCTGCTCCAGAGCGGCCTGTCCGACGTCCAGGCGCACTGGGGCTATGTCATCCTGACGCTCGTCAATTTTCTCTGCACGATCGGCGGCGTCGTGCTCGTCGACCGCCGGGGCCGCAAGTTTCTGCTCTCGATCGGGAGCGCAGGCATCATCGTCTCCTTGATTGTGGTCGGTCTGCTTTTCCGCCAGAACGGAGCGGCTCCGCGTGGACGCTCGCGCCGCCGTTCAAGCCATGGTCGCAGCTGACCAGAAGCTCGCGCTCAGGTTCGATCAGGCGGCCGCGGATCGACTGCTCGCCACCACCAACGACTCCGGTGCGGGGCTCACGGGGAAGCCGGCGACTCTCGTCGTCATCTATGCCTGCGGCGACTACCGCGCCGCCACGAAGGCTGCGCGTTCCGACGACCCGCTGGCCGCGCCAATCGAAGTGACACGCGACGGTTGCGTGCCGTCCACAAAGGTTGAAGCGTTCTTTTCGAATCCGCTGGCCAGCCTGGACCAGGCTCGCCTGGCGCCCCTGCGGATCGAACACGCGCTGATCACGCCGCGTGCCGGGCACCCGCCAGCGGTGGCTGACCGCCGCTTTCCTGTTCAGCTTCATGGCGTTCTTCGCCGTTGGCCCCGGCGTCTGCGTCTGGCTGGCGCTCTCCGAGTTGATGCCGACGCGCATCCGCTCCAACGGCATGAGCATCGCCCTGCTCGTCAACCAGGCCGTCTCCACGACCATCGCGGCCATCTTTCTGCCGACCGTCGGCAAGTACGGCTACTCAACCATGTTCTTCGCATTCGCCGGCTGCACTGTGATCTACTTCATCACCGCCGCCTTCTTCCTGCCGGAGACCAAGGGCAAGACGCTCGAGGAGATCGAGGAGCATTTCGAAAAAGGGACGGCCAAGATCTGAATTCGAAAAAGGTCTCCGGAGAGAGCTCCGGGGCACGTGGTCAAACCAACGCCAAGTCACCGCTTCCACCTTTCTTCTCTCTTTTGTCGGAGCCTGTTTGCCGGCGATTCAAACTCACGAAAACGGGACATCCATTGAATCGCCCGCAAGCAGGCTCCTACACTCTGACCAAGCCGAAGTACGCGTCCGTGGAATCGGACCCATCCCAGATGAACAAAACGAACTTCATTCCTAGGCTGCTTCTTTGGACGATTCTCCTCGCCTGCCAGTCGATCGCCTTGGCCGAGCCGGCCGGGCGCCCGCCGGCACCCGATTCAGCCGCCACAAGCCGGGCCGCGACCGGCCTGATCAAACGCCTCGTTCCCGCGCACGCTTCCGATTTCGCCGTGGAGGTGATTCCGCCAGCCGAGGGACAGGATGTTTTCGAGGTCGAGAGTCGCGGCGGGAAGATCGTTCTGCGCGGCAATAACGGCGTCTCCATCGCGTCGGCCCTGAATCGTTACCTGGAGGAATTCGGCCGCTGCGAGATCTCCTGGAACTGCGGCAACCAGCTGGCGTTGCCAGAATCGCTGCCGCCGGTGCCGGGGAAGATTCGCGTCGTGAGCCCGCATCGGTATCGGTACGCTTACAACTACTGCACCCACGGCTACACGATGGCTTGGTGGAATTGGACGCGGTGGGAGCGGGAACTCGATTTCCTCGCACTTAAGGGTGTCAATCTTGCCCTCATCATCGAGGGACAGGAGCAGGTCTGGATCAATGCACTCCAGCAGTTCGGCTATTCCGATTCCGAAGTGAGGCGCTGGCTGTGCATGCCATCGCACCAGCCGTGGCAATACATGTCGAACATCGAGGACTACGGCGGACCCGTGCCGCCGGCGGTCGTGGGGAAGCGGCTCGCCCTCGGCCGCGAAATCGTCACCCGGATGCGCGAACTGGGCATGGACCCGGTGTTGCAGGGCTACTACGGCATCGTGCCATCCGATTTCAAGAAGCGGTTCCCGGATGCGAAGATCCATCCGCAGGGCGACTGGGCCGGCTCCAAGCGGCCGGACATGCTCGATCCGCTCGATCCGCTGTTTGCGAAGGTGGCCGCGGCGGTCTATGACGCGCAGACCAGTCTTCTCGGCGGCGCGAGATTCCTGGCCGCCGATCCCTTCCACGAAGGCGGAACCACGCAAGGCATCGATCTTGCGGCCTGCGGCCAGGCGATCTTTGCGGCCATGGTGCGGGCGCGTCCCGATGTGACCTGGGTGCTGCAGTCGTGGCAGGACAATCCGCGGCAGCCGATGGTCGAACGCCTTGGACAAATCAAGGCTCCTGGTGCTCGATCTCTTCTGCGAGAGCAAGGAGAACTGGCGCGAGCGCGGGCAATTCGGCCATACGCCGTGGCTGTGGTGCACGATTCACAATTTCGGGGGCAACGTCGGCCTGTCGGGACGGCTGGAGTCCCTGCGTGAGGCACCGGTCCGGGCTCTCGCCGAAGCGGGACCGGGCAAGGGTCAAATGCGCGGCATTGGAGCGCTGATGGAAGGCAGCGAGACGCAGCCGCTGCTCTGGGATATGTTCTTTGGCAACGCCTGGCGCAGCGAGGCGCCCGATGCCGCCGGCTGGTTGCGCGACTACGCCCGCCGGCGCTATGGCAGCGATTCGCCGGCGCCGCAGCGCGCCTTGCAGATTTTGTGCGAGACCGTCTGGGGTTCCGCGGTGGTCGACTATCCCTTGAATTCGGTGGTCTGCGCGCGCCCGTCCCTCGAACCCTACCCCAAGGCCCGACTCTGGGGCTCGACGGAGCCGCGCTATGACACGACGCGCCTGGTCAACGCCTGGCGGCTGATGCTCGAGGCCGCGGGTGCCTGCGGCGAAAGCGACGGCTACCGTTACGATCTGGCCGATGTGAGCCGGCAGGTGCTGGCCGATCTCGCCGGACGCTATCACAAGGCAATTGTCCAGGCGTATGCCCGCAAGGACGCCACCGCGGTGCGCGAGTTGAGCGGGCGCCTGCTCGGACTGTTTCACGATCTCGACGAACTGCTCGCCACCCGCCGGGAGTTTCTCCTCGGAGTCTGGCTGGCCGACGCCCGCGCCTACGGCACGACCACAGACGAGCAGGACCTGTGTGAACGAAACGCACGTGAGCTCGTGACCACCTGGAATCGGGACGATGCAATCACCGACTACGCCAACCGGCAATGGTCGGGTTTGGTCGGCACATTCTACTATCAACGCTGGCAACTCTGGCTCGGCGCCCTGCAGTCTGCACTCGCGAGTGGCAACGCACTCGACGTGGAGGCAACGCGGGCGAAAATCCGCGAAAATGACCTGGCCTGGACACGACAGCACGAAACCTATCCGGCGGCGCCGACAGGCGACACGATCGCGGTTTCCCGCCGCCTTTTCCAGAAATACTCCGCGGAAGCTTCCGACAAGACCCTGGGGGCCGTCGCAAATTAGCTGGAGCGGTTTCCAACAAAAGTGTGGCCGCGGTGTGAGCCACTCGACGGCGCCGTCAGCGCTGATCCTGCAGCTGTAGCCGGCCGCGGACGATCAGCCCATCCTTCAGTTTTGACGTGCGATCCCGTGTCGCAGACGACAAACAGAATGCTGTCATGAGCGCGGACGAAACCCCGGACCGATCGGTGAGAGACCGGATCCTCCAAAAGCGATTCCGACTTGCGGGAGTCATCATCCTGGTTGGCGGCTTGCTGGCTGCGGTCATGATCAGCCGCTGGGCTGTGTCTGATGCCGGAAGTTCGGATTCGGACATTCTCGGCGATTCCAAGCGTTACGACTATGCCATGGAACGCATTGGGGGAAAATCCAACGCTGTGGCGTCGGAGTTCAGGGAATGGTTCGTCGGTCTGTGGCAGGGGCGAAAGCTGGCCCGCACGGTTGTCGTGCTCTCCGTGGGCGGCTCGCTCGGGTGTTTCCTCGTGGCGCACCTGCTCAGTTTTTCCCCCCGCGCGGAGGGCCAGACCGAAAGCAACGATGATTAGCGAGGCGCTTGCTCAAGCCTCGATTGGTCTCCAATTACCATCTCGCGGCCACATTCAAACGGAATCCAAGGCCACGCCTCGCCACTTATGACCAATCCACTCATCGACAAATCAAAAACGGCGCTGGTGGTCATCGATCTCCAGCTCGGAGTCGTAAGCCGGCCAGCCGCCCCCTACTCGCCTGCCAGCGTGGTCAGCAATGCAGCCGCCCTCGCCGACGCGTTCCGCCAAAATGGCATGCCGGTCTTTTTGGTGCGGGTCAGTCCATCACCGGACGGGAAGGACGCGCTGCGGCCCGTTGCTGATGCCGCAATGCAATTTCAGACTCCGCCGCCTGGCTGGGCGGACATTGTTCCCGAACTCGGACCAAAACCGGGCGATTTCGTGATCACCAAACACCAGTGGGGCGCCTTCTACGGGACCGAACTCGACCTCGAATTCCGGAGGCGCGGCATCGCAACCATGGTGTTGTGCGGCATCGCGACTAACCTCGGCGTCGAGAGCACTGCCCGGTTCGCCTACGAATATGGATACAACCAGATCTTTGCCGAAGATGCCATGTCCGCCATTTCGGCCGAGGAGCATCTGCTGGCCGTTTCCAAGATCTTTCCCCGCATTGGCCGGGTGAGAAAGACCGCGGAAATCGTGGCCGACTTGCGACGGACATGATCCGGCATGGGACGTTTCGCTTCCACTACCCCCTACTACCGGCATTGCCGTGAGCCGTATTCTGCGGAGTTTTTTCGCCAGGTTGCGCGGGCACTTCATCTCGACGGCTCGCAGGCGCTGATCGACCTGGGCTGCGGTCCCGGCCTGCTTGCGCTTGGTTTCGCGCCATTCGTGCGGCGCCTCGTCGGAGTGGATCCAGAGCCAGCCATGATCGTCACGGCAAAGGATGAAGCCGCCGCCGCCGGCGTGGCGATCGAGCTGATCGAGAGCCGCACCGAGGATATGCCCGCCGGTCTCGGCCCGTTCGATGTGGCAACCTTCGGACGGTCGCTTCACTGGATGACACCCGCGCCGACCCTCGCCGTGCTCAATCGCATCGTCAGTCCGGGAGGATCCATTGTCATCTGCCGGGCTTCCGCAGCCGAGGGACCGGCAAATCCATGGCTCGCCGGCTACGACGAATTCAGGCACTGCGTGAGTCCCGAGAAAGACCGCCAAAGATATGGAACGGATGCGGTCTCGTTCTTTGCCGGCAGCACGTTTTCCCTCACGGAGAACCTGACCCTTCAATCCCGGCAAACCATCTCCGTGGAGACGCTGGTCGGCCGGTTGTTCTCGATGTCCAATACCTCCCCGGAGCTGCTGGGCTCCAAAACGGACCAGGTTGCCTCCGAGCTTCGGAAACTGCTGTCCCCGTTCTTCGTCGCCAACGAGACCATCGAGGAGACTGTGGAGTCGAACGCGCTGATCTTCGCGCGGTCGACGGGATAGCCGAAGCTTCGCGCGATCATTCATTCGTGCAGATTCGTGTGTATTCGTGGGAGGAGGCTCATCCTGTAAAACGGATTGAGTTTCGCGGCAGCCGGGCCGCGGCGAATGGCATGCGGGTTGGGTTTCTGCGATTCGTGTCAGCCAGCGGCAAAAAGTTCCTGCAGCTCACGCGTTTGGCCGACACGACACCGGCTCCGGCGCGGCTCAAATAGAAATAGATATCTATGATGTTTTCCCCGAAAGGCCTGCAATCACCAACCGCATTGTGGCACGGCGAATGCGAGAAGGATCACGGTCCAATCCACCCATGTCTGATTCTATCTCCTCGGTCACCGGCCTGTATGCTCCTGGCAAAACACAGAATTCCCTGAGTCCGTACCAGAAAATCAAGGCCGACATGCAGGCGCTCTCGGCCGCGCTGCAGTCGGGCGATCTGGGCAGCGCCCAGGCCGCTTATGCCGCGATCGAGAAGGACGCGCCAAGCCTCGCCGCCGCGGGCCAGAGCGCCGGCACAACCAACCCACGTGCCCAGGCCCTTGCCGCCTTGGGAACCGCCCTCCAATCCGGGAATCTTGGCGAGGCGAAGGTGGCCTTCAGCGATCTGCAACAGGCAATGCAGGGCTTCAGTTCCGGGTCCGTCGCCGTCCACGGTCACCATCATCACCATCACCATTCGTCCGGAAGCTCCACCGATCCGGCTGCAGTCCCGGCGAGCAGCAATTCGCTGGGGAATTTTTTTCTCTCCTCGTCAGGAAACGGCACCGCAACGACGCCTCCCGCCGGTTCGGTCTTCAGCGCGCAGGCGTAATCCAAGGATCCCCTGGGGATGCGGCGCCTGCATCCGCGATCCTTTGGGTCAGATCGCGGCCTGGGCCGGGCCGGCTGACAACGCCGCCGTTTTGCTATCCCCGCTCCTTCGTCGCCGGCGAATAGCGGATCTCCCGGACCTCGATTGTGCCGTGGACAGTCTCGCAGAAGGGTTTCCCATCCTTGACGCCCACGGTGCCATAGCCGGTCGCCGTGGAAAGAAAACAGCGGAAGTCGCCAACGATCGATGGCTGCAGATACAGCACCTTGTCGACCGCGTCGTAGCGGGCGCCGCTGAGCCCTTGCAACAACGCATACGAGGCCATCGCCCGGGCATACCAGTGGCCCCATTCATATTCGTCGAAGGGATTGCGGACGCGTCCGTCATACCGGTTGCGACAGGTCCGGACGATCTCGAGCCCTTCGCTCGCAAATCCCATCAACATCAGGTGGGAGGCGACTTGATACTCAATGCCGGTCCACACCTCGTCGGAATACACGAACGGCAGGGAGGCGCGGCCTCCCTTGGGCCAGGTGCAAAGCAACAGGCCGCCCTCGGAGCCGCAGGCGTAGGTGGGCCGGTCGGGATTCGCGTGTGCCGAGAGGTCGTGCTTCAGGTTGTTCCGGTGGACGGCGTTGAGATGACTCTTCACCTTGCCGGAGTCCAGCACCTGACCGACCCCGCACACCAGCGCGAACCAGGATCCGATGACCCCGTCAGAGAGGCAGCCGGTGCCGTATTGATAATTCGGTCCCTCCTTCTCGATGAGGGCCATTGCTTCGGATGAGAAGCTCTCGCCAACCCAGTTCTTGGGATCCTTCGGCAGCTTGGCGCGAAGGTTTTCCCACTCGACTCGCTGGAAGAAATACTCGCCATCGAACAGCTCCTCGTTCGCGCGTCGGGTTCCTTTTTCCAGGAGGGCGGCGTAGTCATCGACTCTTTCGCCCAGGGCCCGGCCCATCAGGACGGCGGCCTGCAAGGCTCCGAGATAGATGCTGGCGCACATTCCGTTGGCTCCCCAGAACTCGATGTCGTAGGTGTTGTGCTGGGGCTCCTCCGGGCAGCCCGAGTGCCTCGGGTCCCAGGTCTCGATGCAGTAGTCGAGGCTGACGCGAACCTTGGCCAGATTCGCTCGCAGCCACCCGAGATCGCCGCTGATGCGCCAGTCGCGGTGGACCTTCATGATGCCGCCCAGCTGGCCGTCGGCGGCGTCGTACTCCTCGTGGACAATCGGCCGGATTGGCAGGCCGCTGCGAAAGGTCTGCTCCCCCCGGTCGTCCTGGGAAGGCCCGAACTCGGTCTCCCGCAGCGTGCGCTCAAGTGCCGGAAACAGATGCGGCATGGCCTGCGCGTAATTCCAGACGTGGCTGCACAGCGCCCCCTGGCCCTCCTGGTCGGCGCAGCCTTCCCAACCCCAGAGCCGCCCGTCGGTCTGACGGAGGATGGTCGGCGACTTGAGGATCGCGAGATTGGCGGCCACCGCCTCGATCACCTCCGGCGGCAGCGTCGAGTCATGGAAGCACCGGGTAAAACGCCCGGCCGCCGCCCTCAACCCATCGTAGTGCTCATTCCAATACGCCGCGAGTTCCGCGACGTCCTTGAACCGTCCGGCATACCACGGCCGGTAGGTCTCTTTCGGCCCTCCGGCGGTTCCGGGCAGGTCCTTGCCCACCCGCAAATTGGTCTGCCCCGCATACCAGGCCAGGCGGACCGCGATCACCCGGGTCACGCCCGGCCCGAGTTGAAACGGAACAAACAGCGAGGCGCCCGGCGCAGGCAGCCCCCCGTTGACCGGAGGACGATCGTAAGCGGCGCCAGCGGCGATATCGCGCCACACCATCGCCAGCCAGTCCCACCAACCGCCGCGGAACCAGGCATGGTTCACCTTCACCGTGGGATCGTTCAACGGAAACCTGAAGGGCCGCCTCGTCCCACGGCCGGTCCGGCGTCCCGGCGCCGTGCAGCATGAATCCACCGGGCGCCGGCCTGATCTCATTTGGCCTCTTCTCCGTCGCCACAAAGTGCTTCGCATGGAACGAAAACACCGCGTCGACCGGCTCGGTGCCGCGGTTGGTGAAGGCGTACTCCAGCGCCGCCACCGGCAGGCTCGCATTGTCGGCGTCGCCCGGTTCGAACGGACTCCACCCGGTAATCCTCACGGCCAGCGGCACCGCATCGTCGGCCAGAGTCACTTCGCCAAACGGGAAACTGGCCCGGAATGACGCGCCCCGGAAACGGGGCAAGCCCAGACCTGGCTCGGCCCCGCCCGCCGCGTTCCCCGGCCGGCCGAAAAGTTTCCAGCCCGGCACCGGTCCCTCCAGCACGCGCGCAACGCCTCCGGTGCCTTTGACCGTGATGGCGGCAAACAGCCCTGCGCCGTTGAACACATCCGGGTGGTTCCACAGCGAGCAATGGGACAAGCCTCCGGCGCCCTCGAGGCAGACCATGCCCGCGCCGATGCCGCCCAAGGGAAACGCCACCCGGCTCAAGTTCGGCCCTTCATAGACCCCGTTGAAGCAACGAACCGGATTCCCGCTGCCGGCCGCCCGGCTGGCGGCTTCCCCGCCGGGGTCTCGCGTCCTGGCCACCATTCCCGCCGCCGGCAGCGTGGCCGCCGCCGCTGCCGACACCTTCACAAACTCACGTCGGTTCATGACTGCTCCTTTCGCACTCCGATTGGCCGGTTCCACCGGCGTACCTAAGCCTGGGATCGTCCGCCTTCACTCCGCTGATGCAACCAGATTTCCACCGCGAAACCCGCGGTTCTGCCGAAAAGGGAATCAGCAGGGCGATCCGTCGATCCTGACCCTTTAGGCTCGGCCTTGGGCCGGCTCCAACTGGACGCATCACTTGAATTGCCAACCCCAAACCCCAAAGCCCGACCCCCTTAAATCGGCCTGTGAGCAGACGGCCGGCGCGGCGCTGAGATTCGGAGTTTCCGGACCTCCAAGCCTGGCCCGCTTCACCGCGCGCCGGGCTTTTTGTTTGAAGTGCCTTCAGATGTCACGAATAGAGAACGCCGATGTTACCCGCCAGAAATCGGATTAAACAGTAGGCAAAACTTCGTAGCATGTGTCTTCGCTTGCCTAAGCACGGCCTCATATCCGCGTGCTTTCACCATTTCGCGAACCTTGGAGATGTCACATTCAGGCGCATTTACCCCGAAATCCACAAATCGAACCCAAGATCTTGGTAGCTTCACAAATTCCATCGATTTACCCACGACCGTTTTACCGTAACATTCGCCGGGATGTACAAGCATTCGAATTTCTTCTTCATATGCCCACGAACTGCTCTTGGTCCGCAGTGACCTCGCAATTTGTTCTTTTCCTGCTTCCGATTCCGCGTTCTCTGTCAAATTGAGGAAAACGCGGTTGTCTGAATATTCGATCTTGCGGAAGCATTGTGTCATAACATCGGAAGGCACATCAAAGCCGATCCGGACGCCTTTGTGCTCGTTCGCGTAGTGAGACCACAACAGGACAGTGTTTCTATCGTCCTTCTGGTTAGCCGAGAAGCACACAACCCTTATGTCCTTTTCGAGTACGTCCGAATTGACTCTCTCGATTCTCTCTTTGAGTCTTGGCTCAGCCAAAATGAGATTTTGTGCATATTCTTCGCTGTGTTGGGTGAAGTGGCGTTCAAGCGCCCGTCTCGTCCTTAGATTAGGGTATTTCTGCTGAATTCCATGAAGGAGAGTCCCCCTGTCTTTCCGCTCGGTCAAAAGGGCCTTTGCATTTTCAGGCGTCATCTCACCGACAATTGCAATTTTGCATTCGAACGGATCATTGAGATCCCGAATCCTCGCAACCCTAAGCTCGCAATTATCAAGAGTTTCCAGGTAACCCGTGCGAAAATAGCGGTATAGCAAGGGCATCGGTTAACGAATGGTTGATTGAGCGTGAATGCTTTTCGCTCAGAGAGATCAAGCGTGTTCAGACCGCGGAAACGGAAACCAGGGCGCACAGGTTGCCCAGGATGAACTATCTCAGGCCGGCGGGAGCGATGGGATGGGCAGAAGCGGCCGGGGGGCACCGGCATGATCCGGTTGGGGTTTTCGTTTCCCAGAGGACGGGAGTTTGTCCGTTTTTCGTCACTTACTTTCGTTCTACCTCTAAAATTGGCGCCCCCACGGGGAATCGAACCCCGGTTTAAAGATTGAGAATCTCTTGTCCTAGCCGCTAGACGATGAGGGCGTTGCCGGAACCGGAGGAATTTTGGGTCGCGGCGCGGAATCTCAAGGAAAAACTTCGTCCGGCCGGAAGAAGCGGGCGAGTTCGATCGCGCCGTTCGCCGCGCTGTCCGACGCGTGCGCCACGTTCACCGTCGTGTCCGTGCCGAAATCGCCGCGGATCGTTCCTTTCGCGGCCTTGCGCGAATCGGTCGGCCCGAGCAGATCGCGCACCCGCTGCACGACGTTTTCGCCCTCCAGACCCATGACGAGCACCGGGCGCGAACTCATGAACCGCTCCAGGTTCGGATAGAACGGCCGGTCGGCCACGTGCGCATAATGCTCCCGGAGCAGGGCCGGAGCCAGCTGCATCATCTTGCAGCCGATGATCGCAAAGCCGGCCTCCTCAAAGCGGGCGATGACGTTGCCGACATGTCGTTGCTCCAGACAGTCGGGTTTGAAAATGATCAGCGTCTTCTCCATTGGTGCGCCGAACCATACCAGCAGCGCCTTGCTTGGAAAGCCTGCAGATTCCGGCGCAGGCCGGAATCGAGAGTCCTTGAGCCGCGATACGTGCTGCGATCAGGTCAAGTTTTCTTCGGTGACGCTTTCGCTGCTTCGCGGGTCGATCCCCTCGATCGTTTTGTCCGCGCCGCGGACATTCAGCGAGGCGCTGGCTCCGGCCTCCGGCAGCATCCGGTCTTCCGACCGCATCAAGGCCCAAGTCTGGTCTGAGGCTGCGCCTCGCTGGCTATTTGGCGGGCGCGGCGTAGACGGTCTCAATCGCGGGAAGGATCGACGCCGCCACCGCAACCGGGGCTCGACCAGCAGGACTGAACGTCGCGTAAACGATCCCCAGCAGATTGCCGGCGTCCACCACCGTGCTGTCAGGCCGATCATTGCTATACCCCTTGACCTGCCAGCCGCCGGCAACTGGAGCGATGACCCGGTGGGCCACCTTCTCCCCAAACCGATTCACGTACACCGCAATCATCCCGATTCGCAGACGGGCGGCGTCGATCTTCTTCACCACGATCACTGCATCATCACTGAAATAGGGTTCCATCGAATGACCTGCGATGCGCACGACACTCATTTCAGGCCGGTGGCCAACCACCGCCAGCGCGTCAGAGACCGCCGCATCGTAGGTCATTCCCGCCACCAGTTGCTCTGCAGCACGGGCCGTCACCGCCCCGAACAGCGCGAGCACGAGCGCGCTCACCGGGAGGATCTGGCGGACTGTGGCGTTGATTTTCACGCCAGCAGCGTAACCGCCAGAGTGAAATCCGGGTATTCGGGCTCGCCCTCAAACTGCCCAATCCTGGTGCCCTAGTTCCGCGACCGGCTTATCCCAGGACTCCGGTCCCGGCTTCCCGGTTCCGCGGAGCCAGGACCCTAGGAGCACTGGGCAATTCCCCCTAGCCCGCATACCGCGCGGTTCCCACCGCCGCTTCGTTCTTCCATCGCGACATCCGCGGTGCCGGCTGGAATCGCCGGATATGCGGGCTCCCGAGGCGCGTCCTGCAAAACGGTTCCTCCCGTCGCATTTTCTTGGATGCCGCTGACAGCCTGTCACGCTGTAGCCGGCCGCGCCTGCCCTGAGCGTGTCGAACGGGTTGAGGCCGGCCCTCCGTGCGAGGTTTCGATGGGCATGCCGGGGTCAGCGCCCCCGGCTACAAGTCTCGCCCTAGGCCGCCCTTCAGTCGGGTTTTATCTCGCCCCGAACACCGCGCGTAACGCGGCAGCCAGATCCGGATGCGCAAACCGAAAGCCGGAATCGAGCAGCCGCCGGGGCAGGACCCGCGCGCTCGCCAGCAACATCTCGTCGGCCATCTCGCGGAAGACCGCGCGCAACGCGAAGGCCGGCACCGGCGCAAGCACCCGGCGGCCCAGCGCGTGCGCCAGCGCATCCGAGAACTCCCCGTTTCGCACCGGATTGGGCGCCACGGCGTTCACCGCCCCGCTCAGGGCCGGATCCTGCAACACGTGTCGCAGCGCGCCAACTACGTCAGTGAGCGAGATCCAGCTGACCCACTGGCGCCCGTCGCCCAGCGGGCCGCCGACCCCCGCGCGAAAGATTGGCGCCAGCCGGGCGAGCGCCCCGCCGCTCAATCCCAGCACCAGGCCGAGGCGCAGCATGACCGTCCGGATCCCGGCGCTCTCCGCGATTCGCGCCTCCTCCTCCCACGCGTGGCACACCTCCGCGAGAAACCCGTCGCCTCTCCCGCTCTGTTCCGTGAGCGCTTCCTCCGCCCGGTCCCCATAGTAGCCGACCGCGGAAGCGCACACGAACACCGCCGGCCGATGGTTCAGACGGCTCATCACCGAAACCAGCGTGCGCGTGCTGTTCACGCGGCTCCGCAGAATGTCGTCCTTGCGCGCCGCCGTCCACCGGGCGCCCAGATTCGAGCCAGCGAGATTCACAATCCCATCCAGACCTTCGAGGGCGTGCCGGGTCTCAACCTCGCACGCCGCCGGGTGCCATTCAATCTCGCCCCGCCGTTCCACCGGCCGCCGGACGAAGCGGAGCACTTCATGGCCGTCCGCCGCCAGTTGCTGCACGAGCGCGCTGCCAACGAAACCAGACGCTCCGGCCACGGCAAATCTCATGCGGGCAGCATGACAGATCCGCGGATTATTCCAAGCTATCCGCGCCAGAGTTCGTCGGCCGTGAACGGCTTGGGATCCTCCAGGTGCGCCCAAACTTCGTCGACCGTGCTCACCACGGTAAAGAGGTCGTGCAAGCCCGGAGACTTGAAATGCTCGCGGGTCATTCGCGCGAAGAAGCGCAGCAGGTCGTCATAGAAACCGTCCTGGTTGACCAGGATCACCGGCTGGTGCAGGAGGTTGAGATAGCGGAGGGTCATGACTTCGACGAACTCCTCCAGCGTGCCGATCCCGCCGGGCAGGGTCACAAACCCGTCCGCCCGTTCCTCCATCCGTTGCTTGCGCTCGTGCATCGTGGCGACGGTGATGAGTTCATTGGCGTCATCGAGCGCGAGTTCGCGGCGCTTCATAAAGCCGGGGATGATGCCCACGACATGGCCGCCCGCCTCGCGCACCGTGCGACCCACCACGCCCATGACACCGCGGTTGCCGCCGCCGTAGACGAGGCCCCAGCCGTGCGCCACCAGCTGGCGGGCGAATCTCTCCGCCTCCCGGTAATACTTTTGATCGAGCTGGTCGCTCGACGAGCAATAGACACAAATAAGCCTTGGCATGACCGTCACCAGCGATGACATAGCTGGGCGCTGGTTAAAGCTGAAATGGTCCGTGCAATCCGCAGTTCATCATCCTTCCAGTTATCGTGGGCGGCTGGCGCCCTCCCCGACCGGTTACCCTCATCTGGGGCACGCGCGGACCTTCTGGACGGCGCAGCAGCGCGCGCAAGCGGCGGCCGGCACGCTGGTGTTGCGCAACGAGGATCTCGACGCCGCCCGCATCCGGGCGGATTTCACGGTGGCGATGATGGAGGATCTGCGGTGGTTTGGCGTCGTCTGGCAGGAGGGACCCGACGTTGGCGGACCGTACGGACCCTACAGCCAGAGCGAGCGGCGGGCCCATTACGTTGCGGCGATCGAGCAGCTCCGCGCCAGCGGTGCGGTGTATCCCTGCCAATGTTCGCGGCGCGATGTGCACGAGGCGGCCGGCGCGCCGCACGAAGCGCCTCCGGGCGAAGCTTGGGCGCCGGACGAGCCGATCTATCCCGGGACCTGCCGCCCGCCGCTGCGGGATGGATTGCCACTGGAGGCCTGCCCGGCCGGGCCATCGCGTCTCGATAATGTCCTGTGGGCGAGGCCGGGCAATGGGGACGCGACGCCCTCGGCGCGTCCAGCAGTCGGTAACGAGACGGAAGCATTGCGTCTGCATCGACTGGAACCGCGCTCCGGGACGAACTGGCGTTTCCGGGTGCCCGACGGCGAAGTGCTGGCCTTTGTGGACGGTCGTTACGGACCGCAGACCGCGACTGCCGGCGTGCATTTCGGCGATTTCATTGTCTGGAGGAAGGACGACCAGCCCGCCTACCAGCTGGCCTGTGTGGTCGACGATGCCGCGATGCACATCACGGAGGTGGTCCGCGGCGCCGATCTGCTGCTGTCCACCTTTCGCCAGCTTCTGCTCTATCGTGCACTCGGCCTGACGCCGCCGGCATTCTATCACTGCCCTCTGGTGACCGATGAGCACGGCGTGCGGCTCGCCAAGCGACACGACCCCCTGAGCCTGCGGGCGCTGCGCGCTGCGGGAAGCACGCCGGAAGACATCCGGAAACAGTTTTGACCGCGGATCGCCAGATTGACCCGGAGCAAGGGTCGCATTCACTGTCTTCATCCGTGGTTGCGAGCCTGCTATGATCAAGATCGGCGTCATCAACGTTTCGGACCGCGCCAGTGCGGGCATCTACGACGATGCGCCCGGCCAGGCGGTGGTAGCCCTGTTGCGCGCATGGCTCGCGACACCCTTCGAGACGGACTATCGGATTGTGCCGGACGAGCAACCGGTGATTGAAGCTGAATTGCGCCGCATGACCGATGAGTCCGGTTGCAGCCTGGTTATCACCACCGGCGGCACGGGTCCGGCGCGGCGCGACGTGACCCCGGAGGCAACGATGGCGGTCTGCCAGAAAATCCTGCCGGGGTTTGGCGAGCTGATGCGGTCGACATCGCTGCGTTACGTGCCGACCGCGATTCTCTCGCGCCAGACGGCGGGCATCCGGGGAAGAGCGCTGATCGTCAATCTGCCGGGGCGGCCGAAGTCGATCTGCGAAAACCTTGAGGCGGTGTTTCCCGCCATCCCTTATTGCATCGACCTCATCGGCGGACCGCGCCTGGAGACGAACGAAGCCGTTATGAAGGCGTTCCGGCCGAAAGGCTGAGCCCGCTGGCTGGTGCAGCCAGATCATGCGTTGACGGTGACAATCCCGAACCTGCCGGAGGCCGCAACCAAACCCAGACAATTTTACAAGAGGCAACAGAGAAAACTGAGATAACAAACGGGAGAAGAGAACGCCCTCTCCGTTTCCTCCGTTGTCTCGTAAGAAAGAGCACCGGCTGGGTGGCCACGAGCGCCAGCGAGTGGAGCCAACGTTCAACCGACCGCTCGCTGGCGCTCGCAGCCACAGCCCGGCAAGGGTTCTTCCCGTCCGAAGCAGAACCGCGTTTTGCATTTTGGGCTGCTGTAAAATGCCTGACGTCAGTCCGCGTTTGGCGCTGTGTCGGATGGAAGCAGGCCTCAATTCCGCCAGTCGGGCGGCAGGATGGACGCCGTGCCGTAGAGACTCATGCGGTAATAGAGCCAGAAAACGACTCCGCCCAGCGCCAGGAAAAACAGAATCTCGCCCAATGCGCCGGCGCCCCGGCGGCTCGATTGGTGCAGCACACGCACGAGGGCGGTCAGCGCCGGCGCGACCACAAACGCGGCGACGGAACTGCCAAAAAGCACCAGCAGGATCACCGCGCCGGTTCGCAAGTAGGGATCGTCTATGATTCCCGCTTTGTAGCTCACAACGCTGTTCACCAGATTGAGCAGCAGCAGACAGCACGGCAAAACGTAGTAGTTCTGGACAACCTTGTTCTTGTTGATGGTCATGAGTGAACCGCGCGATTGAACAATCAACGTGCTCCGCCGCAAGCCCACAACCAACCGGGGCAACGGCCAGGCGAAAGCAAAAGTGTCGGCCGAAGCATCGCGACGGCAGGCGGTCAGGCCAGGTCCGGAACCCAGCGTCAACCGGCAACCGCGATCTTGCAGGATTAAAAGAGAAGGAGGACGAAACTCCCTCCGCCGTTTAGCGCGGCGCGGCCGCGTCAGGTTTTGCGCCGCGCAAAACCTCGACAGACGGCGGCAATGGCACCATAATAATTACGTCGGGGAACGCGTTGGAATCAGGTTCACTATCAACCGGAGAAACGTCATGCCCTATCTCAAAATCCAGACCAACCTTCTCCTGTCGAAGAAGGCCGAGCGCAACATTCTCAAGGATGCATCCACGGTGGTCGCACAGGAACTCGGCAAGCCCGAGGAATTTGTCATGATCGCCGTGCAGCCGGACACACCGATGCTGTTTGCGGGAACCGACGATCCGGTCGCGTTCCTTGAATTGAAGAGCATCGGCCTGCCGGCGAAAAAGACGAAGCAGCTCAGCCAGGCACTTTGCACCCTGATCAACCGCCATCTCGGAATCCGGCCGGAGCGGGTCTATGTAAAATTCATCGACGTCCGCCGCGGCATGTGGGGATGGAAGGGTGATACGTTCTGATTTCGGATTTCCGAGTTTGGATTTGAGGTTTCAGTCCTTGATTCAGGGATTGAATGGATGGGCAGCATGCTTGCGTTGCGCCGCGTTCGTCCTAGAATCTGCAGTCGCAAATCGTAAATCGACATGGCCACCTACGTCTACGAGACCGTCCCCCAGCATCCGGACGAATTCCCCGTGCGGTTTGAGTTCGTCCAGAGCATGAATGATGAAGCGCTCAGGCGACATCCGGAAACGGGTGAGCCGGTGCGGCGCGTGATCTCCGGCGGATTCGGCTTCATGGGCCTGGCGGGCAAGCGCACCGGCGCGACCCGCGCTACTCGCGGGGCCGGGGGCGGATGCGGGTGCGGGGGCGCCTGCAGCTGCAATGGTTGAAGCCGGGCCGGCGACCGCGGGCTGCAAGGGATCAATGTCAACTAATAGATGACATTTCGGCCTGGGCGGCGGCGGGACTGACGCGCCGCCGGCTGGCGCGAAGGTCGGCCCAAGCGCGGCCGGCTACAATTCGGTGTATTTTTCCGACCGGCCCCGGGCCTTGTCCACGGGATATTTCAGGGCGTTGGCGGCAAGTTTGGCCTCAATGGCGCCCGCCAGATCAATTCCCGTGACATTCGCAAATTCGAGCGAATAGATCACCACGTCGGAAATTTCCTCCTCGATCTTCCGGCGTCGCACCGCCTCGCGGGACCGCTCCTGGGACGCGTTCGGATCCACCCACAGGAAATGCTCCATCAATTCTCCCGCCTCCGCGGCGAGCGCCATGCTAAGGTTCTTTGGCGAATGGAACTGTTCCCAATCCCGCTCCCGGCTGAAGGCAAGCACGCGGGCTTTGAGATCGGCGATGGTGGTAGTGGCGTCGGAAAGTGAAGGCATGGTTGGATAGATTGGAAACCTACCACCCATCCGTGCCGTGGCCAGCCTGGATGCGTGACTGGAATCTGGCCAGAGCTTCTGGCATCAATCCGTCATTGTGCGGAGTTTCGCCTTGCGGGACGACAAAGCCACCGTGGCCGCAGGCCGACAGCTTGACACCAAGTTGGATCGGATGCCCGTGCGGCGTGCCTCGCGATGCCAGGCGGCTCGAAAAGCAAGCCCTGGCCAGAATCCAGCCACGCACGCTACATCCACCGGCACAGCGGGAATGCAAAAATCAGGTTACAGTAAAAATAGTCCTTGGCGCGCGATCTGCTTTATGCATGTTGACAGCGCTTCAGTCCAATGACCCGGATTCCACAGTTCATCAGCCGCACGGCCCGCACTTCGCTTACGAAGGCGGCCCAGCAGTCTTGTCGCGGCCAGATGCATCCGGTCGTCGCTCGCTGGAGCAAATTCACCGACGCCGGCTGCCTGGCCTGAACGAAACCGTTTTCCGGTCGTTCGTTTTCCAGGAGATCCGGCGGTGAAGACCGACGAAAGGAGCACATCCACATGAACCAAATCATCCGTTCCCTCAGATCAAAAAAGCCCTCCCCGGCCTTCGCCCGCAAGGACGCGTTCCGCCGGCCGCATTATGACTGCCAGGAGCACATGGATGCGCTAAACCTCGTGCTTTACGTCCCCGGAGTTGACGCC
This sequence comes from uncultured Verrucomicrobiae bacterium, assembly GCA_963804395.1. Classification (GTDB taxonomy): domain Bacteria; phylum Verrucomicrobiota; class Verrucomicrobiia; order Opitutales; family Opitutaceae; genus Fen-1467. Next base: position 37,973 of record CAWDQK010000002.1, on the reverse strand, counting down.
AGCAGTGTTGAGATCACGGTCGAGGGGCCCGATCTGATTGTGACCGCAAAGAAGAGTCATCTGGTACGCCCCAACTGGCGCGCGCTGCACCTTGAACCGGTGCAGCACGATTACCAACTGCGGCTGCGGCTTGGCCACCGGCTCAATTTCGACGGACTTGAGGCTTCGTTGCGTGACGGGGCACTCGCCATCACGATCCCCAAGAAGGCTCCGGTGGCCATGGCTGGCGCGGCGGCCTAACGCCGGGTTCTGCTCGATTTCTACAGCTCCCAGCAGTTGTAGCCGGCCGCGTTGAGGCCGGCCACTGCGCCGGAGTCGGCCGCCTTCGCGCGAGGCTACGGCGGGCCAAGGCGCCCCCGGCTACAGTTTTCCGGTAGCGGCGAGCGGCGGACACGGCGGCCCAGCCGCAGCTTGAGCGAAGGCAAGCGGTCCGCCCTCCACACAGGCGAGCCTCAGGCCGGGGTCGGCACCCCCGGCTACAGGGCGATTGCGGCGAACACCGCCTGCCAATCCGAAGCTTCCGCCAAAGCGCCCGCCCGCGTTTTCTCGAAATTCGCGCTAAATTCTGCGGTTTCATTACCGATAGGCTTCTACATCAGCCCCTTTCCAATGAATGATATCTTGGAACCGACCGCGCCCCAGCGCACCTCGGGCGCCCGGAAGTCTAATACCCCGTTCGCGTCCGCTGCCTCCCCTCAAGCGCGTCAACCCGTCTTCAGCCGGCCGCGTTATCATTGCAAAGAACAACCGGATACGCTCACACTAGTGATCCATGTCCCCGGCGCTGATCCCTCCGGAGTCGATCTCGAAGTTGACGCGCCTGATCTGACGATTACTGCCACCAGGGATCGGGCTCGGACGCCGGCGCGACTCGTCAACGTCGTCCACGATTACCGACTGCGGCTGCGGCTCGGCTTCAGCCTCGCCTACGACGCCCTGAAGGCCGATCTTCGCCGAGGCACATTAACGGTGACGATTCCCAAGAAGGGGGCTGTCTCCCTGGCCTAGTCAGCAATTGTGTCGGTTATCCGGATGGCGGTTTGAGAAGACGGCGAAGGCGGTATATTGTTGATGCTGCAGCTGGTTCCTGATCGTTCGCGGCGTCAAAAAAATCAGGAACAAATGTCCGGCCTGCGTTTCTGATGAAGCGTAGACACGATATTGGCGATTCCCGATTCAACTGCCGACCGTTTGCACCGATAAAGACCTGACTTTCCCATGAACTGGCTTTCACGAACTTCAGCACCAGGGCGTCCCGCTCCCATTGGCGGGCCGGGTTCCCAGGTTGTGCCGGTTCGCGACGTCCAATGGGGTCGCCCGGTGTTTCGCGCGCCCGCGCTGCCAGCGTATCCGCGCCTGTTCAACACGGTGGCCTTCACCGCCATGCGCCCTCTTCGGCCCACGAGCCGGGAGAAACACGAGCTCAGTTACTGATCTACCGCCCCGGCGTGACGTTCGTCCGCCGGGGTTCTTTATTGCTCGGGCACGAGCCAGTCCCAGCGCGAGGTCGCGCCGGCATCGACGGCCAGGAGATCCGCGAGCACCGGTAGCATCGATTGCAGCAGATCGGCAAAACCCCACGGCGGATTGATCACCAGCAGGCCGCAGCCCTTCATCCGCACCTGCGGATCGGCCGTCACCGCGAGTTCGGCCCAGATTACCGGCTGCGGCACGAGCGCCCTCAAGGTCCGCCGAAATGTCTCGGCCGCCGCCCTTTCGGTTACCGGATGCCATACGGCATACACTCCACTTGGAAAACGCCCCAGACCCTCCCGCAGCGCTGCCACGATCGCCTCGAACTCGTCCTGATTCTCGAACGGCGGGTCGATCAGCACCAACCCCCGGCGTTCCACGGGCGGCAGCGCGGCACGCAGCGCACGATAGCCATCCCCGCATTCCACGCCGGTGCGGCGCCGCCCGGCAAACTCATCGCGCAAGACCGCGGCCTCCCCGGGTTCCCGTTCCCAGAACATCAGCCGGTCCTGGGGCCGGCACGCCAGCGCGGCAATCCAAGGCGAACCGGGATAGGCGCGGAGTTCGCCGCCCGGCATTCCCCTCCGCCGGGCAAACTCGCGCACGATCGCCAGGTAGTCTTCCAGCGCCGGTGGCGGATCCGGCGCCCGCCAGAGCCGGCCGACGCCGTCGGGCCATTCGGGTTCGCGATCGGCCCCCGGGCGTGGGAGCGCTGGCGCAGGCTGCAGATCGTAGCGACCGCGCCCCGCGTGAGTGTCGAGATAGAGGAACCCCGTCTCCTTCCGTTGCAGCGCACGCAGCAACTGCAGCAACAGCGCGTGCTTGAAGACGTCGGCATAGTTGCCGGCGTGAAAGGCGTGACGGTAATTCATCGGGCGATCGGCCGGACGCGGGTCCCTCTGTCGCTGTATTCTGAATACTCCGCCCTCACCCGCCCGTTTCCGCGCCCTTCGCGCGGCCCGCCAGGTGCTGGTGGACCGGCCCGAAATTGCCCGCTTCGCAGCAGCGAACAAATCCCTCCGTGACCGACTTGAGCTCCTCCCACCGGTCGCGAATGTCCTCCGCCTCCTCCTTGGTGATCGTGCTGTCGGTCGCCGCGGCCGCAATCACCGCCAGCATGTCGGCGAACTCCTGCACGATCGTGTTGGTGGCCGGAATCAAATGGGTGGCCTGCGGATTGTTCTTCGGATTCCGGATGAAGAAGCCGCCCGCCCGCTCCGCCACCCATTGAGCCAGACGCCGGTCGCCGGTCAGCCTCAGCAGCTGCTCGATGCGGTCCAGCGGATTGGAGGCGCCGCTGCCCTCCTCCGCCGGCTCGGCCCATTTGTAGATCAGCGACAGCGAAAGACCCATCTCCGCAGAGATCTGCTTGGCACTGATTTTCTGGAGGATTTCCTTCAGGAGCTCATGCGATTGCATGCCCGGGAGGCTGCCGCCGGCCCGGGCAAACGCAATCCTGGAGCCAGCAGGCTGATGCCCGGGCAGCCCGTACCGGCTTGGATGGCGGTTTGGTAGGCCGCACAAGCGGTGTCCACGCCGCCTGGGCGGTCTGTAGCCGGGACGCACTCCTTTGCCAAGGCTTCGGAGCGCAGGGCGGTCCCGGCGCGTGGGCCGGCCTCAACGCGGCCGGCTACAACTGCGCGAACGCCGTTGACGGCCTGTCCCGCCGTGTCCGCCGCGACCGCTTCCGGGAAGAGCGTCGGTTTCGCGCTTGTGCCAATCGCGGATTACGCCTTTAAGTTTGGCGCATCTTCTCCACCCCATGGATACCCTGATCTACACGGTCTGTCTGGCGGTCGGATTGCTGTTCACGATCATCAGCGCGACCATCGGCCATTTCTTTGGCGGGACCGACGGCCATGCGGAAATTGGCACAGGCGGTCATGCGGAGGCCGGTTTTGATCACACCGGCATGCCCGGCATTTCGTTCTTCAGTCCGACGGTGCTGGCCTCGTTTGTGACGGCGTTCGGTGCCTTCGGCCTCATTTTCACCCACCTCCCCGCCACCAGGAGCGTTTGGGCCAGCGCCCCGTTGGCGGCGCTCTGCGGCGGATCGGTGGCCTGGCTCGTGTTCCTGATGTTCAACGCCATGTTCAACCGGACGCAAAGCTCCAGCGAATCCCACATCGCGTCCGTCGTCGGCCAGACCGCCTCGATCATCACCCCGATTCCGAAGGACGGCGTTGGCGAGATCGCCTATGTGCAGGGAGGAACCCGCTACACCGCTCCGGCCCGCGCGGAGGATGGCAAGGCGGTCGGCAATGGCGAGACGGTGAAGGTCTGCCGCATCGCCGGCAGCCAGTTCTACGTGCGTTCCCTCGACTGAAGCAGTTGCTCGAATTAATCCCTTTCCACCCATGACCCCCACAATCCTGTTCGCAATTGAAGAACTGCCCTGGTTCAGCCTGATCGGCGGAGTCGCCGCCATCCTGCTCGTCATCTTTATTTTCGCCGGGATCTGGGCCAGCCGGTATATGAAGGTTGGCCCGAACCAGGTGCTCGTCATTTCGGGCCGAAAACGCCGGATGGTCGATCCGGATGGCACGACGCGGACCGTGGGATTCCGTATTGTCAAGGGCGGCGGCGTGTTCGTCTACCCGGTGCTGGAAAAGGTTGACCTGCTCTCCCTGGAACTGCTCACAATCGACGTCCAGACGCCGGAAGTCTACACGCTCAAGGGCGTGCCCGTGAAGGTTGACGGAGTGGCCCAGATCAAGGTCAAGGGCGACGACATCTCGATTACCACGGCCTCGGAACAGTTTCTCGGCAAGAGCACCGATGAGATCCGCAATATTGCGACGCAGACCGCTCGAGGGACACCTCCGCGCGATTCTCGGCACGATGACCGTCGAGGAGATCTACCAGAACCGCGATTCGTTTGCCTCGAAGGTCCAGGAGGTCGCCGCCGGCGACATGGCGAACATGGGGCTCGGAATCGTCAGCTTCACCATCCGCGACATTCGCGACGGCCAGGGTTACCTCGACGCTCTCGGCAAGCCGCGGATCGCCCAGGTCAAACGCGATGCCCAGATCGCCCAGGCGGAGGCCGACCGCGATGCGATGATCAAGTCGTCGCAGGCCACCCAGGCCGGGCAGGAGGCGAAATTCCTGGCCGACACCAGGATTGCCGAGGCGCAGCGCGACTATCAGTCAAACGTCGCGCAATACCAGGCCGCCGTGAACCAGAAGAAGGCCGAGGCCGACCTCGCGTACGACCTGCAGAAGTTCAAGACCGGCCAGTTGGTCAAGGCCGAGGAAGTGCAGGTTCAGATCATTGAGAAACAGAAGCAGATCGAGCTCCAGCAGCAGGAAATCATGCGCAAGCAGCGCGAACTGGAAGCAAACGTCCAGAAGCCCGCCGACGCCGAACGCTACAAGGTCGAGACGCTGGCCAACGCCCGGAAATTCCAGCTGGAAACCGAGGCGGAGGGTGCCGCTTCCGCGACCAAGGCGACCGGCTTTGCGAGCGCCGATGTGGCCAGGGCCACGGGCCTGGCCGAGGCCGATGCCAACAAGGCGCGGGGCCTCGCCGAAGCCGCCATCATCGAGGCTCAGGGTCTCGCCACGGCCGAGGCGATGCGCAAGAAGGCCGAATCGTTCAAGGAATACAACGAGGCCGCGGTGATCGAGATGATCGTGCGCGTGCTGCCCGAGGTGGCCGGCAAGATCAGCGAGCCGCTGGCCAAGACCGAAAAGATCGTCATCATCAACTCCGGCAACGGCCCCGGCGGCGGGGCGAGCAAGCTCACCGGCGATATCACGCAGATCGTCGCCCAGTTGCCCCCCGTCCTGGAGAGTCTGACCGGCGTGAAATTCGAGAAGCTGCTCGAACAGGTGCCGGTTATCCGCCGGGCAATGGGCAAGGACGAGCCGGCGGCAACGTAGCCAGCGTGCCGTAGGAGCCTTGCTTGCAGGCGATTCTGGGAGCCGTTCGCATGCCCCCGATTGCCTGCTAGCAGGCTCCTACACGGCTGTCACCGAACAATCCCTCTGACCGCGTTCTTCAATGCGCCTTTTCGAAGCGATCTTCGAGTTCAACCAGCGCCGGGTGGCCGGCGACAAGACGGCCGTCCTGCCGGTGGCCGAGTACGACGCCGCGCTGCCCGTGGCGGCTCTGACCTGCATCGATCCGCGACTCAATCGCCTGCTGCCCGACATGCTCGGTCTGCCGGAGGACAAGTTCGTCTGGCTGCGGAATGCCGGGAACATCATTACCGGACCTCTGAGCAGCACCATGCGGTCGCTCTCGCTGGCGTGCGCGATCAAGGGCGCCAGGGAAATCGCTGTCATCGGCCACAGCGACTGCCTGGTCGGCAAGTCGACCGCGATGAACCTGCTGCACCAGCTGCAGACCCTGGGGGTTGACCGGGGGCATCTCCCGGAAAACCTGGTCGAGTTCTTCGGGTTGTTCGGCACCGAGCGCCAGAACGTGATCCGAAGCGTCAACTTTGTACGGGTGAGCCCGCTGATCGGTCCGCGGATTCCGGTGCACGGAATCCTGATTGACGTCAATACCGGGCGCCTCGAATGGGTCGTCAACGGCTATCAGGGACTGGAAGCGGTGACCACGGGCAAAGTCGGCGAACTGTTCAAGAAGGCGGACCATTCGTTCGATGCCTTTGCGAAGATCGGCAACACCGCCACGGAGGAGCTGAAATTGCCGGAGACGAAGATCGGAGAGACGATCAAGGCGGCTGGAGACTGGCTGAAGAAGGCGGAGCAGATCACGGGCGTGATCGAGGGAAAGATCGCCGCAGGGCACGCTGCCAGGCTCGCCACCCCGCCGCCCAAGCTTCCGCCGCGCGGTCCGGGAAAATAGAGGAGCCTGCCAGCCCCTGTGGTCTGGCGGGCCGCCGTGTCAGCCAATTCGGCTGGAGGGCGGCGCTGGTTACGCTGTTGCCGGCCGGGTTGAGGCCGGCCCGGATATCGAAACGACCTGCCGGGGTCAGCCTGCGCTCCGAAGCCTTGGCGACGGAGTGCGCCCCCGGCGGCAGTTTCCCTGTGGCGCCCTCGGGAAGGTTTCCCCCGTGGTCTTTTTTTTTGCGTTGGGCGGCGTTTTCGTGAGAAGATGGGGCAACCGATGAACATTCACGAATTCCAGGCCAAGGCTTTGCTCGAGAAATACGGTGTCGCCGTGCCCAAAGGGGTGGCGGCCCGTTCCGCTGCCGATTTCGAACCGGCGCTCGCCCAGTTCCCGGAGGGACTGGTTGTCGTGAAGTCCCAGATACATGCCGGGGGCCGCGGCAAGGGCACCTTCGTCGACGGCTTCCAGGGCGGGGTGAAGATCGCCAAGTCCAAAGCCGAAGCCCTTGATTACGCCCGGAAGATGTTCGGCAACACGCTGGTCACCGCGCAAACCGGGCCGGCCGGCCGCAAGGTGCAGACGATCTATTTCACGCAGGCCAGCGGCATCAAGAAGGAATACTATCTCGCCATCCTGCTTGATCGGGCCAGTTCGCGACCGGTGATCGTCGCCTCGACCGAGGGCGGCGTGGAGATCGAAAAAGTCGCCCGGGAGACGCCGGAGAAGATCGTCAAAGTCTTCATCGACCCGGCCATCGGTCTCGCCGATTTTCAGGTGCGGCAGCTCCTCTTCGGCCTGCGCCTCAACCCGGCTGAGCAGAAGAACGCCGCCAAGCTCATCCGAAACCTCTACAACGTGTTCTGGGAGACCGACGCCTCCATGGTCGAGATCAACCCGCTGATCACGACGCCGGACGACCAGGTGCAGGCGCTCGACGCCAAGATATCCTTCGATGACAACGCGCTCTTCCGCCACCCGGAGATCGTCGCCCTCCGCGACCTGAACGAGGAGGATCCGAAGGAAACCGAGGCCTCGAAGCACAACCTCAATTACATCGCGCTGGACGGCAACATCGCCTGCCTGGTCAACGGTGCCGGCCTGGCCATGAGCACGATGGATATCATCAAATATTTCGGAGGCAATCCGGCGAACTTCCTCGATGTTGGCGGCGGCGCCACCAAGGAGCAGGTCGTGGCGGCCTTCAAGATCATCCTTACCGACCCGAAGGTGAAGGGCATCTTCGTCAACATTTTCGGCGGCATCATGGACTGCAACGTCATCGCAGCCGGCATTGTCGAGGCGGTGAAGGAAGTGGGCCTTCAGCTGCCCCTGGTCGTCCGCCTCGAAGGCAACAACGTGGTCGCCGGCAAGCAGACCCTGGCCGCCAGCGGGCTGAAACTCGTCAGCGGCGACAGCATGGCCGACGCTGCGCAGAAGATCGTCTGCCTCGTCGCCTGACGCACCACCCTGACTGCCACTCTCACTTTCACCTTCACTTTCACCCTCACTTTAAGTCCGCATGAGCATCCAAATCAAAGAGGTCGCTTTCGTTTTTCATCCGGTCACCGATGTCACCCGCGCCTGCAAGTTCTATGAGGGGTTGCTCGGTCTCAAGATTGGCCTGCAGGTGGAATTCGCCCCCGGCCAATGGTGGATCGAATTCGATGTGGCGGGCGTCGCGCTCGCCATCTCCAATGCGGTGCCCGGCACGCCGGCATCGAGCCTCACGCTTGAAGTCGCCAATCTTGACGCGGCGCTCGCCGCCGTCCGCGCGGCGCAGGTTGCGCTGGCCTTCGATGTGATGGAGTTCCCGCCCTGCCGGATGTTCGCCATCAAGGATCCCGACGGCAACCAGATCAATCTCCACCAACGCAAGAGCGCCTCCTGAGGTTTCTTTCTGCGACGCATGATCCGTCCCCTACACTCACCACCTGCCAGCGCAGTTTGGCGCTCACTATCCGCATCCCGTCACTGACTTCCCGCTGGCGCCCGCCTCCGACCTGCTGATTTCACCATCCCCCTCACTTTCACTTTCTTCCATGTCCATTCTCATTACTCCTGAAACGAAGATCCTCATCCAGGGCATCACCGGCGCGTTCGGCGCCCGCCATGCCCAACTCTCGCTCGACTACGGCACGCAAGTCGTCGCCGGCGTCACCCCGGGCAAGGGCGGCCAGTTCTTCGAGTACAAGCAACACAGGATTCCGATCTTCAACTCCGTCGCCGACGCGGTCGCCGCGACCGGCGCCACCGTATCAGCGATCTTCGTCCCCCCGCCCTTTGCCGCCGATGCGATCCTCGAATGCGTCGGATGCCGGCCTCGATCTCGTCGTCGCCATCACCGAGGGCATTCCGGTACGCGACATGGTGCGCGTGAAACGGGCGATGGCCGGCCGGAAGACGCGCCTCATCGGGCCCAACTGCCCCGGAGTTGTTACCCCCGGCAGCGGTCCCGATTCCTCCGGCGGCTGCCGCATCGGCATCGCCCCGGGCTACATTCACAAGAAGGGCCACGTCGGCATCGTTTCGCGCTCCGGCACCCTCACGTATGAGGCCGTCTGGCAGGTCACGTGCATGGGCCTGGGCCAGAGCACCATGCGTCGGGATCGGCGGCGATCCGGTCAACGGCACCTCGCACCTGGACGTCATCAAGTTGTTCAACGATGATCCGGACACCAAGGGCATCATCATGATCGGCGAAATCGGCGGTACCGCCGAGGTCGAGGCCGCGCGCTGGATCAAGGAGAACTGCAAGAAGCCCGTCGCCGGGTTCATCGCCGGGGCCACGGCCCCCAAAGGACGCCGCATGGGCCACGCCGGTGCCGTCATCGGGGGCAAGGAGGACACCGCCGCCGCGAAGATCGCCATCTTCCAGGAGTGCGGCGTCGAGGTTGCCGCCACGCCCTCCGACATGGCTGCCGCCCTGCGCCGCTCCGCCGAGTCCAAAGGCGTCACGCTGGATTAGCCAGTGCCGCGTTCGTAGTGCGGTGCTCCCCCTCGACCGTGCTCGCGACCCGGAGCCTTGGCGAACGTGGATGGGCGCGTCGTTCCCCGGCATGAGGTTGGCCGCGAACGGCTCCATCGCGCCCTGCCCCCGACACGGGCTCGCAGATGCTTCAGTCGCGGGGCGAAGGCCCCATAGGAACCGTGGCTGCGGGGTGCTATCTTGCAGTCATGAACCTACTGGTCATCCTGCTCCTTTTTCTTCTGCTGTTTCGGCGGCGGCGGTTTCTATTTCGGCGGGCCCTATGTCGGTGGCGGAGGGCTTGGCCTGATCCTGTTGATCTGCCTTGTCATCTTTCTTTTTGGTGGATTCCGCTCGAAACCTTGACCGGACGCCGGTCGAAACCTCCCGCGCCCGCCTTCGCAGTCAGTTGGCGCCAGGAACGCTGTCGGCCGGGTCCAACTCCCCATGAAACTCTTTCTCCTCATCAATACCAAAGTCGAACACCTCGCCCGATTCGTCAGGCAGTTTCACAAGGACGGATCCCAGGCCAGGATTCTCTCCGCCATCATGGCCGCGCCAGACGCGGAAACTGCCAGGACCACACACCCGGACAAGCCCCAGGCCGGCGGTCTTGTCGATCTGGCACAATGGACCGACCCTAACCACATCAGAGTAGTCGAAATCGGAGAATACAACGGGCCATTCCTCTTCGACGGCCGACCGGGCGCCATCACGCTCCACATGACGGTCCTGATCGAGGATGGCACCATCGCACATCTCGGATCAGAAGTGCTCAACCCCGGGCTCTCGGTCATCCCGGCCGCTGCATAAAACGCCCGGCAGTCCCTGGCGGCTGGAGGACTTTCGCCTTCCCTGATGCGGAGGGAGGTTGTTCCAAATTTTGTCACTGGCGTCATCTGCAGTTCAAGGCCGATCCGCTTCAACCGCAATTGGCTCGCACAGGGTCCGGGAATTTCCTCTTATCGCCCCGACGTATGGCGACCGGTGAGTCGCTCAGCCGGCTTCCGGAACCCCAGCCGGACACAGACGAGGTCAGCGAGCCACCGGTCATCAACAGCCCCGAGATACATCTGGCTCAACTGGGTTGCGTGGATGCCAACGATCCTCGCTTTGCCGCCGCTGTCAGCGATGCCCGGTGGCGGGCGAAGGCCCGCGGGATCAGTCTCAGGGCAGCCGCCTCCGGCTACAGTTCTCTGCCTTCGCGCAACAGGGCATCGATCGCGTCGGTCAGCACCCCGATCTCGTATGGCTTGGGCACGATCGCACGGAACCCGTGGCTGCGGTAGTTGGCCAGCACCGGATCGTTCGAGTACCCGCTCGACACAATCGCGCGAACCTCCGGATCCATCTGCCGGAGCTTCTCCATCGCCTTGGCGCCGCCCATCCCGCCGGGCACCGTCAGGTCGAGGATCACCACGTCATAACCCCGGCCGGCCTCGTGCGCGGCGGAATACTCGATGACGGCCGCCGAACCATCGTCCACCGCCGTGACCTCGTGCCCCATGCGTCGAAGCGTGGCGACAGCCATCTGCCGGATCGCCGCCTCGTCGTCCATGAACAGAATCCGGCCTTTCCGCTGCCGCGCTCCGGGTACGGCGGTTCCCAAAGACTTCACCGGAAGCGAAGATTCGAGCATCCCTTCGCGCGCCGGTAGCCAGATATGGAAGGTCGTGCCGCTACCGACCCTGGATTCCACTTCGACATGCCCCTGATGCCGGGAAACAATTGAGAAAACGGTCGTCAGGCCGAGCCCGCTGCCCGTGCCCTTGGTGGTAAAGTATGGTTCAAAGATCCGGGAAGGTTCTCAGGACTGATGCCCTTTCCGGTGTCGGCAACACTCAGCTTGAGGTAGCAGCCGGCCGCAAGCCCGCTGCGACGCTCGGAGCCCACCCGGTCGTTGCGCAAGGTGATGCGGATAACGCCGCCCTGGGGCATCGCATGGTCGGCATTGATGATGATATTGTGGACGACCTGCGCAATCTGGCCCTTGTTGACATCCGCCAGCCAGAGGTCGTCCGCGATGTTGAATTCGCAGCTGACCTTGGATCCATGCAGCGCGAACCGGGACGCCTCCATCACAATCTCCGGCAACGCGGTGACGGTTCGAACCGGCGCTCCACCCCGGGCAAACGTGAGCAACTGCTGGGTCAGCTCGCGGGCCCGAAGCACCGCGCGCTCGCTCTCCTCCAGGTGTTGGAGGGTCTCCGGCTCGCACTGTCGGTCGAGCTTGGCGAGCGAGATATTGCCCATCACCGCGGTGAGCATGTTGTTGAAATCGTGCGCGATGCCACCGGCCAGCACACCGAGCGACTCAAGCTTGGAGGTGCGCAGGAGGTCGGTCTCGAGGCGCGCCGCCTTTTCCTTTTCCAATTGCTCCCGAATCTGGTCGGTCTGTTTCTCCACCCGGCGGCGCAACACAAACACCCAGGCACTTCCAAGGACCAGACTCGCCGCCAGCACGCCAATAAGCGCAACAACCCGCCAGCCCGTCAGCCAGGGCGCATTCTTAATCAGGCGGACATCGCCGCCCGTTCGCAGTTGCAACCGGACCGTCTCCGGCCGCCGGTATTCGTCCGACTGGATCTCGTAGACGCCGGTCAATGCCGCCTGGCTGCCGGGCGCCAGACCAGCCGGCAGCGCGGCCGGGCGCGCGTCGAGCATCGCCTCCAGGATCAGCGTGTCCGTCCGCAGAATCAGCCTCACGTGGTCCTCCTGCGCTCCGACATCGAGGACAGTTCCCTCCATCTGCACCAGGCGCCCATCGATTTCGGCGTTGACCGGGATGCGCGGACCGAGCAGCAGCGGCGCCGGTTCCGGTCCGGTGGCGGTCCGCCGATAGATTGCCTCCCGCAAAACCAGCCGATTGTTCTCAATGCCGGGAAATCCAACCGCCTCGATGCGATCGCCGGCCGCCAGCGGCGTGACCGTGTCGCGGCTCAGCACCAGCAGGCCCTCGTTGCCCTCCTGAATGTGCACCAGGCGGCCGACCGTCTGGTGCACAACCGTTCCCGAGACGCACACCCGATGATTCAACGCCTGTTGTGAGCTGAATTGCCGCAGACTCGCAATCGTGCGCTTTGGCACTGCAAACAAGTCGCCCGGCACGCCCTCCTGGACTTCGAGATACAAGGTCCCCGGCACCCACAACCGAATGCCGACCAGCTCGTGCCGGCTGTTGGCCACCGCGCTGCAGACACCGCGCGCCCGCACGACCGACCCCTGCAGCTTCAGCAGACTGCTGTCCGGTGGCACCAGCGCGACAAACTCCCCGGCCGCCGTTGTCAAACCGAGCCGCATCCACGGGCCCTCGGGAGCCACCTCGCGCACATAGCCGGTCATGCTCACCCATCGCCCTTCCTCGATGCCGGTGAGTGCCTGTTCGAGCGTTACGACCTTTGCCTCGGGCAGCGCCACCTCCGCAGACGGCAGCACGTTAATCGCCAGCACCTCCGGCGTGAACCGGCCCTCCGTGGAAACTCCGCTCACGGCTGCGCGCGCACCCACCAGCAGCCGCCCGGTCAGGTCAGCGGGCCGTGTCACGCAGGCACCGCCGCTCCCGTCCTGCAAATAGAAGAAGCTCGCGTTCTCATTGGCCCAGGTGATCACACCCGCCAGCTGCACCGGGTGCCTCCGCGCGGCTTCCTCCGGTGAGAGCTCCAACAACTGCTCGGCCAGCCGCACCGTCGATGCTCCGACTGCGGGCGCCAGCGGGCCGGTCGCGCTGCGGCGGTAGAGGCCTTCCCGCAGGATCCAGTCGGCGCCCTTGGGCATCGCCAGTCCGATGGCCTCGATCGGTTCCCCGATCTGCAGCGGAGCGGTCTGGGCCGTCTGCACGACCACCTGCCCCGTGTCGTCGCGGAGCGTCACTGATTGGCCCGCCTCTTGCGCGCGCACGATTCCGGCCACCCGCACCAACGATTCCGGCCGGACCGTCGAGAGCCGTTCCATCGGGGTGACGGCCCGGTTGAACCGCTCGTCTTTGTCCAACCAACCCCAGCAGCTCCAGGTTTTCCAGCCCCTGCACCCAGATCTCGATGGTCGGAACCGTCGTGGTGGGATTCGGTGTTGCGCTATAGACTCCCTTGAGGCGCACCAACGATCCCTCCATTTCGGGCGCCTGCGTTCCTTCCTTGAGCAACAGGCGGCCGGTCACGGGACGGCCTTCCACGACGAGGTCAAGCTTGACGTGCCGTTCATCCGGTGGTCCCTGCCGGTCGAGGTAGCCCTCGACCTGGACCATGTGTTTGTTCAAATGTTCGGTGTCGCCAATCCGGCCCTTCGTCGCCAACACCTCGATCGGCTCGTCCTCCGCCAGCACCGTCACCTTGGGATCGTCAATCGTGAGCCCCTCGGGCGAAAGCACCGAACCTTGCACCAGGACACGCTGGCCCGGATGGAGGCCGAGGGCAGCGTTTCCGAGCGAGAAGTAATCGTCGATTCCCCCCGAACGCCCCCACGCATTCTGCCACCCCGGATCGTAATAATATACCAGGACCTCCATGCGCACCTGGTGTCGAATGCGCCGTTCCACTTCGGGCAACTGCCAGAACTGGGAGAAACTGGCGACGACTGACTCGGCGGTTCGAAAAATACCCTGCTGCAGAACCAGCGCGCCACCCTCCCGGGCCGGATAGCCGATCGCCTCGACCGCCTCGCCCACCTGCACGGGCCGCCCCTGAAGCGTCCGCACCTCGACCGCGCCGGTATCATCCCGAACTTCCAGCGATTTGCCGGGCTCCTGCGCGGTCACCGTGCCCACCACCCGCACGAGTGTTCCGGCCGGCAGCCCCGCGATCTTTCCGACCGGCGTCGGCGGCATGGTAAACCGGGCGTCCCGGCTCAACGATGTGAGAACCTCCACATCTTCCGTCCGCTGCACCCAGAGTTCGATCCTCGGGGCGCTGCCGTCCTGGGCCTCGCGCAGGAAGTAAACTCCTTTGGCGCGCACCGTCGAGCCCTGCCATTGCGGCACGGGCTCGCCACCTTTCAACAGCAACCGGACACTGATCATGTGGCCTTCCGCCATGAGGTCGATATCCTGATGATTGGCGTCGCGACTGACTTGCCGGTCCACGTTGCCTTCGACAGTGACCAGGCGTTTGTTGAAGCGATCCGTTTCGCCCACGTGCCCTTGTGTGCCGAGAGGCTCCAGCGGAACGGACGCAGCCAGCACTGTCATCTTGGGTTCTTCGACGGTCATGCCCATTGAAGGCTGCATCAGGCCTTCGAGAAGGACGAGCTGTCCTGGCTCGATTGGAAAAACCTGGTGGCCGGGCGACAGATAGCCGTCTGTCCCGCCGCACCGGCCCCACAAGGCATTCCACGAGGAATCGTAGTAGTAGACGATGCATTCCAGTCGCACGCGGTGCCACTGTCGTTTCTCGGCATCGGAAAGTTGCCAGATTTGCTCGAAGCTTGTCAGCACACCCGGCGCCACAAAACGCGTCACTCCTGGAGTCGATTCCTGCGCAGGCAGACTGCCGACGATAAACGCCAGCGCCACCGCAACCACGGCCAAGGCGACTGCCCGCGAAAGACATCGCCCGCATGCCACGCGGCCGGGCAACGGCGGATGCTGTCTGAAAAGCATCACGACCAGACTGCAGCCGATTTGCGCAGACGCAAGAAACGAATCCCACCGAGGGCCGCACGCATCCCAGACATCCGGTTGAACCCTGTAATCCGTGCTGGATGCCTTGCCGGGACGCCATGCTGCCACGAATCTTATCGAGGGGAATCTGATGGACTTCCCTTCCGCCCCCCGGCCTTAATTCCCTGTGTCTTCTGGCTGTAAAAAATCCGTGAGAAATTCGGGTGGCTTCACAAAACTTGACGAAAAAAGCCTGGCGCGGTTCCTCCGCAACCGAAGGTCGATTCATCTTCGGGTGCCGTCCTTGGTGGCGGCGTTGAATTCCTGGTGCGGAGCTTTGGCGAACATCACGAATCGCATGACTGAATCCTTTCTTGGCAGTGCGCTTGATAGGGTTGTGAATCCCGCGGCATTGCCGGGGGAATCACGTGGAAGCGCAAATATTCATGCGCGCTCGCGTCTCAAATGCCGGCGGCTGGTTTTGCATTCGGGGCCATTCGTGGGCCAAGATTGGCCGGGTTGTGCCGCCGCGGTTGCCCCTGCGTTGACAGCAATTCGCGAACGGCAATCATGGCCGCGTCCACCATCGGGCATCTGCTTTCATGTGGATTCCGCAGTTGCAGCTTCTGCTCCTTCTAGCCGCGAGCGTGAGCGGGTCGATCGAGCCGCAACTGCGGAATTCAGATTCATTTTTCGTTTCACTGCAGCCGTTTCCTTCAATCCGTGCACACCGGCGCCCATGAAGACCCCGCTCGCCTGCCTCCTCGCAATGATCTGCGCAGCAACTGTGACAGCTGAAGGCGAACAATCTGCCGCCGAACGATGGCTGGCCGGAGCTGAGCTGGCTCCGCCGTTCGCCGCGCCGGCATCGCAGGAGGCATGGATACTCGAGCGCAGGAAGATCCGCGCCCAACTCCTGCAGCTTCTGGGCAGGCTGCCCCCGCGCCCACGCACTCCGGCCGTGCAGACCTGGTCGCGGGAAACCCGGGCCGGCTACGTGGTCGAGAAGTTTACCTTCGACAACGGCGCGGGCGCCATTGTGCCCGGCTATCTCCTTCTCCCAACGCGCGCCGCTGGAAAGCTGCCCGGAATCCTCTACTGCCACTGGCACGCCGGCGAATACGATCTCGGCAAGGAGGAGCTCTTTCAATCCAAGCACACGCCGGAGGCCCCCGGACCGGCGCTCGCGGCGCGCGGATACGCGGTCCTCGCGATCGACGCCAGCGGCTTTGGCGAGCGCAACGGCCAGGGACCGGACGGCCCCGCCGAGCGCGACTACACCGCGGAGGAGACCGCCAGCAAATTCAATCTCTGGGCGGGCCGCTCGTTCTGGGGCATGTTGCTGCGCGATGACCTGATGGCGTTGGATTATCTGGCGTCCCGTCCGGAGGTCGACCCGGACCGCCTGGGCGTGACGGGCATGAGCATGGGCTCAACACGCACCTGGTGGCTGATGGCGCTGGACGAGCGACTGAAGACCGGTGTCGCCATCGCCTGCCTGACGCGCTACCGGAATCTCATCGAGCACGGTAGCATCCATGAGCACGACATTGGCTACTTCGTTCCCGGCATGTTGAATCACTTCGACAGCGAGGCGGTCATCTCACTGATCGCGCCGCGGCCGATCCTGTTTCAAACCGGCGATCGGGACGCGGGCTCGCCCGTTCACGGCATCCGCCTCGTCGAGTCGGCTGTCCGTCCCGTCTACCAACTCTACGGACAGGAGAACGCATTCCAAAGCATCGTCTACCCGGGCCTCGGACACGTCTACACGCCGGAAATGTGGGCGAAGACTCTGGCGTGGATGGATGAACACCTGGCCGGCCGGCCTGCAACGCACTAGCCTTTGCCCACGAATCCACCCGAATGGACAGTTGCCGGAATCCGTGTCCATTCGTGTTCATTCGTGGTTTCCTATGAAATGAATCGGACCTAACGAGGTCCAGCGCCCCATCGCCATTTACCACCTATGAATCCCGCCATCCTCCCGTCAGCATCCGGTCTCCCTTCCATCGCCGAGCTTGCACGGATGATCGACCATTCCCTGCTCCATCCGACATTCACCGATGTGCAACTCGCGGCCGGTCTGGCCATCGCGCGCCGATGCGGTTGCGCCACCGCCTGCGTCAAGCCCTACGCCGTGCCGCATTCAGCGTCCGCACTGGCCGGTTCCGGTGTCGGGGTCTGCGCCGTAACCGGCTTTCCCCACGGCAACAGTCATGTTGCCATCAAGGTTGCAGAAGCCGAAGGAGCCATCGCCGAAGGCGCCTCCGAGATCGATGTCGTGGTCAATATCGGCAAGGTCCTCGGCGGTGACTGGGCCTATGTGTCTGACGAACTGAGAACCATCAATGACGCCTGCGTGGCCAGGGGGGCGATTCTCAAGGTGATCTTCGAGACCGATTACCTGCAGGATGGACACATCGTGCGGCTATGCGAGATCTGCACCGAACACCGGGTCGCCTTTGTGAAGACGTCCACCGGCTATGGCTTCGTGAAGCAGGCCAACGGTGACTACAACTACAAGGGCGCCACGGACGCACATCTGAAGCTGATGCGGCAACACAGCGGCCCGGGCGTGCAGATCAAGGCGGCCGGCGGCGTGCGGACCCTCGATGATCTGCTGCGGGTGCGCGCTTTGGGCGTGACTCGCGTCGGCGCCACCGCGACCGAGGCCATCCTGGTTGCCGCCATCAAACGCGGCCTGCCCGGACCGATCCCCGCCGGACTTGCTGGTTGAGTCGACGTCAGTTTCGTTTCTGATTGGCCGCGTCGCGGCGCGGCGTTCCGCGCCGCCGGAACCGGATCTGAAAGACATTGAGCCGCAGGCACGCCGAATGTATTGGGAGAGTCAACACTTCCGTCCTAACCAGACCGGGGTCAGCGCCCCCGGCTACAGATGACCGTCCGCTGTAGCCGACCGCGTTGAGGCCGGCCTGGATTTTCGAATGAACAGACCGGGGGCAGCCCGTTCGACAGGCTCATCCGTTCGACAGGCTCAGGATGACCCTGAGCGGAGTCGAATGGGTCAGGGCGGGCGCCCCCGGCTACACCCAAACCATCCAGGTCCCATGAAATCGTTCATCGGTTCACTGCTCCTGTTTTTGTTCTGTCTGGTCGCGCCGGTGGAGGCCGGAAACAATCCTGTTGCCAATCCGGCCGCGGTGGTCACCTGCCCCGACGCCAGATTCACGGTGCTGACCCCGGGGCTGATCCGGATGGAATGGGACGCCGCTGGGCAGTTCGAGGATCACGCCTCATTGCTGTACCTCAACCGCGACCTTCCCGTTCCGCAGTATTCCAAGGCGGAGAAAGACGGATATCTTTCCATTCAGACCGAGAAACTCGAACTCAGGTACCGATTGGGATCGGGCCGGTTCACGGCTGAGAATCTCCAGATAACATTCCGCGACCCCCGCAATCCGGTTGCCTGGAAGCCCGGCGAGAAGAACGCGGGCAATCTTAAGGGCACCTATCGGACGCTCGATGGCTGCAACGGTCCTCTCCACGTCGAAGACCAAAAAGACATCGCTTTGGGAGACGGCCTCATCTCGACCGACGGATGGTGTCTGTCGGATGACTCGGCGAACCTGCTGTTTGACGGTTCCGATTGGAGCTGGGTTCAGCCGCGTCCGGCGGGGGAACGGCAGGATTGGTACTTCTTTGGATACGCGCGGGACTACAAGGCCGCGCTCTATGATTTCACGCAGGTTGCCGGCAAGATTCCGCTGCCGCCGCGCTTCGCCTTCGGGTACTGGTGGTCGCGCTACTGGAACTACTCCGACCGCGAACTCCGGGAACTGGTCGGCAATTTCCACCGCTACCAGATTCCCTGCGACGTGCTGGTCGTCGACATGGACTGGCACACCGAGGGTTGGACCGGATTCACCTGGAATCGCAGCCTCTTCCCCGAGCCGGCGGCGTTTCTGAATTGGGTCCACCAGCAGCGGTTGAAGACGACGCTGAATCTCCATCCGGCGTCGGGCATCCAGTCCACCGAGGAGAGATACCCCGAATTCGCGCGGGCCATGGGCTTCGACCCAGCCGGCTCGCAACCGGTGCCGTTCGAGGCCGCGGACAAACGGTACATGACGAATTTGTTTAATATCGTCCTGCATCCGTTGCAGCGGCAGGGAGTGGATTTCTGGTGGCTGGACTGGCAGCAATGGCCGAATTCCAGGCAGCTTCCCGAGTTGAGCAATACCTGGTGGCTGAACTACTGCTTCTTCTCGGACATGGAACGTTCCGGGGAACACCGGCCCCTGATCTACCACCGCTGGGGCGGCATGGGGAACCACCGGTACCAGATCGGGTTCTCCGGCGACACGTACATCACCTGGAACTCGCTGGACTACCAACCGTATTTCACCTCCACCGCCGCCAATGTCGGCTATGGATATTGGAGCCATGACATCGGCGGACACATGCTTGCGCAACCGGTGGATCCGGTGCGTCCCATGGATCCCGAGCTCTACACGCGCTGGCTGCAGTTCGCCACCTTCAGCCCGATCTTCCGGACCCATTCGACCAAGGATGCCAGAATCAACAAGGAGGTCTGGACCTATCCCCCGTATTACCGCGGTCCGATGTTCGACGCCATCAGCCTCCGATACGCTCTGGCGCCCTATGTGTATACGATGGCCCGCAAAGCCTACGACACAGGTGTCTCGCTCTGCCATCCGATGTACTATGACTACGCCGGCCAGAAGGAGGCCTATGCCTGCCCGAATCAGTACCTGTTTGGCGACGACCTGATCGTGCGCCCGGTGACCTCGAAGGAAAACCAGGGCCTCGCGACGGTGAACGTCTGGCTGCCGGAGGGCGACTGGTACGAATGGTTTAGCGGCACCCTGCTCAAAGGCGGCCAGACCTACGAGCGGAGGTTCATGATCAACCAGGTGCCGGTATACGTCCGGGCCGGCGCAATCATCCCGTTGTATCCGCGCATCGACAACCTCCAGCAGAATCCGGACAAGCTCATCGTGCGCGTCTTCCCGGGCGGTGCTGCATCCGCCCGCATGTATGAAGACCAGGGCGACAGTCTCGAATACCAGAACAAGGGATATGCGTTCACGCCGCTCCAAACCGTCCAAAACCCCGACGGGTCGATGACGCTGACGATCCTCCCGCGCGAAGGCAGCTATACCGGGATGACCGCAGCGCGTTCCTACGAAGTCCAGTTCTGCGGCCGGTTCCCACCGGCGCAGGTTACCGTCAACGGAACCAGGATTGCCTATTCCACGGAAGCGTCGGGCGCCAGTTGGGATTACACCGGCGCAGACCTCACCACGCACATTTTTGTGCCATCCACCGCGTGTAGCAGCAAGGTCACCGTGACGGTCGCCTACGCGCCCGAAACCCTGGCAAAGTCGGCCGACCTCAACGGCGTGATCGGTAAGATGGCTCGTCTGACCAGCTGCCTCCGCCTGATCAAATCGAATTGGAAAGGCGACCTGCTGCCATCCGCCCTGGCGGGCACCGAACTGACGGACATCAAGATCAACTACAACCCGGCGGGATGCGTGCAGGACGTCGAAGCGTTTCTGAAGAACTATGAGCAGCTGAAGACTGACCTGAAGACCCTGCCGGTCGATCCAGCGATCTTGGATGAAGCCGGGCACCTGTTGAATTAGACTTGAGCGGTTTAATTAGAACTGTAGCCGAGAACGCAAACGTAGCTGCGAGCGTGAGCGAGCGGAGGGCGGACCGCCGTGTCCGCAACAGTTGCCCAATCGAAAGGGCGCTGACGGCCAGCCGTGCCGTAGCCTTGGCGAAGGCCGGCGCAGCGCCCTCCACCCTTGGTTGCAGTCCAATTCGTACTATGCACATCGTAGAAGCGAGCTTCCCCTCGATCTAGCTACTACTACAGACATGAGAACTCACCCATTCCCTCTTCTGCTCTGCGCAACCGTCACGCTCGGTTGTTCTGTCTCAAAATCCTTCGCTCAGATGAAAACGTCGGAGAAACAGGTCATCTCACTGGACCAGGGATGGGAATTCCGCCAGCGCGACGCGCAACCCGGCGCTGTCGCCTCGGATTGGCTGCCGGCGAAGGTGCCCGGGGATGTGCACCTCGATCTGCTGCGCCACCGGCTGATTCCCGATCCGTTTTTTCGCGACAACGAGGCCAAGCTGCAGTGGATCAGCCAGGCCGCCTGGGAGTACCGCACCACCGTCGTCGCGACGCCCGAACTGCTGCAGCATCGGAACATCGAGCTCGTGTTTGAAGGGCTGGACGCGTTCTGCGAAGTCTACCTGAACGACCAACTGGTGCTCACCGCGAACAACATGTTCCGCCTCTGGCGGGTGGACGCGAAACCGTGGCTCAAAGCCGGCGCCAACCAACTGCTGGTGGTTTTCCCGTCGCCCGGCTCGGCCGCGGAGAAGGTGGCCGCCGCCGATCCCTGGCGCGCGCGGACCGGCGTCGAGGCCAAGACCTATGTCCGCAAGGCCGCCTACGAGTACGGCTGGGACTGGGGCCCGACGTTTGTTACCAGCGGCATCTGGCGTCCGCTCCGGCTCGAAGCCTGGAACGAGGCGCGGATCTCGGATTTGCATATCCGGCAGCGCGACGTGGCCGCGGCAGTCGCGCACCTCGCGGCCGAGGTCGAAATTGCTGCGTCGGCGAACACCGATGCGGAAGTGACTCTGCGATATCTGGACGCCGGGCGCCCGGCGCAGTTGCAACGCAAGGTTTCGCTCCATGCCGGCGTCAACCACGTGGATTTCCCCATCGAAATCAATGAGCCAAAG
Source organism: uncultured Verrucomicrobiae bacterium (assembly GCA_963804395.1). Taxonomy (GTDB): domain Bacteria; phylum Verrucomicrobiota; class Verrucomicrobiia; order Opitutales; family Opitutaceae; genus Fen-1467. The sequence goes on along the minus strand of CAWDQK010000002.1, from coordinate 16,385 downwards.
CTCTGGTTCCCGAGCGGCTATGGCGACCAGCCGCTGTACGCGTTCGAAGCTGTGGTCGCGATTGGGACGCAGCCCGTGGACACGCGCAAGATTCGCACGGGCCTGCGCAACGCGGCGCTGCGCCGGGACATTGACGCATGGGGACGCTCGTTCGAGTTCGTGATCAATGGCGTGCCGGTCTTCGCCAAAGGCGCGGACGTGATCCCCTTTGACAGTTTTCCCAATCGCGTGACGACGGCAGACTACCGCCGAATCCTCGAATCCGCCCGGACGGCCAACATGAACATGATCCGCCACTGGGGCGGCGGCTATTACGAGACGGACGAGTTCTACGGCCTCTGCGACGAACTCGGACTGATGGTCTGGCAGGACTTCATGTTCGGCAATGAAATGCAACCGGGCACCTATCCATTCAAATTGAACGTCGCCCAGGAAGCCGAGGATCAGATCAAGCGGCTGCGAGATCATCCGAGCATCGTCCTGTGGAGCGGCAACAACGAGACGGAGGGAGCGATGGATTGGAACCAGAAGTCCCATCCGCGCGAGGCCCCCGTCTTCCTCCAGATGTGGAAAGACTACATTACAATCTCCAGCGGCATTCTCGGCCAGGCTGTCAGCCGGTTTTCCCCGGAGACGCCGTATTGGCCGAGCTCGCCCAGCGCCGACTACGAGCCAACGTCGCCCGCCTACGAGTCAGGCGACATTCACGACTGGAGCATCTGGCACGGCAAGGAACCGTTTGCCTCCTACGAGAAACATCATTTCCGTTTTGTCTCGGAGTACGGGTTTCAATCCTTCCCGGAAATGCGGACCGTCGAGTCCTACACGGCGGCCGACGACCGCACGGGGATCTTCACGCCGGTGATGCTCGCGCACCAGAAGAGTCCGATCGGCAACGGGCTGATCCACGAATACCTGCTCCGCGACTATCCCGAGCCGAAGGATCTTGCCTCGCTGCTTTACGTCAGCCAGGTGCTGCAAGCGGAGGGCGTCAAGGTCGGCGCGGAGCATCTGCGGTGCGAGCGGCCGCGCTGCATGGGCTCGATCTTCTGGCAGCTGAATGACTGCTGGCCGGTGGCATCCTGGGCGAGCATCGACTACGCTGGCCGGTGGAAGGCCCTGCAGTACTACGCCCGGCGTTTCTATGCCCCGATGCTCGTGTCGCCGCACATCGAGAACGATCAGCTGGCCGTGTACGTCGTGTCCGACCGGACGCAGCCCACCGCCGGCCAGCTCCGCGTGCGCCTGATGACGTTCAGCGGAACCGTTCTGCACGACAAGACTGCGCCGGTGCAGATTCCCGCGCTGTCGAGCCAAGTCTCCGTTCAAACCGGACTGGCGCAACTGGTCCCGGCCGGGACGGACACAGCGAAGACGTTCGTCGTGGCGGAGCTTTCGGTTGAAGGCCGCGTCGTCGCTCACAACCTCGTTTATCTGCGGCCGACGAAAGAGGTCCGCATTCCCGTGGTCCACCTCTCAACCGAAGTTTTTCAGGAGGGCGACACGTGCCGCGTGCGCGTTGCCTCCGATGCGCTCGCCCGCAGCGTCTGCCTTTCGTTCGGGGAGCTGAACGTGGAGCCTTCGGACAACTATTTCGACCTGCTGCCCGGAGAGTCGGTTGACATCCAGCTCAAAGGCGCGGCCTCCCTGGACGAGGTCCGGAAGAATCTGACGATCCGCTCGCTCGTGGACGCCTTTGGGCCTGACCTGCAGAGCCCGCCGCCGGCTTCCGGCAACAATCCGCAATAGACCCGATTATGAGAACGCGGCTTCCCAATCGCGGCTGGTTGCTTGCGCTGGTTGGATTTTGGGCGGCGCTTTGCTGGCAATGCCCGGTGCTGGCGGAGGACTTCGAGGCGGTGTTCTCGGAGACGAGCAACGGCTACGTCCGCACCAAGCTCGCCGACGGATCGTTCCAACCCGAAACGTATACTCTCCTGAAAGGCGGATCTTTGGGCGGAGACATTGCCGACCCCACCATCGACAAGCTGTCATTTGTGGATCTCGCCCAAAAAATCGCCGGTGCGCTGTCTCGCCAAAACTATGTTCCGTCCCGCGATCACAACGCGACCAAGCTCCTGATCGTGGTCTATTGGGGAATCACGCTCGCACCCGACTATCATGACCCGTTCCCCTCACTAAGCATTGCGGAGCCTGGTGAGAAAGCGGGTCCGCCGGACCTTATCGAAAACAGCCGTCTGCCCAACGATGAGGTCCAAAAGGATACCGAGAGAATCCAGCAAACAGCGAAACTCCTGGGTTATGGTTCGCTGTCGGACTCTGAACTGCAAAGTCGCCGCTATTTTGTCGTCCTCCTGGCCTACGACTTCCAGATGAAACTGAAGCAGGGGGAGAGCAGGCTGCTCTGGCAGACACGCTTCAGCATTCGCGAACAAGGAAACGAGTTCGACAAGCAATTGGCGACCATGGTTGGGAATGCCTCCCGCTTCTTCGGACAAGACAGCCCTGGGCTGACCCACAAGCCGGTTCCCGAGGGTCATGTCGCGATTGGTGAACTCAAATCCCTGGGCGTCACACCTGAGCCGGAGCCGGGCCATGCCGCCCTGGCGCCCGACGGCGCTCATGTCGCCTATGTGAAGAAGGAGAATCAAATCTCGAAGCTGGTAATCGTGAATGTCGACGGGGTGACACGACCGGCTGTCGCGAAGATCCCAAGTCTCCAAGCAGGGTTCGCGCCCTTGAGGTGGGCTGATGCGAGACATGTCCTGATTCCCCAGTCAGCGACTGAACCGATCTGTTTCAACCTGGCCGGGAAGCGTGCGGAACCCGAGGCGAAGGCTGCCGGACTCGCGTCGGCCCAAGATTCCCGCGCATCCGCTGCTGAACCGCCGCTCGCAGAGATCCAGGCACTCGCCGAGGAAAAACTGCCGGACCGACAGATCATCATTCTCGGGGCGGACGCCGCCGGGCACCGGTTTCTCCTCCTCGCGTCCGGCGGTGCAGGCCCGGCCCGGTATTTCGTCTTCGACCGGGCGGACGACCTGCTTTACGAAATCGGCCAAAGACAGGCCATCCCATGAGGCGATTCTGTATCTGGCTGATGCTTCTGGGCATTCCGGCCGGATCTTCCCCCCTCCTGGGATCGGGGGAATCCCGGACCGAGAACGTCGTGGCGCTGCCTCCATTCCTGGTTGAAGCCGAACCCCTGGATGGCCCGCACTGGCTTCATGGTGAATGCTCCGGTCTGGAGATCCTTTCTGCCGGCGAGGAGGATGAAACCCAGGCGTTCATCCAGGATCTCCGCACCGATCTCGTCTATCTCCACCAGCTGATCCCGGAAGAATTCCTGTTCAAAACGGCGCTCCCGTTCGACCTTGATCCTTTTTCCCCGATCGCTAACGGCCAAAATAGACAAGGAAATGGCGCAGGAACTTTATCAGATTCCAGCTAGGTCCAGCGAGCGCAGTCGGTTCGAGCCTATGTTCGACCTTCGTTTGTCGGATCCCGACTCCACCTACACCTTTGCGATTCTGAGAGACTATCAGTGGAGAACGAATCGATCCATGGGAAGGCAAGGCCCTCCGATCGTCTGTTCACCCACCTACCTTCGCTTCCTGCTCGAATCGCGTGCGCCCGCCCTGCCGGCGTGGTACAGCGTGGGCATTTCCGGCCTCTACGAATCGAGCCTCTTTCCGGAGCTCCAACCGGGTGTTCTGTTTCAGGCAATAGTCTCGACGGCCTCGAAATCTTCCCACGAGAACAAGATCGACGGATTTGAGCCGGACCCCTGGCTGTCGGAGAGCGCAGCCATGGTCCTGCGCTCCGATGCCGGGGCGCCCCGGCCGCTGTTGCCCATGCGCGAGGTGTTCGTCCCGTCAATTCCCGTGAGCAAGTCGGAGAAATACCGGCGTGTCTGGGAGGCACAATCCGAGCTCTTCGTGCGATGGGCTTATTCAGAAAACGTCACAGGAGGCAAGGACCGTCTCCGACGCTTCGCTTCGGCGGCGGCGGCCCAGCCGGTCACCGAAGGCCTGTTCCAGTCCTGTTTCGGGATGAATTATGCCGACGCTCGCGACGCCCTCAGCGACTACCTGCCACAGGCCGTGCTAAAACCCTTGCAGGTACCCTACGTGCCCATCGCCACGCCCCCACCGATTGCATGGCGGGAGGCAAACCCCGAGGAGATTCGCCGGATCAAGGGCGAATGGGCCCGGCGAACCCTGCGCGTCATCAAGGAGAACTACCCCAGCGCCCTGCCCCTTTACATCGAGAAGACCCGCAAGTTGCTGCAACGCGCCTACGACCTGGGTCAGCGCGATCCGCAGCTTCTTGCCTCTCTGGCGTTGTTTCGGATCGAAACCGGCGACCCGGCAGGCGGATGCACAATCCTTGCGGAACACCCGGAAGCCGTCGCCGCCCGACCCATGGCCCGCCTGGCGCTCGCCCGGCTCCAGTTGCAGGATGCTTTGGAAAAACCCGCGGGCCTCAACCGGAACCTCAGCGACGCACAGGCCGCCGGCATCCTCGAAATGCTCTCGGTCATGCTGAAGCAGCCGCCCCCCATCGAGGGCGCCTATCTGCTTGAGGCCAGGGTGTTGCAGCACCTCGGTCGCGGACCGACCGGGCCGGAACGGGCGTGCCTCAACGAAGGCGCGCGATTCTTCCCGCGGAATTCGCAGTTGGCCATCGATTGCGTCTCATGGGACCTGCGTGCCGGAGACGTCTCTGGAGCCCGCACGTTGATCGAATTTGCCCTATGGGAGTCATCGGATCCGTCCGCCAAAGAAAAACTCTCACTCCTGGACAACCTGGCCAGGAGCGCTGTGCCCGCCCACGCTGAAGCCAACCAGCCATGAAATCCACAGCCATTGCCGTCGGATTGCTTCTCTCAGCCGTGGCTGGCGGTGCCCTTGCGCAATCCACCGACGCCGCCGCGCCGTTCCGCATCTCCACACCGGAACGATGACCCTCTTGGTGGTAACTATGCAAATTGCAGTATCGAGCTTGCCTGCGATGGGTCGTAGCGGCGCGGCGTTCCGCGCCGCCGGAGCCGGACGCGGCTCCGCTACAGAATCGCCTGCCCCGCGCTGGATAGTGCCATTGCACCTCCCGAATTCACCATGATCCGCCGCATCGATTTCGATTGGGAAGTGGGCCACGCTCCGTCGGCCGAAGCGCGACCGGCACGTTGGGTGCCCGCCGCGGTGCCCGGGGCCGTGCAGCTCGACTGGGCGCGGGCAGAGGGTTGGCCGCCCTATTGGCACGGCGCCAATTGCGCGTCCTATCGCTGGATGGAAGACGTCTACTGGACCTATCGCGCCCGGGTTGGCGGCTCCTTCAACGCCGGCAGCGGGCGACTTTTTCTCGTTTGTGGCGGGGTTGACTATCGGTTCGCCGTCGTCTGGAACGACCAGATTGTGCATGAACAGGAGGGCATGTTCACGCCCTTTGAAATCGATCTCACGGATCGGGCGCAATCGGGCGGCCTTCTGGAAATACGCCTCTGGCCAGCGCCAATGGCCCCGTCGCCACGGGACGATCCGAGCCAGGCCCGCCTGAGCGTGAAGCCGGCGGTCGCCTATGGATGGGACTGGCATCCTCGCCTGATTCCGCTGGGCATCTGGCAGGACACCTGCCTGGAGGTCAGGCCATCGGCGCATTTTCTGGAATGCGGCGTCACCTATCGCCTGGATCAGTCGCTGCGAAGCGCGGATTTGGAGTTGGCGGTTTCCGCTTCCGCAGCGGCGGACGGTCTGAGCTGGCGTTGGACGCTTTCGAATCCTTCGGGGGCCGCGGTGCTCAGTGGCCAGAGCGACCTGGCCGGAGGCAAAGGTCGGGACGTGGCGAAACTCGCACACCCGCAGCTCTGGTGGCCGCAGGACCATGGGCTCCAGCCGCTCTATCGGGCGACATTCGAGCTTCTGGATCCGTCGGGCAAGCCTGTCAACCAGCGGGTTGAACGTGTTGGATTTCGCCAGGTGAAACTGGTGATGCATGAAGGAGCGTGGGATCTGCCGGCGAGTTTTCCGAAGTCGCGCAATCATCCGCCGATCACGATCGAAATCAACGGCCGGCCGATTTTCGCACGAGGAACCAATTGGGTGCCTCCCGACATTTTTCCTGGCACAATCAACACCGCAACCTACCGGCCGCTGCTCGGGCTCATCCGCGACGCCCACCTCAACCTCATCCGCTCCTGGGGCGGCGGGATCGTGAACAAGGAGGGGTTCTTCGATCTGTGCGATGAAATGGGACTGTTGGTCTGGCAGGAGTTTCCTCTCGCGTGCAATCTCTACGCCGATGATCCGGACTACCTGCGGGTCCTTGAGGCAGAATCGCGGTCGATCATCCGCCGCCTTCGGCGTCATCCGTGCCTGGCAATCTGGTGCGGCGGCAACGAGCTGTTCAATTCATGGTCGCGCATGACCGACCAGTCGCTCGCGTTGCGGATTCTGAACCGTAACTGCCTCGATCTCGATCCCGCCACGCCGTTCATTCCGACGGCGCCCCTGGACGGCATGAGGCATGGCGACTACCGGTTCCGCGACGAGCGTGGACGCGAAGTCCACCAGATCTTCGCGGCGGCCAGCGGCACGGCCTACTCGGAGTTCGGCTGTCCGGGCCCTTCGCCGGTGGATTACCTCAAGAAATTCATCCCCGAGTCCGAGCTTTGGCCTCCACAGCCGGGATCGTCCTGGCAGGTCCACCACGGCCTCGGCGCATGGTCGATGGAACCCACGTCCTGGCTTTTCCTCGACGTTCAGCGACACTATTTCGGCGAGCCCGCCGGCCTGGAAGCAGCGGTCGCGCAGGGTCAATGGCTGCAAGCCGAGGGGTACAAGGTGATTTTCGAAGAGGCGCGTCGGCAAAAGCCCGGGTGCTCGATGGCCCTCAACTGGTGTTTCAACGAGCCTTGGCCATCCGCTGCCAACAACAGCATCGTCAACTGGCCCGCCGAGCCGAAACCGGCCTATCACGCGGTAGCCGCAGCCTGCCGGCCGGTCATGGCCAGCGCCCGCATCCCGAAATTCTCCTGGACGGAGGGGGAAGATTTCGCGGCTGAGCTCTGGCTCCTGAACGACTCGAATGAAACCATTCCCGCCGGCCGCATCGCCGCGGCCATCGTCCTGGCTGACCTCGAAACGACCGTCTTGACCTGGGAGCACCCGGAAGCCGTTTCCGACCGCCACGTGCGGGGACCAGTTTTGCACTGGCGCCTGACCCACCCCGCCAACGCCGATCGATTCACCCTGCGCCTGCGTGTCGAGGGACGCCCGGAATGGGATTCCGAATACACAATGCCGCTTGCTCCGGCGGATGAGGAACCACCGGGCGCCCCTGCCCGGGTCGAAATGTCATCTATTAGTTGACATTGATCCTGGGCGCGTCTTCGGCGCGGCCAGGCGCCACGTTGACCGCCCACCGACTTGAGCCATCGCCTCGCCAGCCTCCAACAAAATCGTCGCGGCGCGACGAGGCGCGCAGATAATGGCACCCCACCGTCCTTCTCCTCATCCGTCACCCAAACCAATGTCCGCACCGAAACGTCTCGACGAAAAGCTGGCCCGCATCCGCGCCGGACAGGCGACGCGGAGTGACTTCATCATTGCCGACGCCAAGGACGCCGACCTGGCGCTTGGCCTGACCGCGCCCGGCCCGGGAGAGCAGCGGCCGCGGCTCCGCCAGGTCCCGGGTGGTTGCTGGAAGACACTGGAGGATTACCGTGCCCAGATCCGCGACGTCGTGGCGCAAGGTCTCGTGGACATCGTTCTGCTGTCCGCCTCGAACATCGAGCAGCTTGCCATGCGCGAGCGCCTGTTCGAGCACTCCCCGATCACACCCGCGGGCCGGGCCAACGACACAACCGACATCTGGCTGGTCCGGGGCGGGAAATACCACACCCAGCCATCCCGACCGTTCCGCAGTGCGTCGATCGAACAGATCAAATACGGCCAGACGACGGCGGATTGCACGCGACCGGCCACCGGGGCGGACCTCGGGCTGTATTCAATCACCTTTACGAACAACCTCGACGCGGACCACCGGACGCTCGAAGAGTTCGCCGCCTTTCGCCAGGAGGCGGAAGCCAAGCAATTCCGCTATCTCCTCGAAGTGTTCAATCCGAATGTCGCCACCGGCATTCCCGCCCGCCGGATCGGGGCATTTCTCAACGACCACATCGTGCGCGCGCTCGCCGGCGTGCCCTCGGTGGGGCGGCCGATTTTCCTGAAGATTCCCTACCATGGGCCGGGCCCGCTCGAAGAGTTGGTCACCTACGATCCAAGTCTGATCGTCGGAATCCTCGGCGGCAGCGCTGGAACCACCCTTGACGCGTTCCAACTCATCCACGACGCCCAGCAGCATGGCGCTTGGGCGGCGCTTTTCGGCCGAAAGATCAATCTCTCCGAACATCCGGTGACGTTCATCGAGTTTTTGCGGCGGATCGCCGACGGTGAAATCAAGCCGGCCGAGGCGGTCCGCGCCTATCACGCGACGCTGCGGCGACTCCGCATTCGCCCCCACCGGCCGCTCAGTGCGGACTTGCAGCCCACCGCCATGCCTTCCCGCGCCCGACGCTAAATTGTCATGAAACAATCCGTTATCAACTCCGCCTTCCGTGCCGCCACCGCCTGTTTCGCACGAAATGGCTGGACCCTGCCGCCAAGACCAAAGTGGGACATCACCGACTTTGGCCTCGGCGATTTCGAGCATTACGGTTCCGTATTGGTCAACCTCGCGACGGAGCCGGAGTATTGCGAGAAACTGATGTGGGCGACGCGGGGCCAGACCACGGTCTGCCACTGCCACGCCAACAAGAAGGAGGACATCATCTGCCGCGCGGGCGAACTTACGCTCAGGCTCTGGCCCGCGAAACCGACGACAGTGGCCCAACTCGCCCCCACGTTCGCGGTGCCCGTCGATGGCGAGCTGACGACAGTCCGTTCCGGAGAACCGTTCGTCCTTGCCGCCGGCTCGCGAGTCACGCTGGTCCCGGGCGTGTGGCACGAGTTCTTCCCTTCCAGCGCCGAATGCGTCATCGGTGAGGTTTCCACCGCCAACGACGACCTCCACGACAATCTCTTCCTGAACCCCGATGTCGGCCGCTTCCCCGGCGTCGAGGCAGACGAGCCTGCAGCGGTGAAGCTGGTCTCTCCATGACTGCCATCGATCCAACGCGCCGCGGCCTTCTCGCCGGCGGCAACTGGCTCATCGACCACGTAAAGGTCATCGACGCGTGGCCACCGGAGGACTCGCTCGCCAACATTCTCAGTGAGTCGTGGGGCAATGGCGGCTCGCCGTACAACGTCCTCAAGGACCTCGCCCGGCTCGGCGCGCCGTTTCCGCTCGAAGGCGTCGGTTTGGTGGGCGACGACGACGGCGGCCGGCTGATCCGCGACGACTGCCGCGCCCATCACATCGGCACCGCGCAACTCGCGGTCACGGCGGACGCCGCCACGTCCTACACGGATGTCATGACAGTGAAGTCCACCGGTCGCCGCACCTTTTTTCACCAGCGCGGCGCGAACGCGCTCCTCGCGCCGGAACATTTCGACTTTCTCCGCACGCGTGCCCGGCGCTTTCACCTGGGATACGCGCTGCTCCTTGACGCCCTTGACGCTCCCGGAGTTGACGGCCTCCCGCGCCTGGCCCGGGTCTTCGCGCAGGCGCGAGCGGCCGGCCTGGCGACGTCGATGGATTGCGTCAGCGACAACAGCGGCCGCTTTCTCACCGTCGTCGCGCCGGTGCTGCCGGAGGTCGATTTGCTGTTTGCCAATGACTTTGAAGCCGAGAAACTCACCGGCTTTCCCCTCCGGCGTGGCATGGAACTCGATCGCCGCACGGTTGAACGGGCCGCCAAGATGCTGGTCGGGCTTGGCGTGCATGAATGGGCGCTGATCCATTTTCCCGAAGGCGCATGCGCCAGCTCCGCGGGCGGCGGAGTGATCTGGCAGTCCAGCGTAGATGTTCCCGCAGGCGACATCGCCGGACTCGCCGGTGCGGGCGATGCGTTTGCCGCCGGCGTTCTCTACGGCTGCCACGAATTCTGGACGATGCAGCGGAGCCTCAAGCTTGGAGTCTGCGCTGCCGCCGCTTCGCTTTATCACCCAACCTGTTCCCAGAGCGTCCGCCCGGCCGCAGAATGCCTCGCCCTCGGCGATCAGCTTGGGTTTCGGCAGCTGGCGGATGCTTGATTCCGGCTTTCCCGGAGAGAAACACGCGGCAATTCGGGTTCTGGCGGGCGCTGCGCTGCCGGCGCACCCTTGCAATTGTAGCCGGCCGCGGTGAGGCCGGCCTTCGATCAAGTCTACGCACCGCAGCCCGGCAGACATTCAGGCCGGGGTCGGCCCGTTCGGCAGGCTCAGGGCATGCGCCCCCGGCTGCAGAAGACCGTCCGCTGTAGCCGGCGCGGTGAGGCCCGCCGCCATGCCCGGCCAAACTTCCTCCGCACCATCCTGCCTCAGGTGTAGACCAGCGGCAACTTCACGCAAAACGTGGTTCCCTCGGCTCCCGTCGATTCGAGCGTCAGGGTCGCTCCAATCTGCCGCGCGAGCAACCGGCTGATGGCCAGACCCAAACCTGACCCGCCCGGGCGGCCGGTTCGACCGGGCTCGAAGAGATGGGCGCGCAATTCCTCGGCGATGCCGTGGCCTTCGTCGGAAACGATGATGGACGCGCTGTCATCTCCGCTGCACAGCTTCACGACGACATTCCGGCCCGCGTCGGTCGCTTCGATCGCGTTCTGGACAAGATTGCTGGTGATAAGGGAAAGCAGCCCGCCGCGATGACTGTCGAGCGGGCAATCGAAACGGCCGTTAACCGTGAAGATGACTCCCTTCTGCGCCGCCGCCGCCGCGCTGCGCTCACGGATGAGGCTCGCGATCTCCTGCCCGGTGAGTTCGTGCGTCTCGCTTGACGCGGAGTCGCCCAACAGGGCCACGGCTTCATGAATCATCTCCTGCATCCGGTCCGTGTATCCGGCGGCAGCCTCCCAGTCGGCAGCATCTGCGACCGCCGGGTCGCGGCCAGCCACGACGGCCCGCAAACCGGCGACGGAGCCCTGCAAGCCGTGAATCAAATGCGAGGAAATCTGTCCGAGGGCGGAGGCCTTGGCGGAAAGGGTGAGTTCGAAATTGGCCTTCACCAACCGGTCGTGCGCCCGGCGCAGGCGGAAATACGCGACCGTCACGACGGCAATGATCAGCGCGGCACCGATGCAAAGAGTGGCGGCTGTCTGACGGTTGATGCGCCGGTCGATAGCTGAGAGTTCCTCGGCCAGCGGACGGCCGTCGATGTAATACTGGGCAAAACCCAGATTCCTGTCGGCATCCCGGCCATGCAGCGGCAGCAGCACTTCCAGCACGGGCGTTGAACGGGCGGTCGGCGACGGGCCAACGCCGGAAAAATAGCGATCGAGCGGGAAGTCCGGATGAAAACGGCTGATCGGATCGCCTTGGAGCAGCCGAAGGTAATCATCCAGCGGCAGCTCGGCGAAAAGCAGCGAATGCGGAGCAAACTGTAGCGTGCGGCCCTGCGCATCAAAAATCACCACGGCGAGCATGTCCTCCTGCTGAACGCTCTCCAGGACGGCCGCGAGCAGGCTGGCCGGATCGCCGGGGCTGTTCTCGCGTTGCATCAACTGCCGCAGGGCCACCGGCCGGAGCACGGCCGCATTGCGGTTGATGATTGTCTGTCTGATCTGCTCCCGCAGCGTGGCGCGAAAGTCGACCACCAACGCCGCAAAAATCCCCACCAAGAGCGCGCCGGCGAGCAGCATCGGCAGCGCGGGGCGCTTGATTGGTGGGTGCATTCGGTTGCGGAGTGAGCGGCGAAACATCCGGGCGGGCGGTCCGCCGCCCGGCATCGTCAGGGGGTGTCCGCCGGGGGGCGTTCCAGATGCCGGACATCGATCGCGAATTCGCGCAGCAAGGCGTCGAGCGGCTGTCCTTCGGCCGGCGGCGATTCCGCGGCCGGAAGTTGCGCGAGTGCGCTGCGGATGCGTTCCCTCATCTGGCCGAGCGCCAGGATGCGCCCGGAGTATTCGGAGTTGAATGCGTCGATCGCGCGGCGGGTGTCCGCCCCGGGCGCCTGAGATTTGATCTTCTCCGCCAGGATCGCCTGCAACTTGGTCTTCTCCTGCCGGTAGGCCGCAATGCGTTCGGCCAGCGCCGGCGGCAGGAGGGGATGGGAATCCAGGTTCCCGCTAAATGGCTCGCCCGAGAACAACGCATGCTCCTGGTGCATCAGGTCGCTGATCAATCCCGCATCCAGCCGTCCGGTGGCGTCCGGAACCGGCAGCGCCGCCCCGTCCCCCTCCCCGATCCGGCCCGCCAGATCCTGGGCGGGCAACAACGCTGAGATTCGCTGCCGGTCGTCGAAGTTGCGTCCCAAGTACGGACTGCAACTGCCGACCAGCGCGAGCAGGGCCTCATCCATCGGTCCGCTGTTCTCCGGCGTGCTCAGCCTGACGCGCCATAGCAGCATTACGTTGTGCCGCGTGAGAGCCGAAAAATCGTAGGCCGAGACGATCACAAAGTAACGGGCACCATGGGCGAACTCCAGGGTCGAACTGCAGATCACTTGCAACGTAGCCGACATTTGCGTCATGCCCGTGCAGCACGAACTCCTCGGCCTGGCGGACCATCCTCGCCGGCGCGACCAACGACAGCCGGGCATCCAGATTGGGAAAGGAGTCGGTTTGGCCACCGTAGTTGAGGCGAATGGAGCCCCAATGATAGACCAGGACCAGCGAGGGGACGGTTTGAGCCGAAGCCGCTTCATATCCGGCGTCTCCAAGGGCGGAGCGCAGCGCCCGCCCGATCGCGGCGCCGGCCGGCGGTTTCAGCCCCCCGATGACCGCTCCGGCTTCGATATAGCCGCCATCATAGGCGACATAGTAAGCGGGATGCCCTGGCGCAGGAGAATTGATCCTGGCACCCGGCACCGTCTGCTCCGCGACGGCGATCGTGTCGAAACCGGACCCGGCACGAAGAATGGCCGGCGAAGTAAGCAGGGCAAGACAGAGTATGATTGCTGTTCGCATCTTGAGCGGCGGACGAGGTGTGCGGTCCCGTTTGCCTGGTTCATCTTGCCGGCTCAACCTCGATGACTTTTGGCTCACCGATGTTGACGTTGCCGACCGGCAGCCGCTGGCGGATCAATCCCTGGCTGTCCTTGCCGAAATATTGCGACGCATATTGGGTCATCCCCGCCAGCACCTTGTCGAAATCATTGTGGTACTGCCGGATGCTGTAGCGCGTTTCCCAAAGCAACTTGTGCTTTTTCTGCTTCCACATCAGTTGAAAATCATAGGCCATCAACACGACGAAATAGCGGTCGTCCTCGACTTCCGCAATCAGATCGCGCCGCCGGTAGCGTAACGCAGTCCCCTCGAGTCCCCGACCGTAGTCCGTTTGAAACATTCCAGTCCGGTTGTAGCCGAGAATGCGGGCATTATCGAGGTCCTGCTTGTCGCGAATGTCGTTCTCCAATCCGATCTCCTCCATGGCCAATTCCATTTCAGACTGCGCCGCCTGCCCGATCGCTCCGGCCAGCATCCCGTTCATTCCGCTGGATCTTGCCGCCCTCGCTGCCTGCACGGCTCCCTTGGCGTTGGCTAGGTTTTGCACGGCAGCACTCGCATTCTGGTAACCAATGGAACTGGAAGCGTCGTCAGTGCCAATGGTCGTTCCCCAATAGACCATGATCAACAGCTTGGTCGTGTTTGGATCACGTGCCGGCACATAGCTCCGGCTCGCCAGCGGACCCGCGATCGTCCGCGCGATCTCGATGAACCTCAGATTGTCGATCGAGGGATCGCCCATGCGTCCATTCCACAGTCCGCCTTCCCCGAAGGCATAGCTCTCCGGCGCATACGAACCGTTCGGAAGCTTGGTCCGGACATAGTCGTCGTTCGCCAGGGAAGAGATGGCGGTAATGTCCCCATAATCCTCCGCGCGAGCGGTGAATGCCGCGGTCAGACAGGCAAAGCAGAATAGAAAAGGAAGGGTTGTTTTCATGGAACTGGAATCGGGCTGACTGGGATCTTCGTTCGGACACCAGCTAATTGCTCACGGCGTGCCAGGATCTGATAGTTTCTGTAACATACCTATATCCAAAGTATTACGACAGTCTTGCTGTTGACAAGACATCCGAGATCAGGCGATCTTGGGTGAATACACCCAATTCTTTTATCCCGTCCGTGCCACGGTGGGCGCATTCGCCTGGATGCCTCCGCCCGGAATACTTCAAACGCGGTTTATCAGGTGTGGCCGCAAGCGTGAGCGAGTGGACGCCCTTTCCGCTCGCTCACGCTCGCAGCCACGTTTGCGTTCTCGGCCGCGGGTCAATTCGACCCGCCGGTTCGCGGCAGCGGCGCGACAGCCAATCGCGTGAAGGCACGTCCTAAGCTCCAGGTCTTTCCCTGGGCAACCGGTAACGGACAAAATCCCGGGTGACGCCCAACTGGCGGGCCGCAGCGGAAACGTTGTTGCCCGTTTCCCGCAATGCCTCGGCAATCAGTTCGTCAACCGTTGACTCGAGTGAAAACCCGCTCTTCGGCATCCTCCAGGCAGGATTGCGCCATCCACCGGCCGTCGGAGCGCCTGATCTTCCCAGCACGGCAAAATCGAGCGGCGCCCCGGCGCCGAAGATCACCGCACGTTCGATTTCGTGGGCGAGTTCCCGCACATTGCCCGGCCACCGTTGCGCGAGCAGCCTCGCCTCCCCCTCCGGCGTGATGGCGAGTCCTTTCAGCCGGTGCCGGGCGGCAATCCCGGCCAGGAGGTGGCGCGCCAGCGGCAAAATATCGGTGCCGCGTTCGCGCAGCGGCGGCAGCGTGATGCGCAGGAGATTCAGCCGGTGGAAAAGATCCTCGCGAAACGCGCCGGCGCGCACGAGTTCGTCAAGCGGGCGGTTGCTCGCGGTGATCAGCCTGACGTCCACTGAGATCTCGCGCGTGCCGCCAAGCCGCCGGATGGTGCCGCCATCCAGTGCCGTCAGCACCTTTGCCTGGGTGGGCGCCGCGAGCGCGCCGATCTCGTCGAGGAACAGCGTGCCGCCATCGGCGGCTTCAAAGAGGCCGATGCGGGCTTGTTTCGCGTCGGTAAACGCCCCGCGTTCGTGCCCAAACAACTCGGATTCGGCGAGCGTCTCCGGCACGGCGGCGCAGTTGATCGTGACGAATGCCTGGCCTTCGCGGGGTCCCTCGCCGTGCAGCCAGCGCGCAAGGACGCTCTTGCCCGTGCCAGTCTCCCCTTCGATGAGCACGGCGGGCAGCTGGCGCTCGATCCGCCGCTCAGTCGCAAGAATCGCGTCCAGTTGCTCCCGCACGACCGTCAGACTCCGGCCGAAAAACAGCTGGCTGGACCAGCCCGCCGTCTCCGCCGTCAAATGTTCTTCGCGCCGGACAATGCGCCGCAGGTTCCGGCAGCGCTGGAACGCCAGCGGCAGCTCGTCCGGCTCGAACGGCTTGCTGAGATAGTCGCCCGCTCCGAGGCGGATCGCCTCGACCGCCTCCTTCACACCGCCGAACGCCGTCATGACCACGACGCCAGTGTTCTCCGAAAACGCGCCGTCGCGCAACAGGTCCAGCGCATTGCCATCGGGCAGGTGCAGGTCCACCAGCGCGAACTCAAACCGCACTGCGCCCAGCAGGCGGCGGGCTTCCTCGACGCGGCCGGCCTCAGTCACCTCCGCTCCGCGGCGTCGCAGGTTGACCGCGAGTCGCTTGCGGAAGGGAGCGTCGTCTTCGAGGAGCAGGATCTCGCAGCCCGGGGGTAGCGCTGTTTCGTCGGCCATCGCGGCGGTAGTGCGTGCGGTTGCCGGGGAAATTTCAATCTCAATTCCGATGCCACGCGCCGGTCCACGGTTTTCTGTTTCGGCGCGGGATCACCCTGCCGATCAGGCGTGGCTGGCCAAATCATTGTCACGATCGTAACAAAAAAACGGCCAGCGGTTCGAGTCGCCACGGCAGCGGGCCCTGCGCTCCGCCAGCCTTCATCAAAGTCCGGCGGAAACCGCCGTCCGAATTGCCGCGCCCGAACGGACCGGGCGCCTTTCGGATCACCGGTGGGCCAGCTCTTCCGGCGTCGCCAGTTGGTAGGAGATCTTCCCTTCGCCGATCTCGCGCAACGCCGTGTCCTCGGCGGACAGCTTTTCCAGCGATTCCACCAGCGGCCGGCTGCCGCGTCTGAGCTGTTTGACGCGTCGCGAGACGACGTTGACCAGGATATTGCGATCGTCGATGACTTTGAGTGCGGCCAAAAGGTAATCGTCTCTCATGGGAGCGTTGGAACCGGCAATGGCGAAATGGGCGAGGTGGAAGTCATATTCTGAATTCTCGTTTTCGGCTCTCACGTGGATTGTAAACAGGAGCCGGCCGAATGCCACTTATATCGAACCCGGCTTCGCCCACGCCAGCCAAT
>CAWDQK010000001.1:0-18616 GCA_963804395.1 uncultured Verrucomicrobiae bacterium | reverse complement strand
GCGGCCTCCGGTCCCCGTCCCAGCTTTGCGAGGACATTTCCCAGGTTGTTGTGGGCCTCCGCGTTGTCCGGCTGGATCCGCAGCGAGCGCTCCAATGAATCGACCGCCTCCTGCGACCGGCCGGCGCGGGCCAGCGCGGTGCCCTGGTTGAAATAGACCTTCGGATCGTCCGGGTGAATCCGCAGCGCCCATTCGAATTGCGCGATGGCTTCCGCGGCCCGGCCGGCTGCGACCAACGCATTGCCCAGGTTGTTGCGGGCATCGGCATAGTCGGGTTTGAGTCGCACCGCCTCCTCGTATTCGGAAATCGCCTCGGGCAGCCGCCCGGGAATCTTCGCCAGGGCGACTCCGAGGCTGTAATGCGTTTCCGCATGGTCCGGATCGAGCTGCCGGGCCGTGTTGAGGTGCGCAATCCCCTCGTCCAGCCGGCCCGGCGTGTTCACCAGGACCCATCCAAGATTGCTGTGGGCCTGCGCCATGCCGGGTTCAAGCCGCAGCGCTGTCTCCAGCTCGGAGACCGCCTCCGCCGACCTGCCGGGGATCTTGGACAGAGCATTGCCCAGGTTGTTGTGCGCGTCCGAGCAGTCGGGCTTGAGCCGGATCGCCTGCTCCAGGTGCGCGATCGCCTCCGGCAACCGACCTGCGTCCGACAGGCGCGCGCCCAGGTTGCTGTGAGCCATCCAGCAGTCCGGGTTCTTCGCCAGGGTGTCGGAATACAAGGTTTCGACGTCTCGATACAGAGCGCTCTGCCGCCAGGTGAGAACGAACAGGACCACCAGCCCGCCGCCAGCGGCCACCGCGAAGACACCGCCCGCCGCCACCCGTCCCACCCCGGAGAATCGCCGGGCCACGTTGGACGCGAGACCGGCCGCGCCTTCGGTGGCCAGCGCAATCATCCCGAGCGACGGCAGGTACTGCCAATGATCGGCCACGTACGAGAAAATGAACGGGTAGACGTTGAAGAAGCCCAACGCCGGGAACAGCGAGCCGACGAAGAACAACAGGGCGACCAAGCGGCGCCCGGCTCCACCGACGCAATCGCCAGAGCGCGCCCACGGTCGCCGCCAGGCCAATACAGCCGAGGCTCCATGGCCAGTCGGAGGCCACCTGCCACCGCGGATAGATGAATGTCAGATTCACCGGCCAGCAGAGTTTGCCGAGATAGAACCAAACCACTCTTCCCGCCAGGAAACACCGTTGAATCAGATTCAGGTCATAGGCCTGGCCGCGGGCTCCGATGTAATTCCGTTCCACCCAGGCGGTGAAAAGTCCGGCCCCCGCGCCGATCACGAACCACGGAATCAGCGGCACCACGTCATCCCGCCACGACAGGCGTCCGCGCCGCCAGTATTGCACCAGCAACAAGGCTGCGGGCAACGTCGCGGTCACTGATTTGCTCAGCAGGGCGAGCACGAAAAGGCCCAGCGCCAGCGCATACCAGCCCCGGCGGCGGCCGTGGTCGAATCGCAGGTAGGCCAGGGCCGCCAGCAGGTAGAACACCAGCGAGAGCGTGTTCTTCTGCTCCGAGATCCAGGCCACCGATTCGACACAAACGGGATGCAGTGCAAAAACCGCGGCCGCCAGCCATTCGGTTCCGGGGAAACGGCCGCTGCCGGCCGTTTCGCAGCGGATGCGTCCCAGGAGCAACGCAAACAGACAGGCCGCGGTCGCGTGCAGCCCGAGATTGATCAGGTGATAGCCGAGGACCGAATCACCCCACAAACGGTGTTCCAGCCAGAAGGCGCTGTGGAGCACCGGATAGTATTGCTGGGTGGCCCCGAGCTGAAACCAGATCCTCCACAATCCCGCCCAGTTCTGAAGCGCCGGGACCGTGATGTGGGCATCGTCATCCCAAAGCAATCCCCCCCGGATGGCGGGAAAATAAGCCAGCAGGACGGCGCCAAACAGCGCCAGGACGATGACCGGCAAATGGAGACGCGTCGGGCCCGATCGGGCCGTCGGAGGGTTCGGGTCGGCCAGGGACATTGGTTGGAATGCGGGACCCGGAGATCACAGCAAAACGGCCGGAGTTGCAACGCTGCGGCGCGGTGCATCTGGCGATTGACGGTGATTTCCTGATTTGTCTTCTGCCGCATCAACGATAGAGTTCAACGCAGGCTTCGCTGCTCGCCCCGGGATCAAACAAGGACAAAAATGATCTACGTAAATCTTGGCAAAACAGGGCTCAAAGTCTCGCGCCTCGGTCTCGGCTGCATGACGTATGGCGCGCCGGTCAGCGGCGAACCCAAGGCCGGGCGCCACGCGTGGAGCCTCAACGAAGAGGAAAGCCAGCCTTTCCTGCGCCAGGCGCTCGAACTGGGGATCAACTTCTTCGACACGGCCAATGTCTACTCGAGCGGCGCCAGCGAAGAGGTGCTCGGACGATTCCTCAAGCGCAACGCCCGCCGCGAGTCCGTCGTCGTCGCCACGAAGGTTCAAGGCGTGATGCGCGACGAGCCCAACGGCCGGGGCCTGTCCCGCAAGGCCATCTTCCACGAGCTCGACGAGAGCCTCCGCCGGCTGGGGATGGACTATGTCGATCTCTACCAGATTCACCGCTGGGACTACGAAACGCCGATTGAGGAAACGCTGGAGGCGCTGCACGACGCGGTGAAATCGGGCAAGGTGCGCTATATCGGCGCCTCCTCCATGTACGCCTGGCAGTTCGCCAAGGCGCTCTATCTCGCGGACCTCCACCACTGGACGCGTTTCGTCTCCATGCAGAACCACTATAATCTGCTTTATCGCGAGGAAGAGCGCGAAATGATGGCGCTCTGCCGCGCTGAAGGGATCGGCGTCATCCCCTGGAGTCCCCTTGCCCGCGGCCGCCTGACCCGTCCCTGGAAGGCCGAAATCACCAAGCGCTCGCAGACCGACCAGTTCGGAAACAGCATGTACTCCCGGACGGAAGAGAGCGATCACCAGGTCGTCGACCGGCTGGGGCAGGTCGCCGACCAGCGCGGCCTTCCGCGCGCCCAGATCGCGCTTGCCTGGATGATCGCCAAGCCGTTCATCACCGCGCCCATCGTTGGAGCCACGAAGCCGCACCACCTGGCGGACGCCGTCGCCGCGCTCTCCGTGCGTCTCACCCCCGAGGAGACCACCGCCCTGGAGGGGCTTTACGTGCCGCATCCGGTGCTCGGCTTCAGCTAGGATTGCTTGACGGGCACCGCCCCACGGTCTGGCGCGATCCTTTTCACTCGCGTGGTGCGGGCACTGGGCTGTTCGATGTATCCGCCTCGATGAAAATCCAACTTTTCTCCCTCTCGATACCGCTGCTGTTCTGCGCCTGTGTCCTCCCCGCTTATGCAGCCGGGGCGATGCGCAACGTGGCCGAGTTCATCACCGCCAAGGGGACAGCGGAACGGCTCAGTCCGCGTCCCACGCTGAAATTGGAGCCGCTCGCCCAGCCGGACGAGGCGTTTCCGACGGTCATGGTGGACACCGCCAAGACCTTCCAGACCATCGTCGGCATTGGCGGCGCCCTCACCGACGCCTCCGCGGAAGTCTATGCCCGGCTTCCCGCCGAACAGCAGAAGAAACTTCTCACCGCCTATTTCGACGTGGACCAGGGCATCGGCTACTCGCTTTGCCGCACGAATATTCACAGCTGCGATTTCTCAAGCGACAGCTACACCTACGCCCCGCCGGGGGATCGGGATCTCGTTCACTTCTCGATCGACCACGACCGGCGGTACCGCATTCCCTTTATCCAGGCGGCACTGGTAGCCGCCTCGCAACCGTTTAAGCTCTTCGCCTCGCCCTGGAGCCCGCCCGAATGGATGAAATCCAATGGCGACATGCTGCACGGCGGCAAGCTCCTGCCCGAATACGCCGAGACCTGGGCCAACTACTACGGCCGGTTCATCGCCGCGTACGACCGGGAAGGAATCAAGCTCTGGGGCCTGACCGTGCAAAACGAACCGATGGCCACCCAGACATGGGAATCCTGTGTGTTCACCGGTGATGAAGAACGGGCGTTCGTCCGTGACCACCTCGGACCCGCGCTCGCCCGCGCCGGGCTGGCCGGCGTGAAGCTGATGATCTGGGACCATAACCGCGGCATCCTGTACCAGCGCGCCAAGGCAGTCTACGACGACGCCGAGGCCGCAAGATACGTCTGGGGCACCGCCTTTCATTGGTATGTCGGCGACCATTTCGACAATGTCCGGCTGGTCCACGACGCCTGGCCCGACAAACAACTGCTGATGTCCGAAGCCTGTCTCTATCCCTTCGACCCGGGCCGCTTCCAGGACTGGAGCCTTGGCGAAACCTACGGCAATTCATTGCTCCACGACCTCAACAACTGGGCGGCCGGCTGGACCGACTGGAACGTGCTGCTCGACGAGCGCGGCGGCCCGAACCACGTGGGCAACTACTGCTTCGCGCCCGTGCATGCCGACACGCGGAGCGGCGCGCTCACGTTCCTGAACTCCTACTATTACATCGGACACTTCTCGAAGTTCATCCGGCCGGGCGCCCGGCGGATTGCCGCGACCCTCAACGACGACCGCCTGCTCGCCACCGCCTTCCTCAACCCCGACGGCCGCGTGGCCGTCGTGGTGCTCAACCTCCAGGACGAAGCGATCCGGTTCAAACTCTGGATCGACGGGCAGGCGGCAACGACCGACAGCCCGGCCCACTCGATCATCACGCTGGTTTACTGAATCGATCCTCCCTGTCATGAAGCTGAAACCTCTGCACCGCGTATTCGTCGCTGCATTACTGGCGGCTGGCCTGGCAGCCGCGGGCCGGGCCGGGCCGCCCACCGCCTGGGAGCAGAACGCGCGGATGGGGCTCGGCATCAACCTGGGCAACACCTTTGACGCGCCTGACGGCGAAGGGACCTGGTGCCCGCAGCCGGCGCAACCGGTGTTCTTCGACGACTTCAAGGCCGCCGGCTTCAAGCACGTCCGTCTGCCCGTAACCTGGGAGAAGCACATGCAGGCGACGGCGCCCTTCAACGTGGACCCCAGATTCCTCAGCCGGATTGCCGACGTGGTCGGATGGGCGACCCAACGCGGGCTGGTTGTCGTCCTGAACGCTCACCATGAGGAGTGGTTCAAGCGGGATCCCGCCGCCCAGCTGGGGCGGCTGGAGGCCTTGTGGCGGCAACTGGCGGCCCGGTTCAAGGCGGTGCCGGATGATTTGCTGGTGTTTGAGATCCTCAATGAATCCGATGCCAAGCACATCACCGCCGCCCAAACGACGGAGATGAATGCGCGCATCCTGCGGATCATCCGGGAAACCAATCCGACCCGGTGCGTGGTCATCGGGGGCGTGGGCGACAATGCCGACTGCCTGGCCAAGGATCTGCAGGTGCCGGATGATCCGTACATCATCGCCACCTATCACTGTTATGACCCATGGTTTTTTGCCTCCGGACAGCCGCGCAATGCAGCGGAAGCCGTCTGGGGTTCCGAAGCCCAGCAAGCCGAATACCTCCGCACCATGGACCTGCTCAAGCAGTGGTCCGACCACCACAAGGTGCCGGTATACCTCGGCGAATGGGGCACCAGCATTAAATGCGAACCCAAGTCCCGGCGGGAATATTACCGCTTCGTGCCCGCGCAGGCCGCGGCGCGCGGCTTCAGCGATGCCATTTGGGACGACGGCGGGGACATGTGGATCTACGACCGAAAATCCCACCGGTGGAACGCTGACATTCTGCAGGCCGTCTTCCCGGCGGCGTCCGCCGCGAATCCATGATCTCGATCCACGGCAAATGGTCACTGGTCACCGGGGCGAGCCGGGGCGTTGGCTCCCATGTCAGCGAGGGTCTCGCGCAACTGGGTTCCAATGTGGTGCTGCACAGCCGCGAACTGTCCCACACCCGGGCGCTCGCCTCCAGGCTCGAGGCGCTTGGCGTAAAAGTGGTCACCGTGTCCGGGGAGCTCTCCGACCAGGCCCAGGTCGAGGCCATGCTCGACGCGGCCCTGCGGCTCGACAATGGCGAAAGCGGACGCTTCTTCCGCGCCCAGGATTACGCCGGCCTGAGCCTCCCGGAGGCCTTGGAGAAGGCGCTGCGCGAATAGCGCTTCGAGGAAACATTTCCTGGTTTTTCCCGTCCAATCCACTGATGCTCCAGCACGCCCGAGCGAGGGAGGCTCTGTTTGCCCTGATGTTGGCGTTGGTCGCCCCAGGCAGGGCTGCTCAGGCACCTTCAGTTCTGGATGTTTCGGTTCCCACGCCTGGCAGCGCCGCGCGCCCTTCGGCGCCGGACGCGAGGTTGAAACCTTCGCCCATCCTCGCCAGGCGGATCTCCCTGTCGCTTCCTGCCTGGAGTCCCCCGCCAGCCATGCCCGCAAGAAAGCTTACAGCGCACGATCCGGAGGTCGTCGAGATGGCGCCCTTGATCGTGTTGGGCACCCGGGTGAAGCTCACGGAAACGGACGTGTTAACGGATCAGGGGAAGCCTGGATCTGGCCGAAAAGACGTACATCAGTCCGCTCTATCGCGTGACCTTCGGGCCTTTGAGCCAGATCGCCGCATACTATTTCAATTTTCTCAGCATCTTGAACGGCTGGCACCCCAACGAAGCCGAGGCGTTGACTCTCTATCGCCAGGACGAACGCCTCAAGATGCTTGGGGAAATGGATTCTTTGATCCGACTCGAAACGATCGGGGGCGGAAAAGATGCGAAGGAGTTGCAGCGCCTGCGATTTGAAGCCGCGGCGGTGTCACGGTAGAATCATGCATCATAGATTCATTCGATCGGCCGTTGAAACGCCCGGGCTCCCGCCCGTTCGATCGCGGCTTGAAGCTCCGCAACGGGGACGGGTTTGCACAGATAGTCGTTCATGCCCGCCGCGAAACAACGGTCCCGGTCGCCCGCCATGGCGTTGGCCGTCATCGCGATAATCTCGACCTGGGCGAATCTTGGATCCAGCCGCAGACGCCGGGTCGCCTCGAAGCCGTCCATCTGCGGCATCTGGCAGTCCATGATTACGAGGTTATAGGATCCGCTCTCCATTCGTGCAAGAACCTCGATCCCGTCGGACGCAAAGTCCGGTGCGTAGCCGATTCGCTTGAGCTGGGACTCGATCACCAGCCGGTTGTTCGGGTTGTCCTCGGCGACAAGGATCCTGAGGCCTGGCACCACGGACGACGGGGTGGGCTTGGGCTCACGGTCGCGCGGCGCGGGGGCCTCATGTCCGGCGATCAATGATTCCAGCGCCGCCTTGAGCGCGTCTTCCCGCAGGGGACGGGAGACCAGTCTCTTGAGCGCGGACCGCGCCGGTTTGATCTGGATGCCGAGGTGCTGGTGAAAAGGACAGAGCAGGGCAATCGGAGGCACCGCGGCGCCGCACGCTTGCTCCAGGGCGTCCACAAATGCCATGCCCCCACCCAGCGGATCGGCAAAATCAACCACGAGCACCCGGTAGGGATCCCCGATCTCGTCGGCCCGGCGGACCAGGGACGGGACCTTCTCCGGTTCCGGGCACGCCTCGAGGCGCAGCCCCCACGCCGAGGCATGCTGGCGCAGGACCGCGAGGTGGGTCAATCCCTGGTGGACGCACAACACCCGGGCCCCCGGCGGGCCGGCAAACGGAGGGTCCGTCAAATCGCATTCCGCATCGCGTTTGAAGGGAATCTCGGACCAGAACAGGGAACCCTGGCCCGGCGCGCTCTCGATTCCGATGCGCCCGCCCATCAATTCGACGATCTGACGGCTGATGGCGAGGCCCAAACCGGTGCCTCCAAAGTTCCGCGTCGTGGAGGCGTCGGCCTGGGTGAAGGCGCCAAAGAGGCGGCCGATCTTCTCCGACGGAATGCCGATGCCCGTATCCCGCACCTCGAAGCGCAGGGTGCACACGTCGCGCGCCGTTCCGGCGAGCGCGCTGACCGTGACCGTGACGCTGCCCTTCTCGGTGAACTTCACCGCATTGCCGGTGAGGTTGATCAGGATCTGCCGCAGGCGGCCCTGGTCGCCCACCAACATGCGCGGGACATCGGGCCGGATGAATGAAGCCAGCGCGAGCGACTTTTCCGAAGCGCGGAGGGCCAGGCACTCGACCGCCTCCTCCACGCAATCCACCACCGCGAAGGCATGCGGGTCCAGCGCCAGCTTGCCCGCCTCCAGCTTGGAAAAGTCGAGGATGTCGTTGAGGATCTTCAGGAGCGCCTGGGAGCTGTCGCGGATGACGGTGGCAAACTCGCGCTGGGCCGGATCGAGCTCGGTGTCGAGCAACAGCGCGCTCATGCCGATCACGCCGTTCATGGGCGTGCGGATCTCGTGGGACATGTTGGCCAGGAACTGGCTCTTGACCTTGGTGGCCTCCAGCGTCTCCTGCACGGCGCGCCGCAACCGGGCGTTCGTGTCGTCGAGCTCCCGGGTGCGCCCGGCGACCAGGGCCTCGAGCTCCTGGTTGCGCCGGCGCGCCCGACGGAGGAGCCAGCGGGAGAAGACCAGCGCCGCCGCGCCCAGGAGCAAGGCGTAACCAAAGTATGCATACCAAGTCCGGTAGACGGGCGGCTGGATCGCGAAGGGAAACTCCAGGGTTTCCCCCAGCGGCCCCGCCTCCCCCACCAACCGCAGGCGCATCCGGTAGCTCCCCTCCGGCAGGCTCATCAGGCTAACCGTGGTGCTGCGGGAGGGCCGCGACCATTGCTCCGAGTAGCCATTGAGCCTGAATTCGTACCCCGGGCTGTGGAGAAACGCGTAGGTGCCGGGAAAAACGTGAAATTCGAGGCTGTTGCTGTCGTAGGGCAGCGGCTTCAGCGAGGGTGGATTGCGGTCAAGATCGTTCCAGAGTTCCGTCTGCCGCCGGGCATCGACAACGCTCAGCAGCCGCGGCCGGATGGGACGCGGAGCGTCGAAGGCGTTGGCCGCCAGGTGGAGCAGGCGGCGCTGGGTGCGCACCCAGACGTCCCGCCGGTCGACCAGGAGGAGATTCGGGAAGCTGTCCTGAATGATCCGAAACGTGTCCACGTCCGCCCGGTAGCCGGTTCCGCTCGGGATCAGGCGAAAAATGCCCCGGCTGTACGGCGCCCAGATCACCCCGGACGCATCCTCCTGGGGGCGGAGCGCCCAGTACGGCGCCGCCGCCAGCACGGCATCGATTGGCGGGGGCCTGCAGAATTGCCCGGTGTTTTCATCGAAATAGACGCGCCCGGGTTCGCCCCGGCTGATGATGATGTGCGGCCCCACGCAACCGAGGCTGGCCCACGCGGTGCTTCCGTTGCCGAAGGGGGTGAACACTTCCGTGTGCAGCGCCCCGTCGCGCACGGTGATGCGCCCCACCCGGTTGATGCCGAGTTCGATCCACAGGGAATTGGGGGCCGCGGACTGCAGGAGCGACGGGTAGCCCAGCCCTTTGACCCGGGGCGCTGCCTCCCGCCAGGCGGCGCCGTCCCAGTGCAGCAGGGCGATCCATTCAGTCCCAATCACCAAACAGGTTTCCCGGCTGTCGTCCGTCGTCCACAACCGGCTGACCGCGAAGTTCGTGAGCGCCGGCACCACGGTGCCGTCATCCTGGCGCCAATACACCCCCTGCGCGCTTCCGAACAGGAGGCCATGCGGCGTGTCCTCGGCGCTCCAGACGCCGGAAGCGATGTTCAGCGGGATCTGCTGAAACCGGTCCGGAGCGCCGGCACCCGCCACGATCCCTTCATAGGCGCCCCCGTTCGTGATCACCAGGGTGCGGCCGTTGTACAAAAGGGGGACCGGCCAGTCAAGTTCCAGGCCGGCGCGCTGATCGAAGACATCGACCGGGGAATTATAGAACACCTTGCTCACCCCGTCCGCGGACGAAATCCACAGGACCCCGGGCTCGTTCTGGTAAAGATCGGTGATGCTGCCGTAGCGCCCCCCTTCCAGCGACCGCACCAAACGGCCGTTGTGGTCGAGAAACTGCAGGCCGTGACCCCGCACCGCCACGACCACTTGATCGTGGTCCAGCTGGCGCATAGCGGTCACCCCGTCCGGCAAAATCGAATCGATCTCCGTGGGCCAGGGCTGGAGCTTCTCACCGTCGAACAGGGCGAAACCGCGGTTATCCACGACCGCGAGCACGTGCCCGGAATCCCAGTCGGCCGCCGCGCGGAGCGCCCCGCCGATGCGTTCTCGACCCATCCAGACCAGGCTGTCCGCCGACGTGTCGAACGCATAAATGCCCTGGGAGATGGTGCTCAGGTAGACCACGTCGCCGATGGCGAAGGCGTCAAGGGTGCCGGCCGCCTCGATGAAACGCTGGGTGCCGGTCCTGCTCCCACGGAAGACGCCACCGTTGACCCCGGCAAACAACACGCCGTGGCGGGTGTGGGCAAACAGGAGGAAGGCATTGTTCTTGGCCCAGTCCGGGATGTGCTCCGGTCGAAACAAGCGGACGCGCGCCGCCCGGCTCGACGTAAAATCCAGCGTGCCCCAGGCTCCGGCGGAGCCGCAATAGACCCGGTTATCCGGGCCGAGCGACGTGCGCATGAAGTTCCGAGACGGGTCCTGATCGTCCAGAATCTCAGTCCAGGCATTGTCGTCGAAGACGAGATGGATTCCCTCTCGCGTGACCGAGATGCGCCCGAACGGGTCGCTGCCCAGCGTCAGGCCGGCGGAGACCGAACCAATCTCCTCAAAGGAGTAATCGCGGGCCGGGGCGCCGCCGCGCAGGGAGCGCGCCGGCGGGGAAGCCACCTCCCCGGCCCGGGCGCGCCCGCACAGCGCGGCCAAACTGACCGCCAAGACCAACCCCGCAAATAAGAGGCCTTTGCCTGGGAGAACCATGGAAAACGGTGGACCACGAAGGTGCGTCGCATCACTCACCTTCGCCCCGCCAATTCCAATCGACTTCCGGCAATGTTTCAACCCGCATTTGACAGCGTTTCCCTGCGGCGCTTTAGCCGCGGGCGCGCATGTTTCATCATTTCCCGTGCAGAACAGGATCCGCGCCTCGGCCGACCGGGTTTCGCCCTACGGCAAGCAGCCCGCCCGGCTACTTCTCGGTGGCAAATGCGCGGTACGAATGCGCGGGAATCGTGATGGAGAAACTGGAGCCGGCGGGCGCGTGGCCGCGGCGACCGCCCGGACCCCAAAAATGGGTCGGACTGGTTGTGACCGTCGCCGGCGGGATCACCTGCCTGTTCACCAAGTCCGTTATCTTGCTCGACGCGCTCGTGCCGGCCAGCGTCACGGTCACGGTGACCTCGGTGGGCAGGAACGACTGCACCACAAACGTGTTGTTGTCGTAGGCGAACACGCTGACCTGGCTCGGGGCATTGCTCAGCCGCACCGGGAATGTCTCCAGGATTTGGCTCCGGATCGCATTGAGCACCGGGGCCGGCAAACGATAGAGGTCGGCCACGTTTTCGGGAATAGCCAGGACGAGAAGCGTGCCGCGGTCGTATTCGTCGCTGAGGACAATCGGATAGGCGTTCCACGGGGACCTGGAATCAAGGCCGGTGACCTGAGCCCAGGACTGGTTGGTCAGGAAATGAATGACCGGAAAGAAGATGGGCGCATCGATCGCCGCGCCCGGAATCGCAAAGCCGCCGCGGCCCTGGAAGTCGGTGACGCCAACCTGGTGATCGGTGTATTCAAACTCGCTGATGTCCTCGATGCCCTTGCCGGAGAGGGCATGCAGCAGGCCCGAGGTGATCACCACCGTCTTGCCCGCGCCCAACTGGATCTTGATCTTGCCGACAATGTCCGGATCGAGCTTCGCACTCTCGGTGAGCAGGCAGATGCTGCTCTCCACCGGAAACGTCGGGTGAAATTCGATCGGGATGCCGATCATGCCCAGGTAGTCGTAGAGGAATTCCTCACCGATCGCATGGGGCGGACGATAGCCGCCAATCCCGACGGGATTGCCCAGCTTGTCGAGGAAGGCATCCATTTGCTCCATCGCGTAGCCGGCGACGCGGCCGCACCGCGGTCCCGCTCCGCCGCCGCCGGCCGGAGCCTGGTACGATTCCAGCACCTTCTTCAGGGTAAGGCTGGTCTCGGTTCCCTGCCATGGGCGCGGACCGACTCTGATCGGCCTCGCCGAGTCGGCCCAATGCCAAAGCGTGATCTCGCGGGCCTTGGCAAAACCCATGTCCCAGATCTGCTCGGCGTAGCGGTCGATGTACTCGGCCCCGTTGTCAACCCAACCGCCATCCGCCCCGCCGGGCTTGGCATTATCGAAATAGCGCAGAATGCTATAGCTTTCATACTGCTGGAGGTGCTGCTCGCTCCGGATCGGATCACGCGTCTCGACCCCGGCGTAGATCCCGTCGAACAGCTTCGGCTCGACCTCAAGGTCATAGCCCAGCCCCTGGTAATGCTCGTACCAGTTTGGATATTTGATGATCAGCCTGAACTTGGGGTTGATGGCCCTGCCCGGCTGGATCAGCAGGCTGACCGCGGCCTCGTCCAGCGCCTCCATCCGGTATTGCGTCCAGCTCCTGCTCCCTTTGGCGGCAATGTCCGCGGCCGTCTTGGACGAGGTGAAATACCAGTCGTCCAGAATGACCTCGTCAAAGTGGCGGGCGGCCACCTCCACGACAGACTTGAGGTAGGCGCGGTCCTCCGCCTTGGCAAAGGAAAGGCCGTTCGGCACCATGGCGCCCGACACGATGATGCCGCGATCGGTGAAGAACTTTTTGATCGGGTCGAGCGTGGCCTCGTCGACCATCCGGTGGCCCCCGGCAAATTCGAGGTAGATCTTGTCGAACTTCACCTGGCGGCACATCTCCTCATAGTCGGCCGCCTGCTTCTGCGGATTGGTCCATGACACGACCGTGGCCCGCAAGGCGTAGGCGGCCACGCGGAAATTCTTGTACTTGCCCTCGGCCAGCAGCGGAGAGCTCAGCAGAGCGCTCCACGACAGCACAGCCAGCAACAGGATGGTGATTCGTCTCATAGTTTTGCTCCGGAAAATGTGCGGGACAATAAAGCAGCGAGAAGCCCGGCTTGTCGAGCGGGCGAAACGATCAGTTGTATCCTGATCTGCCCGGTCATCGCGACGCACACGAGACACGCCATGGCCATCCAGCCGGAGCGTCTTAACTTGAACCGCATCCGGGAACGCGAACGTGGCCGCGAGCGTGAGTCCCTCGACTTCGCTCGGGACCCTGAGCTTGTCGAACGGGCGAGTGGACCTCCTTCCGCACGTCCCTTCGGCATATTCTCGCCCTAGCCGGAATGATGCTGGCGGGTGCCGCTCCCGGTAACCACGACATTGGGAGTCAGGCAGATTCGTCGGAACTGAAGATGCTCTAGTGTTGAGTTTCCGGCCAGCCCGGGGAGTTAGTTGATACATCAACTAATTATTTGACATATCAACTATCTGGTCCATTCTCTCCCCCATGAACCTCGTGCTCCAAGTCCTCGCCGCCGCCCAGGCGCTGGAAAAAGCCGGCCAGCGCACCTTCCGGCCTCACGGTCTCACGGTTGCGAAATTTAACGTGCTCAACCTCCTGTCCGATCAACCCGACGGCCTGCGCGCTTCCGATCTTGCCGCCGCTCTCATCGTCGATCGTTCGAATGTCACCGGCCTGATCAAGCGGATGAAGAAAGACGGCCTCTTGCAGGAGGTGGAAACCACGCATGACCGCCGCCAGCACGTTGTGACCCTGAGCCCCAAGGGCCGCGCGGCGTGGGACTCCGCTCACCCGGTCTATGAAAAAGGCCTGTCCGAGCTGGTCTCCGGCTTGAGCGCGGCCAGGCGAAGAACCACGGAATCGGTGCTGCAAAGCCTCGTCGCCAAATCCTCCGCCCTCCCATGAAAACCGATCTGCACGTCGATGGGCTTCCCGGAAATGCGCATTGTCCGGGCGGCCGGGCGAATCCGCCTCCCCACCTCCGCCTCCACTCAATCCCGAGGGGTTCAAGTTGAACTGTCGCCGAAAACGCGAACGTAGCTGCGAGCGCCAGCGAGCGGGCTGTCCGTCCACTCGCCCGTTCGACAAGCTCAGGTCCCGGGCGCGGTGTCGAGGGGCTCGTGCTCGTGGCCACACTTCTTCTGAAACCATTTCAAACGGACCTGACCAACCATGAACGTCCTTTTCTCAAGACGCTTTCTGCCGCTGTTCATCACCCAGTTCATCGGGGCGTTCTGCGACAACGTCTTCAAGAATGCCTTCGTCCTGCTCAGCACCTTCGGGCTCGCGCGCGCCCACGGGTGGAATCCCGCCTATGCCGTCTATCTGATCGGCGGACTCTTCATCCTGCCGTTCGTCGTGATGTCGGGCTGGGCGGGCTATGTCTCGGACATCTGGGCGCGGCACAAGCTCGTCCGGACGCTCAAGACCTTCGAGGCATTCGTCATGTTCGGGGCGGCGGCGGCCCTTTATGCCGACAGCTTCTACGGCATGTGGGCGGTCATTGTGGCTCTCGGATTCATTTCCGCGCTCTTCGGCCCGTTGAAGTACGGGTTGCTCCCGGTCTATCTGAGCACCGAAGAGTTGGTCAGCGGCAACGCCTGGTTCGAGGCCGGGTCCTTCATCGCAATTGTCACCGGCATGCTGGTCGGTGCGCGGGCCGCAACGGGCGCAGCAGGCCGCAACGAGATTGCGGGATTGCTGGTCATTCTCGGGCTCATCGGCTGCGCCTCCACCTATTTCATGCCCCCGGCTCCGGCGGCGGCCACTCCGACCTTCTCCCCGTGGAACCCACGGTCCCTCTGGCGGTGCTCGGTCGATGCCATCCGCACCGTCTGGCAAATCCCCGTTCTCTGGCGGAGCATCCTGGGCATCTCCTGGTTCTGGTGCCTCGGCGCCGTGCTGCTTTCGTTCCTGCCCACCTACGTGAAGGAAGTCCTGCACCGCGACGCCAACGGGGTGACCCACTTCCTGCTCTGCTTTGCCCTGGGAGTCGGCGCCGGATCGTTTCTCGGATACTACCTGACCAGGGGTCGCATCAAGGCAACGTATGTCCCGATCGCCGGGGTCATCATCAGCGGATTCCTGGTGCTTTGGGTGCTCGTCGATGTTTTTTGGACTGCCCACCTCGGGGCGTTGCTCACCGTCATCACCTCGGGAATCGGCGTGGCCGGAGGCATCTATTCGGTGCCGTTGTATGCCCTGATGCAGCACCGCAGCCCGGTCGACCAACGCGGGCGGGTGATCTCAGCCAACAATATCCTGAACGCCGCATTCATGGTCGGCGGCGCGCTGGCCGCGATGGGCCTGGCGGCCGTCGACCCCCGCCCGCTGGCTCTGCTGTGCACGCTCGGAGCGGCCAATCTCGCTGTTTCGGCCTACACGGTCTGGCTCGTTCCCGAATCGGTGCTGCATACCGTGGTGCGCCTGATCCTTCGTCTGGCTTTTCGGGTCCGTGTCCGCGGCATGGAGAACTTTCCCGCGTCGGGCCCGAGACTCGTAATCGCCAACCACACGTCGTGGCTGGACGCGGCGCTGCTGGCCGCATTCCTGCCCGACACGCCCTTGTTCGCGGTTCACGCTGGAATCGCCAGCCGGCCGTGGATCAAGCCATTCATGAAATGGGTCGACGCGCGGCCGATCGATCCCGCCCATCCGTTGAGCCTGAAATCGCTCTGCGCCGCCGCCATGCGGGGCGAGGTGGTGGCGATCTTCCCCGAGGGCAGGCTGAGCATGACCGGCGGCCTGATGAAAGTCTACGACGGCGCCGGGTTCATCGCCCACCGGACTCAGGCCCAGATCGTCACCGTTCACATCGACGGCGCGCATCTGTCGATGCTCACCCGGCTCGGCACCAAGTATCGGCGCCGGTGGTTTCCCCGGATCACCCTCACCATCAGTCCGCCCTGCATCATGCCGGCAGACACCGCCCGGTCGGACCGCACAGCCTTCATCTACAACCTGCTTAGCGATGCCGCCTTCTCCGCCCAGCTGACGGACCACAGCTTGTTCCGGGAATTGATGGCTGCCTCCCGGCGCCACGGCGGGAGCCGACGGATGTGGGAAGGTGCCGATCGTAGAAAACTAACCTACGCCCAGATTCTCGGCCGTTCGGCGTATCTCGGATGCCGGCTCTCCCGGGTGACCAAACCGGGAGAAAACGTTGGCATCATGATGCCGACCAGCATCGAGGGCGCGCTCATTTTCTGGGCGCTCCAATTCGCCCACCGCGTTCCGGCGTGGCTCAACTTCAGCATGGGCCGGGCGGCTTTCGCCTCCACGAGCCGGACGGCCGAGATCCGCACCGTGGTGACGTCGCGCGCGTTTGTGGCCGCAGCCCGGTTGGAAGACCGGCTGAACGCCCTGCTGGCGGACGGGGCCGCCGTCGTTTACCTGGAGGACCTGAAGCCATCATTCGCGTGGAAACTGCGGGCCGCCTGGTTGCAGTTCAACCTGAGCGCAGCGTACGCCAAACACGAAGCCCGTTGGATCGCCGCCGGCCGGGACCGCCGCTGCGCGATCCTCTTCACCTCCGGCTCGTCGGGACTGCCGAAGGCCGTCGTGCTCTCCCATGAGAACCTCCTCGCCAATGTCGCGCAGCTGCGGGCCCGGATCGATTTCACCCACAGCGACTGCGTCTTCAACGCCCTGCCGCTCTTCCATGCCTTTGGATTCACCGGCGGGATGCTGACGCCGCTGCTCTCGGGTGTGCGGACGATCCTGTATCCGACGCCGCTCCATTACGGCGTGATCCCGGACTTGATCTACAACACCAACGCCACGATCTTCTTCGCCACCAATTCGTTCCTCAACGGCTACGCGCGCAAGGCGAACGCCTACGACTTCTATCGCCCTGCGGTATGTCTTTGCCGGTGCCGAGAAGCTCCAGCCAGCCACGCAGAAGCTCTGGAGCGAGCGGTTCGGCATCCGGATCTTCGAGGGCTACGGCACGACCGAGGCCTCGCCGGCGCTCACGATGAACACGCCGCTCTGCTTCAAGCCGGGCACGGTGGGGCAGTTTCTTCCCGGGGATCAGCTATCGGCTCGAGCCGGTGCCCGGGACCGCGGGCGGCCGGCTCTTCTTCCGCGGCCCGAACCGCATGATGGGCTATTACCTTCCGGACCAGCCCGGGGTCCTGGCCGATTCCGGCGAATGGTACGACACCGGGGACATCGTCACCGTCGACGACCAGGGCTACGTCACGATCCTGGGCCGGGCCAAGCGCTTCGCCAAGATCGCCGGCGAGATGGTCTCCCTGGCGGCGGTCGAGGAGGCGGTCTCCGGGGCGAGTGCCGGCGCCATGGCGGTGGTCAGCCGGCCTCACCCCACGAAGGGCGAGGAACTTGTCCTTTCACCGCCGACGCGGGCCTCACCCTGGAAGCCGTGCGCGACGCGATCCGCGCCCGGGGACTCTCGGACCTGAGCGTGCCGAAGCAGCTGAAGTTGTGCACCCCGTTTCCACTGCTCGGCATCGGGCAAGCCCGACCTGGTCGCGCTGCAAGCCCTGATCACCCCGCCCGCCGGAGCCATTGCCTGACGAAGCCGCATCGGTACCGCGGTTTCAGAGGCAGTGTAGCCGCGAGCGTAAGCGACCGGCGCGACCGCTTCCCAGGCTTCGGCGGGGGTCAATGTCGCCACAATTTTCCGCCGCGAGGTGATGGCGACGGACTCGCCGTTGCGGATAAGCCGGAGGACGAAAGGAAACGCATTGCGAATCTGTCGCACCGTGGCGGTTTTCATGTCTCACCAATAAGTCTCACAAACCGGATCTGTCAAGTGCGCCGCCGGGCGCTCGTGCTGACGGTTGCATCTCCCGAACGCCCGTAGAGCAGCAAGCTCGGCGATTCCGTAGCGGAACCGCGTGCCGAGCCGGAGCTTCAGCGAAGGCTGGCGTACGACTCCGACGGCGCGGAAACCCTGCCATGCCGCAGCCCTGCGCGAAGGACGAAGTCCGACCCGCTGCTCGCGCGGCTATTCCATCCGCAGCAACCGGGAAACATCCACGTTGGCCGCGCGACGCGCGGGTATCCAGCAGGCGACGACGGCGGCTGCCAGCAGGACCGCAACGACGGAGACGTAGACGGCCGGCTCAAACGTCCGGGTTTCGAACAACAGCGATGCCATCAGCCGCGTGAGCCCGAGCGCGGCGACGCAGCCCAGGATCACCCCGATGCCCGTCGTCATCAGACCGCGCCGCAGCACCAGCCAGACGATGCTGGCATGCGGCGCACCGAGCGCGAGCCGCACCCCAAACTCCGGGCGCCGCTGATCCACGTTGTAGGCCAGGACCGAGAACAAACCAACCGTCGCCAGCGCCAACGCCGCCAGCGACAGCCATTGCAGGATGTTCAGGGCCTGATGTTCCAGCCCCTGGCTTTGCCGCAACTGCTGATTCAAGGTCTGGATCGACAGCGTGATGATTCCGGGATTCGCCTTGTAGATCGCCCGGCGGATCAGGCCTTCCGCTTCCGGGCCCGGATCCCGGTCGTAGCGGATCAGCAACGTTGACACCCCCGGCGGCCACCAGGAACTGATCTCGTAAACCTCGTTGAACGCCTTGGCCTTCAAACCCGGCCGGACGTCATGCACCACCCCGGTGACGGTCCACACCCAGTCCTTTCCCTCCTTGTTCTTAATCATCATCACCTGACCGACGGGGTTTTCATCGCCGAACCGTTTCCTCGCCAGGGTTTCGTTGATGACGACCTCCTGGGCTCCCTTGGACTGGCTCATCCACCGTCCCCGCACGAGGCGGAGACCGGCCGCCTCCGGGAAATGCTCGGACACAAATGAGGC
Organism: uncultured Verrucomicrobiae bacterium; assembly: GCA_963804395.1. Lineage (GTDB taxonomy): Bacteria > Verrucomicrobiota > Verrucomicrobiia > Opitutales > Opitutaceae > Fen-1467. The sequence goes on along the minus strand of CAWDQK010000001.1, from coordinate 24 downwards.
CGAAAAACCCACCAGGCTGCCGTC